>NZ_JABVCB010000003.1:0-16526 GCF_020320405.1 Thalassolituus sp. ST750PaO-4
TGCACCGCCCCATACTTCGGAACATACGCGGGTCAGAGCCGCAGTCAGAGTGGTTTTACCGTGGTCAACGTGACCGATAGTACCCACGTTTACGTGGGGTTTGGAACGTTCAAACGTTTCCTTAGCCATAGAACACCTCGTTCAATATCGTAAATGATTAAGCTCTTGTAATAATTGCTTCGGCCACACTGGATGGTGCTTCCGAATATTTTTCAAATTCCATGGAATAGGTCGCACGGCCCTGAGAGGCGGAGCGCAGATCGGTCGCATAACCGAACATCTCTGCCAGTGGCACGCTGGCATCAACCACCTTGCCTGAAGGGGTATCGTCCATTCCAGAAATCAAGCCACGACGACGATTCAGGTCGCCCACCACATCACCCATGTAATCTTCAGGGGTTACAACTTCAACTTTCATCATTGGCTCAAGCAGCACGGCTTTGCCCTTCTCTGAAAGTTGCTTTGTGGCTTGTGAGGCAGCAATTTTAAATGCCATCTCATTCGAGTCAACGTCATGGTATGAGCCGTCGATCAGCGTTGCTTTCAGGCCCAGTAATGGGTAACCCGCCAGAACACCGTTCTTCATCTGCTCAGCAATACCTTTTTCAACCGCCGGGATGTATTCACGCGGAATAGCACCACCAACGATTTCGTTAACAAACTCCAGCCCTTCCTGATCGGATGGCTCGAATCTGATAACAACATGACCATACTGGCCACGCCCACCGGACTGCTTGGCGAACTTGTTGTTGATCTCTACCGTGGCAGTGATCTTTTCACGGTAAGCAACCTGAGGCTTACCAACGTTCGCTTCCACTTTGAACTCACGACGCATACGGTCGACGATGATGTCCAGGTGTAACTCACCCATACCGGAGATAATGGTCTGGCCGGTTTCTTCGTCGGTTTCGACACGGAAGGACGGGTCTTCCTGAGCAAGCTTGCCCAGTGCAACGCCCATCTTTTCCTGGTCCGCTTTCGACTTAGGCTCAACCGCAACCGAAATTACCGGATCCGGGAATTCCATGCGTTCGAGGGTGATGCGCTTGTCCTGGTCACACAGGGTATCCCCGGTAGTGACATCTTTCAGGCCAATCAGTGCGGCAATATCGCCGGCACGGACTTCTTTAATTTCTTCTCGGGCATTGGCGTGCATCTGCACCATACGGCCAACACGCTCGCGCTTACCTTTTACCGGGTTATAAACAGCATCACCGGAATTCAGTACCCCGGAATAAACACGGATAAATGTCAGGGTACCAACAAAGGGATCGGTGGCAATTTTAAATGCCAGCGCAGAGAACGGCTCTTCATCAGATGCTTCACGAACCGCAACGGTTTCGGCCGCATCATCGAGAATACCTTCAATCGCTTTAACTTCGGTCGGGGATGGCATGAACTCAACAACAGCGTCCAGCACCGCCTGCACACCTTTATTTTTAAAGGCTGAACCACAGGTGACCAATACGATCTCGCCGGCCAGCGTCTGTTGACGCAGCGCAGCTTTAATTTCGTCCTCGGAAAGCTCTTCGCCTTCGAGGTATTTGTTCATCAGCTCATCATTGGCTTCGGCTGCTGCTTCAATCAGCTTCTCGCGCCATTCGGCGGCGACATCGGCCAGCTCTGCAGGGATCTCTTCATAACTGAAGGTCATGCCCTGATCAGCTTCACTCCAGCTGATGGCTTTCATTTTGATCAGGTCAACAACGCCACGGAAATTGTCTTCCGTACCGATGTTGATCTGAATAGGTACAGCATTGGCGTTGAGACGATCTTTAAGTTGTTTAACAACCATAAAGAAGTCTGCACCGGCGCGGTCCATCTTGTTCACGAAGACCATACGCGGTACTTCGTACTTGTTGGCCTGACGCCACACAGTCTCAGTCTGAGGCTGTACGCCCGAGGATCCACACAGCACCACCACCGCACCATCCAGAACCCGCAGGGAACGTTCTACTTCAATAGTGAAGTCAACGTGTCCCGGAGTATCGATGATGTTGATACGGTGTTGCTCGAACTGTTGCGCCATGCCCGACCAGAAACAGGTGGTAGCAGCAGAAGTAATGGTGATACCACGCTCCTGCTCCTGCTCCATCCAGTCCATTGTGGCTGCGCCATCATGCACCTCACCAATTTTGTGAGAAACACCGGTGTAAAACAGTACTCGCTCCGTGGTTGTGGTTTTACCCGCATCCACGTGAGCACAAATACCAATGTTGCGGTAACGCTCAATGGGAGTTGTGCGTGCCACTGTGCAGTCCTCGAA
Organism: Thalassolituus sp. ST750PaO-4; assembly: GCF_020320405.1. NCBI lineage: Bacteria > Pseudomonadati > Pseudomonadota > Gammaproteobacteria > Oceanospirillales > Oceanospirillaceae > Thalassolituus > Thalassolituus sp. ST750PaO-4. The sequence goes on from NZ_JABVCB010000003.1 coordinate 2,267, forward strand.
TCAATTAAAAGCGGTAGTGAGAGAAAGCCTTGTTCGCTTCAGCCATGCGGTGAACATCTTCACGCTTCTTAACGGCTGAACCTTTACCTTCACAGGCTTCCATCATTTCATTAGCCAGGCGCTGAGCCATGGACTTCTCACCACGCTTACGTGCTGCATCTACCAGCCAGCGCATTGCCAGCGCCTGACGACGTGAAGGACGAACCTCCACAGGTACCTGATAGGTTGCACCACCAACACGGCGGCTTTTAACTTCAACCAGTGGCTGGATGGATTCTAATGCTTTTTCAAACATTTCCAGCGGATCGCCACCTTGTTTCTGAGCCATGGTATCCAGTGCGCCATAAACGATTTTCTCGGCGATGGATTTTTTACCACTGATCATTACGTGGTTCATAAATTTTGCCAGTGTAACGTTTCCGAACTTCGGATCTGGCAGGATCTCGCGCTTCGCAGCGACGCGTCTTCTTGGCATGATAAGCCCTCTTAGGTCTTCAGGTCAGTCTGAGCATCCTGATTCAACGATCAACTCAGCCTTACTCTTATCCAAGTCTTAAGAAATTATTTCTTAGGACGTTTTGCACCGTACTTAGAACGGGCTTGTTTACGATTCGCAACACCGGAAGTATCCAGAGAGCCGCGAACAGTGTGGTAACGAACACCTGGCAAGTCTTTTACACGACCGCCACGGATCAGAACAACACTGTGTTCCTGCAGGTTGTGACCTTCACCACCGATGTAGGAAGACACTTCGAAACCATTCGTCAAACGCACACGACATACTTTACGCAGTGCCGAGTTAGGCTTTTTCGGAGTGGTAGTATATACACGGGTACATACGCCACGACGCTGAGGACACGCCTGCAGTGCAGGTACGTCACTCTTAGCCACTTTGCGTTTACGAGGCTGACGAACCAACTGGTTGATTGTAGCCATTTAGCAAACTCCAATTATCACTAACAAAAACGCCAGAAAATTCTGACGCAATAAAAGGGGCCGGAAGGATAATCCTCCCAGCCCCAGTCGTCAAGCCATTGATTGTTTTACAACCAATGACTTACTTATCGCTGAAAGCTTCGCTGAACTTAGCTTCCATTTCGTCGGCCGATACATTCATACCAGCCGGCGTAGTCTTGAGGCGATCATTCTCACGGGTCTGACGCTTACGCTTACGCTCAGCGTGGTACGCAAGACCAGTACCCGCAGGGATCAGTCGACCCACAACCACGTTTTCTTTCAGGCCGCGCAGGTGGTCAACCTTACCGGTTACCGCACCTTCAGTCAGTACGCGGGTAGTCTCCTGGAAGGAGGCCGCGGAGATGAAGGATTCGGTCGCCAGCGAGGCCTTGGTGATACCCAGCAGCACACGTTCGCCTTTCGCAGTGATCTTACCGGCTGCTTCCAGTTTCTCGTTTTCTTCGAGGAACGCAGAGTATTCAACCTGATCACCCGGGATAAAGGAGCTGTCACCGTTTTCAGTGATCAGAACCTTACGCAGCATCTGACGCACAATCACTTCGATGTGCTTATCATCGATGCCTACACCCTGAAGGCGGTAAACTTCCTGAACTTCGTTGGTGATGTACATCGCCAGATCGCCCACGCTCTTCAGACGCAGAATATCGTGCGGGTTCATCGGGCCGTCAGAGATAACCTCACCCTTCTCGACCTGTTCACCTTCGAACACGTTCATGTGACGCCACTTGTGGATCAGCTCTTCATATGGCTCGCCGCCATTGTTCGGAGTGATCACCAGACGCTTCTTACCTTTAGTCTCTTTACCGAAGCTCACAGTACCGGTGATCTCCGCCAGAATGGCAGGTTCTTTCGGCTTACGGGCTTCGAACAGATCCGCTACGCGTGGCAGACCACCGGTGATGTCCTTGTTACCGGACGATTCCTGAGGAATACGTGCGATAACGTCACCCACGGCCACTTCGGTACCATTTTCATGGTTCACCAGAGCGTTGGCTGGCAGCATGTACTGCGCCGGAGTATTGGTACCCGGCAGGATCACGTCTTTACCGGACGCATCCACCAGTTTCACCATCGGACGGATGTCCTTACCAGCCGCCGGACGATCTTTAGGATCGATGACCTCGATATTGGACAGACCGGTCAACTCGTCGGTCTGACGGTTGATGGTGATACCTTCTTCCATACCCACGAATTCGATACGACCTTTTACTTCGGTCACAATCGGGTGAGTGTGCGGATCCCAGCTGGCCACTTTCTGACCGGCCTCAACCTTCTGGCCATCCTGGACGCTGATCACAGCACCGTATGGCAGTTTGTACAGTTCGCGTTCACGGCCGTGCTCATCGGCAACAGCAATGGAACCGGAACGGGATACAGCAACCAGATCGCCGTTTTCTTTAACAACGGTCTTCAGGTTATGCAGACGAACAGTACCGTTGTTCTTAACCTGCACGCTGTCAGCTGCAGAAGAACGCGATGCCGCACCACCAATGTGGAACGTACGCATGGTCAGCTGTGTACCTGGCTCACCGATCGACTGAGCAGCAATAACACCAACCGCTTCACCTACGTTCACCTGATGTCCGCGACCCAGATCACGACCGTAACAGGAAGAACAGATACCAACACGGCTCTGACAGGTAATGGCGGAGCGCACACGCACTTCGTCGATACCTTCAGATTCAATGGTCTGTACCCAGGCTTCGTCGATCAGAGTACCGGCCGGCACAACGATGTCGCCTTCAGCACCCGGCTTGTATACGTCAGTCGCAATGACACGACCCAGGATACGATCACCCAGCGCCACAACCACGTCACCGCCTTCGATCAGCGGAGTCATGATCAGACCCTGTTCGGTACCACAATCCTGCTCGGTAACCACCAGATCCTGCGCTACGTCAACCAGACGACGGGTCAGGTAACCGGAGTTCGCAGTTTTCAGAGCGGTATCCGCCAGACCTTTACGCGCACCGTGAGTCGAGGTGAAGTACTGCAGTACGTTCAGACCTTCACGGAAGTTCGCCACAATCGGCGTTTCGATGATGGAGCCGTCCGGCTTCGCCATCAGACCACGCATACCGGCCAGCTGACGAATCTGAGCCGGGCTACCACGAGCACCGGAGTCAGCCATCATGTAGACGGAGTTGAAAGATTCCTGATCCACTTCGTTACCGTCGCGGTCGATCACTTTCTCTTTACCCAGGTTATCCATCATCGCCTTCGCTACCAGTTCGTTAGCGCGCGACCAGATGTCGATAACCTTGTTGTATTTTTCGCCGTGGGTAACCAGACCGGAAGCAAACTGGCTTTCGATCTCTTTTACTTCAGCGTCAGCGTTAGCAACGATTTCTGCTTTCTCATCCGGAATAACGAAATCGTTCACACCGATAGAAGAACCGGAACGGGTTGCATACTGGAAGCCGGTATACATCACCTGGTCAGCGAAAACGACGGTGTCCTTCAGACCCACACGGCGGTACGCAGTGTTGATCATGTTGGAGATCGCTTTCTTCTTCATCGGGCGGTTGATCAGCTCAAACGGCAGACCTTTTGGCACGATGCGGAACAGCAGTGCACGACCGATCGTGGTATCAACCACCTTGGTTTCAGACTGTTCGTTGCCCTGCTCGTCAACCAGAGTTTCGGTGATACGCACTTTAACCTTGGCCTGCAGGTGCGCAGAACCGGTCTGATAAGCACGGGTCACTTCGTCCAGGTCAGCCAGGAACATACCTTCGCCTTTGGCGTTGATACGCTCACGGGTCATCCAGTACAGACCCAGTACCACGTCCTGAGAAGGAACGATGATTGGCTCACCGTTAGCAGGAGACAGTACGTTGTTGGTTGCCATCATCAGCGCGCGGGCTTCCAGCTGCGCTTCGATAGTCAGCGGTACGTGTACCGCCATCTGGTCACCGTCGAAGTCAGCGTTATAAGCCGCACACACCAGTGGATGCAGCTGGATCGCTTTACCTTCGATCAGCTGAGGTTCGAACGCCTGAATACCCAAACGGTGCAGTGTTGGTGCACGGTTCAGCATTACCGGGTGTTCACGGATAACGTCAGCCAGGATATCCCAGACTTCTGCGGTTTCGCGCTCAACCATTTTCTTCGCAGCTTTAATGGTTGTCGCCAGACCACGGTGTTCCAGTTTGCTGAAGATAAACGGCTTGAACAGTTCCAGAGCCATTTTCTTTGGCAGACCACACTGATGCAGGCGCAGCTGTGGACCAACGGTAATTACCGAACGGCCAGAGTAGTCAACGCGCTTACCCAGCAGGTTCTGACGGAAACGACCCTGCTTACCTTTGATCATGTCAGCCAGAGACTTCAGCGGACGCTTGTTGGAACCGGTGATGGCACGGCCACGACGGCCGTTATCCAGCAGCGCATCCACAGCTTCCTGCAGCATACGCTTTTCGTTGCGTACGATGATGTCCGGAGCATTCAGCTCCAGCAGGCGCTTCAGACGGTTGTTACGGTTGATCACACGACGGTACAGATCGTTCAGATCGGAGGTCGCAAAACGGCCACCATCCAGCGGTACCAGCGGACGCAGATCCGGTGGCAGTACTGGCAGTACAGACATGATCATCCACTTCGGATCGTTACCGGAGTGGTGGAAAGCTTCCAGCAGCTTCAGACGCTTGGACAGCTTCTTGATCTTGGTTTCAGAGCTGGTTGTCGGAATTTCTTCACGCAGACGCTGAACTTCTTCGCCCAGTTCGATCTGGCCGAGCAGTGCCTGAATGGCTTCCGCACCCATTTTGGCTTCGAACTCGTCACCAAACTCTTCAATCGCTTCGTAGTACTGTTCGTCGCTCAGCAGCTGACCCACATCCAGGGTGGTCATGCCAGGCTCGGTCACTACGAATGATTCATAGTACAGAATGCGTTCGATATCGCGCAGCGTCATATCCAGCATCAGACCGATACGGGATGGCAGCGACTTCAGGAACCAGATGTGAGCAACCGGGGAAGCCAGCTCAATGTGACCCATACGCTCACGGCGTACTTTGGCCTGAGTTACTTCAACGCCACACTTCTCACAGATTACGCCGCGGTGCTTCAGACGCTTGTACTTACCACACAGACATTCGTAATCTTTGATAGGACCAAAGATACGCGCACAGAACAGACCGTCACGCTCAGGCTTGAACGTACGGTAGTTAATGGTTTCCGGCTTTTTAACTTCGCCGAAAGACCAGGAACGAATCATCTCTGGCGAGGCGAGTCCGATGCGGATGGCGTCAAACTCGTCAGCGTTGTTCTGATTACGCAGAAAATTGACTAAGTCTTTCATATTTTGCTCCGTTTGGAGTCAGGCTCAGGCGGCTTCCGCCACCCGAACACTGCTCATCCGCTTATTCGTTTTCCAGTTCGATGTCGATGCCCAGCGAGCGGATCTCTTTAACCAGTACGTTAAAGGATTCCGGCATACCGGCTTCCATACGGTGGTCGCCATCCACGATGTTTTTATACATCTTGGTACGGCCGGCCACGTCATCGGATTTAACAGTAAGCATTTCCTGCAGAGTGTAAGCGGCACCGTATGCTTCCAGTGCCCACACTTCCATCTCCCCGAAACGCTGACCACCGAACTGTGCTTTACCGCCAAGCGGCTGCTGGGTAACCAGACTGTAAGAACCGGTCGAACGGGCGTGCATCTTGTCGTCAACCAGGTGGTTCAGTTTCAGCATGTACATGTAACCTACGGTTACCTGACGGTCGAAGGCTTCGCCTGTGCGACCATCGTACAGCGTCATCTGACCGGAATCCGGCAGATCGGCCAGACGCAGCATACGCTTGATTTCGGCTTCTTTGGCGCCGTCAAACGCTGGTGTTGCCATTGGCACACCGCCACGCAGGTTGTTACCCAGTTCCAGGATTTCAGCATCGCTGAAGCTGTCAAAGTCTTCGACGCGGCCATCACCACCGTTGTAGATCTCGTTCAGCAGTTCACGCAGCTTGGCGATTTCCTGCTGTTCTTTGATCATGCGGTCGATTTTCTCGCCCAGACCTTTGGCTGCCAGACCCAGGTGGATCTCCATGATCTGACCCACGTTCATACGCGACGGTACACCCAGCGGGTTCAGACAGATGTCCACGGCCACGCCGTTTTCATCGTATGGCATATCTTCGATTGGTTTGATCGCCGAGATAACACCTTTGTTACCGTGACGACCCGCCATCTTGTCACCAGGCTGGATCTTACGTTTGATTGCCAGGTACACCTTAACAATCTTCAGTACGCCAGGAGCCAGGTCATCGCCGGTCTGCAGCTTGCGCTTCTTGTCTTCGAACTTGTCATCCAGCTGCTTGCGACGCTCGGCCAGAGATTTCTCGGCAACGTCCAGCATTTCCGCCAGTGCTTCGTCCTGTGGCAGGATCTTGAACCACTGATCGGCTTCCAGAGACTGCAGGTACTCTTGAGTCAGGCTGTCGCCTTTCTTCAGGCCAGGAGCGGCATTCACTACAGCACCGTTCAGGGCACGCTGCAGACGCTCGTAAGTAGCACCTTTAACGATACGCATTTCTTCGTTCAGATCTTTGCGGACTTCGTCCAGCTGCATCTGTTCGATTTCCAGCGCACGCTGGTCTTTTTCCACGCCATCACGGGTGAAGACCTGTACGTCGATTACGGTACCGGTGGTGCCGGTCTTAACGCGCAGAGAAGTATCTTTTACGTCAGAGGCTTTTTCACCGAAGATCGCACGCAGCAGTTTTTCTTCCGGAGTCAGCTGGGTTTCACCTTTAGGTGTTACCTTACCAACCAGGATGTCGCCAGGCTTAACTTCAGCACCGATATAAACGATACCGGACTCGTCCAGTTTACCCAGGGCAGCTTCACCCACGTTCGGAATATCCGACGTGATTTCTTCTGCGCCCAGCTTGGTGTCACGCGCCACACAGGTCAGTTCCTGAATGTGGATGGTGGTCAGGCGATCTTCCTGAGACACACGCTCGGACAGCAGGATGGAGTCTTCGTAGTTGTAACCGTTCCACGGCATGAAGGCGATGCGGAAGTTCTGGCCCAGAGCCAGCTCACCCAGGTCAACGGACGGACCGTCAGCCATGATGTCGCCACGTTCAATGCTATCACCGGCTTTCACCAGCGGACGCTGATTGATGCAGGTGTTCTGGTTAGAACGGGTGTATTTGGTCAGGTTGTAGATGTCGACACCGGCTTCACCAGCAACGGTTTCGTCATCGTTCACTTTTACCACGATACGGGATGCGTCAACGGAGTCGATCACACCGCCACGTTTGGCCACCACACACACACCGGAGTCAGCCGCTACAGAACGTTCCATACCGGTACCCACCAGAGGCTTCTCTGATTTCAGGGTCGGAACGGCCTGACGCTGCATGTTCGATCCCATCAATGCGCGGTTGGCGTCATCGTGTTCGAGGAACGGGATCAGGGATGCAGCGATGGACACAACCTGCTGCGGAGATACGTCCTGCAGGGTTACGTTGTCCGGAGACATCACGGTGAATTCGTTCTGATGACGAACAGAAATCAGGTCGCCCTGCAGCTTGCCGTTTTCATCAGTTTCAACCGAGGCCTGTGCAATAACGTAATCCGCTTCTTCAATAGCAGATACGTAGATGATCTCATCGGTCACAACACCTTCAACAACACGACGGTACGGAGTTTCGAGGAAACCGTATTCGTTGGTGCGGGCATAAGATGCCAGAGAGTTGATCAGACCAATGTTCGGACCTTCAGGCGTTTCAATAGGACATACGCGACCGTAGTGAGTCGCGTGTACGTCACGCACTTCGAAGCCTGCACGTTCACGGGTCAGACCGCCAGGTCCAAGAGCAGAAATACGACGCTTGTGAGTTACCTCAGACAGCGGGTTGTTCTGGTCCATAAACTGAGACAGCTGGGAAGAGCCGAAGAATTCTTTAACGGCTGCCGCAACCGGCTTGGCGTTGATCAGATCCTGAGGCATCAGGCCTTCGGATTCTGCCATAGACAGACGCTCACGTACTGCACGCTCAACACGTACCAGACCTACACGGAACTGGTTTTCGGCCATTTCGCCCACAGAACGGATACGACGGTTACCCAGATGGTCGATGTCGTCAACGATGCCTTTACCGTTACGGATATCGATCAGGGTTTTCATAACCGCGATGATGTCTTCTTTATCCAGCGTGCCGGCACCGGTGATTTCTTCACGGCCGATACGACGGTTGAACTTCATGCGACCAACCGCAGACAGGTCGTAGCGCTCGTCACTGAAGAACAGGTTTTCGAACAGCGCTTCGGCACTTTCTTTTGTTGGTGGCTCACCAGGACGCATCATGCGGTAGATTTCAACCAGCGCTTCCAGAGCATTGCTGGTCGGATCGGCACGCAGGGTGTCAGACATGAACGAACCGCAGTCCAGTTCATTGGTGTAAATGGTTTCAAACTCTTTGATGCCGGAAGCAGCCATTTTGGCCAGCAATTCAACAGTCACTTCACTGTTGGCTGCAGCCAGAACTTCACCGCTCTTCTGATCAATGATGTCTTTTGCCATGGATTTACCCAGCAGGTAATCCACAGGTACTGCCAGCTCTTCAACGTTAGCTTTTTCCAGCTGACGGATATGGCGGGCAGTAATACGGCGGGTGCCTTCAACGATCACATTGCCGTCATTGTCTTTGATATCGAACGCAGCAGTTTCACCACGCAGACGCGCCGGGATCAGCTTCAGCATGGCACCGTCATCGGTCAGACGGTAGCTGTCGTTTTCAAAGAAGGTCGCCAGGATTTCTTCAGTAGAGAAGCCCAGAGCGCGCAGCAGAATAGATGCAGGCAGCTTACGACGACGGTCGATACGAACGAAGACCAGGTCTTTCGGATCGAACTCGAAGTCCAGCCATGAACCACGGTAAGGAATAACGCGGGCGTTATACAGCAGCTTACCGGAAGAATGGGTTTTACCTTTGTCGTGATCGAAGAACACACCAGGTGAACGGTGCAGCTGAGACACGATCACGCGCTCGGTACCGTTAACGATAAAGGTACCGTTGTCAGTCATCAGGGGCATTTCACCCATGTAGACTTCTTGTTCTTTAATGTCTTTGATGGCTTTGGTCGAAGATTCTTTATCGTAAATAATCAGACGAACCTTGACGCGCAGCGGTGCAGCGTAGGTAACACCACGCAACATACACTCTTTTTCATCAAAGGTAGGGGTACCGAGGCGGTAGCTCACGTACTCCAGAGCCGCATTCCCGGAATAACTTACAATTGGGAAGACAGATTTAAATGCTGCATGAAGACCAATATCGATACGGTCCTCAGCGAATGCCCCCTCTTGCAAGAATTTGCGATAGGAGTCGATTTGAATGGCCAACAGGTATGGCACATCCATGACACTCGGTAATTTACCGAAATCCTTACGGATACGTTTTTTCTCAGTATATGAGTAAGCCATCAGTTATCCCCGGACTGTTTCCTCGATTGGGCGTTACACCCATGGCTCAAGGACTTGCCTTGCGTTTGAACCCAGCAGTATGCCAGCGTGCTCACGAATTCCATAACGTGAAAAAGGCCGACGGGAAAAACCCGTCAGCCGGTTGCCGCGCTCAGAATCTGGCGCGGCAAAAGCATCTTTGCAATGAATTGCAAATTACTTGATCTCGACCAGAGCACCAGCCGCTTCAAGAGTTGCTTTAGCAGCTTCAGCGTCTTCTTTAGAAACGCCTTCTTTAACAGTTGCTGGAGCACCATCAACCATTGCTTTAGCTTCTTTCAGGCCCAGACCAGTCAGTTCACGTACTGCTTTGATTACGTTAACTTTCTTGTCGCCAGCACCGCTCAGGATTACGTCGAATTCTGATTGTGCTTCAGCAGCACCAGCGTCGCCGCCAGCAGCTGGACCAGCAACTACTGCAGCTGCAGCAGATACGCCGAATTTTTCTTCCATCGCAGAAACCAGTTCTACAACGTCCATTACGGACATTTCAGCGATAGCGTTGATGATATCTTCTTTAGTCAGTGACATGAGACTATTCCTAAATTTAATGGAGCAAAGTGCTCGTTAAATCGTTGTAAGATCCACCTGAAATCAGGCAGCTTGTTCTTTCTGGTCGCGGATAGCAGCAATGGTACGAACCAGTTTGCCTGCAGACGCTTCTTTCATGACGCTCATCAGTTTCGCGATAGCTTCGTCGTAAGTCGGCAGAGTTGCCAGCATGTCGATAGAAACTACGGAACCTTCGAAAGCACCGGCTTTCAGCTCAAACTTGCTGTTCTGCTTAGCGAACTCTTTAAAGATACGGGCAGCCGCACCTGGGTGTTCGGTAGAGAAAGCAATCAGGCTTGGGCCAACGAGGACGTCAGTCAGACACTCGTATGGGGTACCTTCAACAGCACGGCGAGCCAGAGTGTTACGGACGACTTTCATCCAAACACCAGCTTCACGTGCTTCTTTACGCAGAGCGGTCATGGCGCCTACTGTTACGCCGCGGGAATCCGCAACAACAGCAGACAGAGCACCTTGAGCTGCTTCCTGGACTTCGGCGACAATCGCCTTCTTATCTTCGAGTCCTAAGGCCACGATTAACTCCTAAAAAGTTAAATTGAGCTCAGATGAGCCAGTCTCGGTGTGACAATTCAGAATTCTGAAGGGGCCACACACCATCTACGCAGGAAATATTAAGTGAGGACAAACCAGAGGCTTATCCTCACTCCTGCGGTCTTTGACAGCTGCCACCTGGATAATTTATCCGGCGACAACCCCAAAGATCGTTTGGCTAATCAGTCAGCCCGGATTAAAAATCCAGAGAAGAGTGATCAACCACCAAACCAGGACCCATCGTAGTGCTGATGGTCACTTTCTTCATGTAAACGCCTTTGGCAGAAGAAGGTTTGGCTTTTTTCAGGTCAGCCAGCAGGGCTGTCAGGTTTTCCTGCAGAGCCTGAGCGGTGAAATCCACTTTACCGATGGTGGTGTGGATAATACCGTTCTTGTCATTGCGGTAACGCACCTGACCTGCTTTGGCATTTTTAACGGCGGTAGCAACGTCTGGAGTTACAGTACCTACTTTCGGGTTTGGCATCAGGCCACGTGGACCCAGTACCTGACCCAGCATACCTACAACGCGCATTGCATCCGGAGAAGCAATAACAACGTCAAAGTTCAGGTCGCCGCCTTTGATTTTCTCAGCCAGATCGTCCATACCCACTTCGTCGGCGCCTGCAGCTTTAGCAGCTTCAGCGTTTGCGCCCTGAGTGAATACAGCAACGCGCATGGTCTTACCGGTGCCGTTTGGCAGCACGGTAGAGCTACGAACGTTCTGATCGGATTTACGTGCATCGATGCCCAGGTTTACGGCAACGTCTACAGATTCTTTGAACTTAACGGTGGACAGTTCACCCAGCAGAGCAGCTGCATCAGCGAAAGAATATACTTTGCCGGCTTCTACTTTCTCTGCGATTGCCTTCTGGCGCTTAGTCAGCTTAGCCATTACTCAACTCCTTCCACGTTCAGACCCATAGCGCGGGCAGAACCAGCGATGGTACGTACCGCTGCATCCATATCGGCTGCAGTCAGGTCTTTCATTTTAACGTTGGCAATTTCTTCCAGCTGAGCACGGTTAACAGTACCGACTTTCACAGTGTTCGGACGAGCAGAACCACTGGTCAGGCCAGCTGCTTTTTTCAGCAGGTAAGATGCAGGAGGAGTTTTCAGTTCGAAGGTGAATGAACGGTCACTGTATGCAGTGATGATCACTGGAACTGGCATGCCAGCTTCCATACCCTGAGTCTGAGCATTGAACGCTTTACAGAATTCCATGATGTTCAGACCTTTCTGACCCAGAGCCGGACCAACTGGTGGACTTGGGTTCGCTTTACCAGCTGCAACCTGCAGCTTGATGTAGCCTTCGACTTTCTTAGCCATGTGTTTTCTCCGAATGGGTATTAACGCACTGACACACCAAAGGGGTTCAGCGCTCCCCGACCGGAAATCCGGTCATTCAACAAATGCTCAGCCTGCTTTTTCGACCTGGGTAAATTCCAGCTCGACCGGCGTCGCACGTCCAAAAATTGTTACCGCAACCTGCAGACGGGATTTCTCGTAATCTACACCCTCAACCACACCGTTAAAGTCGGCAAACGGACCATCGGTCACGCGCACAACTTCACCTGGCTCGTAAATGGTTTTATGGGTAGGACGATCCGCACCATCACGCACACGCTGCAGAATGGCATCCGCTTCACGATCAGTGATCGGAGCCGGCTTATCGGCAGTTCCGCCAATAAAGCCCATGACGCGAGGAGTCTGTTTAACCAGGTGCCAGCTCTCGTCATTCATTTCCATCTGAACAAGAACGTAACCCGGATAGAACTTACGCTCGCTCTTACGCTTCTTGCCTTCGCGAACTTCAACTACTTCTTCAGTAGGAACCAGAATATCGCCGAAAAAATCCTGCATACCATGCAGCTCGACGCGCTCTTTCAGAGCATTCTGTACGCGTTTTTCGTAACCTGAGTAGGCGTGTACTACATACCAGCGCATAGCCATTTAAAGCTCCTCAGCCTACCAGCAACGAAACAAGCCAGCCCAACAGAGAATCAAGTCCCCACAGAACCAGCGCCATCAATACCACAACTACCACAACAATCATGGTGGTCTGCGTCGTTTCCTGACGCGTTGGCCACACAACTTTGCGGCGCTCCACATTGGCTTCTTTCAGTAATTGCATAAATGCTTTGCCCTGAGAACTGGTCAGTGCAAAACCAGCACTGATCGCCATCAGAACAATAACACCCAGAACCCGGTACAGCAGGGGCATGTCAGCGTAGACATAGTTACCCACAACGGCAGCAGCGAGAAAAGCTGCAGCCAGCAGCCACTTCAATATATCCAACGGTGATTTACTTGCTTTGCTATCGGTACTCATCACAATTCCCTGAAGCCAAAAATGGCAGCCGAAGCTGCCATTCAAGAATTTGGCAGGCCAGGAGGGACTCGAACCCCCAACACCCGGTTTTGGAGACCGGTGCTCTACCAATTGAACTACTGGCCTAAAGACACTCAATTAGGGCGCCGTAAGTTACAGCACCCCGACTGAATAATCAAGCCTTAACGGTTGATTATTCAATAATTTTTGCTACAACACCGGCACCAACAGTACGACCGCCTTCACGGATCGCAAAACGCAGACCTTCATCCATCGCGATCGGAGCGATCAGAGTGATGGTCAGCTTAACGTTGTCACCTGGCATTACCATCTCAACGCCTTCTGGCAGCTCACAAGCACCAGTTACGTCAGTGGTACGGAAGTAGAACTGTGGACGGTAACCTTTGAAGAATGGAGTGTGACGACCACCTTCATCTTTACCCAGTACGTATACTTCAGATTCGAACTTGGTGTGAGGAGTGATAGAACCTGGCTTCGCCAGAACCTGACCACGCTCAACTTCGTCACGCTTGGTACCACGCAGCAGAACACCTACGTTCTCACCAGCACGGCCTTCGTCCAGGATCTTACGGAACATCTCAACACCAGTACAGGTAGTCTTGATGGTCTCTTTGATACCGATGATGGACAGTTCTTCACCAGTGCGAACGATACCACGCTCAACACGGCCGGTAACAACAGTACCACGACCCTGGATAGAGAATACGTCTTCGATTGGCATCAGGAAGGCGCCGTCGATAGCACGCTCTGGCTCAGGGATATAAGAATCCAGAGTTTCTACCAGCTTCTTAACAGCGGTAGTACCCATTTCGTTCTCATCTTCGCCGTTCAGGGCCATCAGAGCAGAACCCGGGATGATTGGAGTGTCGTCGCCTGGGAAGTCGTATTCAGACAGCAGGTCACGCAGTTCCATTTCAACCAGTTCCAGCATCTCTGCGTATTCTTCAGAATCGGCACCGCCGCAATCTTCAGCCAGCAGGTCAGCTTTGTTCAGGAATACAACGATGTAAGGTACACCAACCTGACGGGACAGCAGGATGTGTTCACGGGTCTGAGGCATTGGGCCGTCAGTAGAACCACATACCAGGATCGCGCCGTCCATCTGCGCAGCACCGGTGATCATGTTTTTAACATAGTCAGCGTGGCCCGGGCAGTCTACGTGTGCGTAGTGACGGTTCGGAGATTCGTATTCTACGTGGGAGGTAGAAATGGTGATACCACGCTCACGCTCTTCAGGAGCATTGTCGATACCGTCGAACGCTACCGCTGCACCGCCCCATACTTCGGAACATACGCGGGTCAGAGCCGCAGTCAGAGTGGTTTTACCGTGGTCAACGTGACCGATAGTACC
>NZ_JABVCB010000001.1:0-276415 GCF_020320405.1 Thalassolituus sp. ST750PaO-4
ATACGACGTTGTTTTTTCATTGGACACCTCTTGGGTTGTGATTTTATCACCTAAGCGGGTGTCCGGATTGATTAGACCACTACAAAGATCCCCAAGTTGGGGCGCAGGGGCTTGCCCCGCAAAGGCTGTTCACATTCAACCGACTCTTAATGATTAGCTGAGTGAACAACGTTTCCGTTAAGCGGGCCTCAAACTCTGCAGTTCAGCGCAGACGCTCCGCCAGCACACGATCAACCGACAGCGCACCACCGCCCTGAATCGCCAGCGCAACGGTTACTGCAAAAAGCGTCAGCGCGTATTCGTAGCCGTTATTGCTCATAAACAGGCCATTGCTGATATGCACACTGAAGATCGCGATCAGCATGGTAAAAGCACTGACCACTGCCGCCGGACGGGTAAGCAGACCGAAGACCAGCGCCAGACCACCGAAGAACTCAGCACTGCCAGCCAATAAGGCCATCAGGTAACCCGGTTCCAGACCGATACTGGCCATCCATTGTCCGGTACCTTCCAGACCGTAACCACCAAACCAGGCGAACAGCTTTTGCGAACCGTGAGCGGCCAGAATCAGGCCAACCGGAATACGCAGGGCCAGTGCGGCCAGACCTGCATTGGTGTTCAGTACGCGTTGAATAAGTTGAGTGTTCATAATGTGCTCCCGCTGAGATGCGTTTGGGCTGAGGGGAATTCCTCACTGCTTGAATCCACTGTAGTTGTTTTCATTTTGGCGATAAATATCGCTATCATTGTTTAATTATCAACAAAATGAAGATAAACAATGGATCGCATCGACAGCCTGAAAGCCTTTGTTGCCGTAGTCAGCGAGGGTTCCTTTGCCCGCGCCGCCGAACGGCTTGATCTGAGCCCGCAGCTGGTCAGCAAATACGTGTCGCAACTGGAAGCGCATCTGAATACCCGCCTGCTTAACCGCACCACCCGTCAGGTCAACATTACCGAGGCCGGCAGCGCCTGTTTTCAGCGCGCGCAGCAGATACTGGCCGATATGGATGATCTGGAAAATCAGCTCGGCGAGCTGCAGAACACAGCGCGCGGCGTATTACGCATCAGCGCGCCGGTATCCTTTGCCATCAGCCATCTGGCAAAACCGCTCACCGAATTTCAGGCGCAATGGCCGGATGTGCGCATCGATCTGCAACTGAACGACCGCAAGGTGGATATTATTGAAGAAGGTTTCGATATTGCCCTGCGCATCGGCCGCCTGCAAAGCTCGTCACTCATTGCCCGGCACATCGCGCCAATAAGACTGGTGACCTGCGCCTCGCCGGAATATTTAAAACAGTACGGAACCCCACAAAGCCGCGCAGAGCTGAAAGACCATCGTTATCTGCATTACAGCTACGCCACGGAAGAAACCATTCTGGTGCCCGGGGCCGGTTTAAGCGGCCAGCTTAACAGCGCCTTTCAGGCGAATAACGGTGATGTATTAACCCAGGCAGCCATTGCCGGTGCGGGCATTGTGGTACAGCCCACCTTTATTGCCGGGCCGGCGATCCGGGAAGGAAAACTGCAGGTTATTTTACAAGGCTCAGAACCTGAAGCCATCGGCCTGTATGCGGTGTATGCGCACCGCCAGTTATTATCCGGCAAGGTGCGCAGTTTTCTCGACTTTATCAGCGATTATTACGGCGACACGCCCTACTGGGATAATTTTTCCTGACGACCGCTCGCCTGCAATTAAAAACGGGAGCCGCTGGCTCCCGTTTTTAATTCGCCGATAAAGCTTATTGCAGATTAATACTGTAAACACCAAAACCATCGGCATCAGTGCTGTTATAGGTAACAGCGGCGTTACCGGCAGCAAAGGCTTTTGCCGAGTCTTTTGCCGAACTTCTGAACACCACGCTGGTATTGCTCAGCGAGGTAAACGACCAGTTATTATCAGCTGATGGATCAAAACCCGTTACCGGATTCTGTTCGGTCATGGCGATCAGATAATCGGCAACGGTCTGACGATTCTCGTTCGGTGCATCAATTACAATTTTATCGCTGCTGACACCAGGGAAATGACCACCGCCACCGGCACGGTAATTATTGGTGACTACCAGAAATTCATCGGCATCGACAATAGCGGCATTGTTATAACGGACGTTTTTAATACGGTTGTGCGCCGCGTCAATCAGATTACCGGACACGTCGTAACGCGCTTCCTGACTGACATCAATCTCGTAGGTAATGCCGTCAATCACATCAAAGTTATAACTTGGGAAACTGGCATTAATCAGTTCAGAACCTGAGCTGCCAGGCACGATGGTATTAAACTGACCGGCTGACATTTCCAGCCATTCTTTAACGTCCGCACCGGTGAGCTTCATCACCTTCAGCGTGTTCGGATAAATATACAGGTCGGCCACATTGCCGTATGACACATTACCCGCACTCAGATCGGTAAAATCATCGGCGCCACCACGCCCGGCGCGGAATGGTGCACCGACCGACAGAATTGGCAGGCTGGCATATTCCGTACCCGCAACAATCGATTCCACGTACCAGGTCTGGGCATCAGTGACGACCTGAATAGACGGATCATCCTGCACCAGCGCAAAAAAGCTGTTTACCGGTGCCGAAATTTTGGCAAAAGGCTCACTCACCCACTGACGTACATCGGCATGATCCGCCGCGACAGCCGCTTCAATGCCGGCATGATTCGCCACCAACGAGGTAACAGAGCGGTCCGGATTGCTCTGCGAAATGGGTTTAAGGGTCGACTGGCTGTCGCTTACCTGCCACTGGCCATCCGTATTCAGCGCCAGCGTCATGTCGATATAACCCAGATATTTCCCCCAGTAACCAGGCATAACCGCCGGAATACCGTTTAATGTTCCCTTAACATTATCGATACCGGCAACGTTATCGTAACCGCTGTCACCCGGGAAATTACGATGCGCGTGGCCGAACATAATGGCGTCAATACCTTCAACCTGCGACAAATAAAGGCTGGCGTTTTCTTCGCCGCCGCTACGGGCCTCGGTGGTAATACCGGAGTGCGCGATGGCAATAATAATATCGGCACCTTCCTGCTTCATTTGCGGAACATAGTGCCTGGCCATATCGACGATGTCTTTGGCAATTACCCGCGTTTCCAGATTGTTTTTATCCCACTGCAGAATCTGTGGCGGCACAAAACCGATATAGCCAATGGTCAGGGTGTGGGCCAGACCTTCGCTGTCCAGCACCTGCTTATCCTGCAGCACATAAGGCTTAAAGTAAGGAATATCGTTCGTGCTGTCGTTGTCGGCATCATCAAAGAAAACGTTGGCGGAGATATAAGGAAAACCGGCATCGTCCAGTGCTTCTTTCAGGAAAGGCAAACCATAGTTAAACTCATGGTTACCGATGTTCGCCACGTCATAATCGAGCAGGTTCATCGCTTTATAAATCGGATGAACCTCATTGGTATTCAGCCCCTTAACCTTGGCAACATAATCACCCAGCGGGCTGCCCTGCAGTAAATCACCGTTATCCACCAGTACGCTGTTTTTCACTTCTGCACGGGCGGCATTGATCAGCGACGCCGTTTTCACCAGACCGACCGTGTCGTCCTGCGCGTTCTGGTAGTAGTTGAAATTCATGATATTGGCGTGCAGGTCGGTGGTTTCCATTACCCGCAGGATAACGGTAGCAGCCTTGCCAGCAGCATCTGTATTGCCGTTATTGCTATTGTCGCTGTTGTCATCGTCAGAACCACAGGCCGAGAGCCCCAGAGCAACGGCAGAATACAGGGCCAGACGGAGAAAAGGTGTACGGGTCGGTTTCATGGATCGGGCTGTCCTTAGTAGCAGAAAGCCCATGACACTAAAAGAGTTTAATGACAGTAAAGTTAATAGAAAATAACAGAATTAAGTCTGCGCCATGACAGCACAGCCAATAGAATTTATCTGTCAGAAACAGCAACACAGATAAACCAGACTGCAAGTGACACCAGTCACCTGCAGTCGCGCTGATACCGCGTCAGACTCATAGCAGAAGGTTAATGCCTGAGAGTTGATGACGAAGGGTTAATGACGGAAAGTTGAGGCAGAAAGCTGATCACGATAAGGCTTCCTGACGGCTGAGCCAGACCTCAAGCCCCTGCGCATTAAGCCGGGCATCAGTCGCCAGCCAGCGCCAGCGGAGGGCGTCATCCAGCGCCGGATTCAGCTCTCGCGCACGGGCCATCAGCCAGTCAAGAATGGCAGCGGCCATACGTTCAACCCGCCCTTCTTTGCGCTCCTTTTCGGCGCTGGCAATAGCCACAAAAGCATCCAGCGACGCCAGCAGTTGCGCCACATTGGTGTTATCAGCAGCAACCGGGCCGTAATGGGTGAGATACACCGCCGCAGGTTCCAGCGCAGCAATCCGCTCAATACTGGCACGCATAGCCTGCGGATCAAAATGCACCGGCGTGGTGGTCACAAACAACAGCACACCACCCTCTGCGGTATCAAAAATACGGTATGACACACCAAAGGTGTCGCCGCTGAACAGCGCATTGCTCAGCGAATCGTGAATACACACATGGTGCAGCGCGTGTCCCGGCGTATCGAAAAAGGTAAAGGTACGGCCATTAAAGTTCAGCGTAAAACCTTCGGCCGCCTCAACCACCCGCTCTGCGGTCACCGGAATTAACGCACCGTATAATTTGCGGTAATTTTCTTCGCCGTACACCGCCATGGTGCCGGCTTCGAGTTTTGCCGGGTTAATCATATGCGCCGCACCGCGCGGATGAACCACCAGTTTGGCATTCGGGCATTGTGCCATTAACGCCCCGGCACCAGCGGCATGATCGAGATGAATATGGGTAAGAATAATCCAGTCGAGATGCTCAGGCGTTAACCCCAGTTCGGCAATCGCCGCCAGCACATGCGGCACCGTATGGGCAGTGCCGGTTTCAATTAACGCCAGACGATCCCCCTGACGGATTAAGTAGACACTGGCCAGACCGTGCGCGACGTAATCGGCGTCGATCTGCATAATGCCCGCCGGATGCTGAATCATAATACTCTCCTCTGTTTGACTGACAGACTAAACAGCCCTGACGCTGTATACCATGACACATTAGTCGGCTGTCAAAAGTCGGCTATCAACAGTTCGCTTTAACGGTCGGCTTCATTTGAGTACCGAACCAGCAATCTCAGGCTTTCCGTAAAAATGGGACAAATACCATATCCGGCATAAGACAAGTAAAGAAAAGTATCGCTTTGCAAGATAGCACCTGGAAATAATTTAAATTCCGCCAGCTTTGCATATATGGAAGAATGGAAAGAACACCTTGTTTTGATAACAAATACTACTGACTAAACATATATCTGTCTGAAAAGACTCAACTATCCGTGGCGCCCTTAACGCGCATTCCCTGAGCAATCAGTAATATCGCTGCGTTAGCGGATTCATGGATATAAGCCGGGTCATGGTGAACTAACATCGATGATAATGCTCCCTCAAGTAAAAGAAAAACATAACGCGCTGTAGCCTCTGAGTTTATCAGGCCATAGCGGCGAAATTCTTCAGCGAACCATTCTTCGACATTTTTCTTGTGTAAAGATGCTGTTTTTATCGCCGGGTGGCCTGGCTTATTAGCTAATTCACCCACTGTTCTCTGAAACCCGCACCCTCTCCACTTCGGATGACTTGTCGTTTCTGAAACTCCGTTAAAAACCGCCCGAACTTTATCAGTAATCTCACCTTCTTCGTCATCAAACCATTTTTTATACGCCTGCAGGTTTAACTGATCTCTGGACCTCAGATACTCAGTAATCAGTTCATCCTTACTCTGAAAGTGATAATACAGTGTTCGCTTCGTAATACCGGCTTTTTCTGCAATGGCATCGACGCTTGTTGCTCTGATTCCTGTCATATAGAACAGCGTTTTGGCAGCATTCAGAATGCGTGTTTTCGTATCCTTCTTCGCATCAGCCATTTATGTATACCGTATAGTGAGTGTAAAAAATCCTAATCTACGAATATTATCTTTTCAACCACTAAATGCTTATAAGGATTACATAATGAAGCCGCTGATTATTATCGAAAAAAAGAGTGATATAGCATTCCTGACGTTAAATCGACCGGAAAAATTAAACGCCCTTAACTATGCAACAAATGATCTCTTGCTAGAACTTCTGGATGAAATTGAAAACGACACATCGATTCGCGCCATAATTTTGACAGGCGCAGGAGAAAGCGCTTTCTCTGCGGGTGGCGACATTCACGAATTTACCCAAAGTATCAAACAGGGAGGCGATGTCGCTGTGAGGGAATTTGTTCGTCGCGGACAGCAAATGACATCAAGAATTGAGTCTTTTCCAAAACCCATTATCGTTGCGGTGAATGGCATTGCATTTGGCGGCGGTTGTGAAATTACAGAGGCAGCACATCTGGCCGTCGCCAGCGAAAAAGCTATCTTCGCCAAGCCTGAAATAAACATCGGAATCCCCCCTACTTTTGGTGGAACCCAGCGCTTGCCCCGGTTGGCCGGGCGAAAGCGCGCTCTGGAATTACTCCTGACAGGCGATAGATTTTCACCAGAACGGGCATATGAAATGGGCCTGGTCAATCAGGTTGTCCCCCATGAAGATTTGATACCGACAGCCATTCAGCTGGCTAACCGTATATTGCAGCACTCCCCTTTAGCCACAGCCCGAATCATTTCAGCAGTAACCCGAGGCTTAAACACAACCATTGGTGAAGGGCTTGAAATAGAAAAAGAACAGTTCGCCCGCATGCTTCATACGGACGATATTATTACCGGACTGGACGCCTGGATTGAGCGTCGCAAGCCTGTCTACAGCGGTCGATAAAATTAAGGAAAATACAATTATCAGATTCACTTCAGAAATCAGTTATCCCCGTGCATATTCAAATATTTTACTGTTTGAATATGCACCTAATAGTAACCACATGAGTGGTTTAGCCTGACAAGTGGCTTCTATAAATGATCCTATACAGCATGATTTTTACCTTGTTTTGGTCCCTGATAAGCCGGACGCTGATATTTCACCGAAACCTATCTGCTCAGATAAAATTCAGAACAGAGAAAGCAACAAATACAAAACGATATCAGCCAACCCAGGCCGAGCAACGGATCAGGCTACAGAAATTACCTCTATGAAAATGGGGTTCCTTACCGGCAATCACATCCGCCTTCACATTTCCGAAGGTAGTATCAGGCTTATGCTTTATGCCCTCATAAAATGTTTGAATAATATCCTCCTTAAAATCAGGACTGCGAGGAAAAGCCTTAACGACAGATACCACCTGCACCAGAACAAGCAGCACGCGTTGTGGCTTTCCTGATGCCGATACTCTCAGACGCGCTTTTGTTCGCCTTGTGGGGATTACACCTGCGGAGTATCGGAAACGTTTCGCATCGATAAAAATTGATAAATAACCAGCTGCAGAAGTTCTGCACAACCCGGGTAGCCCACTCACCGACCCGAATGGCCCTTAACCGCGCTGTGCAATCAACCTGTTGTCAGCAGCAGACCTGACTTTTCCGGAATGTTTAATGCTGAAACAGCGCCGCTATTCTCTCGGGCGGCATCTCCCCTGACGTTATTCAGCTTATTTGCAGCGCCGTACTGCCCACCTCCATACGACCGACTTTGGGAAGAGGAACGACTGAACGGCTCTGGTGGTGCAAATATTTATGGCTTGACCCTCCCTCCTGTTTATGAAACCCTGAAAATCAAGAGTGACACGCCATTCAGTTTTAAAAGCATGGCACACCACTGGCCCAACAGAACAACAATAAAGGTAAAAATCCCTATGAATACCAAAGGTAAATTAGTCATCAACCTGCCAGGCATCCTGTATGACGTGGCGCAATGGGTAATGTTTCCGCTGAATATGCTGATCAGCGGCATGTGCCACCTTCAGCCTAAGTCATCGGTCTGGAATGAAGGCAAGTGGCAGAATCGGAGACTCGAAGGCTCTGGCAAACCGCTGGATCAAATCAAAACAGAGATCCTTGAACAGCAAGACATCGCTTATAACGAAGAAGATCTGGTTCGCCTGTACGATTCACTGCCCAATGTAAGCGCCAAAGAAGATCTGGTGGGTCGCTACTGGAAAGGAAAAATTTTAAGAACCAATGGTTCTGTATTGGATCTTGCCGAATGGGTAATCGTTCGCCCACTCAGCCTTCTGGGTATTAAGTGGGGTAAACGCTACCGTACACAACATCAGGGGGACCCACTGTTATTCCGCTGGGCTGACAAGCTGTACTTTCCGATCCCGATCTGGGGCAATGTTGGCATGACAGATATTCGCTGGCGTGAAGAAGCCACGGCCACAATGAATTATGATCATCAGCCCTGGAAAGATTATTTCAAACTGATCAGTAATGAAAATGGAAGCGTTGTACTTTTGGGTGTCTGGACCCATAAGCATATTGCCGGAGGATGGTTTACCCTGACACTGGAAGATTCTGAATAAATCAGACCCGATCCCATTGGTCGCGCTCAGAGTACAGCGCGCGACTGGTGGCTATTATGCTGTTCAGAACAACCTGCGCTTATGGCGTAAGCCGATATTGAACGGTAATTTAAAGCAATCGATTATAGATTGCGCTCAGCAGTGCCCCGGTAGCGCCCGCAATCGCTGACCAGGCAACCAAACCACCAATAAAGCCAACTACCGTCAGGTGCCAGCCCATATTTTCCAGCTGCATATGCACCATATGCCCGGACATAGATAACATAAGGCCCGGCAACAGACTCACCAAAGCGCTGCAGGCAAGCCACAAAACGGCTGCAGTCAGAGCACAAGCCAAAGCAAATTTTTGAGTATTCAGTTTCATATTTCACCATCCTTTTGGAAATCCAAAATAGCAAAACAAACATCAGCCATCGTATTCAGTACAGCGATACAATATCTGCACATCCCTGATCATTATCTATCAGCGTTTTCGTCCACTTCCCGGTGGGGATTTATGACAGCTCCAGGGCTCACGAATCGCGTTTTCTTTAACATTATCATCAACAAACTTGTAATAGCCTTCTTTAAAGTGCGTCCACCAGTCATGACTGACGGCGACATCATGGGCACTCAAAATGTCTTCTATATTGTCCAGATTAACTCTGGAAGCGTCATACGCAAGATTCAGCACCCGGCTTTTTTCGTCAAAGGATATGCAATCGAGACCGTAAAGCTGATCAATCTCAGCAATAGCTGCTTGCCGTTTGTTCTCGTCAACAGGCTCCAGTTGCAGATGACGCACCACCAGATTCACTTCTGATACGCCTAATCGGTGTTTTTTATCGCTCATATTTATTTCCTTCTCATCAGATGGAATTTTGTTAAAAAAGAGTGCCCGATATTTGGCATGATCTTTAATATTTTTACCCATCCGCCGTTGCCAGCCGAGTTTTACGGCGGTCAGTCAATTTCAGCGTTCTCTGTACGGTATTCGGCAACCACAACGGCTCCCGGACAAGCCAAAGAGCAGATAGCATCCTCTATTCCACCGTAAGCTGGCCGCGATACATCTGCATCTGGCAGTGAAAGGCGTACTCACCTTTAGACATCGGTGGTAAATCAATACGTTGGCGTTTGTTTAACGGCAAGGTCTCGCTGATATGTAAATCCGGTATCAGCAGTACCTCCGAACAGGGCGATGCGTCTTTACGCAAAAAATTAAGACTGACGGGCTGGTTGGCAGGAAGCCTGATACGCGCCGGCTGATAGGTGCCGTTTTCAACAATGATCAGCAATTCATCGTTACCCAACGTGGTTTGCGGCGGCTGATACAGCCAGAACCACCAGACAATCAGTGCAATTAACGCTAAGCCGGCCAGATTAATTAAGATCATCATGCCATTTCCCCTTAATGTTCCTGCGCTTTAAATAAGCGCAGACGGTTGGCATTGGTAACCACCGTCAGTGATGAGAATGCCATTGCTGCACCGGCAATTACCGGACTTAATAATAATCCGAAAAACGGATACAGCACCCCGGCCGCAAAAGGCACACCGGCAACGTTATAAAAAAAGGCACCCAACAGGTTCTGTTTAATATTACGCAGCGTCGCCTTACTGATGGCAATGGCATCGGCCAGTCCATGCAGCGAACCACGCATCAGGGTTATGTCGGCGCTTTCGATAGCGACATCAGTACCCGTGCCAATGGCAAAACCAACATCGGCAATGGCCAATGCCGGCGCATCATTAATGCCATCACCGGTCATTCCCACGACCTCGCCCAGCATCTGAAGCTCCTGTACTTTTTCGGATTTATCTTCCGGCAAGACCTCAGCAAAGAATTCTGTAATACCCGCTTTTTCTGCGACCGCTTTGGCGGTAGCACGGTTATCCCCGGTCAACATCACCACACGAATGCCACTCCGTTGCAGGCGTTTGATAGCAGCGATGGAGTCCTCTTTAATCGGGTCAGCCACAGCGATAATGCCCGCCAGGGTGCCGTTGACGGCAAGATACATCGGCGTTTTGGCATCGGCGGCCAGATGCTGAGCCTTATCAATAAAAGATCCCAGCGTAATGCTGCGCTCTTGCATCAGCTTTTCATTACCAAACAGCAGCTGCTGCCCATCGACGATTGCCTCGACGCCATGGCCGGCGATGGCGTTAAACTGACTCATCGCTAACAGGTCGATCCCCCGCTCGTTGGCAGATTCAACAATGGCCTGCGCCAACGGATGTTCAGAGCCAGATTCCAGGCTGGCCGCTAATTGCAGGGTACGTGTTTCATCCATCGCTGCGGCCGTGACAATATCGGTCACCTTAGGTGAGCCCAGAGTAATAGTGCCGGTTTTATCCAGAATCATGGCCGTAATTCTGGATGAGGTTTGTAAGGCTTCGCCGTTGCGGATCAGAACCCCCGCCTCTGCGGCCTTACCAACGCCGACCATCACCGACATCGGCGTGGCCAGCCCCAGTGCGCAGGGACAGGCAATAATCAGAACCGTCGTTGCCGACACCATCGCAAAAGCCACCACCGGTTCCGGCCCGAAATTCAGCCAGGCCAGAGCACTGACAATCGCAATGATCATAATAATGGGAACAAAATAGGCTGAAATAACATCGGCCAGCCGACCGATGGGCGGTTTTGAATTCTGCGCACGTTTTACCATATCGATAATCTGCGCCAGTGCCGTGTCTTTCCCCACCCGTGTTGCTTTGAACACTATGGAGCCAGTTTTGTTGATGGTGCCGGCCACCACTTCATCGCCCTCACCTTTTTCGACCGGCATGGGTTCACCGGTCAGCATCGATTCATCGATGCTGGTATGGCCGTCAGTCACTTCACCATCGACCGGGACTTTCTCACCAGGACGCACACGCACCAGATCGTGCAGCTCAACCTGTGAAATCGGAATATCTGTTTCATAACCATCGCGGATAATCCGCGCCGTTTTAGGTTGCAGTCCGATCAGACGTTTGACGGCTTCTGAGGTTTTGCCACGGGCTTTGAGTTCCAGCGCGAGGCCCAGATTAATTAAACCGATGATCATCGCAGTCGCTTCAAAATAGACGTGGCGTGCCATACCCGGCATCACATCAGGAGCCAACACCACCACCATCGAATAGATCCAGGCCGTACCTGTCCCCAGAGCAATCAGGGTATCCATATTTGCCGAATGATTTTTAAACGACTGCCAGGCTCCCACATAAAAATGCCGGCCGGAAAATACCATCACGGCCAGTGTCAGCAGCCCGACAATCAACCAGACTATGCGTTCACTGGTAGTGGTAACGGTCATTTCGCCAACGACCAGGCTATAGATCATCAGCGGTATCCCAAGGCCGAGTGCGATGATCATTTCCCGCATCAGGCGTTTGTAATAGGCCCAGTCGGCTTGCTCTTTTTCCGCCAGAGCGTCGCTTTCACTTTCCGCCTGCTGAACTTTGGCACCGTAACCGGCCTGCTCGACCGCCTTAATCAGAGCACTGGCATCGGCGCTGCCCTCAATGCTGACCGTGCGTTGCGCTAAGTTCATTTCAGCCTTAGTTACACCGGTTACATGTTGCAGTGCAGTCTCAATTTTTTTCACACAACTGGCGCAACTGGCACCTTCAACCAACAGTTCCTGCCGCGGCAGATGTCTGTCGGGTGACCGCGTTGATGCAGCACTATCCGTAGTCTCTGTAGCCACTTTGTTATCCTCTTGTCCGCAATATTCCACTTAAATAACAGGTCATATTCCCCCGTTTTCAGGCCGGGCCTGATCAGCGCAGCACTGCCGGAGCCAGTAGTTTTCCCGCTCAGGCTAGTGATGCCCGGAGCTGGCCTTATCCCTCGCCGTCAGAATCTGATATTGCTCTTCAGTCAGCTCCGGCAGACGTTGCAGGAAAGCCACCATAGCCCAGATGCGCTGATCGTCGTGGGTCTTACCCCAGGCAGGCATGCCAGAGGCTTTAATACCGTGTTTAATAATCCAGAACTGACGACGGGCAAGGCTTTGTTTATCGTCATCCGCATGTTCATGCTCATCCAGACCGGCGGTTAAATTGGGAGGCACGGGATACAAGCCAAGGCTCATATCACTATAGGTTTTTCCCGGCCGTAAATGACAGCCGGCGCACATCTCGTTGTAATCCGGACCACCGGCCAGCAGCCAATCAGCTGAATTGAGATCCGGCACATCAAGCGGGCGGGAGGCTCTGTCAATTGATCGCTCCCGTAACGTCTCCAGCAGCCAATAGGTCAAAGGGTTATGCGGCGTGTCGGCAGCCACGGAGTACACGCCGGAATAAATAAAGCCAAAACCCGCCAGCAGCAGAATAACGCCCGCCAGAATCATGCCCCTGATGATATTCAACATGATATTTCCTGCCCGGTCCTGATAGCCTCAGGGGTTATGCATCCTGTGCCGTCAGGATTAATGCCCATGTTGATCACCCCCATCATGCCCGCCGGATGTCTGGTGATGCCCGCTGTCATCTTTATGGGCAGAACCATGTTTCTGATCCTGCTTCTGATCCTGCTTCTGATCCTGCTTCTGATCCTGCTTCTGATCCTTTGCATTACCATGCATGGCCTCTGCGCATTTTTTCATCATCGCCTGCATCACCGGATCGGATGCGTTCATTGACGCCTGATGCATGTCCGGCATCGCACTGCAGTCAGGACTTTCACCTTTCGCCGCATGTTCAGAAGGATCATGGGCATTGGCCAGCGCCGAAAATGCAATGCCGGAAACCAGTACCCAAACAGCTGTTGATATTGTTTTCATGTCACACACCTTATGGTTGAAAAATGGTTATTACCGTTAAAACCAGAACCTTAATCCGGCCACCCAGTCGGCAGCGCGGGGACTATCACCACCGGCCCGGACCGCATCGGCGGTGTCGCCAAACCGGCCCTGCCATTCCACGCCCACATAGGGAGCGAACTGGCGGCTGAACTCATAACGCAGGCGCACGCCGGCATCGATGGCCGAAAGGCCACGGCCGATACCATTATCCGAATCAGACTTACCGTAGAGGGTCATTTCCGCGCGCGGCTGCACAATCCAGCGCTGCGTTAACAGCAGCTCGTATTCCGCCTCAACCTGCAACAGCGAACGTCCCTGCTCACCGGCATAAAGTGTGGCATCAACCTCGAACCAGTAAGGCGCAAGCCCCTGAATTCCCACTCCGAGCCAGTTACGGTCCGGGCCTGAACCACTGTCGTGGCGCACCCCGGCCTGCACATTCCAATAAGCGGTTACAGCATGGCTGTAGAACAGCTCGGTCTGGCTTTCTTCCAGCGTGCCGGCCACCACCTCGCCCTCAGCCTTGATTACAGCGCGATCGTAGCTGCCACCAAACCAGGCCTGGGCATCGTAGAGTCCGTAATCGCCGTCATCTGCTCTCACCGCCTCAAAACGGTTAAAGGCCACAGCCCAGAAATTGTGCTCATCGGCCAGACGTAAACGGGGTACCGCCGGCAGCACATAAGCACCGCTGTCCAGCGTCATGCCATTGGCATAGCTGTGCGGATCGCGGGCCTCGGCCGGTGCCTTG
The DNA here is from genome assembly GCF_020320405.1 of Thalassolituus sp. ST750PaO-4. Taxonomy (NCBI): domain Bacteria; kingdom Pseudomonadati; phylum Pseudomonadota; class Gammaproteobacteria; order Oceanospirillales; family Oceanospirillaceae; genus Thalassolituus; species Thalassolituus sp. ST750PaO-4. The sequence goes on from NZ_JABVCB010000001.1 coordinate 13,959, forward strand.
CCACCCTGCATACGCATCGTGCCCATCGTCATGGGTGCTGATTCTGCGTCCGCCACTGAAGAGGCTGGCATATCATCATGTGACATACCGGCCATGCTCTCAGCTTGGGCTGACAGGCTGTAACTGCTGATAACGATGGCGGCCGCCAGAACGGAGAGCTCTTTGTACATGCTCATGACACCACCACCTCGCGGAACATGCCCGCATCCATATGAAACAGCAGATGGCAGTGCCAGGCCCAACGTCCGAGCGCATCCGCCGTAACCTGAAAACTGATGCGCTGCGCTGGCTGCACCGGAATGGTGTGGCGGCGGGCAACAAACTCGCCGCGTTCGTTTTCCAGCTCACTCCACATGCCGTGCATATGCATAGGATGGGTCATCATGGTGTCGTTCTGCAGAATCACCCGCAGCCGCTCGCCGTGACGGAAATGCACCGGCGTAGACTGGCCGAATTCCAGCCCGTCAAAAGACCAGGCGTAGCGTTCCATATTGCCGGTAAGGTGCAGTTCGACTTCCCGTTCCGGCAGCCGCTTATCCAGCGAACCGCCGATGGTATGCAGCATATCCAGAGTCAGCACCCGGTGACCCGGCGGCCGCAATCCACTCTGGCTCAGGTCACGTAATCCGACACCCGGATCATCAAGATTTGTACGCGGGCTATCGACGCGCATATCGGTACCAGGCCCGTATTCGGTGCGGGCATGACGTACGGTTTGAGAAGGCTTCGCCAGTGCCCGGCTATCGTGGTTCATGGTCATGCCATCGTGATTCATGGTCATGCCGTCGTGATTCATGCTCATGCCGTCGTGGTTCATACTCATGCCGTCGTGGTTCATGCTCATGCCATCGCGGTTCATGCTATCCATCGGCATGCTGTCGTGGCTCATCTCCTTCATCTGCCCCATCGGCATGCTGCCGTGGCCACTGTGGTTCATACCGTTCATCTGGCCCATCATATCGGCCATGGTCAGCGGCTGCGGAGGGTCCAGCGCCGGCACAATCGCGGTCAGTCCGCTGCGCACTGCCAAGGTACCGCTGGCATAGCCGCTGCGGTCCATAGATTGCGCAAAAATGGTGTACGCATCCTCCTCTGGCTCAACCACAACATCGTAGGTTTCGCCCGGGCCAAACCGGAATTCATCTACCGTTACCGGTTCCACATCCTGGCCATCAGTCTGCACAACCGTCAGTGGCAGACCTGGAATACGCACATCGTAAAAAGTATTGCTGGCGCCGTTAACAAAGCGCAGACGTACTTTCTCACCCTGTTTAAACAGCCCGGTCCAGTTACCGGCAGGGGTTGTACCGTTCATCAGGTAGGTAAAGGTTTCTGCCGAAACATCGGCCAGGTCACCCGGACTCATGCGCATCTGATTCCACATGCGCCGCTGGGAAAGTGCCTGCTGCACCCCAACGGCGGAAACATCGTGGGCAAAATCAACAGCCGTTGGCTGGTTAAAATTGTAGTAATCACTCTGGTGCTTGAGCTTGGCGAACACCGCCATCGGATCTTCATCGGTCCAGTCTGAGAGCTGCACAACATAGTCCCGGTCGGCCGGGAAGCGCTCACCCGCAGCCGGCAACACGATGATACTGCCGTACATGCCGGTCATTTCCTGAAAGCCGCTGTGGGAGTGATACCAATAAGTGCCACTCTGTTGCACTTTAAAGCGGTAGGTAAAGGTTTCGCCGGGGGCAATGCCACGGAAACTGATACCCGGCACACCGTCCATCTGAAACGGCAAAATAATTCCATGCCAGTGAATCGAGGTAGGTACCGACAGACGGTTGGTCACGCGTATGGTTACCGTCTCGCCTTCACGCCAGATCAGCGTCGGTGCCGGGACAGAGCCATTAATCGTCGTCGCAGTCCGTACAACACCGGTAAAATTAACCCGTTGTTCGGCCACTTCGAGGTCGAAACTGGTGCCCTTCAGCAGCGGAACAGACGCACTACCCTCTGCGCCGGCCGCAAACGCGCGGGTTCCCATCAAACCAGACAGTGATAAAGCAACTCCGGCAGTCCCCAGCCCCTGAACAAAACGCCGTCTCGACAGCGGAGCATGGCCTTGTGTTAAAGAATATTTTTTATTCATAGACTCAGTCTTAATGTAAAAAATGAATTCAACGGATAGCCTGTAGAATAAGAGCCGGTAACTGACCTCAAAGTGACGCATTGATTACATTGATGTAATGTAACTGTCATCTTATCGTCAGCCACCGATAACTAGACTGCGCCACCTCTGACCTGGGAGTCTGCTGATGAAATTACTCATCATTGAGGACGAAGCTAAAACGGGCGAGTACTTACGCAAAGGGCTCACCGAAGCGGGGTTCTCGGTCTCACTGGCTAATAACGGACTGGACGGCCACCACCTTGCAGTCACCGAAACCTTCGAACTGATCATTCTTGATGTCATGTTGCCGGACATTGATGGCTGGCAGATATTGCGTTCGCTGCGTGAGCGTCATTGCGATACTGCTACGCTGTTTCTCACCGCCCGGGATTCGGTAGATGACCGCGTTAAAGGGCTGGAACTTGGCGCCGATGATTATCTGGTTAAACCCTTTGCCTTTGCTGAATTACTGGCACGCGTAAGAACCCTGCTACGACGGGGACAGCCCAAATCCGAACTGGATGAAATGCACATCGCCGATTTAACCCTGGATCTCAAACGCCGGGTTGCTCACCGCAATAAACAACGTATTAATCTGACCAACAAAGAATTTGCCTTACTGGAATTAATGTTAAGACGTCAGGGCGAAGTTTTGCCACGCTCCTTAATTGCCTCTCAGGTCTGGGATATGAATTTTGACAGCGACACCAATGTTATTGATGTTGCCATACGGCGGTTACGCTCAAAAATTGATGACGATTTCGAAACCAAATTAATTCATACCGTGCGCGGCATGGGTTATGTTCTGGACGCTCAGCGTGAAATCTGACCGCCGCCCCCTGTCATTAGCGCTGCATATGGCACTGCTGGTCGGTTTGGCCATCGTGCTTTGCTTTATCATTCTGGGTTTGCTGGTGCAACGATCAGTGTTGCACCATTTTAATCAGCAGGATGCCGATGAGCTCCGCGTGGTTGCCCTTTCGGTTGAAAAAGCGATTCTAGGGCTGGATAAATTTACCGGGCAGACACTGGAATCCCGGCTGCAAAATGCCGTTTCCGGTCATCACGGTATTTACTTTGCGGTGTTCGATAAGCAGGGATTACCCATTTATACAGGTACCGAGCCGGACTTTTCGCCACTGCTCAACAATGCATCCGTGATCAAATCAATTCGGGCAGACAATTTATATAAATGGCAGACCGGAGATCACCAATATCAGGGAGCAATACTCACACCAGAGTCACTGAATCGTTTTATTGATGGCGCTAAAATTGCGGTCGCGGTGACCACCGATTTTCACCACGATTTTATGCAGAATTTTCGTAAAACCCTGTGGGGCCTGATGCTGCTCGCCGGCATCCTGACAATTGTTGCGGCCTGGGTAGCTATTCGTATCGGCCACCGGCCACTCCACCGGCTGAGCAAAGAAATTCAGAATATTGATGTACACAACCTCAGCCATCGCCTGAATTCCGACCACGCCCCCGAAGAATTAAGCGAACTGATTCAGGCCTTTAATGAAATGATCAGCCACGTTGAAGAGAGCTTTCAGAAGCTTTCCCAGTTTTCAGCGGATATTGCCCATGAATTGCGAACACCAATTACCAACCTCAGCACCCAAACCCAGGTAGCGCTTAATAAAGACAGAAGCACAGAAGAATACCGCGACATACTCTATTCCAGCCTTGAAGAGTACGACAGACTCAGCGTTATGATCCGCGATATGCTGTGGCTGGCAAAAACTGACAATAAACAATTAACGCTGGAAAAAACCTCACTGAACCTGGCAGAAGAAATCAAAACGCTTACCGACTACTTTGAACCGCTGGCGGAAGAAAAACAGGTGCCGCTTAAAGTATCGGGTGACGCCGTAATGGCTGAGGTAGACCGCACCATGTTCCGGCGGGCTCTGAACAACCTGATATCCAACGCCATCAACCACAGTCCGGCGGGAGCAGACGTCGGTATCTTCGTAACACAGCAGGAAAATCAGGCGCTGATCACGATTGAAAATGGCGGGAAAAAGATCGATGAAAAACACCTGAGCCGGCTGTTTGACCGCTTTTACCAGACAGACCCTTCCAGAGGGAACAGCCAGCGTGAAGGTGTGGGGCTTGGTCTGGCAATCGTCAAATCCATTGCAGAACTTCATCATGGCTCTATCGAAGTGACATCGGTTCCGGATAAAACCCGGTTTATGCTCAGGCTGCCCATTAACAGCCCGAATCAGTAAATACCAACTCTTCAATAAACAGCCGATAAATGCCTGTATGGCGCAAACTATACGGTTGTGATTCTGAATAGACGCAGCTCTGCATCTCTGCACCTCTGAAACTCAGCACCTCTGCAACTATTTCCCCGGTAAAAAATGCTGTTCAATACCGCAGTTATTATTCTGCTGCTGAGTGCCATTGCGTTAACCATTAAGACTTTTCTTAATTTTAATCAGGCAAAACTGAACGATCTGAGCCGGGTAGCCCCATCTGCTGACCTGACTGGTTTTTACCTGCTCTGTGCAATCAACCCGCTGGCGTTTTCTGCTGTAATCAAGAAGGTGAGACGACGGTATAGCCGCGAGATTAGTTGCTCCGGGATAAGGTACGCGCAGGATTATAAGACAGGGCAACTGGCCACCATGCCACATTGGTTGACTGTAAAAGAGATTACCCGCGCTTAACCCTTTGCGGGTTCCAGCGCCTCCAGCAGCGCCAGCGCTTTTTCGCAAAAGCGGATATGCTCGCGTTCCGTAGCCAGACCGGACTGCAGAATCAGATATTGCAGTTGCTCGGCCGCCGACAATTCCCGGCCAGTGAAATCGCGCTGTTCAATGTCTTCATACAAAGCCAGCTGCGTGCGGTGCCGGGCCAGCCTGTGCAGCAGATCATTCTCAACCCCGGCGCCTGTGCCCAGTGCAGCTTCCGCCCTTAAGCGCACCATCATGGCATCGCGCAGAGGTGGCGGGTCATCCGCCTCCGCCACCCAGCGTTTAAGTTCCTGCTCACCCGCAGGCAAGACCTCGTAGCACCGCTTCCGGCCACGCGCGCCCTCTTCTGCAGTTGAGCGGACCCAGCCAGCAGCCTCCAGCTTGCCCAGCTCTTTGTATATCTGCTGATGCGTCGCCGGCCAGAAGAAGCCGATGGAACGCCCGAAGCGCCGCGCCAGATCCATACCCGAGCAGGGTTGCTCCAGCAACGAGGTCAGTAACGCATGAGGCAATGACATAGGTAACTCATTTAAGGATTTCCAGCGCAGGATAATGCTTTTATGCAACAAGTTGCAATTAAAGACTCCAGTGAGTATAAAGATGCAACTAATTGCATAAAAGGATCACCGTGATGACCTCGACGCTTTACCCTCACCTGCTTGCGCCACTGGATCTGGGCTTTACCACCCTTCGTAACCGCGTGCTTATGGGCTCCATGCACCTGGGCCTGGAAGAAGTTGAACACGGCTTTGAGCGTATGGCCGCCTTCTACGCCGAACGGGCCCGTGGTGGCGTTGGTCTGATCGTAACCGGTGGTATTTCACCGGATGAATATGGTGTTGTTTTTCAGGGGTCAGCCAAGCTGACGACCGAGGAAGAAGCCGAACATCACCGCGTGGTCACAGACGCCGTGCACGCCAATGGCGGCAAAATTGCCATGCAGATTCTGCACACCGGCCGCTACAGCTACCAGCCGAACCAGATTGCACCCAGCGCCTTAAAAGCGCCGATCAACCCTTTCGTACCGCGTGAACTGAGCCACGACCAGATTCTGGAAACCATCGAGAGCTTCGCCCGTTGTGCAGGTCTGGCACAGAGAGCAGGCTACGATGGCGTCGAAGTGATGGGCTCCGAAGGCTACCTGATCAACCAGTTTATTGCTGCGCGCACCAACCATCGTGACGATGAATGGGGCGGCAGTTACGAAAACCGCATCCGCTTCGCGATCGAAATTGTGCGCAAAGTGCGTGAACGTGTCGGACCGGAATTTATCATCCTGTACCGTCTGTCTATGCTCGATCTGGTCGAAGGCGGTTCAACCCTCGACGAAGTGATCCAGCTGGCCAAAGCCATTGAAGCCGCCGGCGCCACCATCATCACCACCGGCATCGGCTGGCACGAAGCACGCGTACCGACCATTGCCACCAAGGTGCCACGTGCGGCGTTCGCCTGGGTCACCAAACAACTGATGAGCGCCGTGAAGATTCCACTGGTCACCACCAACCGCATCAACACGCCGGAAGTGGGCGAACAGATACTGGCGGACGGCTGTGCCGACATGGTGTCGATGGCACGTCCGTTCCTGGCCGATGCCTTCTTTGTTGAAAAAGCCGCTCAGGGCCGCGCCGACGAAATCAACACCTGCATCGGCTGTAACCAGGCCTGTCTCGACCAGACCTTCGCCATGAAGATCACCTCCTGTCTGGTCAACCCACGCGCCTGCCACGAGACTGAAATTCCACTGCAGGACACCACCGCCGCCAAACGCATTGCCGTGGTCGGTGCTGGCCCGGCAGGATTGGGCTTTGCCGTTACCGCCGCCCAGCGTGGACACCATGTTGAGCTGTTTGATGCCGGCAGCCAGATCGGCGGCCAGTTCAACATTGCCAAAACCGTACCGGGCAAAGAAGAGTTCTACGAAACCCTGCGCTACTTCGGTAAACAGATCGAACTGACCGGGGTAAAACTCAACCTCAATACCCGCGTTACCGCCGAAGAACTGAAAGCCGCAGGCTTCGACGAAGTCGTACTGGCAACCGGTATTGTGCCGCGCACACCACCCGTGCCCGGCATCGACCACCCGAAAGTAATGAGCTATCTCGACGTACTGCGTGACCGTAAGCCCGTCGGCAAAAAAGTCGCGATTATCGGTGCCGGTGGTATTGGTTTTGATGTGGCCGAATTCCTGACCCACGAAGGCGAAAGCGCCAGCCTCAACACCGCTAAGTTCAATCAGGAATGGGGCATTGATACCAGCTATGCCACCGCCGGTGGTCTGAAAGCACCCGAAGTGGAAATGCCGCAACGTGAGATTTTCCTGCTGCAACGTAAGCAGAAAAAACTGACCGGGCCGGGCAAAACCACCGGCTGGATTCACCGCGCAGGGCTTGAAGCACGCGACGTAAAACTGATGCCGGGTGTCAGCTACGACCTCATTGATGATCAGGGTCTGCACATCACCATTAATGGTGAAGCCAAGGTGCTGGACGTCGATAACATCGTCATCTGTGCCGGTCAGGAATCTGAGCGCAGTTTATTTAACGAACTGCAGGACAGTGACCTCAGTGTTCACCTGATTGGTGGTGCCGACGTTGCCGCCGAGCTGGATGCGCGCCGTGCGATTGATCAGGGTGTGCGCCTGGCAGCAAAACTCTGATGCTGCCCCGCCCCCTTATTTTTTTTTAAAAGATAAGGGGACGATTTCCTATATTCAGAATCCAGCGCTTTGCCAAGCTGCTAGCACCAACATTTCCGAATTTCGATAAGAAACCCTGTGTGATTGAGCCATCATAGGGCTAACTTCTTTAGAGTTATATACTGGGGAAACTCTTGGTGGATTGAGAATTAGATACCTTGACCAACAAGTTTTGGTATCCGTTACAACACTCCACCTGTCACGTATAGCCTCACGAAGGAAACGCTTCCAGATGATCTAAATAAGGACTGCACAGTCGAATAAAAATCGACTTCCAATTACTAGGTAGATCTTCAAAGTTGTCTGGCCAATTATTCTGGATGTGTTCATAAGCTCTATAGGGCTTTTCTCTACTAGGCGCATCATATCCCAATAGGTTTTCGATACACTCTTCAATCATCACCCGCCGCCCTTCACCAGTTTCGGCAAGTATTGGGGCATTCATTGCTTCAGCCCTATGGACACCCCGATCTCGATCATGCATCAAGATATAATTCAACTCCAAGGCATTAAGGTATTTAGCAATCGAGATCATAACCCCCTTCCCTCTGGCTCTCAGAAACTCACAATTCCCGACAACCTTTGCCTTATCTTCTGCGGTCAACCTTTTTATAGTTTCCCTTATAGCCACTTCTTCAGTATCACCTTCAACAAAGATACTTTTCTTTGTAAAGAACATTCTTGATACATAATCATCCACTTTTAAGAGCATCTTTAAATTTTGCTTTTCATCACTTTGAAGAGATAAAAATGCATCTTCCAAATTAAATGAACTTGATGTAGAAAAATTTGTATTGGTAAGACTAAATTTCGTCAGACTTACACTTCTATCAGAAGCAAGATTCACCATGTACGGAGAATGTGTTGTAGCGACAATTTGACAGCCATCTCCTGCAAGCTCATACAGTGAGTCTCTCATCTGATTTGCAGCTGCCGGATGCAAGTATATTTCGGGCTCTTCGAAGCAAAATATCGTTGCCCTAGGATTGTCAGAATTCCTATTAATAAATTCTTGAACATATCTCAAAAGCTGAAATGCGGTTGCACGAATCATTCCATGCCCCTGATAATTTACAGCAGTTTTAACATTACTTTCCATTTCCACACTAAATTGAGGCTTTATTGATTTTTCTGGAACATCTAGTGACGCATTAACATGCACTGATGATTCCGGAAATAAATTACCAACCATCCCATTCAGTTCGTTCATTAATCTTCCAAAATCTGTTTCTCCATCATTTGGATCAAGCTCTGCAGCAAGATTACTAAGAAATTGCTGGGCTTGTGAATAATTCTCAGATTCCCTTCTGACTTGATCAAATAAGTCCCCAAGTAATGTTAACAACGCACCTCCTGGTCCCGTTAACTCAAAAATACATGACTCAGCTGGAATAAGTACAACCCTAGGGAGCTTCGATAGTACGTTACCAGGTATCCCACCCGGATTTTCTACCCAAGCCGGCTCTTGATCCAATTGAACATCCCAACATTCCGGTAAGTCATCGAATTTCGACTTCGTCGCCGACACGGTTAAGCTTTTGTCAAAATTTGCTTCACCGAAGTGGCTTTTAAGAAATTCTTCCGAATAATCCTCCCCAACCAAATCAGACACTTTAGAACACTCAGAGTAACGATCACTTCTTACCCTAGGATACTCCTTCATATATATTCTTGGTTTAGATTGGTTTAGAGACCAAACTTTTTTATAAATAATAGAGTTCCCGCTATCACCATCCAGTCGCTCCTGTACATTGATCACCCTTCCTTTAAACCCCAACCAGCTGTATGCCTCGGCTGGTAAATTACGGTATTCCGCTACAATCTCAACTTCATTCGCATAAACATAGCCCTCTTCATCGGCGCTATATTCCTTAGAAAAATCTTCTCGATCTATGTTTGAATTTTTGTGCAAATACTGAAGAGCAGAAAAGACACTAGACTTCCCTGCATTATTAGGACCAATCAAGAATGTGGTATCTCTAAATTTAATGCAGCAATTTTTCAGCTTTCTGAAGTTATTTATATTTATTTCATGGAGTCTCATGTAAACATCCTTATTCGAATGAGGAAGATCCTCTTAACTGCCCACTCACCTTCGGCACCGTTCCAAAACCAGCTTGAGTAAACTTACTTTTTCGCTGCACTTTTCAGCAGATTCAGGAAGGTCTTTTGCAGAAGACGTTTCACCATCTTCCTTAGCAGGCCTGTCAATCAGGGAAGGAGAAAAGAAGCTATTAATTACAACCCCATTTGAACCCATTCCCTAGAAACGAGCTTATATGACAAGCAAGGCGCACCTAATATATGAAGCACTGAACTTATACTGTCTAGCATTGAGTATTTAGTCAATGCTCTGAAGCGCGCAGCGGCTCCAACTCAGAACACCACCACCAACAACAAAAACGGCAGCCGAAGCTACCGTTTTTTATCCTATAAAGCGACAGCACTACCACGCGGAGCGTGGGAGCGAGTCGGAGCGTGGGAGCGAGTCGGAGCGTGGGAGCGAGTCGGAGCGTGGGAGCGAGTCGGAGCGTGGGAGCGAGTCGGAGCGTGGGAGCGTGGGAGCGTGGGAGCGTGGGAGCGTGGGAGCGTGGGAGCGTGGGAGCGAGTCGGAGCGTGGGAGCGAGTCGGAGCGTGGGAGCGAGTCGGAGCGTGGGAGCGAGTCGGAGCGTGGGAGCGAGTCGGAGCGTTGTAGCAAGCTCGAGCCGTCGTGGCTAAAAGCCACTCCCACAGGGCAGCGCCTGCTTTGAAATGCAGCTTCGCGTAATGGTTTTTATGCGCCTGTGGTCCGCCGCAGTGAACGACTATTTTTCTGATCCGCTGGGCATGGATGCCTAGCGAGCGCGCAGCGACAGGGATGTCGCATGGGCGCGTGGTCAGAAAAATTGAGCGAACAAGGATTACGGACCACACAGCGCGAAGCTGGGGTCCGGGGAGAAGTTTCCCGGATTGGGGCGCAGGGGCTTGCCCCGCATTGGCTTAAAATCAGATACAACAGCCAGTCCGCGCAGCGACTACAACTCAGAACACCACCACTCCCACCACCAAGCCACAGGCACTACCACGCGGAGCGTGGGAGCGAGCCGCCACCAATAAAAACGGCAGCCGAAGCTGCCGTTTTTATTATCCCGTCATGCGACAAGCACTACCACACAGAGCGTGGTAGCAAGCCGTAAACCTGTCGGTTTACTCCCACTCAATCGTCGCTGGCGGCTTGCTCGACACATCGTACGTCACACGGGAAACATGCTCGATCTCGTTAATAATACGGTTCGATACTTTTTCCAGCAGCTCGTACGGCAGGTGCGCCCAACGGGCAGTCATAAAGTCGATGGTTTCTACCGCACGCAGGGCAATCACCCACTCGTAACGGCGGGCATCACCCACCACGCCCACGGATTTCTGCGGAATAAATACCGCGAAAGCCTGGGAGGTTTTGTGGTACCAGTCGAAGTTATGCAGCTCTTCAATAAAGATGGCATCGGCTTCGCGCAGGATGTCGGCGTATTCTTTTTTCACTTCACCCAGAATACGTACACCCAAACCCGGACCCGGGAACGGATGACGGTAAACCATATCGTATGGCAGACCCAGTTCCAGACCAATTTTACGCACTTCGTCTTTAAACAGTTCACGCAGTGGTTCAACCAGTTCCATCTTCATATCGTCCGGCAGACCGCCAACGTTATGGTGGGATTTAATCACGTGGGCTTTACCGGTTTTGGAAGCCGCCGATTCAATCACGTCCGGATAAATCGTACCCTGAGCGAGGAAGTTTACGTCGGTCAGTTTGGTGGCTTCGGCATCGAATACTTCGATGAATTTGCCGCCAATGATCTTACGCTTGGCTTCAGGCTCAGATACGCCAGCCAGTGCATCGAGGAACAGTTTCTCGGCATCGGCACGGATAACACGTACGCCCATGTTTTTGGCGAACATATCCATAACCGCGTCGCCTTCGTTCTTACGCAGCAGGCCGTTATCGACGAATACACAGGTCAGCTGGTCGCCGATGGCTTTGTGCAGCAGCGCTGCAACCACAGAAGAATCGACACCACCAGACAGGCCCAGCAGAACTTTCTGCGTACCCACCTGAGCGCGGACTTTTTCGATCTGGTCTTCGATGATTTTTGCTGGTGTCCACAGCGCTTCACAGCCACAGATTTCCAGTACGAAATGTTCGAGCAGACGTTTGCCCTGCAGGGTGTGGGTTACTTCCGGGTGGAACTGTACGCCGAAGAAGTTTTTCTCAGCGTGGAACATACCGGCAATCGGGCAGCTTGGCGTAGAGGCCATCAGCTCGAAACCTTCCGGCATGCGCACCACTTTGTCACCGTGGCTCATCCATACGTCGAGCAGCGCTTTACCACTGGCGGCGTCGACATGGTCTTTGATGTCGTGCAGCAGACGGCTGTTACCTTCCACCGCAATCTGGGCGTAACCGAATTCACGGATGGTGGAGCTTTCTACTTTGCCGCCCATCTGTTCGGCCATGGTCTGCATGCCGTAGCAGATACCCAGTACCGGCAGACCCATGTTGAACACGACTTCCGGCGCACGTGGCGAACCTTCTTCGGTAACCGACTCAGGGCCACCGGCCAGAATAATACCGGTTGGGTTGTATTCGCGGATTTCCGCTTCGTCCATATCCCAGGCACGGATTTCAGAGAAAACACCAATTTCGCGCACACGACGGGCGATCAGCTGGGTGTACTGTGAACCGAAATCCAGAATCAGGATACGTTGAGCATGAATGTCTTGAGACATAACTAATTCCCGTAAAACGAAAGCGGGGATGCAGTGCATCCCCAGAAAAATCAAAGCCCGCCGGTGTTAACCCAGACGGTAGTTTGGCGCTTCTTTGGTAATCTGCACATCGTGCACGTGGGACTCTTTCATCCCTGCGGCAGTAATGCGCACAAACTGTGGTTTGGTACGCATTTCGTCGATGGTGGCACAACCGGTATAGCCCATGGAGGCACGTACGCCGCCCATCAGCTGATGCACGATATTGGTCAGCGGACCTTTAACGGCGATACGGCCTTCGATACCTTCAGGTACCAGTTTATCGGCACCGGCTTTTTTGTCCTGGAAGTAACGGTCAGAAGAACCCTGCGACTGATCCATGGCGCCCAGCGAGCCCATACCACGGTAAGACTTATAAGCACGGCCCTGGAACAGTTCCACTTCGCCCGGTGCTTCGTCGGTACCGGCCAGCATAGAGCCAACCATAATCACGCTGGCACCGGCGGCAATGGCTTTAGCGATATCGCCGGAGAAACGGATACCACCGTCGGCAATCACCGGAATACCGTATTTTTCCATCGCGGCGGCAACGTTAGCCACGGCGGAGATCTGTGGTACGCCCACACCGGCAACGATACGGGTAGTACAGATAGAACCCGGACCGATACCCACTTTCACGCCGTCAACACCGACCTCAGCCAGCGCAATCGCCGCTTCGGCGGTGGCGATGTTACCGCCAATTACCTGCACCTGCGGGTAGTTTTCTTTTACCCAGCGCACACGGTCAATAACACCGGTACCAAAGGCATTGGAGGTGTGGCCGTGGGCAGTGTCCACCACGATCACGTCAACACCGGCTTTTACCAGCGCGGCAACACGCTCGTCGGTACCGGCACCGGTACCCACCGCAGCACCGACCAGCAGACGACCCTGGTCATCTTTGGCAGCGTTCGGGTAAGCACGGGCTTTATCGATGTCTTTTACCGTCATCAGACCGGCCAGTTTGCCTGCGGCATTCAGCACCAGAATTTTTTCGATACGGTTAATATGCAGCAGGTCCTGTACGTCCTGGGCACTGGTGCCTTCCTGAACGGTAACCAGCTGATCTTTAGGAGTCATTACACTGGCGACGGTGGCGTCGAGGTTTTTCTCAAAACGCACGTCACGGCTGGTCACAATACCCACCAGCTCATCGCCATCCACAACCGGCATACCGGAGATGTTGTGCAGCTGAGTCAGCTCCAGCAATTCACGGATGGTGGTGGTGCTTGGCACGGTGATAGGGTCTTTAACCACACCGCTTTCGAATTTTTTAACCTTACGGACTTCCGCGGCCTGTTCTTCGATGGTGAGGTTCTTATGTACGATACCCAGACCGCCTTCCTGTGCAATGGCAATGGCCAGACGGGCTTCGGTTACGGTATCCATGGCGGCAGAGATCAGCGGGATGTTGAGCTGAATGCCACGGGTCAGGCGGGTTTTCAGGGTAACCTGATTGGGCAGAACTTCGGAATAACCGGGAACCAGCAGCACGTCATCAAAGGTGAGTGCATCCTGAGCGATTCGCAACATAAAGTGCCTTCCAGAACGAGGGTATGGGAAAGGCGCAGCATTATAACGAAAGCTCAGGGAGCGGTAAACGCCGGACAGCGTTGAGTTTGCAGGAAACTGAAGGTCGCCTCGCGCAGATCGGCAAAGGCAAAGGAGGCAATGTGGCCGCCGCGGCTGTCGAGCCAGCATAGCGCCGGTGCGGCGCTAACCTGTTGTGGGTCCTGCTGCTGGCCCTGTTGTGTGCCCTGCTGCGCACGTTGCGCGCTCATACGGGTAAAAATTTCGCGCCCCTGTTCATAAGGAATTACCCGGTCATCCGCGCTGTGCATAATCAGCGTCGGGATCGTAATATCTGCCGCATAATCTTCCGGGTCCCAGTCGGTGGGTACCAGAACGGTAAAGGGCCAGATCAGCCAGCCAATCAGGTTACTGCTCATTGCATGGCGGGCAACCGCACCAAAGCCGGTAAAAGGTGCATCGAGAATCAGCGCCTGAATCTGATACTGCTGTTGCGCACGGGCAACAAAATTAATCGCCAGCGCCGCACCAATACTCTGCCCTAACACCACCAGCTGTTTATCCGGATGCTGCGTGCGCAGCCATTGTGTAGCAGCTTCGATATCCTGCAGCACATCGGGCATCAGTGCCTGCCCTTCGGAGGCACCAAAACCGCGGTAATCCAGTGCCAGCACGCTGACGCCCTGCTGCGGCAACCAGTAAATACTGCGGCTGTGGCTGCTGATATTTTCGGCATTGCCGTGCAGATACAGCACCATAATGCCACTGTCTTCGCCTTGCGCCGGCAGCCACCAGCTGTGCAGCCGGGTGCCGTCATGGGCGCGAAGGCTAATGTCTTCGTAAGGCAGTGGCACATCGGCAGGGGTCGAGATCCAGACGGTCTGCGGATAGAAAAACAGGCCGGTGGTGGCGGTACAACCGCCCAGCATCAGCACAATAAGCAGCGCCGGTGCCAGACTAATTGGTCTGCGTAATACCCGCACCACCTGTCTCATCAGAAATACCACTGCATACCGGCGGAGACTTCACTGACACCTGCGGTGCCGGCATCAGTGGCAAACAACTGACGTTCAGCTTTTAAGCGTAACTGCAGATTCTGCCCCAGCGCATAACCACCCTCGGCACGCAGGCTGCGGCGTACGGTGTCATCACCGGTATTCAGCGGCTGCCAGTTGGCTTCGACCTGTGCCTGCACCTGCTCGTGCTGCAACAGCCAGCCAACACGCGGGCCGAAGCTGAGCTGGTAGCCATCTTCAAACTGGTTATCCGCCAGCAGCTGGGTTTCTGCCAGACCATACCAGCGCCCGAGCGCCGTCTGGTAAGCCCGGCCAAAGGCCACTTTTAAATAGCCATGCAGCTCAGCTTCAGCCCCCAGAAAACGCTCGGCACCGGCCGTTACCGCCCAGGCTACCGGACGCTGAAAATAGGTCTGATGACTGAGCGACAGCACATCCACCACTTTAAAGCGCTGCAGCTTAACGCCTTCATCTTCCCAGACACGCAGATCCCACTGCCCCATCTGAATCTGTGAGCCAGGCACAAAACCGGACGGCAGATCGAGGACATCGTGATAGGCAATACGCCAGCTCAGATCGCTGTAGGCCTGGGTCTCACCAGACGCACTCACCTGCCCGCCCCAGAGGCCAGCGCGGGAAGTGAGATGGCCCTGATCATCACGCACAGCAGGCATTGGCACATCGGTAAAATCCGCCGTCGCCGGACGTTTGGCCCGAGCTGACAGTAAGGCCAGGGTGCGTTTACGCAACACCGGATTAGCCTGCTTTTTCTTGATTGCCAGATAACGGGCATAAGCGTGGCTGAGTTCCAGTGCACGCACCTGATCCTGTGCATTTAAACCGGCGATCAGGCTTTCGATATCCTCGTCGCTGTCGACCAGAGCCTGCGCCGCAGCCAGTACTTCTTCATTCACCTGAGTGCTTTTAAATTCCATATCACTGGCGGCTGAAGGACGGTATTCGGTATTTTCCACCAGGTCGTTTTGCCATAACGCACGGATGGTATCGACAGGCACGGCTTTATAGGTAAAAGCCTCGGCTAAATCGGCGCGTTCTGAACTGGCATCGAGTAATGCCAGCAGACGATAAGAACAGTTTTCGTCAAAGAAAAAATAATCGTAATAAGTGTCTTTGGTTTCCCAGATGTGGCGCACAAACTGCGCGACTTCGGCTTCGGTAAAATTCAGCCGGTATTCCCACACATCGCGGTATTCCATGTGCTGATATTCATTGGTTTTTACGTAGTACGGCATCACCGATACCACGCCGGGGTAACCACCACTTAAACCTTTATAACTGAATACCAGTTCGTTATCGGTTGGGTCGGCATTGGCGGCAAAATTAACGCTGTAAGCCAGCAATTTGCTGCGCGAATCGTCGGCGCGGTCCATACGCACCAGCGTGTGGCCATACATCGACGACGGAGAATTAATATGGGAAGCCGGAAAAATAAGCGTTAATGCATGGGCGTCGAGTTCGTCGCGCCATTCTTCAAATGCCGGGCAGCGCTGATCGGTAAATGCCACGTCCGGTAATTGTTGTTTTAACCAATGATAACGTGCAGGAAACTGACACTGCGCCGATTCATCATCCGCCTGATTAGTTTGCAAAAAAGCATTCAGGTCGGCTTTTAATTCTGCCGCCGGATCTTCTTTGCCATCGGCAGCCAGAAAAAATTCCGGGCTGTCATTCTGACTCAGATGACGTCCTTTAAGCGGGTGAAGACGATAATGCAGTAAATGCGCCCATTGTGGTTTTTCAGCCAATGCTTGCAATGCGTCATCGTCTGGCAGAGATGTTGCTCCAGCACGCGCTGCGAACGATGCAGCCATTAAAAATCCACAAAGCCCCAGTATCCCTGACCAGCGCATAGCGTTATCTCTCCTTCTTTTTTAATGCATAAAATTCAGACAATAAAAAAGCGCGCCGGGGCGCGCTTTTTTATCAGGGCCTGTTTACTCAGAGTGAACAGGCCCCAATACCGGAATTAACCCAGGTATTTCTGCAGAGCAGCGTCTTGTGCCATTGCAGAAGTCATAGCTTCATAAGCAGTAGCAGAAGTAGCGTCAGCGTTGAACATGCTGTCGAAGTTAGACTGCATGGTGCGGTTGAAAGCAGCAGCGTCCTGAGCTTCAACACCGATTACTTCAGCCAGAGCAGCCAGAGTTTCGCCCTGACCTTTAGCAGCGTCCAGAGCCAGCTGGTCCATGTTGTCTTCCATGAACGCCTGAGCCAGTTTCAGAGGGCCGTTAGCGCCTTCACAACCCAGAGTACCGGAAGTCATACCGAAAGTCTGGTTACCGGAAGTACCGTTGGTGGTAGCAGCCAGTACGTGCTCGTGCCATTCGTTAGCATCTGGGAATACAACAGCTGAGCCCAGACCACAACCAGCGTATGGGTTAGCGGCAAACGCCAGAGTGGAAGAAGAAACCAGAATTGCACCTGCGATAAACTTTTTCATGGGCTATATCCTTGTGTCAGCCTATTTAAAATTTGATTCAGCTTGCGCTGAAGGCGTTAACACTAGCGCGTTATAACCATTCTGTCTATGCCATCAATAAGGATAAAAGTTTAATAGTGAACCCGCGCACATCCTTGATACACAAAAGAAAATCTCTGGCCAATACGGTCTGAGCATGGCAACCTCTGAACACATCTTACAACCGATATCTTTCACTTTTGTGCAAGCCACCAATATTTTCACCGTCAGCCAGCTGAACCAGCGTGCCAAACAATTACTGGAAGTTTCTTTCGCCAATGTCCGCGTTGAAGGAGAAATTTCGAATCTGTCACGTCCGTCTTCCGGCCACTGGTACTTCACCTTAAAAGACAGTGGCGCTCAGGTGCGTTGTGCCATGTTCCGCTCGCGCACCGCCCTGCTGAAATTTATGCCAAAAGAAGGCGATAAAGTTGAGCTGCGCGCCAAAGTCAGCCTGTATGAGAACCGTGGTGACTACCAGCTGATCGTGGATGCGATGAAACCCGCTGGCGAAGGTGCTCTGCTGCTGGCGTTTCAGCAGTTAAAAGATCGCCTGGCCATGGCCGGACTGTTTGATGACAAATACAAACAGCCCATGCCCTCAGTACGCCGGGTTGGCATTATCACCTCCCCGACCGGTGCTGCCATTCATGACATGCTGACGGTCTTCCGCCGTCGTTGCCCGACGATTGAGATTGATATTTACCCGACCCCGGTACAGGGGCGTGACGCCACGGCACACATCGTTGCCGCCATTGAGCGTGCCAACCGCGACAATAATGTCGATGTGTTAATCGTTGGCCGCGGTGGTGGTTCTCTCGAAGATCTGTGGTGTTTTAACGAAGAAGCCGTGGCCTGGGCCATTCACCATTCGCGCCTGCCCATTGTCAGCGCGGTTGGCCATGAAGTGGACTTTACCATTGCCGACTTTGTCGCCGATGTCAGAGCACCAACTCCGTCAGCTGCCGCCGAACTGCTCAGTCCGGATCAGAGCCAGCAGATTCGTCAGATCCAGCTGATCCATCAGCGCCTGCAGCGTGGAATGCAACGACAGTTGCAGCAGCAACAGCAACGCCTGTTGCGTATTCAGCAACGTCTGCGCGCACCGGGCCGCCTGTTGCAAAACCGTGCGCAACATCTCGACCAGCTGGAGATCCGTCTGCAACGGGCGCAGCAACAGGATCTGCAGCAGCGTTATCACCGCCTGCAGAAGCTGCAGCAGGCACTGGTGCATCAGCACCCGCAACGCCTGTTGCGTGAACGCCAGCAACAGGTCGCATTACTGGAAAAACAATTTACCCGCCTGATTCAGCAACAGCTGACCCAGCGCCAGCAGCAACTGGCCGCCCAGGCGCATTTGCTGAACAGCCTGAGTCCGTTGAACGTTCTTGGCCGTGGTTACTCTATTACCCAGCAAACCGATGGCCGTGTGGTGCAGCAGGCCAGTGAGATTGATGCAGGCCAGCGCATCCATAGTCGCTTACACAGTGGCTGGCTGGAGTCGGAAGTGATCGCCGTGCATACCGACAGTGCCGTGCCACAGCCAGAAGGCGCGAAAAAACCGCGTGTGCGGAAATCCACTCCCAGGAAGAAAACCAGCGAGGATTAACATGGCCGAACTCTTTCACAGCATGATGCAGTTTATCGTCTCGCTGTTCGCCGCCGGTTCGATCCAGAGTGCCACCCCGGTTCCTGCCGAAGGGCCCCTGCCGTTACAACAGAGTATTCCCGGCGGCCTGACGGTTATTCCTGTCGGCTATGGTATTCAGCCGCCGCAGGTAAGCTTCAATCAACAGAATGTGATGGTCATCCGCCCGGACGAGCAAAAACCCTGGCTGGCCATGGTTGGTATTCCACTCAGTCAGCAGCCCGGCGAAGCCAGCATCAAAGCCGGCAATAAAAACATCCGTTTTACCGTTAATGACCACGCCTACCCTGAGCAGCATCTGACGGTTAAGAAGAAACATGTGAACCCCAGCGCCGCAGAGCTGGCGCGTATCCGCAAAGAACAGGCACGGATGGCGGCGGTTTATACCAGCTTCAGCCCGGCACGCCCGTGGCAGCCTATGGCATGGCCCATTCGTGGCGATATGAGCAGCGCCTTTGGCCTGAAACGCTTTTTTAACGGTGAACAGCGCAACCCACACAGTGGGCTGGATATTGCTGCAACAACCGGCACGCCCATTCTGGCGCCGGCGGATGGTAAAGTGGTGCTGACCGGTGACTTCTTTTTTAATGGTAACAGCGTCTTTATCGACCATGGTCAGGGGCTGATCAGCATGTTCTGCCATATGAGCGTTATTGAGGTTAAAGAAGGCGAAGAGATTATTGCCGGTGAACGCCTTGGTCAGGTCGGAGCAACCGGCCGTGCCACCGGCCCTCATCTGCACTGGACAGTCAGCCTGAACAACGCCCGTATTAATCCGTTGCTGCTGATTTCTCCTCTGCAGGGTGGCAAAATTCTGTCAGCCACCGGACAAACAGGAGCTGCACATGAGTGATAAAAAACATCCCGGCACCGCTGGTTTACTGCCAGTTAAAGGCAGCGGCTGTGGCATCCGTCCCGACCCCGATGCACTGAATGACGATACCGGCTTTGATTTCAGTGCCGCCCGCAAATTACTGCAGCAACAGGATGAGCGCACCACGACCACCCCCGCTGAAGAAAGCAGCAATCCAGACACATCATCGCCGGTAAAATAGGCCGGCAATTACACCTTCCGATAAGACCGCCGACGGACGATCAGTGTCTATACTCAGAAAAGCCCTTTTCTGAAAGTCCGTTATGATCAAAAAAATCTCCGTTGACCAGCTCAAGCCAGACATGTATGTCTCAGACCTGAACTGCGACTGGATTCCTCACCATAACTACCAGAAAGAAGGTCGCATTCCCGACCAGAGCATTGTCGACGAAATCCGTCGCCGTGGTATCCGCGAAGTGTATATCGACACCAGCCGCGGTCTGGATGTCGGCGATAATGCTCTGACCGCCGCCGAAGTGGAGCGTGCCAACCAGCAGGCACTGGACAAAGCAGCCACCCTGAAACCCGATCAGAAAGCCCGCAGCGGTGTGCAGGAAGAACTGCTGAAAGCGAATAAAATCCATACCCAGGCCAAAGGTCTGGTCAGCAATGTACTGAAAGATGTGAAGCTTGGCCGCGCCATCGATGTCGGAGCCTTCGACCGTCTGGCCGATGGTATGGTCGATTCGGTGCTGCGTAATCACAACGCCCTCGCCTGCCTTGGCCGTATCCGCGAAAAAGACAATTACCTGCTCGAACACTCCATCAATCTCGCCGTTCTGATGGGCATCTTTGCCAAAAGCCTGAAGATTGACCGTGAGACCATGCACCAGGCGGTGGTTGGCGCCATGCTGCATGATATCGGCAAAGTGATGATCCCCGACGAGGTACTGCATAAACCCGGCAAACTGAACGACGATGAATTCGCCATTATGCGCAACCACGTGGTATTCAGCCGCGAGCTGCTGAAAAAGACACCGGGGGTGAGTGAGCTGACCATTAAGGTCGCTGCCCAGCACCACGAGCGTATTGATGGCAGCGGCTACCCGGAAGGCCTGCACGACTGCGATATCTGCCGCGAAGGAAAGATGTGCGCCATTGCCGATGTGTACGATGCCATCACCGCCGACCGCGTGTATCACAAAGGCTTGCCACCGACGATGGCGCTGAAAAAACTGCTGGAATGGAGCGGCACCCACCTTGATCAGACACTGGTGCACCGTTTTATCCGCTCAATGGGCATTTATCCGGTGGGCTCGCTGGTGAAGCTGAAAAGTCAGCGGCTGGCGGTGGTGATTGAAGCATCCGAAACCGATCAGCGCCTGCCACTGGTAAAGGTTATTTATAACACCAGCAGTCAGCGTTATCTGCCGGTTGAGATCATCGACCTGAGCAAACCGACCACTCAGGACGAAATACTGCAGGCCGTAGACCCGGCCCGCTTTGGTATCCGCCTGAACGATTTTATCGCCTGAAACAGAACCCACACAGCATCAGCTGCTGCGTTCTTCTTCCGCCTGCCGTTTGGCTCCCAGCAATTCGATTTTGGCCAGCACCTCAAGCGGTGCCGGTGGCGCTTCCTGCAACTCATCCGGCTCATTTTTCAGACGCGCGACGGCCTGCAGCATGCTCGCCAGCGAGCGCACCCGGCCGCCCTTCAGCACCGCAATGCGCGCCAGCGCTTTGGCATGTAAACGGCCATCGACCAGAAAACGGTGCTCCATATAGAAATACTTACGGTCCCAGTGCAGCACCCGGCTTTCCACATCCACCAGCGCCAGCGGTTTGATCTCACGCACGAAGGTTAAAGTCTGGCTGGCCAATACCGAGCGCCAGCCCTTGCGCACAAATAATGGGCCGGTGCCCAGGCGCAGAAAAAACTCGGTGCGCGCCAGATCCAGCCAGGCCGGATAACGGGTATTGGTTAAATGCAGATTCAGGTCACAATCCCAGGGCAAGACGCGGAAACGGGTATGAAATACATCCAGCGCCGTTGCCGGCTTGGCCCAGGGACGGCGGGCAAACATCAGGGCCGAGCGCAACATCTGGCTCATGCTTTGCTTTCACCGGATTTGGCGTTCAGATCAATCTTGCGCATCAGACCTTCCTGCGCCACCGAAGCCACCAGCTCGCCCTTCTGGTTAAACAGCTGACCGCGACAGAAGCCACGCGCACCACCGGCATTGGGGCTGTCGATGGCGTACAACAGCCATTCATCCATACGCAGCGAACGGTGGAACCAGACGCTGTGGTCCAGGCTGGCCACTTGCATGTCTTTCTGCGATACCGATACCGCATGCGGGTGCAGCGCGGTGGTAATCAGGTTGAAGTCGGAGGCATAAGCCAGCATGGTGGCGTGCACATTGGGGTTATCGCCCATGGGCGCATCGGCCTTCATCCAGGCGTATTTCACCGGCTCTTTTTTCTGTGGCGCAAAAATATTCACCGGGTCGAGCACGCGGATTTCAATCGGCTGGTCGGCGGTGTAAATATCGCGAACCCGCTCCGGGAAGTAATCGCGGAACATACGCGCCAGTTCCAGCTGCGACGGAATGCCTTCCGGGCCTTTGATATCGGGCATCGGATTCTGATGCTCAAAGCCCGCTTCCGGATGCTGGAACGAGCACATCATGGTCAGAATCGCCTTACCGTTCTGGCTGGCTTTTACCTGCCGGGTGGCAAAACTGCGGCCATCGCGCAGTACATCCACTTCAAATTCAACGCTGTCGGTCACTGTACCGGGACGCAGAAAATAAGCATGCAGTGAGTGTGGGGCCCAATCGCCTTCAGTCAGCGTCTGAATGGCTGCCGATAAACTCTGCCCCAGCACCTGACCGCCGAACAAATTACGGAAGCCCAGATCCTGGCTCTGACCACGGAAACGGTTTACGCCAATGGCTTCCAGCTTTAACAGCTCAATCAATTCTGCCAATACATTGCTCATACTAAACCCTGCCTTAACGGTCGGACGCGGGCGGATGTTGCTGCCCTGACGCCACCTTTTCTTATTAAAATCATCGCTGGCGGGCACTGTTGACCGGCCTGACCAGCTTTTTCTGTTTGTTAGGGCCTGTCGACACTAAGTAAATCCGGCCTGCTGAGAGCCAGTTTTTCTCAGAACAAGGAGAGAGGAGTGATATTAGCGGGCTAAATGAATGACGAGCGACGATGTTATTGGGGAAAACTGGCCTCAGCCCGAAGGGTTATGGCTAAAAATCCCTCATCCTGCGTTGCTGTTCGCTCGCTGAACCCGTTAGGCCACACTCTCAGCGCCTTGCCTGAGATATTTTTAGCCAATAACAGTCTGTTTAATTAGTGTCGACAGGCCCTAATGTTTCACACAATACGGATTCAGTACGGCGACACATTGGCCGCCGTGACATCCTCTGAATGAAGCCCTGATTGGATAAACCAATCATCCATCTGCGTCTTTATCTCACAACATGGCAGTCTGGCCCAGTGCCGCATCTGACAACTAGGCCTGCTAAAAGGCTGAAATTGCCATTCCCGGGGCATTTTGGGGAGATTATCCGTGCCTGATCGGCGACAAAGCGGCATCCTGAGGTTAAAACCGGCATCCTGAGGTTAAAAGATGCACAATAGCGTGCAATCCGTATAATACGCGGCCTTTTTGCAATGGGATTTTGCCTCCGCCCGCATCCGCAGATGCAACGCGATCCGGGGCCAAACCCACGTAAACAACGATACACAGGCACAATGCACCCGACTTCCGCACAACCCGATTTCACACAGGCGACCTATGCAACAGCGTGACCCCTACCAGCACCATGTAAACCCCGAGCATTATGCCGAGCTGCTGGAGGTAAAAGCACAGCGTCTGCGCGATCTGTTTGCCGACTTTAATCCGCCGTCATTACAGGTGCATGCCAGTGCCCCGAGCCACTTCCGCCTGCGCGCGGAATTCCGTCTGTGGCACGATGGCGACCGCTGTTTTTACGCCATGTTTGAGCCGGGCGATAAAAGCAAAGTCTATGAAGTGCGTGAATTTCCCATCGCCTCACATCTGATTAACAAATTAATGGTCCGCCTGCTGGAAGACATCCAGCCGAACGAGCTGCTGCGCCGCAAACTGTTTCAGGTCGAGTTTTTAACCACCCTGAGCGGTGATGCCCTGATCACGCTGATTTATCACAAGCCATTAGGCGATGAATGGCGCGCCGAAGCCGAAGCACTGCAGGCCCGTCTGGGCTTCCCGATTGTTGGCCGCTCGCGCAAACAAAAGCTGGTGCTGGAACGCGATTATGTTAACGAAGCCCTGCAGGTGGACGGCAAGACCCTGCACTACCGCCAGATTGAAGGGGGGTTTACCCAACCCAATGGCGAGATGAATCAGCAGATGCTGAGCTGGGCACGTTCTGCCGCCGCTGAGATTAACCATAGTGATAACAACGGCGAGCCGTCATCCGACCTGCTGGAGCTGTATTGCGGCAACGGTAATTTCTCCATGGCACTGGCCGATACCTTCCGCCGCGTACTGGCGACCGAAATTTCCAAAACCTCGGTCGCGGCCGCCCAGGTCAATATCGCCGATAACCAGCTTGATAACGTAGTGATTGCCCGTTTATCCAGCGAAGAATTTGTGCAGGCCCTGCGCGGCGAGCGCACCTTTGAGCGGCTGTCTGGTGTCGATTTAAGCAGCTACGATTTCCGTACCGTGCTGGTCGATCCGCCACGCGCCGGGCTGGATGATGAATCGGTGAAACAGGTGCAGGGCTACGACAATATTATTTATATCTCCTGTAACCCCAATACCCTGCACGACAACCTGCAGGTGCTGTGCAACACCCACGAGATCAGACGCTTTGCGCTGTTTGATCAGTTCCCCTATACCGACCATATCGAAACCGGTGTGGTCCTGACCCGGAAAACCCCTTCATGAACAGCACCGCATCTTCATCCTTCAGTCAGCTCGATCTGCCTGCCAGCCAGTTGCAGAATCTTGAGCGCATGGGCTACACCCAGATGACGCCGGTACAGCAGCAGACTCTGCCAGCGGCACTGGCCGGTCAGGATATTCTTGCTCAGGCCAAAACCGGCAGCGGTAAAACCGCCGCCTTTGGTCTGCCGTTATTAAGCAAAATTAATCCGCGCTTTTTTGGTGTGCAGGCGCTGGTGCTGTGCCCGACCCGCGAACTGAGCACTCAGGTGGCGGAAGAAATCCGCAAGCTGGCACGCTTTCAGGCCAATATTAAAGTGGTGGTCCTTTGTGGCGGTGTTTCTATTGGCCCACAAATCGGCTCGCTGGAGCACGGTGCGCACATCGTGGTCGGCACACCGGGGCGGATAAAAGACCACCTGCGCAAAGAAACCCTGAAAATTGACCAGGTGCAGACGCTGGTGCTGGACGAAGCCGACCGTATGCTCGATATGGGTTTTACCGACGATATTCATCATATTGTTGCGCACACCCCGGCCAACCGTCAGACCCTGCTGTTTTCTGCCACCTACCCGGAAAACATCAGCCAGTTAAGTGCCGAATTTCAGCACAACCCGCTGAATGTCAAAGTCGAAGCCGTGCATCAGAGCAACAGCATCGAGCAGCATCTGGTCATCTGCGAACGCAATGAAAAAGAACAGGCACTGGCACGGGTATTAAGCCACTTTGGTATTCAGCAGGCCGTGGTGTTCTGCAATACCAAACAGGCAACCGAAGAAGTCACCCAGATATTGCGCGACATGGGGTTTATCGCCCTCGCCCTGCACGGCGACCTGGATCAGCGTGACCGTGATCAGGTATATGTGCAGTTCAAACAGAACAGCACCAACTTTCTGGTTGCAACCGATGTCGCCGCCCGTGGTCTGGATGTTGATGATCTGCCAGCGGTGATTAACTACGAATTACCGCGCGACCCGGAAGTCTATGTACACCGTATCGGCCGTACCGGCCGTGCTGGTAAAGAAGGTCTGGCAATCTCTATTGCTACCGAACGCGAAGACTACAAACGCGCTGCCATTGCCGAACAACAGGGCCGCGATATTCCACTGATGCCAATCAGTGAACTCAGCGATGTTATGCTGCAGGCCGAAAAGCCAGCCAACGTCAGCCTGTGTCTGGCGGCGGGTCGTAAAGATAAACTGCGCCCCGGCGATATTCTCGGCGCCCTGACCTCACCCGGCGGTATTGCCGGCAGTGCCGTCGGTAAAATTGAAGTGCTGGATTACGCCGCTTATGTTGCAGTCCAGCGCGATCAGGCCAGAGTCGCCCTGAATCATCTGCAGAAAACCCGCATTAAAGGCCGTGCTATTAAAGTGCGCCGGGTTTAAACAGCAGGTAATGAGCGTAAAAACGGCTGCCGATGCAGCCGTTTTTTTTATTTACGTCACAGACATTACGAGAAGTGCCAGAAGCAGCAGCGCAGCGAGAAAAAGAAAAATATTCCCCAGTCCGCGACTTTCAGCCAGCTCCTGCTGATAACACTGAATAAAGGCTTCCAGCTCAGCGCCATCAGTAATATCCCGGCAATGCGGACAAGCTCTGGCCAGGTGCGGGAAAGATCGCATGCAACGTTGGCATTTTTTGGTAAACCGGATTTTAACCGGCAGTGGCATCCCTTTCATCTGTCCTTCTGTTTAATATTTTAGAAGTCATATCGTGACCGGTTATAATACGGCCAACTTTTGTCCAGCAGCAGAGTATGAATGATACTATGAATTACACCGTCATGCCTGATTCTTCCTTTTTACATCCTCTGCTGCTCCAGCCTGCGGCAGACGCCGATGTACCGGCACTCTGTGCATTGATGAATCTGTGTTATCGCGGCAGCGAAAACGGCACTGAAACGCAATTACAGGGCTGGACTTCAGAAGTCGGTCTGGTCGCTGGCCAGCGTATTCAGCCAGACGATTTACAGGCCTTTATTCATCGTGCGGATGTGAGTTTTTTCTGCATTAAAAATAATGCCGACATTATCGCCTGCTTTTCTCTGATACAAAAAAAATTACAACCACTGGAAAGCAAACAGGTAGCGGCATGTGAGTTCGGCAGCTTTGCCGTACATCCGCACTATCAGGCACAGGGGCTGGGTAAGCAGTTACTATCCTGGGGCGAAACCTTCGCCTCTGATCTGAATTGCACAACTATGCAGATGCAGGTACTGGCACCACGGGAAGATTTAATTGCCTATTATCAGAGACGCGGATATCAGCTGACGCCCTCACGGGCTCCTTTCCCCAAACAACTGGCGGTCGGTACACCATTGCAGGATGCATTGAGTCTGGTGCTGATGGAGAAAACCCTGCCGGCATAATAGCAGAGCGGCAAACAACAAAAACGAGGCCGATTAATCGGCGCTGATATGGCGCGGGAAAACGATCAAAAAGGACAGCCCGCCCTCTGCTGGTTCTTCGGCACGAATACTGCCATGCAACAGACGCGTTACCCACTGATGGACAAGGTGCAGACCCAGTCCGCTTGAACCCTGCCCCCGGGCACTGGTCACAAACGGATCAAACATCCGGCCGGCAATATCCGAGCGCACCCCGCTGCCATTATCTGATACGCGCAATATCACCTGATCCTGCTCATTAGTCTCAGCACGGAGTTCGATCTGACCGCCCGTCATATCAGCAAAACCATGCACCACGGCATTAACAATAAGGTTTTGCAGTATCTGTGAAACAATACCCGGATAACCGACAAGACGGAGGTCTTCGGCAATATGTGTGACGACTTTTACACCAGAGTGGGTGAGCATAACCTGTAAAGAGCGCAATAAATCGTCGCATACCTGGCGCAGACGAAATTCAACGATATCGTCACTGGCACGGTCGATTGCCAGACGTTTAAAACTCTCAACACGGATTTTTGCCCGTTTCAGATTCTCATCCAGTAATTTAAGTCCTTCCTGACTGTGGAGAATATAATCGGCCAGCGCCTGACGGCTTAATCCCGTATCAACAGCCTTAGTCAGCTGGGTCAGATGAGTTTCCAATGTTGATGTCAGCATCAGTGCTCCACCTACCGGAGTATTAAGCTCATGAGCAACGCCTGCGACCATCATCCCAAGCGCAGATAATTTACGTGTTTCAACCAATTCATCCTGCAGAATACTTTGCTCGTACAAGCTGATATCCAACTTTGCATTTGTAACTTCCAGTGCTTCTTTTTCCTGCTGGAGTTGTCGGTTAAGCAGGTAACGCTGGTACTGTTGCAGTAAATCATGGTGCAGTAAACGGCCACCAACCAGAATGATAACTGCGGCAAGTAATAATCCTGGCCATATCGACCGCCAGTTAACAGCCGACATAAATTCTGCCGTTGTCTGCACAATCAAATAGACCGGTGTGGCACTCTCCTGACTGGTGGATTGCCCAAGATTTATTTTCATGGCACTGATTAACTGACCAGCAAGAACCTCCCCTGAAATAACAGAAATTTTCCGCAGGCGTTTCCACAAAGCCTGATTCTGCACGCTCAGGTTATACTTATTCTGACCGAGGTCATGCCCCCACTCCTGCTCGGCTTGAGGGTGCAGAACCCAGTAACCACCTGCATCGGCAATCAATAAGGCTGACTGTTCCTCTGATAAATTACGCAGGGATTCCAGCAAGCGGCGAAAATCGTAATTAATCAATAGCAGCCCGGGTTGTTTTCCATCATCAACCCCAGTACGGATACCGGCACGGAGTGTTGGTTGATATGGCTGGACAATGGCTCCGTTTTCAACATTCAGATCCAGTCCGGAAAAATACACTGATGGTGGTTCTACCTGCATTGCATCACGAAAATAATAGCGACTGGCTTTATTCTGCAGCTCTGAATCTGGTAACTGACGCACGGAATTTTTATCAACGTCGATACGCACCCGCTCATTGCCCTGAATATCAAGCCAGCGGATCTGCAGAACATTGTCCAGAGATTGAGCAAACCCTGAGAATCGTTGTGCCAGAATCGCGGTGTTGATTGGCCCTTCAGCATTCAGCCCCTGATGAATATCACGATCATGGTAAAGCAGTGAGACAATATTACGCACATCGCCCAGCTCCCGGCTCAGGTGCACCGAGGCCGAAGCGATAATATGATCGTGCTTTTCGTTAATATCGTGGATATATGACTGGCGTAATAAATAGTTGACGGTAAATGCCGATACAAAAGCAATCAGTAACAGCAATAAGAGAAGCCGGATGCCCTGCTTTCGCTGCGCGGGAACAGAATAGTATGGAAAAACAGAAAGAGCCTCGGCGGCAAAACCAGAGGCCGGCTCCGTATGTTTCAGCGGTTCGTGTGAAGCCATGCAATCGCATCATCCACTGTCATTGGCCGGGAAAACAGATAGCCTTGCCCGACAGAACAACCAACCTGTTGTAACCACTCGCTCTGAGCTTTGGTTTCTACGCCTTCAGCAACAATATGATAGCCAAAACGCTGACCTATTCTTACAACCATTTCAACCGCATGCCGGTCTTCTTCTGACTCTTCGATTCCCTGAACAAAAGACCGGTCTATTTTTAATGTGGTTGCAGGTAGTCTGGTAATATGTGCAAGCGAGGAATAACCCGTTCCAAAATCATCGATACTGACAGACATTCCCAATGACATAAACCGGCGCAGCAATGTATCAAAACCACGGTAGTCGGTCATAGCCTGTGATTCCGTTACTTCAATATCCAATAAAGCAGGGTTGATGCTCTTCTCTTCAATAGCCTGAAAAATACTCTGGATATAATCGCGGTTATTTAAATCTGATACGCTGGCATTAAACGATACCGGTAGTTCAAAACCAGCATCAGCCAGCTGTTTTATGGCAGTAAAGGTCAGCTGAAGCACATGAAGATCAAGACTGCGGATTAACCCGGAGGCCTCTGCGAGGGGAATAAAAACATCCGGTGGAATATAGTCGCCATTGCTGTTCCGCCAGCGTAATAAAGCTTCAAAACCCAGTACCTTATTGCTCACCAATGCCACTTTAGGCTGCAGCATAATGAAGAGATCGCGATTCTGTAATGCCTGCTGTAACTCAAGTAATTGCAGATGACTGGCTGTTATTTTTTCGCGATAGCCCGGTGTATAGCCAATTAAGTTCAGGTTGTAACTTTCTCCTACTGACAACGTAACCTCAGCCAGATGTAAGGTTTCCTGAGGAGAAGCATCCTGAAGTAAATTCAGTTCGATTTTACAGAAGATTAACTGAATATGATGCTGCACGCCGGATAGCATCAGCGGCTGATCAAAAATCTGCAGTAACAACTCATCATCGGGCTGGCTGTCATGATTAAAAACCAGAGCAAATGAGCCTGTGCTTATCGTTGAAAAACAGCTGAACCCCGGCAGTTTCTGCCGCAAAGCTTCGCAGGTTGCTTTAAGCAGATTGTCACAATAGCGCTCACCAAAGGTGATCATCGCATCCTGAAAGCTTTTGATCTTCACCAGCAGCAGCACATTGTCGCGCCGGTCATCGTCGTTCAGAGAATCCAGCTCACGCAGTAAACCGTTACGGTTACGAATATTCAGCAGATCATCAAAATAGGCCAAACGACTGACCCGATTAAGCAGGGCAACGTTAGAAAAGCCACTGCGCACATTTTCGCTGAAAACCCGCAGCAAATTAATATGGGCAGGAGTCAGTTCTGCAATGCCATCAACCAGAACCAGATATTCGGCCCCATCAATAGCATGGGTTTCAAAATAAAGAACTGTATGATCTGCATGAAACTGGTGGCATTGCGCAGTAATGGCCGACCTTAATGTCGCCATCCGTTCATCAGCCGGAAAATCCGTAAGGTTTTTCTCAAGCATGCCATGATAGTCAACAGTCGTTGCGATCACCCTGGCATCACTTAACTGCATATTGCGGAAATGCCCCATACAAACAATACCGCTGACCCCCGCACCAATAATACGGCCAATATTAGTCAGCACTGCCTGGGTCAGTGAACCCAGTTCCTGTTTGCTGTGCAGATTACGGGAAGCATCTAATATCAGCTGCAAGCCCCGCTGCGCGCGGTTCAGCTCCATCATGTAGTGCCAGGTACGCAGATGACTGCCCACCACAGAATGCAGCTTTTCGCGGTTCAGGTCCGCTTTGTTCCAGTATTCATCAATGTCGTACTGACGCATGACGTCAGCCTCAGGAGCCACACCGGGTTGTCCGGTCAGCAGCACGATACGGATTGCCGAGTTGCCCAGAACCTCGCGAACAGAGCTGACCAGTCGCAGGCCGGCGTCATCCTGCTCCATCACCACATCCAGCAGCATTACGGCGATATCGTCATGCTCCCCAAGCAAATCGGCTGCCTGCGCAGCAGAGGCCGCGGTCAGAACCTCAACATCCTCACCTTTGAATTGCAGACCGCTTAAACCATGCAGCAATGAAGCCTGATAGACAGGATCATCTTCAACACTGAGAATCTTCCAGCTGGCATGAGCCTGTAGCGGGAATGTTTTACATTCATCGTCACTGAAAACGAAGGCATCATTAGACATGTGTGTGCTGTCCTTGTCTTACCGGATCAGCGGAAACTGAACCGATGAACACTGAATATTGAGCTTTATATAGTTATAGGAGATAGCATCGGATGCTGCCATTGATAGCAGCGATCAAAAACCGCTTTCCGATTAATTTGATAATAAATCAGACAAAAACCGCAGATTAACGCGTCAATTTCAGCCACTGAAGCATATCGGACCTTTTGCTGAAGTGTAGTAATGAGGCAGAAGTTAATTGTTAAGCAACAGGCTGATGCTCATGGCAATGCATACCGCAACGGTCATCAGACGGACAAACACCACGCCGCGCCGTACCGCCGTTGCCGCCCCCAGACGAGCGCCCAGCGCCTGCCCCAGCGCCATGCTTAAACCGACAACCCATGCGATCTGACCCGATAAAATAAAAATCAACAGTGAAACAACATTAGTGGTGAAATTCAGGAGTTTGGCATGTGCAGTGGCCTGCAGCATATTCATGCCACGCAGCTGACAATAACCCAGGGTGAAAAAGGTGCCGGTACCCGGCCCGAAAAAACCATCATAAAAGCCAACGGCCGGAACCGCACTGGCGTTAAATTGCCCGGCACTCAGCCTTGCGTTGGTTTCCTGTTCTCCTGCTTTACGTGCCAGCAGTAAATAAAGAGCAATCATGATTAAGGCATAGGGCATAACCGCAACCAGCAAGGCGCTGTCGAACCACTGCACAGCCACAGCACCCGCCGCCGCCCCTGCTGCGGTCAGGGCAATACTCCAGCGCTGCCTGCCGGGATTTACCAACCCTTCACGGATAAAAAACCGGGTTGCGGTAAAGCTGCCAAAGCACGCCTGCAGCTTATTGGTGGCAATCGCCTGCACCGGATTCAGCCCGGCGACCAGCAGGGCCGGGATGGTCAGCAGCCCGCCTCCTCCGGCAATGGCATCAATAAAACCCGCCGCACCGGCCACCAGCGCTAACAAAAGCAACACATCAACAGATAACTCAGGCATAGTATTCTTTGCGGAAGATAAACATTGATTATCATACGCGAAGGCCGGGGGTGCAGACAGGGGCGCTTTCCGGCCTGCTGCGATGGCGTCAGACGGAGCCTTTATGACCTCAGATATTCACCACACCCAGGACGGTAAACCGTTAAGTCACTCCGATACGGAGAAGCGACGGCTGGAACGTGATGCGGCCAAGCTCTTTATGCGGGCCTATGAGCGGGAATTTCATCAGCCAATCCGTCATATCTGGCATAACGAACCGGCCAAGCCGGATATTTCCTGTTATTTACAGGGCGAAGCGCTGGATCTGGAAATCGCACATTTATATGCCAGCGAGAATGAAGCACGTATTGCCTCTGGCGACCACCCGCGGGAAACCGATCATAATCACTACCATGGCGATGACCATCTGTGGAGTTATCTCGCCGACCTCGCCAGTCTGGAAAGCGGCCGTAAACTGCACACTGCACTTAACCGTATTCTGGTGAATAAAGCGCGCAAGCGTTATCACTCCAAACGCGTCTGGCTGGTCATCCGCAATGCCAGTCCGCTGTGGAACCGTGATGATTTTCTACCCATCGTCCGCCATCTGAAACTGCCCCACCATTGTTTTGAAAAAATCTGGTTACTACCGGATTTTCCCGGCGAGCAGGAGCTGATTGAAATCAGCCGTTCTGCGGCAAAATAATCAGCCGCCTTTATCAGCCAGAACAGTATCGCGAAAATAAAAAAGCCCCACTCCAATGAGCGGGGCTTTTCAGCACATCAATAAATACTTATTTACTTTCGGTGCTTTCCTGCGGGTCGGCGAACATAAATTCGTCTTCCGTTTTATGTTTGCCCATCAGTCTTGGGCGCTCAATCAGGAAGTACAGCAGCAGACCGATAATGACCGCATACACGGTGGATTTAGGATCCGGCATCGCCAGAGTTACCGCCACAATACCGGCCACACCACGTTCGGTTGGGTTACGCAGTTGTTCCATACCCACCATGATGCAGATATAAGCGGTCAGGATCAGCGTCAGTGACAGGGCAATCGGCAGTACCGGTTTAAACATGGTCACCAGTGGCAGACAGAACAGCGCGAGTAAGCCGGTCAGCCAGAAGGTACCACCACCACTGTAGATAGAATCCATCGCTTTACGACCCATAGCATAGCGCTCGGCTACGGTTGCGTGTGCAGCCGTCCACAGCGGACCAGCCAGACCTGGCCACGGAGCGAAGAAGGCATGAATACCATTACGGATCGCGGTAACAACGTGCACGCGGTCAACGTTGGTTTCAATTTTTTCGTCAGTACGGACCTTGTCGATACGCTCAACCAGAGTAAAACCAACAATGATGTCACCAAAGGCAATCACGTAAGCAATTAACGCAGTTGGAATGGCCAGCAGGAAAACATCCCAGCCTGGGAAGCCAACAGCAAAGGTCAGGTAATTAGCCATCAGTGCGAAGTCTGGCTGAGTGATACCCCACTGGATATCCGGCAGCGGATATTCACCCACAATCCAGCCGACAATCATGGCGATAATCATGCCCGGCACCATACCGAAGTTAGCAATACGACGGGCAATGGCTGACTGTTCAACGACGTTTTTAAACGACAGGGAAAACAGCACATAGGCTGAAACAACGGAACCGATAATCAGCGAAATCGGTGTCGCATCCACACGGCCACCGGTTTTTAATTCGCCCATTAAGGCGGCAATACCGGCACCGATAATAATGCCCGACTTCAGGGAGTTAGGAATCACCTGAACCAGTTTTGAACCCCAGCCGGTCAGACCGAGAATCAGGAAGATCAGCGTCACTTCAATCTGCAAAGCAAATAACGCTTTAATAGCATCCGGGCCTGGTTCAAAGCCGTTCAGAAACAGAATAACCACCGGAATCGCCGGCGTAATCCAGCCCGGAACCAGAGGTACACCCAGCAAAGCCGGCAGAATATAGCCAAGGCCCGCAATAAAGGTAAAAGCCAGAGCCGCTTCATACGGCATGCCCAGATATTTTTCCAGCAATGGAATCATGGCCAGACCAACCACAAACATTACCAGCCCCTGAATGGTTTCAGCCATTTCCCAGCGGTAATGAACAAAAGGCAGTCGGATCTTAAACGGTCCGGCAGGCCAATACGGTTGTTCGCCTCCCGGCGTACGTTGCTGCATTTGCATAAGTGCTCTCTTCCTCGTTTATTGTTGTTTGCGTCTGTTATGAGTTATCAGAGCGCGGACATTAAAGAATGAATAAAGCATTAGCGATAGCAGTGCACACCACCTTAGTCTTAAAATTAAACCAAGGTCGTACGTATTTTTTGTCTGCGGAAAAATACTGATTTTATCCAGTGATTTTTAAGCAACAGTGCTATGCCGGAAGCAGTAACAAAAGGCAATAATTGCCAATAGATACCCATGAAAAGGTTAAAAAAAAACGCCGTACCAAAAATCAGTACAGCGTTTTTTTATTGGCTGAAAGCACAGCTCAGTCAGTACGCATCGTAAGGATAAATCGATTCGGCATACACCTGCAGATCCTGAATCCACTGCAGTTTAACCGGGTCATCGGCTACCTGTTGTGCCGCCAATTGCAACTCACGGGCGAAGCGCTCGTAATTCATCACCGGTGATGCCGGGTCAGTGTGCATCAGACGCGCCATACGGTGCTGCTCCCAGCGCTCACGTTCGGCCTCGTTGAGTGTATCGGGAAAATTACGCGCACGGTAACGGAACAGCATTTCCTCGCCACGGCGATCCTTAAACGGTGCCGGCCAGTCGGCCAGATCCCAGGGCGATAACTCATGTACGGTCTGCATTGCCTGTTTATCGGAGGATGGGAAAAACGCATCGTACAGCTGGCTGTCGACATCGGTCGCCGGCGCAAACTCACGGCCGCTGAATACCTGATGCAGCTTGGCGGTTAAATCGGCACCGTTTTTAATCTGTGCCAGATGACGGCGTAAGGTTTCACCGCTCAGGTTCCAGCGCGCTGCCTGATCCGGCGTCAGGGTATTGGCC
Organism: Thalassolituus sp. ST750PaO-4; assembly: GCF_020320405.1. NCBI lineage: Bacteria > Pseudomonadati > Pseudomonadota > Gammaproteobacteria > Oceanospirillales > Oceanospirillaceae > Thalassolituus > Thalassolituus sp. ST750PaO-4. The sequence continues at coordinate 49,254 of NZ_JABVCB010000001.1, forward strand.
GGCGCCAGCACCGGCGCTTTATTGATATGAATTTCTTTTAGCGGCAGGCGGCTCATACCCTCAGGCATATCGGCGGTACGGGTAAAAACCCGCTGCTGTATCTCTTCGACACTTAATTCAAACAGTGGCGTTGGGTCCTGATGCAGGTCGAAGGCAATAAAGGAGTTTTTATTGCTCGGGTGCCAGCACAGCGGTACAACCACCGCCATACAACCCTGCTCAACCGGAAACATACCGGAAATATGCACCAGCGGTTTATGGTTAAGCACATCCACCAGCGCGCCGACCTGGGCTTTTTGCCGCAGACCATAGAGGTAGCGATACAGCTTAGGCTGCTTATCTTTAATCAAACGCGCCAGCGCAATGGTGGCACGCACATCAGAGACCGCATCGTGCGCCTTACCATGATCCAGGCCGTTGGCCGCGGTCAGGTGCTCGAGCTTAAAGCTTTTACGGCCGTCATCATGCTCCGGCCAGACAATACCCTCGGGGCGCAAGGCATAGGCGCAACGCACCACATCGAGTAAGTCCCAGCGCGAATTACCGCCCTGCCACTCACGGGCGTAAGGGTCATAAAAATTACGGTACAGGCCGTAACGGGTAAATTCATCGTCAAAACGAATGCTGTTATAGCCGGCGCTGCAGGTACCAGGCCGGCTGAATACGTCGTTAATGCGACCGATAAAATCGGTTTCGCTCAGACCTTTGCTCTGACAATCCTGCGGTACGATGCCGGTAATCAGCACCGCCTGCGGATGCGGCAGGTAATCGTCGCTCTGCTTACAGAACAGCTCTATGGGTTCTTCAATTTCATTCAGGTCTTCATCCGTACGGATCGCGGCAAACTGTGCCGGGCGATCCCAGGCCGGACTGGCGCCAAAGGTTTCGTAGTCGTACCAGACAATCGTATTCACACTCTTTTCCTCAGGCGCCTGAAACCTCAGTCGCCGCTTGCGGTTGCTGCCGGCAGGGTAAAGATTTTGCCGGTCTGCAGGAAGCTGCGTGCATCGCGGGCGCTCTGCACCGGCAGCTCTTCCATCGGCATATGGCCGACGCCTTCGTAGGTAATCACACTGACATTGGCCAGATCACGGCGGAAACGCTCCATAATATCCAGCGGTACCCACTCGTCTTCTTCGCCCCAGATCAGCAGGGTTGGTACACGGATCTCTGCCACCCGATCACCCAGATGCGGGTTATCGCTCTGCTCTTTCATGGTACGGAATACATTCACCAGCCCTTTACGGTTACCCGGACGCAGGGTCAGATCGTGGTAACGGTGAACCAGTTTGTCGTCGACCTTGCTGTCATCGCCGTAGGCCGCACGTACATTCATGCCCACCATAAAGCGTGGCATCATCAGGGTGCTCATCTCGCCAATCAGCGGCCAGGAAGCAAAATCCATAATAAACGGCATGTCCTGCGGATAACCGGCGGAATCCAGCAGAATCAGTTTTTCCACCCGGTCAGGACGGTGCAGCGCATAATTCCAGCTGATATAACCACCCAGCGAGTTACCGGCGAGAGACATCTTGTTCACGCCCAGTTTGTTCAGGAATTTATCCAGCTTGTCGACCATATAGCCGATGTTATAGCGCTCCATCTTCGGGTCCGGACCGGTCAGACCATGGGCCGGCAGATCCAGGCGGATAATGCGGTAGCTGCCTTTCAGTTCATCCACCCAGCCATCCCAGGTGTGCAGTGATGACGCCACGCCGTGCAGCAATACCAGCACCGGGCCCTGGCCTTCATCGCGGTAATGGATCACCAGATCATCGACCGCTAAAAATTTGGATTGTTCGTTGGTGTAGTTCTGGGTCAGCTCCGACAGCGGACGCGAGCCAACGCCCATAGATGCACAGCCAGTTAAAGCCAGCAGGCTGATCATCAGCAACAGTTGGATGGATTTCATGCGATACCCCGAGGTGATTTTCTTATTGTTTTAACCAGCGATGCCTGCGCGGTGCACGTCCTTTAATGCCGACAACGCCTTGTGCCACAGCCGTGCCAACCATAAGGCAACCGACCGGGCTGAACTTTATCACAGCTGTTTTCAATCGTCTTGCGCCACTGAGCGCGCTTTCTGCGAATAACAGCCCTTCCCTATTCAGGTGCGAAGGGTACAATGACCGCGCTTTTTTTTGTGACAGTTTGGACGGAATCCCGATGGCGTTATTCAAGAAGTTTTTCAGACCCAAAGTACGGATTGAGAAGTGGCAGGATGCAAACCCCGAAGTACGCCGACAGGCGCTGCAGGATCTAAAATCACCCGACCAACTGATCACCTTCGTTAACAACGAATCCCAGGCTGAGCTGCGTCAGCTGGCCATTGCCCGCATTGATCAGCACAGCGCCCTTGAGCAACTGCTGCACAGCGCCCGTGACGATGTGCGTCAGGCCGCCCGCAGCCGTCTGCTGACCCAGCTGCTGCCAGCCAACAACGACCTGAGCCAGATTCAGGATTCGCGTTTGTTAGTGCAGATTGCCGGCCTGACCGACGACAACGAACTGCGTCTGCAAGCCATTGCCCGCATCAGCGACGAACAGGAACGCCTGCAACTGGCGCGTACCCACGTTGTTGCCAAAGTGCGTCTGGCCGCCGCTGAAGGCATCGACAGCCCGGAACTGCTGCAGCAATTACTGGATCACGCACAGGGCAAAGACAAAGCCATTTACCGCCTGTGCAAAGACCGCCTGGCCGCTCACAAAGCCGTACAACAGGAACGTCAGGCACAGACCGATGCCATCGATAACCTGCTGGCGCAGGCGAAATATCTGAACAAGGTTGGCTATCACCCGGAATTTAACGGCAAGCTGCAACTGCTGAACAAGCAATGGCAGGAACTGCAGGCTCAGGCTGACACCACAACTGCCGCCAGCATCAATGCCGAACTGGCTCAGGCCAATGCCCTGCTCAGCGCCCATGCCGAAGAAGAACAGCGTCAGGCGGCCGCCCGTGCTGCTGCCAGCGAAGCCGCAAGCCAGCAGGAACAACTGCTGCAGCGCCTGAGTCAGCTGGCTGAAGATGCCGCCGCTGAGCCACAAACAGATATCAGCGCCGCCTTACAGCAGCTGCAGCAGGACTGGGATCAGGCCTTTCATCAGCACAAACCCGCCGCAGAACAGGCACGCCGCTTTGAAAATCAGCTGCAACAGTTACTGGCTCTGCAATCGGCCAATCAGCATTACAGCGCGCAGCAGGAAAAACTGCAGAAATGGCTGGATGCCCCCTTAGCCGATGATATGAACGGCCTGAAAAATACCGCCAAGCAGGCGCAGCAATGGCTGAAGCAACTGGCCTGGCCACAAGCCTTACCGGCCCCGGCCTGGCTGAATGCCATTCACAACAAACAGCAGCAGGCCGAAGCGGCCCTGGCGCAGCTGCAACAGCAACAACAGGCGCGGCTGAATACCCTCGACCAGCAGCTGAGTGCACTGGAACAGGCGCTGAACGATGGTCAGCTGAAAGACGCCGGTCGCCTCAGTCAGCAGGTACAGCAGAATCTGCGTCAGGTAGACAGCCAGGCTGCGCAAAGCGCTCAGCGTCAGTACCGCAGCCTCAGCGCCCGTCTGCAGGAAATGCGCGACTGGCAGGGCTTTGCCACCACACCGAAAAAAGAAGCGCTGGTCAGTGCCATGGAAGCCCTGATCAATGCCGATATTGATGCCGGTATTCTGGCCGACAAAATTCACGCCCTGCAGGAAGAGTGGAAAACCCTCGGCCACGCACCGGCCGATCAGGCACTGTGGGAGCGTTTTCAGGCCGCCGGCGATCAGGCTTTCGAGCCTTGCCGTGCCCATTTTGCCGCCATTGCCGAACAGCGTAACCGCAACGTTGAGCTGCGCCAGCAACTGACCGCCGAGCTGCTCAGTTACGAAGCGGCGATGGACTGGAGCAACGCCGACTGGAAAACCGTACAGAAAACACTGGATGCCGCGCGTGAAACCTTCCGCCAGTATTCACCGGTAGAACGTAATGCCCATAAGAGCACTCAGGAAGCTTTCCAGCAGGCCTGTGATGCCATTTATGGTCACCTGAAAGCCGAATATGACCGCAATCTGCAGGCCAAACAGGCACTGGTAGATAATGCCGCAGCACTGATTGAGCAGGACGACCTGAGCGGCGCCATTGATCAGGTCAAACAGCTGCAGCAGCAATGGAAAGCGATTGGCGTAACGCCCCGTAATCCGGATCAGAAACTGTGGAAGCAGTTCCGCGCCCATTGCGATGCGGTGTTTGCCCGCCTGGACGAAAGCAAAGCCGAGCGCAAAGCCCAGCTCGAACAGGTAGTCGGTACCGCTGAAGCACTGGTGCAACAGGCCGCCGAACTGCTGAACGGTGCCAGCGAAGCGCAATTACCACAACTGCGTGAAGCCCTGGCCGACATCAAACAACAGTTCTCAGCACTGGAGCTGCCGCGCAGCGCCCATCAGCGCCTGAGCAAACAGCTGCAGGACCACGAGCAGCAACTGCAGGACCTGCGCCAGCAGCAGCAGAAACAGGCCGAACAGGCACGCTGGGCCGGCCTGATCAGCCGTCTGCAGAACCTCGGCGCCGACGAGGCACAATGGACAGAAGCCAGCAGTGCTACCCTGCCACAGGGCTACGACGAAGCCTTGTTCAGTCAGGCCCGTGAAAACAGCAGCAAAGCCGATGAGAGCGCGCAGGATTTATGCATCCTGATGGAAATTCTGGCCGACAGCGACAGTGCCGACGCCGATAAAGCACGCCGTATGGCACTGCAGGTTCAGCGTCTGGCCGAAGGCTTAGGCAAAGGTCTGACCCCGGCGCAGGAACGTCAGCAACTGGTTGAACGCTGGCTGAATGCCAGTGGCAACCGCGATGCGGCACTGCAGCAGCGTTTTATTCAGGCACTGCAGGCCAGTCTCTGAGCCGCTGCCCTGAAGCATAAAAAATAAGGCCTGCGGCGGCACTGCGCCGCCGTGGGCTTTTCCGTTATCATCCCCCCTGCTCTCCGTCTTACCCTGCAGCTCCCTCTCAGTTACTGTCTTTATCTGACTCCTTTTCTGGCACATCTGCCCTGCCCGGAAAACGCGTTCACTGCTAACATCGGGTCGGTGTATTCACTGATAATAAGAGACTGAACGATGTCCCTGAGCGAAATCCTTAATTCCCGCTACTCTGTCCGTGCTTTTAAAAAAGATCCGGTTGAGCAAAGCATCCTCGAAGAAGTATTTACCGCCGCTCAGCGCGCGCCATCCAACTGTAATGTTCAGCCCTGGCAGACCTATGTGGTATCCGGTGCGAAAAAAGATCAGCTGAAAAACCTGTTAATCGGCACGGTCATGAAGCAACAACAACCGGAGCCGGATTTTAACTGGAAGGTCGCTTACGAAGGCATTCACCGCGAGCGCCAGTTCGGTTCAGCCAATGCGCTGTACAGCTCGATGGGTATTGCCCGTGAAGACAAGATGAAACGCAATATGGCGATGCTGCGTAACTGGGCATTTTTTGATGCACCACACGTGGCTTTTTTCACCATGGACACCTATCTCGATATTATGGGTGCGGTTGATGTGGGTATTTATGCGCAGACGTTAACACTGCTGCTGAAAGAACGCGGCATCGACAGCTGTATGCAGGGCGCGCTGGGACAATTCCCGCAGCCGGTGCATGAATTCCTTGAATTACCGCAAGGTCGTGGTGTGCTGTTCGGTATGTCGTTCGGTTATGCCGATGAAAATGCGGATGCCAATAAAACCCGCACCGACCGTGCTGCACTGCAGGATGCAGTGACTTTTGTCAGCTGAATAAAAAAACCGCTGCGGCAAGCCGCAGCGGTTTATCTTTTTTATTCAATCACAAATAATTTACTGACAGCCCAATACAAACCCCAGCCGATATAACCCAGCGGCCCCAGAGTCACTTTCTTTTCCAGCGTTACGCGGATTTCCGACAGCGCGACCTGCTGGCGCAGGACTTTGCGGCGGCCTTCATAGGTATCGATTTCGGTCTGCAGGCGGCTGATTTCTTTTTCAATCACCAGAATATCTTCGATCTTTTCTGCCCGATTGAGCAGCACTTTCATGCGTTCACGCAGGGCAATCAGGTTGGCCAGTCTGGCTTCATAATCAACAATCTCGCTGGTGACATCCTGAGTGCGGATATTCTGATCGCTGACCTCTCCCAGAGTACCCAGACGCTGAACGGTTTTATCAAACTGAACCTCAGGTACACGCAGCGACAGACGACGGGTTTTATCGCCTTCATCATAAGACGAATCGACATACCCTTCAGCCTCGTTCAGTACCGTTTTAACACCCCCAGATGCAGCGGCAATATCTTCAACTACCAAGGTCAGCGAAGCGGATTTGATGATCAGGCGACCATTCACCGGCGCTTGCGCCTGCTCAGCTGCGTCATAGCTAATATGCTGATTCATCGGAGCAGCGCAGGCCGACAACAGAAAAACGAAAACAAGCAGAGGGAGTTTAAAAAACAGATCCGGATATTTCATAGAGTCCTTTACGAATAACGGAGAAAGAATATTAAGGGGCCGGGCTGCTGACCACCGGATAGGCTAACTCGCCCCAGTCCTGATGCTGAGCTTCCAGCATAATATCGACAAACACCGGCACCAGCGTCTGCAGAAGATTGGCGCCGTCGATTACCTGCTCGCGGTTAACCCGGCTTTTATAAGTCGCACCGCCACGCACCACCTGATTATGCAGAACGAATAATCGGTCGAGTACGATGGTGAGTAATTCGGGGACTTTTTTGCGGCTTAAGCAATTCAGCGCGGCAACTGAGGATTCATCAAAGGCTTTACGCCAGTCGTCGTTACCGGCGCGCTGGCTGACCCAGAACGGCGCAAACACAAAAGGGTTTTTCAGCAGGGCTTTAACCGGCCCGGAATACTGATGCCAGAGGCAATGGTAGATTTTATTGTGCTGATCAAAACTGACCAGCTGCTGCACAAAACGCTGTACGGCGTGCTGATCTTCCAGCGGCTGACCGCCAACATCCACCGAACAACAGGCACTGAAGGCGATCCAGCCACTGATAAAACGCAGATCATCATCGTCCTGTTGTGCCTGTGCCGCCTGCAACCAGCTTAATGCCCGGTGCAGACGGGTCGAATGCAGCTCATTCAACAGATCACGCTGCGCACGCAGACGTTCTTTTAAAACGTCTGCATTAATGACGCCCGGCTCTGTGACTGAAACAGTCATCGCTCTGTTAAACCCTGCTCAGCCGCAGCAGTTCTCATGACCATCCGGAAAGTCGATGGCCATATAGATAGAGCTTTGCGGGAATTCGGCCGGATAAGCCATATAAAAATGCGTGTTCTCATCGGTTGGCCACCAGCAGGAAGCTGCACGGGGTACATCCACCAGGGTAATACGCTCAATACAGTACTGCAGGTTCAGACCCTGAGTTTCCGGGAAAATCTCAGCAAAGTCTGCCGGAAAACCTGCTTCAACGGTGTTCAGTTTGTCTTCGATTTTCAGTTCACGCAGTTTCTTTTCCCATTCCGGGTCTTGGCTGCATTCAACAAAAAAATCGGCCAGATAACGACTGTGGAATTTCTTGGTGATACGACGGTTAGACATGTTCTGTTCCTGTTATTTGTGTGTGCTTTCTGCCATATCGGCAGAAAGCAGAATCAATATGCGCTGTTGTTACCAGGGAAGGGGCTGGCCATTGGAATGCCAGAAACCACCCGTGTTGGACAGATTCAGCTCATCAATACGGGCTGCCAGACCTTCTGCCGCCTGCGCCGGAGTAATATCACCATTAAAGCCAACCATACGGGTCTGAACAAACCCCGGATGCAGCTGCGCCACAGCGATGCCGCGCGGCTCCAAATCAACGGCCAGCGATTTACCAAAAGCATTAAGAGCTGCTTTGGAGGCGCGGTAACCGTAATAACTGCCGGAGGTGTTGTCGGCAATAGAGCCCATACGACTGGTAATATTGGCGATTTTGCTGCCTTCGCCCATGAATGGCAGTAAAGCGCAGGTCAGTTTCAGCGGCACAATAGCATTAATATCCAGCTGCTGCTGAATGGTATCGAAATTCATTTCTTCCAGAGTTTCGTTACAGAACAGACCAGCATTATTGATCAGAATATCCAGCTCGCCTTCCAGTAATTGTTCAAGAATACTGGTGACCGCAAAAATGCTTTCATCGTTGGTCAGATCAATACCACTGATGACCTGATCGGCAATATCTTCCAGCTCATCGCTGGTTTCACGGCAAACACCGGTCACGGAATCCCCGCGGGCGGCATACAGCTTCGCCAGCTCCAGACCAATTCCCCGGTTTGCACCGGTAATTACTACATTTGCCATCAGGGCCTCCTGGTATTGGGTGTTCGTTGGCGTTTATACGCGATTAAGCGGCGGCAATACTACCCTGTTTTGCCGCTTCTTCACACCAACACCACCAATACGGAGTGTCCCATCAGCCCCCTGAACGGGCGACTGAATACACACCAGCTGAAAACATCAGACACATATAGATAACGGTATAAAATCAGCGGGTGAGTGTTTTCTTATCCGCAAAACTGACAGCCCGCCCCTGCAACCTGCTGTTCACAATATAAGCCTGCCCCTTACGGCCATACTGCTGCAGCCAGCGGTCAAAGCGTGGTGAAACCCGCGCCATGATGTCGGCCAGACGCATGAACGGAAACTGCAGTAATGGCAGCAGACCCAGCAAAGGTGTACGCGGTAAATCCAGTGCGCGACGAATGTCAGCAGGAATAAAAAATGTCGCGTAACTGCGGTGAAACCAGTAAACAAAGTACTGATAAAAACGGCTGCCCGGCACCTGGCGGAAACTTTCCAGATAAGACGCCGCCAGCTGGCGACTGTCAGCATCCGGGTTTACCCGGCTGCCGGTGGCAATGATGTACAGCCAGTCGATGCCCTGCTGACGGTTTTGCGGCAACAGTTCAATATCATCGCCCATCAGATACGCCACATAGCGCCACAGATGCAGTACGGCTTCCAGATCGCGGTTACTGAAACGCCAGCCAAGCATGCTCAGGCCGGTCATCATCATCATGGAAAACGCCACGTTGGTGGCCAGTGCATCGCCCTGATTAATCGGCAGGCCCCACTCTTCGCTGTTCCAGTCCGGGTGTTGCAGTAAACGCCGGCGCACCAGCGCATGCATGACGCGCACATGCACGGCAGCGCTGTAACCAGGCGCACCCCGCTCCAGCCCTCCCGGCGTAGTGACATCAAACCAGAACGAGGTGGTTTCCGACACTCGGTCAAACGAGCTGTTGCCGCTCAGGGCGCCGGTAAAAGCCAGCGGCTTGGAGATATCGCTGTTGGCATAACCGCCCAGTAAGGAGAAATCCCCCAGCGCGTACATAGCAAATCGGCCGCAGCGGTGAATGACGGCACAGGCATGGCTCAGCTTGTTAGCATCCAGCCAGTCGGGTGTTTGCTCGGCCTGCTGCAGCAGCGCTTTCAGCGCGGGGGTACGGTCATCGAGAATATGACTGCCATCGTGAATGGCTTTCTTCAGTAACTGCTGCGGATGAATGCCTGCGGCACGCAGCTCGGGATTAGCAAAAAGCTCAGCGGCGACCGCATCACCCAACTCATCACTGCGGTAATAGCTGGCAGCAACGGCGTCGGTCAGCTCTGCCGGAGGATTTGGTTTCTTCCCCATCAGCAGCTTCAGCCCCCAGGCAATTTTGCGGGATCGTCCCCGGCCCTGCTCTGCCAGATAAACAAAGCGCGGGGGATGTTGCGGGTGCGGTTGCTCGGACATAACAGTCTCTCTGCTGCGGTGATTGAATGATCACCGCAGTATTTCAGAAAGCCGGAAAACTGAACAATGACAGATCGGCCGATCTGTCAGGGAAGCAGCTGCGCCCGGTGTCAGGGAGCCGTTGACGATGCGCAGTTAGTGCCCGCTGCGGTTTCACAGTATTTCAGCAGGACCTTTTCACCATTACTATCCCAGGTCATGATGGTGTACGGATGGTCGCCATCTACTGGAAGACTGACAGCTACCGTGCGGCCACTGCGGTCCGCGCTGATCTGCGTTTCGATCAGGCTATCCTGCACACCTGCGGTATAGCCCTTCAGCGTCCATTCGTATTTCGAAGATTCGAGTGCGCGCACAAGGTGGCCATCTTCATACTGGTATTCGTTGTAACCACAGTCTGCAGATTGCTCCATGCGGATACTTAGCTCGTTTTCAGCATCGTAGCCATCTTGTGTGAAAAGCCAGATTTCACCTTCGGCATCATGGCTGTAGTCCAGATATTTAGTTGGCTGATCTTGCTCGTTAGTCCAGCGCGGCCCCGGATGCATTATTCCTTCCTTGCTGCCCGACACCATCAGCAAAATACCCAACTGAGCCATACCCACAAGATTCTCAGGATCAAGCCCACCACCAACAGGAAAACTGGAATAACCACCCTGGTAGGCAGAAAAGCTGCCGGCATATTCAGGCACCGGAATGCTTAAGTTCTGACTTTTATCGGCACTGCAATCAATTGCCTGAGTTCCGTTACCCAGGTCACCACCCTGATCACCGCCATCAGAAGAGTCACCAGCACCAGCACCACCGCCACACGCCGTTAACGCAAAAACAAACAGATACAAACCAAAGTGCTTCATTTTCTATTAACCATTCAAATTACTGATAAATATATTTTCAGTGATTAAGGGGCAATAAAAAACCCTGCAAGTTTAAACCTGCAGGGTTCGTCACAATACAGCCTTTAATCCGCTACGGATTGCGTCAAAAAATTAACCGGTGGTAAATTGTGCCGTCAATAACTTCAGACGCTTCTGCTGCATTTTCAGCGAGTATTCCAACTCTTTGTAACGCGTATGCAGAGCTGCCTTCTCCCATTTTTCCTGCAAATGGCGACGGGTTTCCTGATACTTTTCTGACTGCAGTTCAGTCCATTCGGCCAGCATCACTTTAAATTCTTCGTATTCTTTTTCCAGCAGGTGCGACCACTTGTCGGAATTTTTCGATTTCGCCAGACGCTCCTGAGCACGCTTAAACTGCATTTTCAGTTTGGCACGCTGAATTTTAAAATCCGGAACTACACGCAGATTTTTCGCCAGCCCAAGCATAGAGCAGCTTTTGATCAGCCATTTTGTCGGATCCCACTGCCACCATTTGATGCCATTACGGTAATCGGTCTGAAAGATATGGTGATAGTTATGGTAACCCTCACCAAAGGTCAGAAAGGCAAAGAAATGATTATCGCGGGCAGTGTTTTCATCGGTATAGGGCTGTGAGCCCCACTTGTGCGCGATGGAATTAATAAAGAAGGTAAAGTGGTGTGTGGTCACAATGCGCAGTACACCGGCCAGCAGGATCATGCCCCAGAGATCATCAAACATCAGACCCAGAGCAACCGGAATACCAATATTCATGCCCAGAGCGATCGGGATGTAGTACTTGTATTGCCACATCACAATCGGGTCTTTCATCAGGTTTTTAACGTTGTCGAAATTCACTACGCCGCTTTTATACTGACGAACCATCCAGCCCATATGAGAAAACCACAGACCACGTCTGGCGGAATACGGGTCCAGCTCGACATCATCAACGTGACGATGGTGAACCCGGTGGCCGGAACTCCAGTGCAGAATCGTGTTCTGCAGCGCCATGGCTCCGAACAGCGCGTACCAGAGACGCAGGCTCCAATGGGCTTCATAAGCATTGTGCGACCACAAACGGTGATAACCCGCAGTAATGGCAAGCTCAGTTGCCGAAGTCAGCAGGATATAAAACACCAGCGCTGCCAGCGTGTAGCCATAGGTGATCCCGTACCAGGGCACCAGTGTCAGTGCAGCCAGTCCCGTGACGGAGAACATAATGGCAGGAACCCAGTTTATGGGGGCAACTTCTTTATTATTGGTATCGCTCATAAGGCTCTTTCTTTATGGATATACAGACAACACGGAATACAGACCGGCTGTTAAATCTGTGTGACATGATACCTGATTGTAGCTATTCCGGCACCGCAGCGAACGTAAAGGCTTGCGCTAAATCATCCCGTCTGTCTATTTTCTGTACAGAATTCCCGGCAAACGGAGCATAAGCGCAGAGGGACTGGCGTCCCATAAAAATCAAGCCTCAGATTATTTACTATCAGGAATAAGTGAAAGTAAAAATACTTATAGGAGCCACTATCTGTACGCCCTGCTTCCCTGAGGCATAAAAAAACCGCGCAGTGCGCGGTTTTTCAGGGTTCCGGTGATTAACCACCGAAATCATCGAGCATGATATTTTCCGGTTCAACACCCAGACTCAGCAGCATGTTGATCACGGACTGGTTCATGATCGGAGGCCCACACATGTAGAACTCACAGTCTTCCGGTGCCGGATGGTCACGCAGATACTGTTCATACAGCACGTTATGGATAAAGCCGGTCAGGCCTGTCCAGTTATCTTCAGGCTGCGGATCAGACATAGCCACATGCCATTCGAAGTTATCGTTCTCGGCCGCCAGCTGATCGTATTCATCCTGATAGAACAGTTCACGCAATGAACGCGCACCGTACCAGAAGCTGATCTTACGCTTGGAACCCAGACGCTTCAGCTGATCGAAGATGTGTGAACGCATCGGCGCCATACCAGCACCACCACCGATAAACACCATTTCGGCATCGGTGTTTTTGGCAAAGAACTCACCAAACGGACCGTATACGGTTACTTTGTCACCTGGTTTCAGGTTGAAGACATAAGAAGACATGATGCCCGGATTAATACCCTTGCTGCCCGGAGGTGGGGTCGCAATACGGATATTAAATTTCACCAGACCACGCTCTTCCGGATAGTTAGCCATGGAGTAAGCACGGATGGTGTCTTCTTTATTGACCGCTTTCAGATCAAAGAAGCCAAAGCGTTCCCAGTCACCACGGTATTCTTCCTGAATGTCGAAATCAGAGAAATTGATTTCATACGGAGGACATTCCAGCTGAACGTAACCACCGGCACGGAAGTCTACGCTTTCACCTTCCGGCAGCTTCAGGGTCAGTTCTTTAATAAAGGTTGCCACGTTAGGGTTGGAAACCACGGTGGTTTCCCATTTCTTAACGCCGAACACTTCTTCCGGAACTTCAATCACCATGTCCTGCTTAACCGGTGCCTGACAAGACAGACGCCAGCCTTCGCGGGCCTCACCTTTGGTGAAGTGGGACTCTTCCGTTGGCAGCATTTCGCCGCCACCGCTTTTAATCACACACTTACACTGGGCACAGGTACCACCACCACCACAGGCAGAGGACAGGAAAATATTGTTGGCAGCCAGGGTTTGCAGCAGCTTACCACCGGCTTCCGTTTCAATGGTTTTCTCGCCATTGATCAGAATTTTTACGTTACCAGAGCTGACCAGCTTGGCACGGGCGCCGAGAATGATGAATACCAGTGACAATACAATCACGGTAAACATCACAACGCCGAGGATGATTTCAATATCCAAAATACCGACTCCTTACAGTGACACGCCAGAGAATGACATGAAACCCAGCGACATCAGACCAACGGTCATAAAGGTGATGCCCAGTCCCTGCAGACCTGCAGGAACGTCACTGTATTTCAGTTTTTCACGAATACCGGCCAGTGCAGTAATCGCCAGGGCCCAGCCCAGACCAGCACCAACACCGTATACCGCACTCTCACCAAAGGTGTAGTCACGCTCAACCATGAACAGCACCGCACCCATAATGGCGCAGTTAACGGTGATCAGTGGCAGGAACACACCCAACGCGTTGTACAGCGACGGAACGTACTTATCGAGTACCATTTCCAGAATCTGTACCATCGCCGCAATCACACCGATATAGGTCAGCAGGCCTAAGAAGCTCAGATCCACAGTAGCGAAATCCGGGCTGATCCAGGTCAGTGCACCTTCTTTCAGCAGCAGACCGTAAATCAGGTTGTTAACCGGTACAGTGATCGCCAGTACCACGATAACCGCTACACCCAGGCCGATAGCGGTCTGGATTTTTTTCGAAATCGCCAGGAAGGTACACATGCCGAGGAAGAAGGCCAGCGCCATATTCTCAACAAAGACCGCCTTAACGAACAGACTGATATAGTGTTCCATTAATGGCCTCCGGAATGCTCAGTGTTAGGCAGAATTTTGAACTCTGCAGTTTCCACCTGATCTTTCTTCCAGGTACGCAGTACCCAGATAAACAGACCGATAATGAAAAACGCTGACGGTGGCAGCAGCAGCAGACCGTTAGACTGGTACCAGCCGCCATCCTGAATCAGCGGCAGAATTTCGAAGCCCAGCAGTTTACCGGCGCCAAACAGTTCACGGATGGTACCAACGGTGATCAGCACGACCGAGTAACCCAGACCGTTACCGATACCATCGAAGAAGCTCAGCACCGGGCCATTTTTCATGGCAAAGGCTTCAGCGCGGCCCATTACGATACAGTTGGTGATGATCAGACCAACGAATACCGACAGCTGCTTACTGATGTCATAGGCATACGCCTTGAGGATCTGGTCCACCACAATAACCAGCGAGGCAATAATGATCATCTGCACGATGATACGGATATTGTTCGGAATGTGGTTACGGATCAGGGCGATACCAAAGTTAGAAAATGCAGTTACCGAGGTCAGTGCAATACACATCACCAGCGTAACCTGCAGACTGGTAGTTACTGCCAGCGCAGAACACACACCCAGAATCTGCACAGCAATCGGGTTTTTATTAAACAACGGGTCCAGCAGGACATTTTTCATATCAGACATATTAAGCCCCCTGTCCTTTCAGTTGAGTCAGCAGTTTGCCGAACGCCATATCGCCAACCCAGAATTTCACCAGATTATCGACACCGCGACTGGTCAGAGTCGCACCGGACAGACCATCGACCTGGTTCAGGTTGCCTTCGGCCGCACTACCTTTCACAACAGTGATAGCAAGCTCGCCTTTGGCGTTATGCAGTTTTTTACCAATCCACATGCCTTTCCACTTCGGATTGTCGACTTCACCACCCAGGCCCGGAGTTTCTGCGTGAGCGTAGAAACCGAGACCAGCGATGGTTTCCATATCGCCCTCAAGAGCGATAAAGCCATACAAGGTCGACCACAGACCGTAGCCATGGACAGGCAGAACCAGAGTGTCGATCGTGCCGTTTTTCTCAACCATGTAAACCGCAGCGTATTTCTCCAGACGCTTGATACTTGGCTTGTCTTCAGCACCAGACAGCTTGCGTGACAGCGCAGGCAGTTTGGAAGACTTACGCTGATCGAAGTTATCCGGATTCAGGTTAGCGGCACGGATTTCATCCAGCTCAGACTCGGTCGCAAAACGACCGGCTTCCAGATTCACAATACGGGTTGTGACCTGTTTGAACTGCTCAGCAACGGGCACGTCAGCCTGATACAGGCCAGCCGCCTGCAGTACTGCGGCTTTCTTGTCGTTAGCTTTGTTTTCGTTCTGCTTCTGACGCAGTCCGACCGCAGCCCCGGCTACGATAACGGAACACACCAGACACAGCAGAATGGCGACCACCAGGGTCTTCTGAATGCTGTCATTATTGGCTGACACGGGCAGTCCTCCGCTTAATATTTGCCTGAACCACGAAGTGGTCAATCAAAGGTGCAAACAGGTTGGCAAACAGAATCGCCAGCATCATGCCTTCAGGGAATGCCGGGTTAACCACACGGATCATCACCACCATAAAGCCGATCAGAGCACCAAAGAACCACTTACCTTTATTGGTCATGGAAGCCGATACCGGATCGGTCGCCATAAAGATCATACCGAAGGCAAAACCACCCAGAACCAGATGCCAGTACCATGGCAGTGCAAACATCGGGTTAGTATCAGAACCAACAGCGTTCAGCAGCAGCGTGGTGGCAACCATACCGATCATGACACCGGCAACGATACGCGCAGAGGCAATACCCATCACCAGCAGAACAGCACCACCAATGAAAATCGCCAGGGTGCTGGTTTCACCCATAGAGCCCTGAATCGTACCGATAAAGGCATCCATCCAGCTGACACCGTTGTCGATGATGCTCTGCACACCACCTTCTGCAGCGTTACTCAGAGCGGTCGCACCGCTGAAACCATCGGCTGCAGTCCATACCGCATTACCGGACATATTGGCCGGGTAAGCGAAGAACAGGAATGCACGGCCGGTCAGCGCCGGGTTAAGGAAGTTTTTACCGGTACCACCGAAAATTTCCTTACCGATCACCACACCAAAACTGATGCCAAGAGCCACCTGCCACAGCGGAATGCTTGGCGGCAGAGTCAGGGCAAAGAGCACAGAAGTAACGAAGAAACCTTCGTTCACTTCATGGCGGCGGATGGTCGCGAACAGCACTTCCCAGAAGCCACCAACAATAAAGGTAACGGCATACACAGGAAGGAAGTAGGCAGCACCAAAGACAAAGTTGTCCCAGATACTGGCGGCGTTATGAGCGCTGCCGCCCAGCAGAGCGATCAGCATTTCACGCCAGCCTTCAATCGCAGTACCAGCACCGGCAGCCAGTGCTTCGTTAGCCTGCAGACCGATGTTGTACATACCAAAGAACATGGCCGGGAAGGTACACAACCACACAGTGATCATGATGCGCTTCAGGTCGATACCATCACGTACGTGAGCCGTGTTGTTGGTCACGTTTGGTGGTGAATAAAGACCGGTGTCTACCGCTTCATACAGCGGATACATTTTTTCAAACTTGCCACCCTTTTCAAACTTGGGTGCCAGGCTGTCGAGCATACTACGCAAGCCCATGATTAACCCTCCGCCTGAATTCGGGTGAGATTTTTCCGCAGAATCGGACCGTATTCATATTTGCCCGGGCAAACAAAGCTGCACAGGGCCAGGTCTTCTTCATCCAGTTCCAGAGCGCCCAGATTGATGGCGGTATCCATATCTTCAACGATCAGCGCACGCAGCAGCTGAGTTGGCAGGATATCCAGCGGCATGATTTTCTCATACGCGCCCACCGGTACCATTGCACGCTCAGAACCATTGGTCGTGGTGGTGAAGGCAAAGGTTTTCTTCAGCAACTTGGACAGGTAGATAGGCATTACGGAGAAGCGGTTAGCACCCGGGGTCAGGTAATGCAGCATCGGACGTTCACGTCCTTCGCGCAGTACGGAAACCTGATTGTGGTAACGACCCAGGAACTGACTTTCGCCAGTGGCGGTACGGCCACCAAATACAGAACCGGAAATAATGCGGTTCTCGCCATCGGCCAGCTCACCCTCAGTCAGCTGTGCCAGACTGGCACCGACCTGAGTACGGACCAGACGCGGTTGCTTAACCTGAGGACCCGCCAGAGAGATCACACGGTCAGTGAACAGTTTACCGGTGGTAAACAGCTGACCCACTGCAATCACATCCTGATAACCAATGCTCCACACCACACGCTCTGCACTCACGGCAAACAGTGTATGAATATGGGTACCGGTCAGACCTGCCGGGTGCGGACCGGCAAATTCTTCAGTGGTTTCAACACCAGCCGTCGGGATATTGGCTCCCGGCGCTTTACAGACAAACAACGGACCTTCAGTCAGTTGCTTCAGCACGGTCAGACCGTTCTTGAACGCTTCAGCCTGCTCATTAATCACAAGCTCAGGGTTCGCCGCCAGTGGATTGGTATCCATGGCATTGACGAAAACCGCCTGCGGACGTGAACCCAACGCAGGAACGCGGGAAAACGGACGGGTACGCAGTGCTGTCCACAATCCGGAATTCACCAGATTCGCCTGAACATCATCAGCAGACAGCGATGACAACTGCTGCGGCGCATAACTCTGGAAGGTTTCTTCATCCGCGCCATCCACATCGATAACAACGGACTGGAATACCCGACGCTCGCCACGGTTAATGGCTTTTACCACGCCGGCAGCAGGAGCTGTGTACTGAACACCTTCGGTTTTTTTATCGGTGAATAACACCTGGCCTTTCTTGACTCGATCACCTTCCTGTACTGCCATTGTTGGCTTCATACCAACGTAATCTGCTCCGAGTACAGCTACTTGCGTAACGGCACGCCCTGCAGAAATGACTTGTTCAGGAGTTCCGGTGATTGGTAAGTCGAGACCCTTCCTGATATTGATCATACGCCTCGCCTAATCACTGTTGCTTCCAAGGTCGTTGCTCCCGGCGTGCAAAAAAAGACGCACAACACCCCCTCTCTCACCAAGGTTGCGGTACGTTCGATCACTTTTTACACAGGAAACAAGTACTTGGACTCATTTTCCAAGTTAAAAATCGCGCTAAGTATAATGACCGCTAACGGATTAATCCACCGGTCATCCCGGCAATTGACTACCCCTTTTGGCTTATCCGTACGGCCACAGCAAAACTGGTTAAAGCTTAGCCAATAAAAAAGCCGCTGCGATTGCAGCGGCTTCTTTTATTGAGCATTTAATACACAATCGGCTAAAGCTGGCTTACACCACCTTAGGGAAAGTCGGATACTCAACGCCACACACCTGCTGAGCAATACGCACAACCTGACGGCTGTAGCCGTACTCGTTGTCGTACCACACGTACAGGTTAACGTGGTTACCGTTAACGATGGTGGCTTTGGCATCCACGATACCGGCATGGCTGTTACCCACGAAGTCGGTAGATACCACTTCAGGAGAGTTCACCCAGTCGATCTGCTTCTGTACTGCAGAGTGCAGAGACTGTTCACGCAGGTAGTTGTTCAGCTCTTCAACCGTGGTTTCTTTTTTCAGGTTCAGAGACAGAATCGCCATAGAAACGTTTGGCGTCGGAACACGGATCGCATTACCGGTCAGTTTACCTTTCAGAGCAGGCAGCGCCTTGGCAACGGCTTTCGCAGCGCCGGTTTCGGTAATAACCATGTTCAGTGGTGCAGAACGGCCACGACGGTCACCACTGTGGTAGTTGTCGATCAGGTTCTGGTCATTGGTGTAGGAGTGAACGGTTTCAACGTGACCGCTGTTGATGCCATAAGCATCGTCCATCACTTTCAGCACCGGAGTAATGGCATTGGTGGTACAGGAAGCCGCAGACAGAATTTTGTCAGACTCTTCGATATCACCGTGGTTAATACCATATACGATGTTTTTCAGATCGCCTTTACCTGGGGCAGTCAGCAGTACACGGGCAGTACCTTTAGCCTGCAGGTGCTGAGCCAGGCCAGCTTCGTCACGCCATACACCAGTGTTATCGATAACCAGCGCGTTTTTGATGCCGTACTGGGTGTAATCGATTTCTGCCGGGTTGCCAGCGTAAATGATCTTGATGAAGTTACCGTTGGCGATCAGCGCTTCGTTTTCTGCATCCACGGTCAGGGTGCCACGGAAAGTACCGTGTACAGAATCACGACGCAGCAGAGAAGCACGCTTCACCAGGTCATCGCCTTTACCGCGACGAACAACAATAGCGCGCAGACGCAGACCACGGCCGCCACCGGATTTTTCAATCAGGATACGGGCCAGCAGACGACCGATACGGCCAAAACCGTACAGAACCACATCACGGTTCTCGCCATCCGGCAGATCTTTGCCGATCACATCAGCCAGTTCATCCTGCAGGAAGGCACTCAGATCACGGCCATTGCCTTCAGCGCGGAATTTAACCGCCAGCTTACCGATATCCACATGGGCACGGCCCACATCCAGCTCGCTCAGAGCGGCCAGAACCGGGAAAGTGTCGTGTACAGACAGTTCCTGCTTTTCCATATGACGCACAAAACGGTGCGCTTTCAGCAGATCGATAACAGAACGGTTGATAACAGGACGACCATAGATGGAAGTCACAACGTTTTTCTTGCGGTACATAGTACCAACCAGAGGAATCATAGATTCGGCGATGGCTTCACGGTCCATCCAGTCCTGCAAACAGGCTTCGCGCATGTCTTGGCTCACGGGTTCACCTTCCGTAAAAATCAGTGGGCAAATTCGGGGCGCATATTATGCCTGTATGTCAGACAATGCACAAACCTGAGCGCATTTCCCGGCGGCGGCCATTATGCAGAGGTTCCTTAACAGCCCCCTGCCCTTTGGTTACACTAGCGCGCTTATTTTTTGACTGCCTGAGGAGCCTGAATGGTCAGCCCATTCCATCCGGAACTACCCGCCAAAGCCGCCGAGCGGCGCTTCTGGGGGAATCTGCATGGCGCCAGCCAGGCTCTGGCCATCGCCAGTGCGGCCAGCCAGCAACAGGGGCTGACGCTGGTGATCAGTGCCGATCCGGCCAGTGCATTACGACTGGAAGAAGAAATCCGCTTTTTTGCCAGCGACCTGACCGTACTGCATTTCCCCGACTGGGAAATTCTGCCGTACGATGTGTTCTCGCCGCATCAGGATATCGTCTCCCAGCGGATTGCCACCTTAAGCCGCCTGCACGACCTGAAACAGGGCGTGCTGATTCTGCCGGTCACTACCCTGCTGCACCGCCTGCCACCGGCCAGCTTTTATCAGGGCCAGAGCTTTGCCCTCGATATCGGCCAGCGCTTTGACGTTGACAATACCCGCCTGCAACTTGAGTCGGCGGGTTACCATTGTGTCGATACCGTTTACGAGCATGGTGAATTTGCCGTACGCGGTTCGATTATCGATATCTTTCCGATGGGTCAGGACACCCCCTTCCGTATCGAGTTATTCGATGACGAAATCGAAACCCTGCGCACCTTCGATCCGGAAACCCAGCGCACTCTGGATAAAGTCGAGTCCATCCGCATTCTGCCGGCGCGTGAATTTCCGCTGAATACCGGTGCTATCCGTACCTTTAAAACGCGCTGGTTTGATTTTTTTGAGCACGACCCGAAAGCCTGCCCGGTGTACACCGACGTTTCTCAGGGCATTGCGCCGGCCGGTATCGAATATTATCTGCCGCTGTTTTTCAGTGAAGATCTGGCCAGCTTTCTCGACTATTTGCCGCGCAAAACCCTGGTGATTCACGATGCCCGGCTCGAGCAGGCAACCAACCAGTTCCGTAAAGACGCCGAACAACGTTACGAAAGCCGCCGCTACGACCGCCTGCGTCCGGTACTGTCACCGGCGCAATTGTTTTTATCCGCCGAGCAGTTATTTTCCGGCCTGAACGAATTCCCGCGTATTCAGTGGCAGGCCGATGCACCTCCGGAACGCGCCGGCAGCCAGCACTTTAATACGCAGGTGTTAAGCGACATCAGCGTCGATTCCCGTCTTGAGCAACCGCTGCAGCGCCTGCAGACCTGGCTGACAGATAACAAAGATCAGCGCGTGCTGTTCTGCGCCGAATCTGCCGGTCGCCGTGAGGCATTAAAAGAATTACTCGGCCGCATTCAGCTGCGTCCGAAAGATCAGGACGGCTGGACTGACTTTATTACCGGCAGCGAGCCACTGGGGTTAATTGTTGGCCCGCTTGATGATGGCGTCACCGTCAGCGACGGCCAGCAAACGCTGAGCATCATTACCGAAAATCAGTTATTCGGTCAGCGCATCCGCCAGACCCGTCGCCGCAGCAAACAGAAAACCGATTCTGAACTGGTCATCCGTGATCTGTCAGAGCTGCAACCCGGCGCGCCGGTGGTGCACCTCGATCATGGCGTTGGTCGTTATCAGGGCCTGCAGACGCTGGAAGCCGGTGGTCAGGTGAATGAATTTCTGGTGCTGGAATACGCCGGTAACGCCAAACTGTACGTGCCGGTTTCTGCCCTGCATTTAATTGCCCGCTACGGTGGCGCCGAACAGGGTGCGGCACCACTGAATAAACTCGGCACCGATAAATGGGCACAGGCGAAGCGCAAGGCGGCCGAAAAAATCCGCGATACTGCCGCCGAACTGCTGGATATTTATGCCCGCCGTGAAGCGCGTAAGGGCTTCGCTTTCAGCGGCCCGGATGAAGAGTACGAGCGTTTTGCCGCCGGTTTCCCGTTTGAGGAAACCCCGGATCAGCAGGCCGCCATCGATGCCGTCATTAACGATATGTGCTCGCCACGCCCCATGGACCGTCTGGTCTGTGGTGACGTTGGTTTCGGTAAAACCGAAGTCGCCATGCGCGCAGCCTTTATGGCGGTACAGAGCGGCAAACAGGTGGCCGTGTTAGTGCCCACCACCCTGCTGGCGCAGCAGCATTATCAGAATTTTGCCGACCGCTTTGCCGAGTGGCCGGTGAAGGTCGATGTGCTGTCGCGCTTTAATTCTGCCAAAGAAACCCAGGCCGCCCTCGACCGTATGCTCGAAGGCAAAACCGATATTGTTGTCGGCACCCATAAACTGCTGCAGAAAGATGTGAAATTCGATCACCTCGGTCTGCTGATTATCGACGAAGAACACCGCTTTGGTGTGCAGCAGAAAGAGCGCATTAAAGCCCTGCGTGCCGAAGTCGATATTCTGACCCTCACCGCCACGCCGATTCCGCGTACGTTAAATATGGCCATGGCCAGCATCCGCGATTTGTCCATTATCGCCACACCGCCGGCCAAGCGCTTAAGCGTCAAAACCTTTGTGCGCCAGCATGACGAACCGACCATTAAAGAAGCGGTTCTGCGTGAAATTCTGCGCGGCGGTCAGGTGTATTACCTGCACAATGAAGTTAAAAGCATCGAGAAAACCGCCCGCGAATTAAGCGAAGCCATTCCCGAAGCGCGCGTGGTGGTCGCACACGGTCAGATGTCCGAGCGTGAGCTGGAACGGGTGATGGGCGATTTTTATCACAAGCGCTTTAACGTGCTGGTGTGTACCACCATTATCGAAACCGGTATCGACGTGCCGTCGGCCAACACCATTATTATTGAGCGTGCCGATAAATTCGGTCTTGCCCAGCTGCACCAGCTGCGTGGCCGCGTCGGTCGCTCACACCATCAGGCCTACGCTTACCTGCTGACTCCGCCGCCGAAAACCCTGACCAAAGACGCCGAAAAACGCCTCGAAGCCATTTCGGCCGCGCAGGATCTGGGTGCCGGCTTTATGCTCGCCACCCACGATCTGGAAATCCGCGGCGCCGGCGAGTTGCTCGGTGAAGAACAGAGCGGCCAGATCGAAACCATCGGTTTTACCCTGTATATGGAAATGCTGGAACAGGCCGTAAAAGCCATGAAATCCGGTAAAACCCCATCCGCTGATCTGTCACTGAATCAGGGTGCCGAAGTGAATCTGCACATTCCGGCACTGATTCCGCAGGATTATCTGCCCGACGTTAACAGTCGCCTGACACTGTACAAGCGCATTGCCAGCGCGCGCGACGACAACGAGCTGAAAGAACTGCAGGTAGAAATGATCGACCGTTTCGGCCTGTTGCCGGATGCCGTCAAAAACCTGTTCCGTCAGACCTCATTAAAACTGAAACTGACACCCCTCGGTATTGCCAAGCTGGATGCCGGCGAGCAAAGTGGCCGCATTGAATTTGCCGCCGAAACCAATATCAACCCTTTCGTACTGGTAAAACTGGTGCAAAGCAAATCCGGCACCTTCAAACTCGAAGGTGGTCATACCTTGCGTTTCAACCTCAATATGACCAGTATCGATCAGCGCTTTAACCAGATCGATCAGGTATTAACCGAATTACAAAAGGACCCTAATCTGTGAGCCAGCTGTTTTGCCGTGCCTTTCTGCTTCTGTGCTCTGTTGCCCTGCCATTATCGGCCAGTGCCGCGCCCTGGTATCGGGTGGAAATGATCCTGGTCGCGTACGAAGACGAAAGCCTGATTGATCAGGAACTCTGGCCTGAAGTGCTGGAAACCAGCGCCACCGAGGACAATGAATCCGGCAGTTTGCAGACCGAAGCGGATACCACACCCGACTACACCTGGTGGCTGAGTCCGGCACGTTACCAGCAACTGCATAATGCATTATTTGCAGGCTTTGGTTTTGCCCGCATCCCGAAAGCGGAATGGCCTGCCCCTTTGCAGCCATTGGCAGAACTGAAAATGGCCAATGAAGCCGAACGCATTAATAAGCGCAGTGATATGAAAGTGATCTGGCATCAGGCCTGGGTGGAACCCATTCAGGAAGAAGGCCAGGCAATCCGCCACAACCTGAATGTGCGCCTGCAGGACAAACTGGATATTCAGCTGACCGGCAACTTTGAACTGCACCGCAGCCGTTATCTGCATATCAATACCGACTTACAGGTACAGCAATACGAAATCCACGAACCGGCCGAACTGAGTGCGCTGACCTTACCCGCCAGCGACAACCGCGCCGATTACCGCAACGACCTGCTGGCCCAGACAGATATGGAAGCGTCCATGGCGGTTGATTTACCAGCCCCAATCCGCGCTGCACGGGTACAACAGAGCCGCCGTATGCGCAGTAACGAGCTGCACTACATTGATCACCCGATGCTCGGCATTGTGCTGAAAATTATTCCCGTTGAACGTGCCGAAGACCTTTAAGCCGACCATGAAAATCCGCTCCTTTATCGCCTGCAGCCTGGATGGTTTTATTGCCCGGCCGGATGGTGCACTCGACTGGCTGGAAAATCCGGCCTTTACCATCGCAGAAGAAGATTTCGGCTATGCGCAATTTATGGCCGGCACCAGCTGCCTGGTGATGGGTCGCAATACGTTCGAAAAAGTCCTCACCTTTGGAGAATGGCCCTATGAGGGCACACGCGTGATTTTGCTCAGCCAATCGCTTAAAGCCCTGCCGGAAACACACCGGGATAAAGCAGAATTAAGTGCCGAATCACCACTGACCTTAACCGAACGCCTGCAGCGCGAAGGCGAAGACTCACTTTATATTGATGGCGGCCGCCTGATTCAGTCGTTTCTGCGCACCGGATTGCTCAACGAGCTGATCGTGACCCGCATTCCGCTGCTGCTGGGCCGTGGAATTCCGTTATTCGGCGAACTGAACTGCGATACCCTACTGACCCTGCTTGCCAATAAAAGCTACGCCAATGGTTTTGTGCAGAGTCATTACCGTATCGGTTGAGGCCCGCTGATATAAGAAATACCAAATAAAAAAGCCCGGAAATTCCGGGCTTTTTTATTTGTCAGTTTCAGCAAAAAATGACGTCTTAAATCCGCTTCAGCGTCGCCGCCAGCAAATCACGCACCTGCTGCATACCGCCACTTAATACTGCACGGATTTCATCCATGGTAATTTCGCCTTCGCTTTTACCGGCTGCAGGATTAACCACCAGACAGATACTCGCATAAGGAATACCCAGTTCACGCGCCAGAGCGGCTTCCGGCATACCGGTCATACCCACCAGATCACAACCGTCTTTTTCCAGACGGTTAATTTCGGCGATGGTTTCCAGACGCGGGCCCTGAGTCGCAGCGTACACGCCAAAATCACACACCGGCAAGGCAATATCGGCGGCGGCAGAAATTAAAGCCTGACGCAGATTTTCATCGTAGGGATGCGTCAGGTCGATATGATCCAGCGGGCGGAATTCACCATCAAAAAAGGTACCCTCGCGCCCCCAGGTGTAATCAACCACCTGATGCGGAACCGAAATCACACCGGATTGCATGGCCGGATGAATACCACCTACGGCATTCACCGCAATAATGGCCTCTGCACCCTGCTCCTGCAGCGCCAGTAAATTTGCACGGTAATTAATTTTATGCGGCGGCACTGCATGCGGGTGTCCGTGGCGCGCTAAAAACAGCACGGTTTTATCATTCCAGCGACCTTCCTGAACCGCCGATGAAGGCTGACCCAGTGCGGTATTGACATCATGGCTGACGGTAATTTCCGGACCTTCGAGTTGGGTTAAACCGGTGCCACCAATAATGGCTATTTTATTAATGCTCATATCATTCCAACGTATTCAGACGGCGTCTTTAAAGGCACCGTTATTCATTATTCAGCGCAGATTTTCCAGCTGCGGTAAGATCGCAGAGCGGCGTTCGGCCAGCATGTTTTCCGACATATCGTCTGCTGTTCCCTGTAACCCGCCTGCGGTGCCTTGCAACCCGGCAAGACTCAGCGTCTGCCAGCCCGGCTGTTGTAATTGTTCACGTACAGCAAGGATGACTTGCTGCGCGGCCGAACGGTCATTACACACCAACAGCGCATTGGCACCCGCACGCATGGCACAGCCGGCACGTTCGGCGTAACTGCCAACACTGGCCGCACCGGCCATGGATAAATCATCACTGAAAATCACACCATTAAACTGCAGCTCGGTGCGCAGAATATTCTGCAGCCAGTGCGCAGAAAAACCGGCGGTATTGTCACTGTCGACCGCCGGATAAATCACGTGGGCGGGCATAATACCGCTTAACAGCCCCATCGACATCAGCGCATGAAAAGGCCCGATATCGTTATTCAGTTCAATGCGCGAACGAGCGTCCACCGGCAGCGCCAGATGCGAGTCTGCGGCAATGGCACCGTGACCGGGAAAATGCTTACCTACCGCCAGCATGCCGGCCTCATTCATACCACGTACAAAAGCAGAAGCCAGCGCAATAACGGTATCTGCATCATGACCAAAGGCACGGTCGCCAATCACCTGAGACACATCGGTTTCAATATCCAGCACTGGCGCAAAGCTCAGATGCACTCCCTGCTGACGCAGCTCGGCGGCCATCAGCCAGCCCAGTTCATGGGCCAGGGTCAGCGCTTCGGTGCTGTTGTGCTGATATTCTTTTTCCAGCGCCAGCATCGGCGGCAGACGGGTAAAGCCTTCGCGGAAACGCTGTACGCGACCGCCTTCCTGATCCACGCACAATAATAAATCCGGGCGCAGGCTGAGAATATCGCGGGTCAAAGCCTTTAACTGCTGTGGCGACTGATAATTACGCGCGAAAAAAATTAACCCGCAGATTTCCGGCTGCAATAAAAATTCACGGTCGGCAGCGGTTAATTCTGTACCGTCAATATCGGCAACCACACCGATACACTGGTTTAAATTCTGTGTTACAGATTGCGGCATGGGATCCTCGAAAAACTGTGCGGCTGAATCCACACCGGCGTACCGGCACTGACCAGTTCAAATAATTCAGTAATATCGCTGTTACGCATACGGATACAGCCATGAGACAGTGGCTGGCCCATAGGTTCAGAGTCCGGTGTGCCATGGATATAAATATAACGGCGCATGGAATCGACATTGCCCATACGGTTGACGCCGACTTCCAGTCCCTGCAGCCACAGAATGCGGGTTAAAATCCAGTCGCGTTGTGGTTGCTGTAGCGCCAGTTCAGGCGAATAAACTTCACCGGTCGGGCGCCGGCCAACAAATACGGTGTTCAGTGGCAAACCGGCACCAATAGCCGCACGGACACGGTGCCAGCCACGGGGGGTACAACCGGAATTTTCCTGTTCACCGGCACCATTAAGCGCCGTGGAAACCGGATAAAGATGGCAGATACCGGCGCTCGACACGCGCAGTACCTGATCCGCAATGGAAACTTCTATTAATGTTTGCGGTAACGCAGATTGCGCAGCCGTGGGCGCCATAGCAAAGGCCTGTTGGTAAAAAGCGAAAAACGGAAAGCCCGGCTCCGCTCAACCAGCCTGATGCGGAGCGTTAAGACCGGATGCGAGGAAAGGTATCAATTTATCAACAACCTGCGCAATATCCGAACCCTTGCCCAGATCGTGTTCCGCCATCGCCGTCAGTGAATCGGCCCCCGACAATGTAAACACCGTCGCCCCCAGCATAAAGTGGATACGCCAGAAACGGTCTTCATCGGAAAGTTCAGGAGTCGCAGCCGTCACCAGACGCATAAAGGCTTTAAACACCGGGCCATATTCTTTCTGCAGAAAACGGCGTAAATGCCCCTGCCCCTGGGTATAAGCCAGTCCCAGCAGGCGCATAAAGATACCCAGGCGGCGCGGGCTGTCATGTCCGGCACGCAGCGCCGTCTGCGACAGCAGCATTAATATGCCCGGTAATTCCGGTACCTTGCCATCCAGACGTGCCTGTACGGCATCCAGCTCACGTTCCAGATCTTCGCAGAATGGCGTCAGGAAACGGGCAAATACCGCCTGAATCAACGCCTTCTTAGAGCCAAAATGATAATTCACCGCCGCCAGATTCACTCCGGCCTTCGTGGTGATATTCCGCAATGAGGTCTCGGCAAAGCCACGCTCCGAAAACAACTCCTCTGCCGCATTCAGGATACTTTTTACCGTATCTTTCTGTGCCATAACCCTGCATCTGCCTTATCACGCTGTCGCGGCTTTATTGCCATCGCCGACAGTACAAAACAACTGTTTCAAACATACGTTTAAAACGAGATTTAGGCAACCCCATATACGGCCAAAGGCTAAAAGCCTCACTCCATTATCCGGGTCAGTACAACGGCGGTGAATACACCGCAATCCACAGACCTCTGATAACAGGGGTTTACACTGGATAAAATACTGTATACATTTACACCATACTGTATGGATCAACAGACTGGATAAGCATCATGATCAAGCTCACGGCACGACAACAGCAGGTTCTGGATTTCATCCGCTCCTCACTGGAAGAAACAGGATTTCCGCCCACTCGCGCCGAAATTGCTGCCGAGCTGGGCTTTAAATCGCCTAACGCCGCAGAGGAACACTTGAAGGCGCTGGCACGTAAAGGTGCGATTGAAATTATGCCCGGCGCTTCCCGCGGCCTGCGCATTGTTGAAGAGCAGAACCCGGGTCTGCCGATCGTTGGCCGTGTAGCCGCCGGTGAGCCTATCCTGGCTCAGGAACACATCGCCGATTACTGCGAGATTCCACCCAGCTTCTTCCGCCCTTCTGCAGACTTCCTGCTGGAAGTTCATGGCGACAGTATGAAGAACATCGGTATTCTCGACGGCGACTACATTGCGGTACACAAAGCCGAAACCGCCCGTAATGGCGAAATCATCGTTGCCCGCGTCGATAACGAAGTAACGGTCAAGCGCTACGAGAAGAAGCGTAATCAGGTGATTCTGCACCCGGAAAATGACGACTTTAAGCCCATTGAAGTTGATCTGCGGGAAACGGAATTTGCCGTTGAAGGTTTATACGTCGGCGTTGTACGCCGCAGCTAACAGCAACTGTTCACAGGTTCGGGGTGATTGTTATGCGTCAGTTATTACTCGGAATGGAAGAAGCCGGCTTATCTCTCAGCAGCCAGCAACCAGGCAGAATGACCAGGGTCAGCACCAGTGCGCTGCGCGGCAGTCTGACCGAGGTCATCGTCAGTGAAGGCGGTGCGATTCAGCCCATGCATTTGCTGCCGATGCTGGCACAGTGCAATGCGCATAAGCGCTGGCTGATGTGGCTGAGCCCGCACCGTCCGATGAATAAAAGCTGGCTGGAAAGCATGGGCCTGCAGCATTCGCCGGTGATTCATCTCGATCTGTGCAATGACACCCAGCTGGCCCTGTGCAGCAAAGTTCTGGCGGCCGGCAACAGTCATATGATTGTTGAATGGCAGGGCGAGCTGAGCAACCACGAACGGCAGGTCATTCGCCAGCAGGCCGACCAGAGCGGCAGCCATGTGGTGCTGATTCAGCGCCGCCCCTGAAGCGTAGAAAACGACGAACACAAAAAAAGCCCTGATCTTGATCAGGGCTTTTTTATGCTTTCAGCACAGCTTCACACGTACAGACTGTAGGCAATTCACTACAGCACAGCTCAGTGCAATCGTTGCTGATACTCAGGGGTGTCGAAGTCTTCGCGCTCAACTTCCATACCGGAAAGCTCGCCGACTTTACGTACACCGGCTTCCAGCATTACCCGCGCAACATCCATATGATGCGCCTGCAGGCTGGCCTTGGCATCTTCGGAAAAATGAATACACACCAGTGCATCGCTGTCCTGATCGTCGGCACGACGCAGGGCGATATCACCATTGGAAAGTTCTACGATTTCAAAAAAGCGCGCCATAACCGCCTCTCAAAACTGGGCGCGGGAGTGTATCACAGGATGTTTTCAATAGCTTGAGCGACACACAGAACCGTTAGTAATAAAAAGTAAACGGTTCTGCATAAATATGCTCATCAAGGAGTCAGCTTTCCTGACGATTGGCGCGCTGGTCTTCAATCAGGCGGGTCAGATCCTGCAGCCAACCGGCAACCGGTGAGTGCGGGGTGGCAACCAACGCAATCCGGCCCTGAGCCTCAACCGTCTGTACGGCCGCTGCCGGCTGATTCATTCCGGACGGACGTCCCTGAGCATCTGCCGCTGCCAGCATCTGTGCCAGCCAGGAAAATCCATTCTCCGCCAGATGCTGCAGCTCGCGCATTTCGCCGGTGGTCAGCGGCGCATTCTGCAGCAGTGATTCCAGAGAGCGGACAGGCTGACGATAAGCAACCATATCACCCAGTTCGGCCAGGTAAGACAGCCAGGCATCGCGCAGCTGATACAGCGCACTCTCTTCCAGCGCCTGCTTCAAGGCTGGAGCAGCCGACTGCTGAGCAGCCAGCTGTTCCAGCAACAACCGGCACTGATAGAGTTTCTGATTGGTGAAGCCAATCCACTGCGACATAGCCTGCTCCGGCGGAAAATTGAGATTAAAAGTCGATGGTCAGACCGAAGTGAGCACCATCGCCCAGTTTGTAACGGTCATTAATATCTTCAATACGGATGCTGTTGTAACGATAGCCGCCATAGATTCGTGCCGTAGGCAGCAGACTGAACTGCAGACGGATATCGCTGTTGATCATGTTTTCAGCATCACCGAATGATACAACCGGCGGCGCGTAATAGGCATAGCCCGCCAGACCAACATCCGGAGCTGCCGGGAAGCTGTAGCGGAAAAAGCCACCAACCCCCATAGCCGCGCCATCAAAATCATCGGTGGTAAAGGCAATCACTTTTGCACCCACACCGATATACAGGTGACTGGTTGATGGGCGCACATCCACTACGTGCAATCCCGCAGAAACCATATCACCGTCATCTTCATGATGCAGCGCAGCCAGATTAATGTGCAGCCCGGAACCCATCTGGGTGGCATCGTAAGCAACACGGGCGACATCATCGGCCAGACTGATATCCAGTGAACCACCTGCCTGTACCAGAGTCGGTAAAACCAGTGCACCGGCCGTCAGAATTCCCTGAGCGGTCATACGCAACATTTTCATAGTATTCCCCAATAATCAGATCACAGTACCGGCTGCTGCGCGGATAACCCGTCACTGTTCTCCCACTAATGGAGGCAACAGACAGCAGCTGATTTTTATTTGCCGGCATAATAGCAGTGCGGCGGCAGTGGTTAAACCACGGCCGCCGCAAGCAAGGCCTGTTTGATTAATATCAACAGGCCCTTAGACCAGTAAACGCTGTAATTAACGCATTAAATCGAGCAACAGTTTGTTCAGGCGCGCGACATATTCCGCCGGCTGCTTTAACTGGCTGCCTTCTGCCAGTTGTGCCTGGGCATGAATCACCTGCGCTAACTCGGCAAAGCGGCTTTCATCCTGCTCGCTGTCAAGACGTTCGATCAGCGGATGCGACGGATTAATTTCCAGGGCCGTTTCAGGCTCCGGAACCGCCTGCCCCGCTGCTTCCATCAGCCGGCGCATATGACCACCCATATCGTACTGGCCAACCACCAGACAAGCCGGGGAATCAGTCAGACGCGAGCTGACACGGACGGTTTTCACTTCACCTTCGAGGGCTTTCTGCACGCGCTCAACCAGATCTTTATGGGTTTCTTCCAGCGCTTTTTGCTGCTCTTTTTCCGCAGCATCCGCCAGTTCATCCAGATCCAGTTCGCCTTTGGTTACATCCTGGAAGACCTTGCCGTCGAAATCGGTCAGGTGACCAACCATCCACTCGTCAACACGGTCGGTGAGCAGCAGCACTTCAACACCCTTAGTACGGAAATATTCCAGATGCGGGCTGCTGGACACCGCTGCGTGGTTGTCGCCGGTGATGTAGTAAATCTTTTTCTGACCTTCACGCATGCGCGCAACATAGTCTTCCAGACCGACATTCTGTACGGCACTGTCACTCTTGGTGGTGGCAAAGCGGAACAGCTTGGCAATTTTTTCACGGTTAGCGAAATCTTCTGCCGGGCCTTCTTTCAGCACATCACCGAATTCATCCCAGAAGCTCTGGTATTTTTCCGGCTCATTTTTCGCCAGTTTTTCCAGTGAATCGAGTACCCGTTTAACCAGCGCGCTGCGCAGGCTGTCGACCTGTTTGTCTTTCTGCAGAATTTCGCGGGAAACGTTCAGCGACAGGTCGTTGGAGTCCAGCACACCTTTCACAAAGCGCAGGTACAACGGCAGGAACTGCTCAGCGTCATCCATAATAAAGACACGCTGCACGTACAGTTTCAGACCACGGGTCGCTTCGCGGTTCCAGATATCGAACGGCGCCTTAGCCGGAATATACAGCAGACTGGTGTAATCCAGTTTGCCTTCCACACGGTTGTGCAACCACAGCAGCGGGTCGTTCCAGTCGTGGGAAACGTGCTTGTAAAACTCTTTATATTCGTCATCGCTCAGATCGGACTTACTGCGGGTCCACAGCGCCTTGGCCTGGTTAACCGCTTCCGGAATCTGTTTTTTCTCGCCGTCAGCGTCATCTTCACTGACTTCCTGCGGCAGATACACAGGCACCGCGATATGATCTGAATATTTTTTAATCAGTGAACGCAGACGGAAGCTGTCAGCAAATTCTGCATCGTCTTCTTTCAGGTGCAGGGTAATGCGGGTGCCGCGTTCAGTTTTATCGATGCTTTCCAGGGTAAATTCACCCTCACCGGCCGATTCCCAGCACACGCCTTCAGACGCATCATCACCGGCACGACGGGTTTCAACCGTGACTTTATCGGCGACAATAAAGGCCGAATAAAAGCCAACACCAAACTGGCCAATCAGTTGCGAATCTTTTTTCTGATCGCCGCTCAGTTTGCTGAGGAATTCGGCCGTACCGGATTTAGCGATGGTGCCGAGGTGATTAATCACCTCTTCACGGTTCATACCGATACCATTGTCTTCAATGGTCAGGGTACGGGCTTCGCTGTCAAAATCGATATGTACGCCCAGATCTGCATTACCTTCAAACAGAGCATCGTTCTGCAGGGCTTCAAAGCGCAGCTTGTCGCAGGCGTCTGAAGCGTTGGAAATCAACTCACGCAGAAAAATCTCTTTGTTGGAATACAAAGAGTGAATCATCAGATGCAGCAGTTGTTTAACTTCGGTTTTAAAACCCAAGGTTTCTTTGCTGGCTGCGGTCATGTTCGTCTCCTTTACAACGCGCCATAAAAAACAGTGTTGTTTAAATGGGGACGACGCAACGCTTTTCAAGCGCCGGAATACACTTACGCAAATCGGTCAGCCGCTGCGGCAGCGCTTCATCGTCGGTAAGCTCAGTTACAATGGCGACCGAATCAATGCCACTGGCCACGACCTGAGCAATATTCGCTGTTGTAATCCCGCCGATACAGGTCAGCCGATGATCGGTAAAACATTCGACCCAAAGGGCTAACGTTTCCGTACCCAAAGGCTGGTAACGCAACACTTTCGACAGCGGCGTAAACACCGGGCCAAAGGCGATATAAGACGGATTCACCCCGCGCGCACGGGCGATCTCCCAATCACTGTGGGTGCTGATGCCCAGTGCGATACCCGCTTCTGCCAGCGCCTGCAGATCCGCCGTGAGCAGATCTTCCTGCCCCAGATGCACACCAAAAGCCCCCAGCTCCAGCGCCAGCTGCCAGTCATCGTTGATAAACAAAGGTACTGCGGATTCTGCAGCATAATAAATGGCCTCAGCGGTCTGAGCTTTATGCTCTGCCCCCGGCGATTTAACCCGCCATTGCAGGCTGTCGATACCCAGCGCCAGCAGACGCTTAAGATGCGGCAGATTATCCACCAGCCCATAAAGCCCCAGAGGCTGCGGCAAGCGCGGAAAATGCACAGCCGATGCCCGCTGTTGCATAGGAACAACCTGCGGCCAGTCTTCGGCCACCGACTCACTCAGCGGCCGCGCCCAGGCATTGTGGTAACCATTAGCGCGCTCACTGGCTGAACGGATCGCCAGGCGTACCGCCGCCACGGCTCTGGTCAGGGCATCGTACAGCGTATAGCCCTGCGCCAGACCGCAGGCAATGGCACTGGCCAGATGACAGCCGGTACCGTGCGCCTTGAGCGGTAAGCGCCGGTGGCGGAATACAAAAGCCCTCAATAAATCCGGGCCTGGCAACTGATCACCGAAAGCAGAGCCTGATGCCGACGAGGGAGCCGCAAAGAACGCATCCTGAATCCATTCGTCAGATTCAGTACTGCCGGCCTGAGTGCTGTCTCCGCCGGTAATCAGTAAATGATTAACGCCCAGCGCCTGCAGTGCGGCAGAAATGTCTGCGCAATTATTTGGCTCGTAATCGTTTAGCGCGCAATTATTTGGCTCGTAATCGTTTTGTACAGTGCCGCCATCATCCTGCGCCTGCAATAACGTCAGCAGCGCCTGTGCTTCTGCCAGGTTAGGCGTCAGCACATCAACCCGCTGCAGCAGGGCCTGCAATGCGTCTTTCGGCCAGTTGGCCTGGGGGAAACCACCCTGCGAGGCCGACAGCACCGGGTCCCAGATGACGGGCCCGGGATATTCCTGCAGTTTCTCCAGTAACCAGGGCAGCAGCAGATTGCCCGGTGGCAGCCAGCCGATTTTAATTGCCTGCGGCCAGCCATCGGTTTTCAGGCTCTGCCATTGCTGCTCCAGCATCGCCCGCGACAGCACCTCAACGGCCTGCACGCCCTGACTGTTCTGCGCGGTTATGGCACAGATCAGCGTGGCGCAATCGGTATCCAGCGCCCGCGCCATGGTTAAATCCGCCTGACTGCCGGCACCGGCACTGCAGTCGGAGGCGGCAATACTCCAGATTTTTGCCCGGCTCACCGGGCCTGAACAGAGGCTCATACTCCGCCTCCGGTCTGATGCCAGAACGGCAGCCCCAGCGTCGGCGTGGAAGGCGATGCCTGATCACGCTCGCACATCAGGCCAGCACGATAGGCAGCCCGGCCGCCATCCACCGCCTGTTTAAACGCTCCCGCCATCGTGGCCGGATCATGGGCACGCGCCACCGCTGTGTTGAGCAGTACCGCATCAAAGCCCATTTCCAGCGCCGCCATCGCCTGAGAGGGTTTACCCAATCCGGCATCCACCACCAATACCGCCTGTGGCAGACGTTCACGCAGGGTTTTCAGCTGATACGGATTCATCAGTCCTTTGCCGGTGCCAATAGGAGCGCCCCAGGGCATCACCGCCGCACAGCCCAGCTCCAGCAGGGTCTGACACAGCACCAGATCGTCGGTGCAGTACGGCAGCACCTTAAACCCCTGCGCCACCAGCTCGCGCGCCGCATCCACCAGCTGCAGCGGATGCGGCTGCAGGCTGTAGTCGTCACCGATAACTTCGAGCTTGATCCAGTCGGTGGCAAACAGCTCGCGCGCCATCTGCGCCAGCAGAATCGCTTCACGGGCACTGTGACAACCGGCTGTATTGGGCAGCAGTTTTGCCCCGGTACTGGCCAGTTGCTGATGCAGCAGATGCCAGTGGCCATGTTCACTCACCTGCTCCTGTACCTGAGCAGCACTCTGGCGGCGCAGCGAGACGGTGACAAATCCGGGGGTTGCCGCGGCAATGGCATCACCCATCACCTGTGGTGACGGGTACAGGGAGGAGCCCAGCCACAAACGGCTGCTGATGGTTTGGCCGCCAATCTGCAGGGCGTCGGTGGAAATATCCGTACTCATACCTGCACTATTTTCTGTATTCATATCCTTCTCCAGAACCCTGCTCAGCCACCGGTAATGGCACCGAGAATATCGATGCAGTCATCTTCGTTAAGGTATGTACCCGCATAGAGCGCTGCACTGACGATCTGCTGGTTCACGGCAACAATAAAATTGCCACTCACAGCCGCATCCTCCGGCCGTATTTGCAGATAGCCAAGCTGTTGCAGCAATTGCTGCAGGCTAAGCCCTGTGCTGACCTGCAGATCACAAGAATCGCCATTAATAATCAGGCGCATGCTTCACCTCCGAAGGCGATGGCTTGCGAGGGGATAGACTTTGAAGGGGCGGACTGCCCGGTTGGCGCAGGCTCCAGTCCAAGAGCTAAGCCATGCTGTTGTTGCAGGCGCTGCAGCAGCGCTGGCGCCAGCAGATAACCGTGACGGAACAGGCCGTTAATGCTGAGCACCCCATCATCCTGAGCAAGGATCTGCGGACGATGATCGGCCAGTGCCGGGCGTAAATTGACGTCGAAGTTCAGAATCCGCGCTTCGGCAAGCGCCGGACTCAGGCAGTAAAGTGCACTGAGCATTTCCAGCGCGGAGCGCACACTGACCGGCGAGCGGTCTTCGCTTTCGATTTCGGTAGCACCCAGCACATAACGATGGCGCCCTTTCGGCACCAGATAGAGGTGATAACGCGGATGCAGCAACCGTATCGGCCGCGAAATCTGCACCTCCTGGCTTTCAATCCACAACACCTCACCGCGTACGCCACGCAGCTGTGGCAAGGCGGGTTTGGCGCCCAGTCCGCGACAATCGAGCTTAATATCGGCGTAAGGCGGGAAATCGTTCAGCGCTGTTAAAAAATAAAAGCGCGCGCCAAAGCTGCGGGCAGCCTGATGCAGAGCCGGTAATAACGCACGGTTATCGACCCAGGCTTCGTGGCGTAGCCAGAAACCTTCAGCAAGTTGTGGATTCAGCGCTGGCTCAAGGTCCTGCAACCGCGCCTGATTCAGACGCTGAATGGCGGCTTCGTTTTCACACCCGTCATCGGCGGGATTCCATAAACCGCCCTGACGCAGATCCTGAGCAAACTGCGCAAGCTCGGCCTGATCCGCCGGATGGGCCACCACCAGACTGCCGCTCTGGCCATAATGCACGGCAATGCCACTGTCGGCATGCAGCTCCGGTAATAACTGCGGCCACAGTTGTAACGACTGCAGGCCCTGCGCAAAGACATCCGGATGCGCCAGTGAGCGCTCGCTGTAAGGCGCGACCATCGCCGCGGCGGTGTGCGCCGCACTGGCGGGCTGATCTTCGGCGGCGGCTTCGTACACCTCCACCTGAAAGCCCTGACGGGCCAGACGCCACGCCAGCAAGCTGCCCATCAGGCCCGCGCCGGCAATACAAACCCGACGCTGCTCACTCATGCTTCGGCCTCCTGATACAGCGCACTGCCGCTGGCGCGGAATTCTGCGGCTTTTTCAGCCATACCCTGCTGCGCTTCTTCGCTCTGCAGCACGCCTTCGCTTTGCTGTGCGTCTTCAGCCTCCTGGGCCGAAGCAAAATCACGTACTTCCTGCGAGATTTTCATCGAGCAGAATTTTGGCCCGCACATAGAACAGAAATGCGCCAGCTTATGGCCTTCTTTCGGCAGGGTTTCGTCGTGGTAACTGCGCGCCGTATCAGGATCAAGGGCAAGGTTGAACTGATCCTGCCAGCGGAATTCAAAACGCGCCTTCGACATCGCATCATCGTGCAGCTGTGCGCCCGGATGGCCCTTGGCTAAGTCAGCGGCATGAGCAGCAATTTTGTAGGTAATTAAGCCCTGTTTAACATCATCTTTATTGGGCAGGCCCAGATGCTCTTTCGGCGTGACGTAACACAGCATGGCGCAGCCATACCAGCCAATTAATGCCGCGCCGATGCCAGAGGTTATATGGTCGTAGCCCGGTGCAATATCGGTGGTCAGCGGCCCTAAGGTATAAAACGGCGCTTCGTCACAATGCTCGAGCTGCATCTCCATATTTTCTTTAATTAAATGCATTGGTACATGGCCCGGACCTTCAATAAAGGTCTGCACATCGTGCTTCCAGGCGATTTTGGTTAATTCACCCAGGGTTTTTAATTCGGCAAACTGCGCTTCGTCATTGGCATCGGCAATGGAGCCGGGGCGCAGACCATCGCCGAGGGAGAAGCAGACATCGTAGGCTTTCATAATTTCGCAGATGTCTTCGAAATGGGTGTACAGGAAACTCTCTTTATGATGCGCCAGACACCATTTCGCCATGATCGAACCACCACGGCTGACAATACCCGTCACCCGTTTGGCGGTCAGCGGCACATGCGCCAGACGCACACCGGCGTGAATGGTGAAATAATCCACGCCCTGCTCGGCCTGCTCAATTAAGGTATCGCGGAATAATTCCCAGGTCAGGTCTTCGGCCACGCCGTTGCATTTTTCCAGCGCCTGATACAAAGGCACGGTACCAATAGGCACCGGTGAATTACGGATAATCCATTCGCGGGTTTCGTGAATATGGTCACCGGTGGATAAATCCATCACGGTATCGGCGCCCCAGCGGGTGGCCCAGACCATCTTTTCCACTTCTTCTTCGATGGACGACGTAACTGCCGAATTGCCGATATTGGCATTGACCTTGGTGCGGAAATTACGGCCAATAATCATCGGCTCGGTTTCCGGGTGGTTAATATTATTGGGAATCACCGCCCGGCCGCGGGCAATTTCTGAGCGGACAAATTCCGGGGTAATTTCCGCCGGAATCGACGCGCCGAAACTCATACCCGGATGCTGGCTTTTTTGTGCCTCATCCAGCTGTGCCCGGCTTAATGCCAGATTTTCGCGGATGGCCACATATTCCATTTCCGGGGTGATAATGCCCTGTCGCGCATAATGCAGCTGAGTGACATTTTTGCCCGCTAATGCCCGGCGCGGACGACGCTTAAGTTCAAAACGCAGTTTTTCCAGCGTCAGGTTCATATCGCGGATACGCGCATATTCGGAGCTGAAACCGGTAAGCTCCTCAGTATCGGCCCGTTCATTAATCCAGTTCTGACGCAGCGGTTGCAGCCCCTTGCGCACATCAATACTCACGGCCGGGTCGGTGTAAGGGCCGGAAGTATCGTATACCCGCACCGGCGCATTGGCTTCGGTTTTACCGTTAGCCAGCTGTGTATCGGACAGCGCAATTTCGCGCAGCGCGACCTGTAAATCGGCACGACTGCCCTGCACATAGAATTTGCTGGACGCCGGAAATGGCTGCAGAGAGAGTTCGTCAACACGCATCTGTTCGCTTAACGATGTATGCGCTGAATTGTTTTTGCCCATGCTCAATACCTTTTTAGCCGTCGCAGACGACGGAAGAAAAATAACGGCAGGCAGCGAAGAAAAGAAAAAGATGATCACAGGCAGCAGCAAAATACTGACAACCCGCACCGTAAACGGTGACTGACCGGGGTTTAAGAAATCGGCGACAGCCGCGAAAAACCCGCTTTTCTGTTCCCTACGCTGGCACTAACCAGATCAGGTTCAACGGGATCCGCAAACACATTGCGATCTCAACCTCTTTGATGTTTCAGCACGCTGAACATCCTGAGGCACCCCGACAGAATCGGCACAGAGTGTACGGCAGAGAAGACTACGCGGACAAGACACCCGGCGGGTTATTTATGCAAAACATCCACGCCGGGCAGGCATCAACGGCGGTCAGAAATGCCGCCGTAAGAGAAACAGCCGGACATTAACGCGCCAGCAGAAAATGCGCGCGGGCCGTGGCAATCGGGCTGGTGCGCTCGGTCTGCCAGGCGGTAATGGCGACGTTGGCGACGCGTGAGCCCTGACGCCAGACCTGACATTCAGCAAAGGTATCCTGATGACGTCCGGCACGCAGATAGTCGAGAGAAAAATCGATCATTTTCGGTAAGGCGGCAGTATCCATGGTCATCATCAGATGCAGTGACGCCGCCAGCTCCATAAAGCCGCCGATTACGCCGCCATGAATGGCCGGTAAAATCGGATTGCCGATATTGTCTTCGTTGGCCGGCAGATGAAACAGCACATCCTGACCAAAACGCTGAAATTTCAGGCCAATTAAATTGGCATAGGGAATACCATCCACCAGCGGCTGGAAATTACCGCTCTGCTGCGCCTGTTGCAGCACGGTTTCAAAACTCATTGTGCAGCTCCTGCAGCCGTTACATCATCGCCCTGCTCGATACGGGCACGGAATTCCGGTGGGGTCATATTTTCGCCGATACGCATAAAGGTGGCAGCACATTTGGCCACCAGATCGCGTTCCTCACCCTGAAATACTTCGCACTCGGTAAACACCACTGAGCTGGCCACGCGCGTTACCCGTGCTTCGGCAAACAGATCGCGGTTTGGTGTTGCCGCTTTCATATAATCCATGCGCAGATCCAGCGTTGGGCACAGCTCAAAGCCCGGCAGTGAGGAAAACACCGCCGTACCGCAGGCGGTATCCATCAGCGTGGTCAGGCTGCCGCCATGCACAGTGCCGGTGACCGGGTTGCCCACAATCTGTTCGCTGTATGGCAGGCGCATAACCAGTACATTGTCCTGCGCGCTTTCAACCGTCAGCCCCAAAACCTGACAGTGACGCAGGGTGGCAACGAAACGCTCGGCCCGTGTTTTAACCGATAAGCTCATAAGATCTCCGCTGAGGGTGATTGTGACAGCCAGACAGGCACAGCACGACTGTGTGAATTCTATCAGGAAATGGCCTGACCGGCGCAAAGGGCGCCCGTTATACCGGAAAGCTGAATTTTGGCAATGATCGCTTCGCCCGGTGTCGTTAACAGAATTGCTCACAACAAACATAAGAACTGAACGTTTTTCTCACCACCCTATAAGACAAACAAGCACCCTGTGCTATGGTTTGACGCCTGAGAAATATCCCCGATACACACCCGGATCAGCCTTTAAAAGGGATCTGCCCCTTAAAGAGAAATGCTATGAATTTTGACGATTACCTGCAGCAGGTTAATAAGCAGGATACGCTGGAAATCCATCCCAGCTGGGGTCAGGGCCGCACCACCTTTGGCGGCCTGTCAGCAGCATTAATCCTGCACCGCATAGAACAGGGTCTGGACGACGGCCAGGTGCTGCGTTCACTGAATGTCAGTTTTTGCGGCCCGCTCAATACCGCTGAACCTTTCACCCTCAGCAGCCAAAGCATCCGCGTTGGTAAATCCGTTGCTCACTATCAGGGCCAGACCGTGCAGCAGGATCAGGTTACTACGCTGGTTAATGCCTGTTTCGGCCGAGAGCGGGAATCGGATATCGAGGTTAAGCTGCCACCTGTCAGCTGTGGCACGCCGGGATCAGGTCAGGCCATGCCCTTTATCAAAGGTATAACTCCGGAATTTACCCAGCATATTAATTTCACCTATGTGGAAGGCGGCCTGCCCTTCACCAACAGCAAACACAATGTTATCCGTGGCTGGATGCGCTTTAACGATGGCGAACGCGCGCTGAGCAATGCCCATCTGGTCGCCCTGATCGATGCCTGGCCGCCAACGCTGCTGCAAAAGCTGAAAAGCCCGGCTCCCTGTGCCAGCGTGACCTGGAGCATCGAGATGGTGACGCCGTTAAGCCAGCTGCCACAGTTACCGGGTGGCAGCGACTGGCTCTGGTACGAGGCGGACATCCGCCAGGCTCACGATGGTTACGGCCATACTGAGGCCCGGATTTACACCGCCGATGGTGTGCTGCTGGCACTCAGCCGCCAGCTGGTGGTGGTTTACGATAAACGCTGAGGCCGTTCTTACTGTAGCCTGATACCTTCGTCTGACTATCAGGCTGCAACAGCAGTTTCTTCCCTCTATTCCTTCCGATTAGTTGCTCAATAAGCAGCGGGCAACTATTACTTAGTCATCAATTTCTCTGCCGATGACAGCTATGGCTACCAACGTTCTGATCTGCGATGACTCAAGTTTTGCCCGTAAACAAATGGCACGGGCGATCCCCAAAGAATGGGAAGTGGACATTCATTTTGCCGGTGATGGCGTGGAAGGCGTACAGGCCATCCGCGAAGGAAAAGGCGAAGTGGTTTTTCTCGATCTGACCATGCCCAATATGGATGGCTACGGCGTACTGGAAACCATCCGCAAAGAAGATCTGCCCGCCATGGTGATTGTGGTATCCGGCGATATTCAGCCCGATGCTCAGGACAGAGTCAAAAAACTCGGGGCAATGGCTTTTATCAAGAAGCCGATTGATGCCGATAAAGCCCGCGAAGTGCTGACCGAATATGGCATTCTGACAGGGGCCTGATATGAGCGTCACATCTACCGCAGTATCTCTGAACGAAGACCAGCGCGACTGTTATCAGGAGCTGACTAACGTCGCCATGGGCCAGGCCGCCGACCGTCTGGCACGACTGCTGGATGTCTATGTGGTGCTGCCGATTCCCAAAGTAAACCTGATTGAATCCAGCGATCTGCACATGGCGATTCAGGATGCTGAAACCGATTCGGCTATGTCGGCGGTATGCCAGGGATTTATTGGCTCCGGTATTGCCGGTGAAGCGCTGCTGTTATTTAACGACACCAGCTTCTCAGATCTGGCCGCACTGATGAATTATGGTGGCGAACTCGACCGTTACGGCGAGCTGGAATTATTAATGGACGTCAGCTCACTGTTAATCGGTGCCTGTATTCAGGGCATTGGTGAGCAGCTGGAGATTCACTTTAATCAGGGTCATCCGGTGGTGCTTGGCCAGCATTGTAAAGTCGATGACATTTTAAAAAGTGGCAATCATCAGTGGACCAAAACCCTGGCGATTGAAATTCACTACACCATCGAGCATGTGAATATCGATTGCGACCTGCTGTTGCTGTTTACCGAAGACTCGGTCGCGAAACTGAACAACAAAATTAATTATCTGCTGGATTAACGTATGACGGATTCAAACATTGAATTTGGTGACATCCACTGGCTGATGGATATTCTGCAGAATATCGACGTCGGTCTGGTGGTACTCGACCGCCAGTACAATATCCAGCTGTGGAATGGCTTTATGGAAAGCCACAGTGGCTTAAGCCCGCAAAAAGCCAAGGGCGAAAACCTGTTCGAGCTGTTCAACGAAATTCCCAAAGACTGGTTTATGAAAAAAGCGGAGCCGGTTTATCAGCTGAAAACCCGCACCTTTACCATCTGGGAGCAACGTCCGTATTTATTCCGCTTTAAAAATTACCGCCCCATTACCGGCCGCGCGTCGGTGATGTATCAGAACACCAGCATTATTCCGCTGGAGTCGATTAACCGCAGCGTTGATCATATCTGCGTGATTATTTATGACGTGACCGACATTGCCGTCAGCCGCGAAGACGTACAATCTGCGCATCAGACCCTGAATGAACTGAACCGCACAGACCAACTGACCGAGCTGTCCAGTCGCGGTTACTGGCTGAAAGATATTGAGCGTGAATTTCTGCGCTGCCAGCGTTCGGTATTACCAAGCACTCTGGTCATGTTTGATCTGGACGATTTCCGTACCATTAATGGCCGCTATGGTCACCAGGCCGGTGACGAGGTACTGCGCTCGGTATCGGAGGGCATACGTCAGACACTGCGTCAGACCGACCATGTCTGCCGTTTCGGCGGTGAAGTATTCGCTGCTCTGCTGGTCGATACCGATGAAGAAGAGGCCGTGGTCTTTGCCGAGCGTATCCGCAAAATGATCGAACGCATGGAAGTCAGGCATGATCAGCAAAGCATCCATGCCACCGCAAGCCTGGGTATTGCCCGTTATCAGAAAGGCTTCGCCAGTGCTCAGGACTGGCTGCAGGCCGCCGACAAAGCGCTGTATCACGCCAAAGAAAGTGGTCGTAACAAAACCACGGTCTATCAGCCCAAAGCACACTAAGCCGGCAGCCTGAACCTGCATGACATATATGCTCAACAAACCTTGCCATTCCTGATCAATAACAACAAAATCACATCCGGCCACTCCGGCCGGATACTGTGAGTTACAGGCATGTCGAGTCACTGGATACCCCGCCCTTTTATTGATGCGCCACTGCGCGGCGCTGCCGGTCTCGGTCTGGACCCCGAACA
This sequence comes from Thalassolituus sp. ST750PaO-4, assembly GCF_020320405.1. Taxonomy (NCBI): domain Bacteria; kingdom Pseudomonadati; phylum Pseudomonadota; class Gammaproteobacteria; order Oceanospirillales; family Oceanospirillaceae; genus Thalassolituus; species Thalassolituus sp. ST750PaO-4. Next base: position 92,875 of record NZ_JABVCB010000001.1, read on the forward strand.
ATTGTGGGCCGCTGCCGGGCTGGATGCTGCCATTCTGGCCGATCCTGAGGGACAGATTAATGCCAATGACTATGCCAGCCTGATGGCAACACTGTGGGCCCACAGTGATGATGAATTTATGGGGCTGGCGAAAGTACGCAGCCATTCCGGCACCTTTGCCATGATGTGCAAGGCCATCATCAGCTGTTCATCACTGGAGCATGCCCTGCATCGTGCCAGGCGCTTTTACGCATTGTTTGACGGCGCCCCCAATATCCGTGTTATTCGCGGTCCGCAGCTATCGCGGCTGCAAATTGAACATGACCCGGCTGCAGACCCCGATCACTTTCTCAGCGAATCCCTGCTGGCTATCTGGCACCGGCTGAGCAGCTGGCTGGTTGGCCAGGGTATTCCCCTGTTATCGGTGGGCTGCTGTTATCCGCCACCGGTGCATGCTGCGCTGTATCAGAACCTGTTTGCCACACCGGTTAAATTCAACGAAGACAGCACCTATCTGCTGATTCCCAGCCGGGTACTCAGCCTGCCGGTCAGTCAGACCGCGGCCTCCCTGCGCGCCTTTTTAAATCACTCTCCGGCTGATTTTCTTGCCCGGCCGAATCCGCATGAAAGCATGACGGGTAAACTGCGTCAGCTGTTTCGCCGTTACGATATCGACAGCCTTCCGGATCTGGCCGAAAGCGCCGCTCAGCTCGGTGTATCCAGTGCTACACTGAGGAGGCGCCTGCATGATGAGCAGATCTCCTTTCAGAAACTGAAAGATGAATGCCGGCTGGAGGAAGCCAGCCTGCGTCTGGCGCAGCAGGATACCAGTATCCGTGAAATTGCCGAGTATCTGGGCTACACCGAAACCAGCACATTCCACCGCGCTTTCAAAAAATGGATGGGACTGACACCGGGTGATTATCGCAGCCAACAACAAGGCATCCGCCGCTGATTCCGGTTATCTGTCGGTTATCCGGTTTGCTGCCTCCCTGATATTTCTGCTCTGCCTTTTTGGTCAGTCGGCGACTGCCCTTGCCGTAACACCGGCCAGCTGGACACTCAGCGAACAGGACTCTGGCCGTCTCCTCGGGCGCGAACTTGAGTACTGGCAGGAAGACAGCCAGCAAGCTCTTACTCTGGACGAATTAAAGGCTTTAAAACCCGAGTGGCGACGCCACCCGGATACCACTCCGAATTTCGGTTTATCGCCAGACGCTTATTGGTTCCGGCTGCGTGTAACATTGCCAGAAGCCAGTGACCAGTGGCGGTTAAGTATTGAATTCCCGTTGCTCGACCGGGTTGATCTGTATCTGCAGTTTGACCAGCGAACCATTCAGCAGGAACAGTTTGGTGATCGCTTGCCGTTCAGCCAGCGCCCCCTGCGACACCGTAATTTTCATATTCCCCTGCGGCTGAATTACGCCGGTGAGTACGAGATTTATCTCAGGGTACAAAGCGCAGGCTCTCTGCAACTGCCTGTTACCTTCTGGTTAAGGGACGAACAGGAAGCGGAAGCGGCCAGTGATTATCTAAGCGCCGGTCTGTATATCGGTTTTATTGCAGCCATTCTGCTGTTTAATTTTTTTATTGCTGCAACAACCCGTGAAATGTACATCCTGTATTTCACCTGCTTTCTGCTGGCTTATCTGCTTTTCTACATTTCACTGAGTGGTTATGGTTTTGAATATCTGTGGCCCGACAACTTATGGCTGGAAGAACGCCTGACCATTCTGGCTGTTGCCGCTGCCTGTATCTTTGCTACGTTATTTGCACGACGTTTTCTGCGCTTAAAACATAATCATCCACGCCTGCACCGGATTAATCAGGGCTGTTTATATCTGGCGTTGCTGGTGTTTATCCTTAATCCGTTTATTGATTATCAGCCCGCAGTAAAAATAACCATGGCGGCTACGTTTATCATCAGCCTGCTCAGTCTGATTGTTGGTATAAGCGCAGCCCTGCAGCGGACCTTATCCGGTTTATTGTATGCCGGCGGCTGGCTGACCCTGCTGCTGGGGGTTATCGTGCACAGCCTGAGTAAAGAAGGCTTGCTGCCCATTACGCCATTAATTGAATACTCTTCACACATTGGCTCCATTTTATTGGTCTGTACTCACAGCATGGCCATTGCCCTGCGTTTTTATGAAGAACGCCAGCAACATAAACTGACGCTGGAGCAGATGACGGAAGCACAGAGAGAAAGCCTGCGCTCGCGCTATCGCATGCAGGAAGCAGAACTGCAGCGTAAACAGACAGAACTGGAAAATCAGGCTAAATCGGTATTTCTGGCCATGATGAGCCACGAAATCCGCACACCGCTGAATGGCGTACTGGGGATGGTGCAGTTACTGGGGCAAACTCCCCTCGACCCGCAACAGCAACGCTATCTGGAAACCATCAGTACGTCCGGAGAATCCCTGCTCACCATTCTTAATGACATTCTGGATCTGTCAAAAATGAATTCCGGCAAACTGCAGCTGGAGATGCAGGAAGTACCTTTACATGAACTGATCAGTGACTGCCTGACGCTGTATTCCCAGCAGGCAAAAGAAAAAGGTCTGGTTCTGCTTGCCCATCTGCACCTGCCGCTGTATCAGACCATTCATACCGACCCAACCCGTCTGCGCCAGATCGTCAACAACCTGCTCAGTAATGCCGTTAAATTTACCAATAGCGGCAGTATTGTTCTGACCCTGCGTTTCAGTGAGCAGAAAATGCTGCTCAGTATCAAAGACACCGGTATCGGTATCAGCAAGGAATATCAAACGCGTTTATTTGAACATTTCAGCCAGGCTGATGCCTCTACCTCACGCAATTACGGCGGCACCGGGCTGGGCCTGAGCATCTGCAAACAGTTAAGCGAATTACTCGGTGGCGATATCAACGTTCACAGCCGCAGCGGCGAGGGCACAGAGTTTATTTTTACCCTGCCCGACTGCCAGCCAGATAATCCGGTGAATATTGAAGTCATTGATGCTGGTACTGTACATATTCAGCTGTCTAAGGCAGAAGAGCGGGAACTGGTTACCCGGTTTATGCGCGAGCTTGGTTTTCAGGTAACGGAACAGGCTCCGGCCGATCTTTTATTCAGTGACCAGCCCCCGGAGGAAAGCAACACTCAGCATTACCGGCGCCTGTTGTATTTATGCGATGAAAACAGCCCTGCACTCAATCCTTTGCAACAGATTGTGCGGCCGTTAAAAACGTCCAGCATAGTGCACCGTCTCAATGGCGTCGGTACGCAATACGGAAATAAACACATAGTACCGGCACAATTATTCAAAGATTGCCTGGTCTGGGTGGCTGAAGATAATCCGGTCAATCAAAAAGTGGTTGTCGGCATGCTGCGCAACCTTGGTCTTAAATATGAAATTTTTTCCGATGGCAGCAGCCTTATTAAGGCCTGGCAGGAAAAGCAACAGGCTCATCCGGATATGATTTTAATGGACTGTGAAATGCCGGTTATGGATGGATTTACCGCCACCCAGCGGCTGCGGGAGCATGAGCAGGAAGCCTCGGGCTATAAGCACATTCCGGTGGTTGCTCTCACCGCTCATGCCCTGCCTGAATACAAGGAAAAAGCCCTGAACAGCGGCTTTGATGATTTTCTCAGCAAACCCATCCGTCAGGAACAGCTGCGCCAGTTATGCCTGCGCTGGCTGCTGCCGCCACCCGACGGAACCTGATGGCTGTAAGAGCGGTAGTAATTACGCAAGGGCTTCATACCTCTGTCACAAAGCGCCGTCCATAATCGCCTTATTACTGACAGCAGAGGCCTTTATGAACTGGTGGCAACAGGGAGTGTTTTATCAGATCTATCCGCGCAGTTTTCAGGACAGCAGTGGCGATGGTGTCGGTGACCTGCAGGGCCTGATTCAGCGGCTTGATTATTTAAATGATGGCACTGAACAATCTCTCGGCATTGATGCCATCTGGCTGTCACCGTTTTTTCCATCCCCCATGCGCGACTTTGGTTACGACATCAGCGACTATTGCGCTATCGATCCGCAGTTCGGCAGCATGGATGATTTCGACGAATTACTGCAGCAGGCGCATCAGCGCCAGATCCGGATTATTCTCGATCTGGTGGTCAATCACACCTCCGACCAGCATCCCTGGTTCCAGCAAAGCTGCGATCCGGATTCTGATAAAGCCGACTGGTATATCTGGCATAAGGGTAAACAGCCGCCCAATAACTGGCTTGGCTGTTTTGGCGGGCGCGGCTGGAGCTTTAACGCTCAGCGTCAGGCCTGGTATTATCACTCTTTTCTGCCACAGCAACCCGACCTTAACTGGCGCAATCCTGCGGTTAAACAGGCCGTTAAACAGGTTATGGAGTTCTGGCTGGCGAAAGGCGTCGATGGCTTCCGTCTGGATGTAGTGAATCTGTATTACAAAGATGCGCAACTGCGTAATAACCCGACCGACTGGTTCAGACTGGCACGGCCTTATGATCGTCAGCGTCATATCTATGATCGTGATCAGCCGGAGATGCACAGTCTGCTGCATGAAATGCGGCACTGGATCGATGCCTGGCCAGAGCGGATGATGGTAGGCGAAGTGATGCTTGCCGATGCCGGCAACAGTGATTTACCGGCCAGTTATTATGGTCAGAATGACGAGCTGCATCTGGCCTTTAATTTTGAATTTTTACGAGCACCGTTTAAAGCCAGTGCCTTTCACGCCATCATCAGAAAATGGACGGAATTATTGGGCAGTGAAAACTGGCCTAATTACACATTAAGTAATCACGATTTTTGCCGTCATGCCAGCCGTTACCGTGCAGGTAAACTCACCCAGTCCCGCCTTGAAATACTCGCCGCCCTGCTGCTGACCTTACGCGGTACGCCGTTTTTATATTACGGCGAAGAAACCGGTATGCCGGAACAAAACGTTAAGCGCCGCGACCTGCAGGACCCGGTGGGTATCCGTTACTGGCCACTGCATCCCGGACGTGATGGCTGCCGCCGGCCGATGATGTGGGATGCTCCGCTTAACACTTTTACTCAGGGGCAGAGCTGGTTGCCGGACGAACCCGTCCCTGCGCACAGCGTTACCCAACAACAGCAAGACCCGCACAGCCTGCTGAGCTGGTATAAAAAACTGATCTGGCTGCGCAAAAAAACACCGGCCCTGCATCAGGGAAAACTGCGCCTTTTACAGGCGTCAGCGGATGTCCTCGCCTATGAGCGCAGTGGTATAAATGCCGGCCGTACGGAACGGCTGCTGATACTGCTGAATTTTTCCAACCGCACGCAATCCACCAGCCTGCACCCACAGGCGCTGGCCACTTGCCTGCTGAATAATAAAAAGAAGGATGAAAGAGAAACCTCAGCGGAGAGTCTGGATTTCCACCATGGCCGTCTGCAACTGCAGCCTCTGCAGGCTCTGGTGCTGCAATTACAGGATGATTATCCGCTGAAGGTTTATGTCTGACGATCTGCGTTAAACGCGGTAATCGTGCGCCGGATAACTGCCTAATATGCGCACTTCGCGGGCAAAGTATTCCAGCTCTTCCAGTGCCAGAATCATATTGTGCTGCTGCGGGTGCCCCTGAATATCAACATGAAAATGGCTGGCCTCCATGGTGCCGCCATCCATATAGCTTTCTAACTTCAGCAGGTTCACACCATTAGTGGCGAAGCCGCCCAGGGCTTTATACAGCGCTGCCGGAATATTGCGCACCGAAAACAGAATACTGGTGATGTAATCCATACCGGGCTCAGCCTGCTGATGCTCCTGCTCACGGCTGAACACCAGAAAACGGGTGGTATTACCGATTACATCCTGAAAATTATCATGCACCACGTTCAGGCCATACAGTTCGGCCGCCAGCGCCGAGGCAATGGCGCCACGCTTGCGGTTTTTGCCCTGACTCAGGTTACGCGCTTCCATCGCCGTATCAACCGCGGCCACCGCCTTCATGCCCAGATTAACAATGCGCTGATGGCACTGCGCCAGCGCCTGCGGATGGGAGGCCACCTCCTCAATATCGCTGAGGTTTACCCCCGGTAATGCCAGCAAACAGTGATTGACCGGTTCAAAATGCTCGGCAATAACAAACAGCGAGGTTTTCGGAATCAACCGGTAAATTTCTTCAACCCGCCCGGCCGTTGAGTTTTCCAGAGGAATCATCGCCCGGTCGGCAAAACCGGAAGCCACCAGCTCCAGCGCCGATAAAAAATCATCGCAGGCAACCGCCTCCCAGTGAGGGAACACCTTACAACAAGCCAGATGCGAATAAGCGCCGGCAGTGCCCTGATAGGCAACCCGTGGCTGCATGAAAATCTCCCCAAATTAATCGAACGGAACAATGTGCCAATGCATTGCCAAGCCAGACGATGCATTATCGCACCACCGCATTATTGCACCACCATGGGGCGCATGAAAAACACCAGCATAAAATGCACCAAAACAAGGCACTAACATAAATTTCAGGATATCCATCGACGTCCCGACATCAACGCCTGCCCGTGCAGACCGCCTGCCGTGCACTTCTGAGCTTATACAGCCCATTCTACCTCTGTTCAGGTTCACCAGAGCACATAAAAGCAGTGCTCTGGGTCAGTAAAATCAGGCGAAAAATCTTATCTGGCACAGTGCCTGCTCTGTCTCATTCAGGTATCTGCTCTACCATTAATTTAACCGGGACAGATAACAGGTATCGATATGAATTTTCAACCAACACTCTGGCCACAATCACTCAGCAGCGATCCACAACTGCTGGAACAATTACGCAGCGCTGGCGAAACAGAGTTGCAGGACTTTCCTGCCGCCTGGCTGAGCCAGTGGCCGGATGTCTGGGCGCCGCTTGCCGCCTGGCTGGCAAGCGAAAAAGGTCGTCTGCCAACAGAAGTGCCGGTTATTGGTATTCATGGTGGTCAGGGATCGGGGAAATCCACCCTGTGTAAAGCCCTGGCACTGGTATACCGCAAAGCTCTGGGCTGGAACACCGTAGTGCTGTCCATTGATGATCTCTACCTGACGCACTCCGAACGCAGCCAGCTGGCACTGAATATTCACCCGCTGCTGACCACCCGTGGCGTGCCCGGCACCCATGATGTGGCACTGGGCATGTTACTGACCCGTCAGCTGCGCAAGCTGAACGAAGGTGAACGTTTAATGATTCCGGTCTTCGATAAAATTCAGGATGACCGCCTGCCGGATAATTATTGGCATAAAGTGACGGGCCCGGTCGATCTGATCCTGTTTGAAGGTTGGTGTGTAGGCTGTCTGCCGGTTGCAGAAGAAGACCTGCAGGAGCCGGTCAACGGCCTTGAAGCCAGCGACGACAGCGACGGCCAATGGCGGCGCTGGGTCAATCAGCAACTGGCCGGCAGCTATGCCGAATGGTTCGCCCAGATCGACCGCCTGCTGATGCTGAAAGTCCCCGACATGAAAGCCGTACACCAGTGGCGCCGCGAACAGGAAGAAAGTAACCGCAAACAATCAGCAGCTCTGTCGCAGAACAAAATCAGTCTGAGTAAAACCACCGACCGCAGCCTCAGCGAGGCCGGGCTGATACGCTTTATTCAGCACTATCAGCGTCTGACCGAGAACGCATTACGCGAGCTGCCAGAGCATGCCGATCTGGTTCTGGAACTGGACACGCAGCATCAGGTTGCCGCCATTCACAGCAAAATCCCGGAGGTGGATAAGCCATGAATACATCCACACATCCGCACAAGACTCCGCCGGAACTGCCTTTGGTTGTGGTCACCGATCTTGATGGCTGTTTGCTGGACCATCACAGCTACAGCGCACAGGCGGCGGAAAAAGCCTTAAAAAAACTGCACAACCTGAATATTCCCTGCGTATTTAACAGCAGTAAAACCTTTGCCGAAATGCTGCTTCTGAGAGAAACGCTGGACAATCACGATCCCTTTGTTTGCGAAAACGGCGGTGCGATTTTTATTCCGAAAAGTAACGGTAATGGCTACAACAGCGAGATTCTGCACAGCAGTTATCTGGCCATACTGAAAGTGCTGCACAGTCTGCGTCAGCAGGGTTTTCAGTTCCGTGGTTTTAACGATATGACCGCCACCGAAGTAGCGGCATTAACCGGTTTATCGGTAGAAGACGCTCACCTGGCAAAACAGCGCAGCGCGTCCGAGCCTCTGGTCTGGACCGGCAGCGATGAGCAGCTCGCAGAATTTCGTCTGGCTCTGAGCAGCCACAACTTGCGTTTGCTCAGTGGCGGCCGTTTTCATCATGTGATGGGGCCTAACGATAAGGCCCACGGTCTGGAATTCTGCCGTCATCATTACGAAGCGTTATGGCAACAGCCGGTGAAAGTTGTCGCCCTGGGTGATGGCGAAAATGACCGCGCCATGCTCAGCGCCGCCGACTACGCCATTGTGATTCCCGGTATAAAAAACACCCTCGAACTGCAGCACCCACAGCTGCGGATTGCCAGTAAAGCCGGACCGGCGGGCTGGAATGAAACCTTACTTTCCCTGTTAGATGACCTGTTCAAGGAGGCTCATAGTGGCTGATTTTTATCAGAACGGCATTATTACCACTCTGCATAATCTGGTTGACCGTCCACTGGACGAATTAGAAAAAGAACTCATCAGTTTTTCACGTATCAGGCCCATGTCGCTGGTGCTGCCCTCTCTCTACTCCGAACTCAGCGGCCCGGCACTGGACAACATTATCAACGACGTTGCCAAAGTCCCCTACCTTAATGAAATCGTGATTGGCCTTGATCGCGCCGATGAAAAAGAATATGCCCATGCCCGGGAGTTTTTCTCGCGCCTGCCGCAGCATCACCGCATTTTATGGAACGATGGCCCGCGCCTGCGCAAAATTGATGAGTTGCTGCAAAATGAAGGTCTGGCGCCGAAAGAAATGGGTAAAGGCCGTAACGTCTGGTACTGCTATGGCTATGTACTGGCTTCCGGGCGCGCCGAAGCCGTCGCCCTGCACGATTGCGATATTGTGACGTACGAGCGCAGTATGCTGGCCCGTCTGATTTATCCGGTGGCCAATCCGGCATTTAACTATGAATTTGCCAAAGGTTTTTATGCCCGTGTGGCTGCACAGAAACTTAATGGCCGGGTCAGCCGTTTACTGGTAACGCCGTTGATCCGCGCCCTGAAAAAAGTCTATGGCTCTCTCGATTATCTGGAATATCTCGACAGCTTCCGCTATCCGCTGTCGGGTGAATTTTCCATGCGTACCGATGTGCTGAACGATATCCGCATTCCCTCCGACTGGGGGCTGGAAATCGGCGTGCTGTCGGAAATGAAGCGAAACTATTCAACCAATCGCATCTGCCAGGTCGATATTGCCGATGTGTATGACCATAAACACCAGCCTCTGTCGGAAAAAGACGCCAGCCGGGGGCTGTCGAAAATGAGCACCGATATCTGCAAAGCCATTTTCCGTAAGCTGGCCACTCAGGGAGAAATTTTTACCACCGAAACCTTCCGCTCAATTAAAGCCACCTACTTCCGCATTGCGCTGGATTTTGTTGAAACCTATTACAACGATGCGCGGATGAATGGTTTAACACTCGATCGCCATTCCGAAGAAAAAGCCGTGGAACTGTTTGCCGAAAATATTATGGCTGCCGGTGAGCATTTCCTCGCCAATCCGATGGAAACGCCCTTTATTCCCAGCTGGAACCGGGTAATCTCAGCCGTACCCGATATTCTCGACCGCATCTATGAAGCTGTCGAAGAAGACAATCACTGACGGGGTCAGTGATTGTCTACCGGCTGTTGGCGATGTATCAGTGAAAATACATCGGCAGGCGGTCAGCCTGGGGGCGCTCGGCGTTATTGATCATCTCGTCGTAGGGCAACTGCTGTACCATAAAACCTTTGCGTACACCCAGGCTGGCCAGCTTTCCGGAACACTCCGATAAGCCGCGGAAACGTACCGGCATGCCATCTTCCATCAGCAGGCTAAGACGCCCCATATAGTCCACCTGTACCAGATAGAGATCGCCCTCATTGGTGAGGATATTGACATCCACTCCCCCCTGACGCAGTGCTTTTTTAAGTTCTGACGTAGTCATATCACTTCTCCTGTGTCCGCAGACCCAAACCTATACAAGACATATACAACAATATACACAGACAGCCCTATAAGGGTTAAGAATTCTTTGCTATCAAAAAAACACCGACCTCTGTATTTGACAATATGCGATGATGCCCTCAAAAATGACGTCCCTTTCCGTTTTTACACCGCAGTCACCGCCTGTGGTAAACCGTTGGATAGTTATGGCTAATATCGCGTCACCTGAAAAAATTGCCCGCCGCCGCCAGGATATTCTGGATGCAGCCATCGATATTTTTGCTGAAAAAGGCTTCCATGCCAGTGGCATTGCCGATATCGCCACCCGCCTGGGTATTGGTCATGGCACGGTTTACCGCTACTACAAAAATAAGCGTGATATTTTTAACGAAATTCTGAATCTGCTGCTGAGTGAGATGTCGACCGTCGTGCAGCAGGACCCACCCAACACCAACTCGCTGGCTGAATATCAGCAGCAACTGGAGCGTATTGCTGACCGGTTAATTGCTATTTTCCGCGAACGGCCGCAACTGGCACGCATCGCTTTTTATGAATCCTATGGGGTGGATGCCGACATCAGTGATGCGGTAAACCGCATTCAGGAATTATTCGCTGAATTTACCGCCTACTATCTGCAAAACGGTATCAGCAAAGCCTTTCTGCGCAACGAAATGAATACCGCCATCGCCGCACAACTGGTCACCGCTATGCTGATGGAAACGGTTAAACATGTCGCGCTTAATGACTTCAGCGATGAGCAGATAGAGCCCTGGCGGCACGAGATTATCCGCCTGATGATCGGCGGCCTCAGCCGCTGATGCATTCCCCTTACAGACTCTGCGTCAGCCATACCGTCTGATACGGCGCCAGAGTTAATATCTCCGTTGCGGCAATATCCGCCTCATGATGACTCAGAAAATCGGTCAGTCCACCGGGTAAAAAGCCCAGACTGGCCAATGGCAGCTGCAGAATACGCTCCGTCACATTTGACAGCGCATACAGTGTCTGACTGCTATCGACGCTGGTGCGCTTAACAATAAATAAATCGGAATTAATCCGTACAATGTCCTGCCTGGCATCCGGGTGAAAAGCCTTCTGCTCACGGCGTATTCTGATCATACGGCGTAATTCCGTAAAGACTTCCGCCTGGGGTGTCACCGGATTATTCAGCAGGCATTCCAGTTCATGTTTATCCCAGATTTTACGGTTAATAGAACGAGTGCGGCCGGTTTGTTCAACATGATCCAGGTCGTTCGGAGTGGCGACCAGGCTGTGAATGTACAACGCCGGAATTCCCCTCAGGGCCAGCATAATGGCCTGCGAACACAGGAAACGCTGCACCTGAAAATGATCGCTGCCGCGCCGTGTGCCCATGCAGGCATCAAACAAGCTGATATTGATTTCATAAGGGCTCTGACTGCCATCGGGGTTGGCTTTCATACTGACAAAGCCACCAAAACGGTGCATGGAATCAATCAGGTCCTGCACTTCACGCTCCGGTAAAATTCCCTCCACCGGGCGCACTCCGATCCCATCATGGGAAGCGGTAAAATTCAGATACGTACAGCCCGGTGGCAGTGGCGGTATTTTATCCGCCCAGTCAGTCAGAAAGCTGGCGTTACCACGATTCAGGGCATGCAGAACCAGCGGTGGCAGGCCGAACTGATAAACCATATGCGCTTCATCGGACTGACCGAAATAACTCAGATTTTCAGCGACCGGCACATTGGTTTCGGTGATTAAAACCACTTCCGGTGCGGCATAATCGAGCACATCACGCAGCAGTTTTACCACCTCATGGGTCTGCGGCAGATGCACACAGCGGGTGCCGATTTTTTTCCATAAAAAAGCAATGGCATCCAGACGAATAAAGCGCGCACCACGCTCCACATACAACAGTAATATCTGAATAAATTCGAGTAAAACGGCGGGATTTTCAAAATTCAGATCGATCTGATCTTCACTGAAAGTAGCCCAGACATGACGTACGCCACGGTGGGTATGAACCGGGGTTAATAATGGTGTATTACGCGGACGGGTGACCGCCGAAACATCGGTTGCGGGATCTGTTTCAATAAAATAATCACTGTAGGGCTCGCGGTTGGCGATGTAATCTACAAACCATAAATTCTCACGCGAACAATGATTGATCACCAGATCCATCATCAGATCAAAATCTCTGGCGATGGCACTGATATCCTCCCAGCTGCCCCAGTCGGGATTGACCTGACGGTAATCAATTACCGAAAAACCATCGTCCGAACTGTAGGGAAAAAACGGCAGGATATGCACATTATTAACCGTGTCCTGCAAATGAGCGCGTAAAAAATCGCCCAGTGTCTGCAGCGGAATCTCACCACTGTGCTGAATACTGTGGCCGTAGGTGATCAGAATAACGTCCTGCTCCGACCAGCGTTCCGCTCTGGCTGTACTTTCCTGCCGGGCTGTATTGTCAGAAAACTGCTGGCACAGACGCAGAATATTCTGCGCCAGCTCCTGCAGGTCATTCCGCTCAGAATAAATACGTTCCAGGCGTTGTTTAAAACCGCTCAGTATTGGGTCATCCATAGGTTCTCAGTTATCCGGCAATGGCCATCGTAGTAATGGCTTGCCAGTTTCGTGCCGAGACGGCCTCTGCCGGTGTCAGCCAGCTGCCGCCCACCGCAAAGACATTATTCAGTGCCAGATAATCCTGATAATTTTTCTGACCAATACCGCCGGTCGGGCAGAATTTCACATCGGCAAAGGGGCCTGAAAAGGCTTTCAGCATATCGATGCCTCCGGCAGCGGCGGCCGGAAAAAACTTTTGATATTTAAAGCCCGCAGCCCGCGCCTGCAACACTTCGCTCGGGGTTGCCACACCGGGCAGATAAGGGCCTCCCCAACGACGGGCACATTCCAGCAACTCCGGCGAAATGCCCGGACTGACAACGAACTCGGCGCCCCGGTTCAGTGCATCTTCCATCTGCTGTGCACTGGTTACGGTGCCCACGCCGACAATAGCTCCGGGAACTTCATGCTTTATCCGCGTGATGGCTTCCAGTCCATGGCGGGTACGCAGGGTAATTTCCAGCAGACGCACACCGCCCTGCACCAGCGCCTGCGCCATCGGCACCGCGTCTTCCGGATCTTCAATCACCATAACAGGCACCAGAGGCTTGGCGCGGTCCAACCATAAATCCCACATCACGATTCTCCTTAAACGTACCCTGAATACTCGGACGAGTGTCCTGTTTTAATCCCAGCCGACAGACAACGCGCCCTGATCGGCCGGAGTGACTAATTTGCGCAAGCCGGCGAATAACTCGCGGCCAACCCCGGTCGCCGACAATACGGGCGGCTCATGGGCCGGACGCTGAGCAAAACCTTCGGCCAGCACCGTCAGTTCACCATGATGGCCGTCGAGGCGAATCACATCACCATCCTGAACCCTATCCAGCCAGCCGCCGGCATAAGCTTCCGGGCAGACATGAATGGCCGCCGGGACCTTGCCAGAAGCACCGGATAAGCGCCCATCGGTCACCAGCGCCACACGGTAGCCAGCCTCCTGCAGATTGGTCAGCGCCGGTGTCAGCTGATGCAGCTCCGGCATGCCATTGGCTTTTGGTCCCTGATATTTCAGTACCACCACCACATCGCAGTTGAGTTCACCATTGCGGTATGCGTTAAGCACCGCTTCCTGGGTTATAAATACCCGCACCGGAGCTTCGACCTGCCAGCGGTCATCCGGCACCGCCGACACTTTCATGATCGCCCGGCCCAGATTGCCCTGCAGCAATTTCATGCCGCCTTCGCGCATAAAAGGCGCATGGGCAGGTGCCAGCACCGATAAATCAAGACTCTCAGCTACCGCCGGGCGCCAGCTCAGCGTGCCCTCTGAATTCTGATACGGCTCCTTAAAATACGGCTCCAGGCCATCGCCCATAATGGTTTTAACATCGGTATGCAGCAGCCCGGCGGAAGCCAGTTCGCGCATTAAATAGGCCATGCCACCACTTTGCTGAAAGGCGTTGATATCGGCCTTGCCATTGGGATAAACCCGCGTCAGCAGCGGTACAACATCCGACAGATCGGCCATATCCTGCCAGTCGATCAGAATACCGGCCATACGTCCGATCGCCGGTAAGTGAATGCTGTGATTGGTCGAACCACCGGTCGCCAGCAGCCCCACCATGGCATTCACCAGCGTGCGCTCATCCACCATCTGCCCCAGTGGCATAAAGTCTGGCGCCAGAGCAGTAAGCTCGCTGACACGCTGGGCCGCGGCGGCGGTTAATGGCGCGCGCAACGGATCATTCGGATTAATAAACGAAGACCCCGGTAACTGCAGGCCCATGATTTCCATCAGCATCTGATTGGAATTGGCGGTGCCATAAAAGGTGCAGGTGCCGGCACTGTGATACGAGGCCATCTCGCTGTGCAGCAGCTCATCGCGGCCAATTTCTCCGGCGGCATAGGCCTGCCGGACTTTGGCTTTATCGTTGTTACTGATACCGCTGGGCATGGGGCCTGCCGGTACAAATACCGCCGGCAGATGGCCAAAGCGCAGAGCAGCCATCAATAACCCCGGTACAATTTTGTCGCAGATGCCGAGCAGCAGCATGCCGTCGAACACCTGATGTGACATCGCCACCGCTGTACTCAGCGCAATCACATCACGGCTGAATAACGACAATTCCATCCCTGTTTGCCCCTGAGTGACACCATCACACATCGCCGGCACGCCACCGGCCATCTGTCCGACATGACCACAGGCCGCCAGTGCTTTTTTCAGTTGCTGCGGGTAATCGCGATATGGCGCATGGGCCGACAGCACATCGTTATACGCACTGATGATGGCAATATTGGCGGCACGGTGATTCTGCTTCAGGATCAGTTTTTCAGTATCTGAGGATGCCGCATAATCATGGGCCAGATTGGTACAGCTCAGCTGTTCGCGCACGGGCCCCCGGGCAACGGCCAGTTCTGTTTGTGCCAGATAAGCAGCGCGGGTGGCTTTGCTGCGCTGGCGGATGCGTTCGGTAACATCAAGCAGTAAGGGGTGCATCAGGCTCTCCGTGTAAATTTTCCCGGCGATAAACACTCAGGCCGACCTGTGACTGAAACAAAACCCGGCGCACCGGCATGGCCGCGGTGTTACCTGCTTCAGCAGCGTCGCAGGCAAGACTGAACACGTGGTTTTTATCGTCACCGTCAAATAACAAAAACAGATGGCGGCAGTTCGCCAGCAAACTCCAGGTCAGGGTCATACGTGGCGGCGTGATCTGTTCGTCGCTCACCGGGCAACACCAGGCGCCGGAGTTGCCATCCAGACAGCGCGGCAGTGCCTGGCTGTGTGGAAACCAGCTCGCCGTATGACCATCGCTGCCCATACCCAGTACGGCATAATCGAGCTGATCAATCTGCTCGTGCAGGGTATTTTCACAGTCCATAAAGCCCTGCTGCGGTGAGGCTGCCTTGTTTTTTAATGGCAGAAAGTAAGCCTGTGCCGCCTGATGTTGCAGCAGATGCTCACGCACCAGCGCAGCATTGCTCTGCGGATCATGCTCGTCCACCCAGCGTTCATCCACCAGCGTAATCAGAACTTTCTTCCAGTCGATCTGCTGCTGCGCCAGCTGCTGAAAAAAACCGACCGGCGTCTTGCCACCGCTGACCGCCAGGCAAGCCCGGCCACGGCGTTCAATGCAGCGCTGCAGACGCGTCGCCAGATCACCCGCCAGCTGTCTGGCCAGCGTGTCACTGCTGTTAAAGCGCAGATCCTGCATTCCGTTCAACATAGGCATTCCTCAGCTGTTTTCATCCCACAGACGGCCATCTTTGGCCAGCAGTAAGGTTGCTGCTGCCGGCCCCCAGGAACCCGAAGTATAGGGTTCAGGCCGCTGTTCAGAATCGTTCCACGCCTGAAGAATCGGATCGACCCAGCGCCATGCCTCAAGTAATTCATCGTCGCGCAAAAACAGCGTGGCATTACCGCTCAGCACATCAAACAGCAGGCGCTCGTAGGCTTCCGGCACCCGTGTCTGCTTATGGTTGGCCGGATTCAGACTGAGGTTCATCGGCCGCACATTCATGCCCGGCCCTACCCGTTTTTCGCACAGCATCAGGCGGATACCTTCATCCGGCTGCAGGCGGAAGATCAGTTTGTTCGCCATGGTATTTTTGTGCTGCATCGGGAAGATAGAGTGCGGAATGGCCTTAAAATGCACCACGATTTCACAGGCCCGGTCCGCCAGACGCTTACCAGTACGTAAATAAAACGGCACCCCTGCCCAGCGCCAGTTATCAATCTCGACTTTTACTGCGACAAAGGTTTCGGTCATGCTTTTTGCCTGCACACCGGGTTCATCGCGGTAGCGTGGTACCGGCTGACCGTCTGACACACCAGCATCGTACTGACCACGAACCACCTTATCACTGACCGCCTCTGCCGTAATGGCCTTCAGGGATTTGAGCACTTTTACCTTTTCATCACGCACCGCATCCGGCTCCAGCCGGGCCGGTGGTTCCATCGCGGTAATACACAGCAGTTGCAGCAGATGATTCTGAAACATATCGCGCATGGCGCCGACCTGATCATAAAAACCTGCACGTTTTTCTACGCCCAGAGATTCAGAAATGGTGATCTGAATATGATCGATGTACTTCTGATTCCACTGGGATTCAAACAGGGAGTTGGCAAAACGCAGCACCATCAGATTCTGTACCGTTTCTTTGCCCAGGTAATGATCGATACGGTAAATCTGTGACTCCGCAAAGTATTCAGCAACGGCGTTATTAATTGCCTGAGCGGAAGCAAAGTCATGGCCGATGGGCTTTTCCAGCACGATCTTGCTCTGGCTGAGAATCAGGCCACTGTTATGCAGACCACGGGCTATACCGGTATAGAGATCGGAACCGGTGGCCAGATAAAAAATACGGTTGATATCACCGGGCATCAGAGCGCCGGCCAACAGGCTGTACTGGCTTTCATCACTGAGGTCGACGGTCAGACAGTGCAGGCGCTCGCTGAAACTCTGCCAGCTGCTTTCTTCCAGATATTCAGTCGCGACATGCCGCTTAAGTGCAGCGCGAACCATCTCGGCAAAATCGGTGGCGCCGATGTCCCGCCGGGTGGTCGAGTAAATCCGCCCGGCCGGCAGACGCCCGTCACGATGCAGCAAATACAATGCTGGCAGCAGCTTGCGTTGCGCCAGATCCCCCAGGCCACCAAACAGAATCAGCTCGAATGGAGCATTGATATGCATCCGCTATCTCCTTTGCAAAGAAATCAGGGCTTTCCTGTCACTCGTTAACATCTCATCAAGTGCAACCGAACACCAGCCTAAGGCACAATCCGGACTTCCGTCTGTCAAAACCATGGCAATGACTGATGATCCGGATAAAGTGTGACATGAATTACTCTGCCAGCGCCGCATCTTCGGCCGCTTTGTCCGCTGACGACCATACACCGCTGAACGTCCCCTTAATCCACTTTAGCCGAGGCACACAGACAGAATGCTGCTGATGGTAAAATCTTCGCTAGTTTTTTGTTTTTATTGAAAAAAGGTGTTGACGAACAACAGTCCCCTCCGTAATATACGCCTCGCTGTTACGAAGTTCCCCGATAGCTCAGTCGGTAGAGCAGTAGACTGTTAATCTATTGGTCGTTGGTTCAAGTCCAACTCGGGGAGCCAAACAGCATTCGGGGTATAGCGCAGTCTGGTAGCGCGCCTGCTTTGGGAGCAGGATGTCGGGAGTTCGAATCTCTCTACCCCGACCAACTTTACACTCTTAACATTCCTTTCTTTTATTCTTCATACTTTTCCACTAGCTTGTGACATCAATTATGTTAACTTGCGGGAACTGCTGTGAATTCCGTTGCTCAATCAGCTCAATATCCTGTTACCTGCCCTGCCTGCAATACTATCAATGCCAAACGTGCTGCCGAGTTGCTTCAGCATAAAATGCTCGACTGCCGGAAATGCGCATCCACCATTGCCATAAACGAAAATCAGCTAAACAGTTTGCGCCGTACACTGGCCGATATGGGCAATTATCTGAGACAGGGCCAACCGGCCACTAAGCACACCGATTAGTGCGACAGACAACAAAAAATCAAGAAGATAAGAAAAGAGACAAACAGAAAACAGCAGAAAGAGCAGGTGCGGCATACACCGCACCTTGCAACTGGCGTTAATTATTTAACGATATCCAGCAGCTCAACCTCAAACACCAGAGCGGAGTTTGCAGGAATACGCGGGCTTGGGCTACGCGCACCGTAAGCCAGCTCAGCAGGAATAAACAGCTTCCACTTGTCACCGACTTTCATCATCTGCAGCGCTTCAACCCAACCACGGATAACACCGGTAACCGGGAACTGTGCAGGCTCGCCACGCTCAACAGAACTGTCAAATACAGTGCCATCAATCAGAGTACCGTGATAGTGCACACGAACAGTATCAGAAGCTTCAGGCATTGGCTGACCATCAGCCGCAGCAACCATAACTTCGTACTGCAGACCGGATTCAGTCACAGTCACACCTTCACGCTTGGCATTTTCAGCCAGGAAATCCTGACCCGCTTTTGCAGCGGCGTCATTCAGTGCTTCCTGCTTCATGGTTTGCTCTTCACGGATTTTATCAAAAGCCGCTTTAATCACATCTTCACCGATACGTGGCTCAGCATTTGCCAGGGCATCTTTGATACCTGCAGCAATCGCATCAGCATTCATGTCGACTTCTTCACGAGACAGCTGACGACCAATATTCAGACCAACGCCATAGCTCGCCTGATCAACATGATTTTCTAACTTCACAGAGTCCTCCTGACCGCAACCGGCCAACAACAAAGCACCCAGAATGACCGCAGGTGCTGATTTAATCAGATTCATGAAAATTCCTTGCATGAGTTATCCAAGAGGCCAGTACACTACTACAAGCCTGTAGTAATTCCTATGACAGCAAAAGCAATACGAAGTTTTTCCGTGCAAACAGAGAATCACACCACATTCAGCAGGCAAAATTACCGTTTTTAGCCCGCAGCTCGCATTCCCGTTTGATGTTTTTGCAGACCTGAATTTCAGCCTGTGACAGACCCGTCGCCATCTGGCAACGATAATGACGCTGGCGCAGTTCGGCATCCGGTATATTTCCCAAACCTTCACCGCAGCCCAACAAGCTCAGAAACAACAGACAGAACAGAACCTTCACAGCATTATCCAAATGCATATTTTCGCCAAGATTCGCACAGCACCGCAGCAGTGTCCAGCGCACCGGCTGCAACCTGTCGGCAAAGGAATATCCTTTCCGTCACACAAAGGGGATAAAAGCAGGATATAATCCGCCGCAAATGAGAAAAATAAAGGAGATACCACCATGCGGATGCTGATTATTCTGGCCTGCATACTGACACTACAAGCCTGCTCCGGCCCATCCAAAGAAGAACTACGCCGTATGCAGCTGCTTGAAGCGCAGCGCGCGGAACAGGCCGCCCTCGCCGCACAAAAAGAAGCACAGGAGCGCGAAATCCGCACCCGCGAACGTCTCTCTGATGCGCGTACGGCCTGGAGCAAAAAAACTCAGCTCAGCCAGCAGCAGATCAACACTCTATTCAGCAACAGCCCGGAAGACGACCTGTCGTCTGATAAAATCTATTACGTACAATTCGATCTGCAGCCGGCCAAATACAACTACGGTCAGAACAAGCAGAGCTTTACCATTGTTGGTATGCGCAACTTACCGAACAGCGCCGTTTATGGCCCGTTATTCCCGGATGAAAAAGCCCAGTATCAGCCAGGGCAGCTGGCCAAATCCGTACTGGAATTTGCATTAAAAGAAGAAACTGAAATTAACCGCATTGGTCAGGAAGTTCTGCGCGACCGCGGACAACGCTGGGTTGCCGCCGTTCTGAATTTTAAAAATTATGATTCACTGGTTAACCAGAACAACAGGCAAAGTGCTCTCTGGCGCTGGGAGCCGGGTTTATTTGATGACCTGTCCTGGGATGTAACACCGGAAGTTGCCTACCCCTACACCTCGGAGCGTACCCTGAGCCTGCAATTAGGCCTGCGTTTCTGCCTGCTGAAAGACCGTTGCTACCTCGACTCGGATTACCGCAAACATCCGACTCATGCCGTACGCGCAGAGGTTATCAGCGTTCTGGTGGCCAGCCATAAGAAAGGCGAAATTCTGGCGGAGTTTATCCGCGAAAAAGAATAGCCTGACGGCAAGCCATAAAAAAAGCGGCCATGATGGCCGCTTTTTTTATGCTGACATATCAGCTCTTATCAGAAGCACTTATCAGAAACCCAGTGCCAGAGACGCACCGAAGTAAGCACCGGACACATCGAAATCGGTATCGATGTCAGCCAGGTCTTTGTCGGCTTTCAGATTAATGCTGCGGTAACCGGCTTCCAGACCGATATCGACAACAGGAATCGGCAGATCATAACCGATGCCATAACTGATATCGCTCAGCTTATTACCACCCATACCGATGTAGTTAATATCGGCAGAAGCGTACAGACCGAACGGGCTGTCGATTTTCACTTCACCGTATACCAGCGGCATTACGAAATCGAGATCAACACTTTCGTTCACACTGCTGGTTTTTCCACTGACTTCCGCAACGCCATCAAACTGACGGGCGGTCAGACCAAAATTAATATCAACAAAAGGCACCGGTAATGGCAGACCCCAGTACAGAGTCAGATCAGAGTGACTCAGATCCAGCGTACTGGTGACATTCTCGTTGAAGGTCTGATCAGCAAACTGAGCGTTAATATTACCGTCGCCTTCCAATTCCAGTGAGGTCTGCTTCAGCTTCAGATTAGGAATAAACGGCAGCGGGTGCTCAAAAAATACGGTCAGCTGCTGGCCATTGTCAGAATCGATATTCAGGCCATCTTTTTCAACAGAAACGCCCTCATCAATCTGGCCACCGGCTTCGGCATTCCAGACGCTGGCTTTGGCACCGACGGTAAAAAGTAAATCAGCTTGTGCGGCTACTGGTGTCATAGCCAGCAGAAACGCAGCGATTGCAGTCTTTTTCATGGAGATATTCCCGTTCTTATGATTTATCCAGTCAACCGTCAGTGCGGCCGAGTGCAGCTAGTTTGCCCGCAAATGGCACGAATGCCAATTCTTTGCGCAGCCAGCAAGAAATACTTCACAAATAAGGGAGGAGATGCAACAGGGAAAGAAACACAGAGAGGAAAATAAAACGAAAAGAAAATGCGCTCTCCACCGCCAGAAGACGGTGAAGAACGGACAGCCGGAAATCAATCCGGCCGGTAATCAGAAGGTCACGCCGATACGACGACCCACTTCTTCGTAGGCTTCAACCACACCGCCCAATCCCTGACGGAAACGGTCTTTATCCAGTTTCTCACGGGAATCTTTATCCCACAGGCGGCAGCCGTCTGGTGAGAATTCGTCACCCAGAACAACTTCACCTTTAAACAGGCCGAATTCCAGCTTGGAATCAACCAGCAGCAGGCCACCTTCAAGGAAAATCTGCTTCAGTACATCGTTCACTTTGAAGGTCAGGTCTTTCATACGCGCCAGATGCTGATCTTCCACCCAGCCAAAAGAACGGGCGTGGTATTCATTGACCATCGGGTCGCCCAGCGCATCATTCTTCAGGAACAGTTCGAAGGTTGGCGGAACCAGATCGATTCCCTCTTCCACACCCAGACGACGGCACAGAGAACCTGCGGCGATATTACGCACCACACACTCCAGCGGAATCATATCCAGACGCTTAACCAGCGCATCGGTATCCGACAGCAGGCGTTCAAAATGTGTCGGAATGCCGGCTTCAGCCAGCTTAGTCATGATGTAGGCGTTGAACTTGTTGTTCACCATACCTTTGCGGTCCAGCTGCTCGACTTTCTTGCCATCGAAAGCGGAAGTATCGTTGCGGAACTCCAGCACCATGTAGTCCGGATCGTCAGTGGTATACACAGACTTCGCCTTACCTGAGTAGAGTAATTCACGCTTTTCCATGGGGTTCTCCGAGGATGATCTTAAATGGTGGATCTTAAAAACCGGTTGTTACAGCTGCCGCCAGTCGGATACCTGATCCTGTTGCAGCAAAGATACTTCATGCGGCGCACATTGCAGCGCCTGAGACAGTGTCTGGCTGACCAGAGCACGGTCGTTATTCTTTTCACTGATATGACCTGCCGTGACATGCTGCAGGCCGTCCCACTGCACGCGACTGATCAGCTCAGCACACTGCTGATTACTCAGATGACCAAAATTGCCGGCCACTCTGGCACGCAGGCTGGGCGGATAAGGACCATTCTGCAACATCAGCGGATCGTGGTTGGCTTCAACCTGTAAGGCATGGCAGCGCTGATAAACATTCACAATATGCGGCGTTAACGAACCAAGATCCGACAAAACACCGAGGCGTTTTTCCGCGCTGTTTTCCAGTACAAACTGCAGAGGCTCTTCCGCATCGTGAGGCACCACGACCGGCAACACCGCCAGACCACCCACACTGGTTACCTGATCAGAGCTGATACAACGCCAGAGCGGATGTTCCGTCCATTCCATTTTGCGTGCCGTGCCAAAGGAGGCATAAAACGGAATGCTCAGAGCTTCACATAACGCTGCCACCCCTTTGGCATGATCACCATGCTCGTGAGTAACAAACACACCATCCAGCTGGCGCGGGTCAACACCGGACTCCTGCAGCCGCAGCAGAATATTTTTGCGGTTAAAGCCGCAGTCAATCAGCACTCCGCGGTCATTCTGTAAAACAATGGTGGCATTTCCGCGACTGCCACTGCCCAAAGATGCGTATCTCACTTTTCCAGCTGGGCTTTAATCTCGTTCAGCACATCAGCCGTTAAGGCTTCGCCGGCCAGATTGTCGGCATCGGTCAGCAGAGATAAATACACTCCCTGGCGAGCGCGGTTCATCTTCAGCAGATAGGTTTCTGTCACGACATTGTCGCCCCCCCAGAAACGATCCCACCAGCTCAGCTGCTCTGCATCGTTGCGGGTCGTCATTTCCAGATAATAGGTACCGGTGCTGCGGTTAAGGTCGGTCAGTTTCAGATCAGAGGCACTCAAAGCCTCCGTAACCGAGGCCCAAGCGCTGGCAAAACCACCATCAAGACGCAGGATCAGCGTACCGGCGCCATCTTTTTCCAGACGCGGATTCAGCGCTTCAGAACGGTATTCACTCAGAGAGGCAACGTTATCAGCCTCTTCGTCTTCCGCAATATAACGCTGCGGCTGTGGTGTCTCGAACGAGGATGGTTTTTCCGGAGTAACCGGCAAGGCCGGGATTGCATAGGCATCGGATGTTACCAGGCGGATATCCTGCTCCGTCCGGGTTGGCGCCTGCTCTTCTGCATCCAGATAGTCCATCGCACGGTCACGGAAGGTATCACCGAACATCCAGCTGCAACCGGACAGCATAACAACGGCTGGCAACAATAAAATACGCATGCAATCGCCTGCTTTAAATGAGTTCAAGAGCAGCCAGAGACAGCTCAACTTTTGGCTTGTAACGCTCATCCAGCTCGACCAGCGGCAGACGGATACCACGTCCCATCAGCCCCATTTTATGCAAGGCCCATTTCACCGGAATCGGGTTGGCTTCGCAGAACATGGCATTGTGCAGGTTCATCAGACGCTCATTCAGCGCTTTCGCTTCCGCCGCCTGACCATCCAGCGCCAGCATACACAGCTGATGCATTAAAGCTGGTGCCACGTTGGCCGTTACCGAAATATTGCCTTTACCACCCAGCAGGATCAGCTCATAAGCCGTAGCATCATCACCGGAATAGACCGCCATACGGTCACCCACCAGTTCAATGACTTTACGCGCACGTTCCAGATCACCGGTCGCTTCTTTAACGGCCACAATCTGCTCAACATCCGCCAGGGCTGCGATGGTTTCCGGCAGCATGTCACAAGCAGTACGGCCTGGTACGTTGTACAGAATCTGCGGAATATCCACGGCAGCAGCAATGGCCTCGTGGTGCTTGATCAGGCCACGCTGCGGAGGCTTGTTGTAATACGGAGTAACCAGCAGACAGGCATCGGCCCCCAGATTTTTTGCTTCCTGGGTCAGCTCAATCGCTTCTGAGGTTGAGTTAGCGCCGGTTCCGGCAATGATCGGACGACGACCGGCGGTGACCTTAACCACACGCTCAATCACCGCACAGTGCTCTTCTGTGCTCAGGGTTGCCGATTCACCGGTGGTGCCCACGGCAACAATAGCATCGGTGCCCTGTTTGATGTGGAACTCCACCAGTCCGTCCAGACTTTCCCAATCCACACTGCCATCAGCGTGCATAGGGGTTACCAAAGCCACAATACTGCCGGTAATCATTGAGCTCTACTCCAAAATATCCGCCCGGAACGGGCGCAGAAAAACAAAGGCGCAAGTCTACTGATGCAAGGGATTGGTGACAAGTCAGACGCAGTCACTATCGCTTACTCTGTTATCGGGCCAGGCCTGTAACACCGCTTTAAACAGGGTTGCCAGCGGAATCGCAAAGAACACGCCCCAGAACCCCCAAAGCCCGCCAAACACCAGCACCGCCACAATAATGGCCACCGGATGCAGATTCACCACTTCAGAAAACAGCAACGGCACCAGTACATTGCCATCCAATGCCTGAATGATGCCGTACACCACCATCAGCCAGATGAAATCGTTGGTCCAACCCCACTGCACATACCCCACCAGGGCAATCGGAATGGTGACCACCGCCGCACCGATATAAGGCACCAGCACCGACAACCCCACTGCAATGGCCAGCAGCGCCGCATAGTTCACGCCAAGAATCAGAAAGGCCACATAGGTGACACCACCGACGATAACAATTTCCAGCACCTTACCGCGGATGTAGTTGGCAATCTGCACATCCATTTCAGACCAGATACGGTTCAGCAGTTGCCGGCGCTGCGGTAAAAATGCCGTACACCAGGCCAGAATCTGATCGGAGTCTTTCAACAGGAAGAACACCAGAATCGGCACCAGCACACAATAAATCAGCACCGCCATAACACCGGTAATCCCGGTAATGGAAAAACTCACGGCAAACTGCCCGACCGACGCCAGCTCATCACCTATCTGTTTGGTCCAGACTTTCACCTGATCGACCGACACCAGATCCGGATACTGCTGTGGAAGCAGCATCAGAAGTTCCTGCCCCTTACTGGCCATACGCGGCAATTCATAGAAAAACTGTGTCAGCTGCTGCCAGGTGGCGGGCAGAATAATCAGCAATAACAGCATCAGTACGCTGACAAACAGCATAAAAACCAGCACGGTTGCGCCCAGATGACCAAGCCCCCGGCGCTTGCAGTAATTCATTGTCCCCTGCAACAGATACGCCAGCACAATGGCGGTCAGGAACGGTGCCAGTACCTTGCCTAACGTGATAATAACCAGCAACACCGCCGTAATAAGCAACAGCAACAGCAGCGCTTCTTCGTCGGAAAAATAGCGGTCAATCCAGCGCCGGAATACCTTAATCATGCCCTCAGGCTCCTTTTTTAATCCAGAACTGATAGCAACCATCGACATCGGAAGCGGCCACCAGTTCATTATTGGTCATTGCAATATATTTGCGGATATCACGCCACGAGCCGGCATCGGTTGCCTTCACCCACAACACTTCACCAATCGCCAGCGCTTTAAGCGCCAGCTTGGTTTTTAACAATGGCAATGGGCATTCCAGTCCGGAAGCATCAAGAGCCTGATGATATTGGTTTGAATTAGACACAGCGCACGCCTTTTGCCAAACTGAAGCCTCATTATATACGGATGTCTGCTGATAACGCCTGCACAGGGAATTGCAGTTCAGCGACAATGATCCATAAGACCTGCTGAACTCCTGCACCCTGGCGGGTCTAACGCAAATCAACTTCAGGAATCCGGGCTTGAACTTCCGCCTAACACGTCTGGCGCTGTTGCTGCTGAGCAGTTATGCCGCCCTTAGTATCCCAACCACCCAGGCTGCGACCGCCGATCTGCCGGATCTTGGCGACAGCGCCTCCAGCTATGTATCCCTGCAGGAAGAACATGATCTCGGACGGGTCTGGCTGCGCCAGCTGCGGGCACAGGCAAAAACGTTAGATGACCCGCTGATAACCGAATTTCTGGAAAACCTGATTTTCCGCCTGGTCCCCCACAGCGAAGTAAAACAATCCGAATTTGAATTTGTTGTTGTTGATCGCGCGGAATTAAATGCTTTTGCCGTACCCGGCGGCATTATTGGCATCAACTTCGGCATTTTGTTACACACCCGCGACGAAGACGAGCTGTCAGCCGTTCTGGCACACGAACTGGCTCACCTGAGTCAGCGTCACTTTGCCCGCCAGATCGAAGCCGCAGAAAAACAGGAACCCATCGCCATCGCCACCCTGTTGGCAAGCATTCTGCTGATTGCCACCAACAACCCCGATGCTGGCTTTGCCGGACTTCTGACCAGCCAGGCAGCCAGCATTCAGAGCCGCCTGGCTTACTCACGCGAATGGGAGCAGGAAGCTGACCGTATTGGCATGCGCACCCTGTCCACGGCAGGGCTTGATCCTTACGCCATGCCGTCGATGTTTCAGCAGATGCTGCAGGCCAACCGCTACAATGAACGTCCACCTGAATTCCTGCTGACTCACCCGGTCACGGAATCACGGGTCGCCGATGCCGCTGACCGTGCGCAAAAATACCCACGCAAACCCCGTCTGGCGAGCTTTGAATTCCGGGTACTGCAGAACGAAGCCATAATCCGCTACCAGCTTAATGCTGACAAGCGCGTGGATTACTTCACCCACCAGTTACAGGTCACACCGCGCAGCAGCGCCGAACAGGCCGCTGCGCTGTACAGCCTGGCCAGACTGGCACTGGAAAATAACGACAACAGCGCCAGCCGTGCTTATCTGAAAAAAATCATCAGCCCGTGGCGCGATCACTCTGCCGTAGTCGCCCTGAATGCCAGCAGCATGGCGGCGGAAGATAAATACGCCGAAGCCATCGACGCCATTAACGACGCTTTGCCTTTCGATCCCCAGGATTATCTGCTGCTGAGCACCAAAGCCTCCCTGCTGCGCCAGTCTGGCCAGAAAAATGAGGCAGTAGCCATTCTCAAACAACTGAGCGAATTGCGCAGTACCAATCCGGCGGTCTGGCGCATGCTGGGTGAAGCCGCAGGTGATGCCAATATGATTTTATTGGGCCATCGTGCCAATGCTGAATATCTGTTTTATTCGGGCTACCACGCCAAAGCGCTGCGACAGATGGAACTGGCCTTACAGCTGGCGAAAAAGAGCCATGATTTTCAGCAGGAAGCCGCACTGGGGCAGCGGCTGCGGGTAATGGCCAATACCGCCGCAGTTCTTCCCTGATCGCACTCATAACACCTGAAAAACAGACATAAAAAATGGGCCAGAAGGCCCATTTTTATTTGCTGTGCTCAGGCTTCATTCTATAAAGGCTTTATTAAATTTCAGTCTTTATTGAAATTCAGCATGCGCTGCAGGCTGACCACCGCCTGCTGACGCAGACCTTCTTCAATCAGAATTTCCTGATCGGCATTGACCAGCACATCACGGATGCTCTGCAGACCATTCATCGCCATCCACGGGCAATGCGCACAGCTGCGACAGGTTGCACCGTTACCTGCAGTTGGCGCTTCTATAAGAAGCTTATCCGGCGCCGCCTGCTGCATTTTATAAAAGATGGCTTTATCGGTAGCCACAATCAGCACAGGGTTCGGCAAGTTTTTGGCTGCCGCAATCAGCTGACTGGTCGAGCCGACGGCATCGGCCATTTTCACCACCGACTCCGGCGATTCCGGATGCACCAGCACCGCCGCATCCGGATGAACCTTCTTCAGATCTTCCAGCGCTTTGGCTTTAAAT
Organism: Thalassolituus sp. ST750PaO-4; assembly: GCF_020320405.1. Classification (NCBI taxonomy): domain Bacteria; kingdom Pseudomonadati; phylum Pseudomonadota; class Gammaproteobacteria; order Oceanospirillales; family Oceanospirillaceae; genus Thalassolituus; species Thalassolituus sp. ST750PaO-4. Next base: position 120,746 of record NZ_JABVCB010000001.1, read on the forward strand.
TCATCGTGAACAATACAGGCACTGTCCCACAGAATCATGTCAGCCCCGGTTTCACGCTGCACATAATTACCCAGGTGCTTATCCGGTGCCCAGATCAGCTTCTGCCCCTGCTGTTTAAGATGATTGACCACATCAAGAGCAATACTCGAGGTAACCACCCAATCGGCACGCGCTTTTACCGCCGCCGAGGTATTAGCATACACCACCACGGTGCGATCCGGATGCTGATCACAGAAGGCCGAAAACTCTTCTACCGGACAACCGATATCCAGCGAGCAGGTTGCTTCCAGCGTCGGCATCAGAATGCGTTTTTCCGGACTGAGGATCTTGGCGGTTTCACCCATAAAGCGTACACCGGCCACAATCAGCGTGCTGGCTTTGTGGTCACGGCCAAAGCGGGCCATTTCCAGAGAATCCGCCACACAACCGCCGGTTTCTTCCGCCAGAGCCTGAATTTCAGGGTCGGTGTAATAGTGGGCAACCAGAGCCGCATCTTCCTGAATCAGTAATTCACGGATCTCCTGCTTAAGTGCATCGCTTTGCTCGGCCGTCAGCGGTGCCGCTGGTGCAGACCAGAAATCACGGACAATCTGTTGTGCGGCAGGTATGGTTTCGTTCATACATCTCTCTGTCAGACATGGATATAACGTGGCAATTTTATCACAGACAGAACACTGTCCGCTGCGTCACTCTGCGGACCAGAACCCTGCACAGAACAGATGGGGTTCCGGGAGGCAAATAAAAAGGGGAGAAAGCTTTTCGCTTTCTCCCCTTTTAGATGTTGGTGGGTCGTGCAGGATTCGAACCTGCGACCAATTGGTTAAAAGCCAACTGCTCTACCAACTGAGCTAACGACCCTTAAGTGCTGCGTATGTTACCGGGTTCTAAAAAAAAGTCAACCTTTTCAGTAACTTACCTCTTCCGTAAAAATTGGTGGGTCGTGCAGGATTCGAACCTGCGACCAATTGGTTAAAAGCCAACTGCTCTACCAACTGAGCTAACGACCCGGAAGAGGCGCATATAATACTTAATTTTCCGGAGCTGACAACCCTTTTTTCGAAAAAAGTTTCACTATCAGGGACTTAGCGTCATCCGGTGGCTACAAAAGACAGGTTATGAGCCCAGAATTCATGGGCTTTCAGGCGCGATAACAAAGAATATTCAGAAAGAAAAACAGGCCTTAAAAGGCCTGTCAGGAAAGCTTTGCAAGATAGGACTTGGCCAGTCTGACCGTACCGTCGGCCTTGCCGGTGTACAGATCAATAACCTTCTGCAGCCAGACCTTTGCCTGCGCCACATCACCCTTCTTATGCAGTGTGATTCCCATTTTATAGGTCGCATCGGCTGCTTTGTCATGATCAGGATATTGGGTAACCACCTTACGGAAGCTCTCCAGGGCTTTATCCAGATCGCTCTGAACCAGATAAACCTCACCAGACCAATACAGCGCATTACCTACTAACGGATCCTGCGGGTAATTTTTCACAAAATCGTTAAAGGCTACGTTGGCTTCAGCGAATTTTTTCTCACGCACCAGCGTCATCGCATTTTTATAGGCTTCTGCAGGAGATTCTTTCACTACCGCCACCGGAGCAGCCGCAGGTGAACCACCAGCCAGTAAAGCAGCTATCCGGCGATCAAGATCCAGGTAACGTTCCTGTTGCTCCTGAGTCAGACGTCGGATCAGATTATCCTGCTCTTCTACACGACCACGCAGCTCAGCAATTTCCTGTTGCATCTGTTCCATTTGCATGGACATTTCAGATAACAAACCAGAAGAAGCAGCGGGAATAACAGCAGGAGCATTGTTTGCCGGGGTTGTTACAGCAGCCCGGACAGAGGAGTCGGTCGGAGTGTTCTGGGTTGCCGGTGCGACCGGACGGGCCGCACCAACAGATACCCACTGATCATCCGCATTGGCGCTGGCAGTTACTGCAACCAGCGCAAAGGTCAGGACGACAGATTTCATTAACGGCTCTGGTATTTCACTTCAACGCGACGGTTCTTGGCGTAAGAGCCTTCGTCGTGACCCATCATTACCGGACGCTCTTCACCAAAGCTCACAACTTTCAGCTGAGAACCGTTGGCACCGTTAGCCATCAGAAAACGACGTACGGTCATAGAACGACGCTCGCCCAGAGCCAGGTTGTATTCAACGGTACCGCGCTCATCAGCGTGACCTTCCAGAACAACAGAGGCTGCTGGGTTAGCCGCCAGGAAAGCCGCATGAGCCATCAGAGCCGCTTTGCCTTCGCTCTTCAGAGTGCTCTGATCGAAGTCAAAGTAAAATACAGTTTGTTCACGCAGTGCAGCCTGAGCTTCGTTTGCTTCTGCTTCCAGAGCTTCACCATTTACACCAGCGCTTTCAACAGCATTGGTATCTTCGGCCTGTTGTTCAGTAGCTGTTGGTGCAACAGTAGAACCTGCACCCTCATTTACGTCTCCCTTGCTTGCACAAGCAGAAATCAACATAGCCCCAAAGGCCAAACCTAAGGTTTTATACAGTGCAGTAGTTTGCATAACAGTCTTCCAGTCCGAAAGTGAGTTTGAATTATTGGAAAATCGGCGACCAAGCAGGCTCCCTGACGTCACCATATTTTGATGGTAAGCGGAACTTAACATCGCCATCGACCGATACGGCCGCCAGAATGCTTCGGTTCGCTTCACTCGCAGCATAAATTACCATACTTCCATTGGGTGCAACACTAGGAGACTCATCCAATTCCGTCTCACTGGTAAGAATGTGCACTAATCCACTTTTCACGTCCTGAGATGCGATATGAAAGCGGTCATTAGCCTTATGGACATACACCAGTTTACGACCATCTGCGGTAATCCGAGCACGGGCATTGTAGCCACCCTCAAAGGTTACACGCACTACCTCTTTGTTGGCAGTGTCCAGCTTATATACCTGTGGACCACCTGCCCGACTCGAGGTGAAAAACAGATGACGGCCGTCAACATCCCACTGAGGTTCAGTATCAATGGCATAGTGATTGGTCATACGCTCGATTTTCCGGGTTGCAAGATCCATCACATAAATGTCTGGATTGCCGAGCTTTGACAACACAAATGCCAGCTGGGTTCCATCCGGAGAAAAAGCCGGCGCACTGTTGGAGCCATCAAAAGCCACTACCCGCTCACGCTTACCGGTAGCCAGCTCCTGGAAGAAAATCTCACTGCGACCATTTTCAAAAGACACATAGGCCACTTTCTTCGCATCCGGTGACCAGGCCGGAGAAATAATCGGATGCTTTGAGCTGTAGATCAGCTGTTCCCGCGCACCATCCGCGTCGGCGTAATTCAGGTTAAACCGGCTGCGCTCGCGGTTGGTGGTTACATAAATCAGTTTGGTGGAAAACACACCCGGTACACCCGTCAGCTTTTTAAAGATGTAATCACTGATGTAATGCGCCAGGTCACGTAACTGGGATGCTTTACCTTTTACCCGGTGACGCAGAATTTCCACCTGCTGATGTACATCCATCACATGGAACTGCACCGCATAACCATCAGCCTGCAACTCCACGCTGCCGATGACGACAAAATCCTGTTTCAGGCGTGACCAGTCAGCGTAGATGACCTCACTTAACTGATGCGGCTGAGTAATCATATTGCTGGTAGCCAGCGTGCGGAAATAACCACTGCTGGCCAGATCGTTGGTCACAATAGCACTGACATCTTCCGGCAGAGCACTGCTGCCGTTCCAGCTGAAAGGCACTACGGCAACCGGAATCGCGCTCTGCTTCCCCTGAGTGACTTCAATTAATAACTCGGCCTGACTCAGGCTGGCAAACAGCCACATCAGGACAATCAAACTGTGCTTTACCACGTTGCATTCTCCGGTCTGAATTTCATTAAAAAGCTGCGGAAGTTCTCTTCAAATACCCGCACATCTTTTGGTACCGGCAGTGGCGAGGCTTTATAAACGGCCTGTTCAACGGAACGGTCAAGCGCCGCATTACCACTGCCTTTGGTAATCTGAACCTGAATCACCTGCCCGGTCGGTACCAGAGTAATCCGTACTTCCACTTCCTGACTGGCCGTCACCGCCGGAGGGTATCGCCATACCGACTCCACCCGGGCTTTAATCTGATCGGTAAACTCCAGTGTCAGAGCTGCAGCGCGTTCAGCCTGAATCTTAGCTTCCTGCTGTTCTTTCAATTCTGCGGCAGCTTCTTCCTGTGCCATCTGCTCCAGCAATGCCTGCTCCTGAGCGGCTTTCTGTTTTGCCTGCTCGGCGGCTTTTTCTTTACTGGCCTTTTCTTTTGCTGCTTTGTCTTTTGCCTGCTTTTCTGCCAGTGCTTTTTCTTTTAACGCTTTTTCCTGTTCACGCTTTTTCGCAGCAGCCTGTTTTTTCTTTTGCTCAGCTTCGCGTTTTTTCTGTTCAGCCAGTTTTTTCTTACGCTCCGCTTCCCGTTTGGCCGCCAGCTCCTGACGCTTTTTCTGTTTCTCTGCCTGTTGTTTGCGCTGCTTTTCAGCCGCACTTTCCACCTGCACGACCGTGGCCACTACATGCGGTGGTACAGGTTCAGGTACGCGGTGCTCTGTTGGCCATTCAAGCAAAAACAGCGAGGCCACCAGAATATGCAGCCCCACAGACAATACAACCGGCAGCGAGTACCGTTCCGGATTCAGCCAGCTCATATCAGCGGCGAGCCTCCGGGTCCGGCGCTTCAGTAATCAGGCCAACATTATTAATACCAACACTCTGCAGCCCGCCCATCAGCGCGACCACTTTGCCGTAGGGTACGGCTTCATCACCGCGGATCATCAGACGGGTTTCAGGTACAGCGCCAATAATTTTCTGCGCATATTCCTGAATTTCGCCCAGCGTCATGGCCGTGGGCTGACCTTCATCACGCTCAATAAAATAAATACCGCGTTCGTTAACCGACACGATAATGGTGCTGTCATCCGGCTCAATTTCGGTCGGTGTCGCGTCCACATCCGGCAGGTTAACCGGTACGCTCTGCACCAGCATCGGTGCTGTCACCATAAAAATAATCAGCAGCACCAGCATCACATCGATGTAGGGCACCACATTAATTTCGGCCATCGGCCGGCGCTTGGCCGCAGGAGGAGCCATAGGTTCCATTATTTTTTCTCCGCCGCCTTTTTCTCTTCGGCTTTGACGGCCTGCTGAATTTTATGTGCCTGACGGTACAGCAATGACGAGAACTCATCGGCAAAGGTATGCATGCCGGTTACTGTCTGATCGACGCGGCTGGCGAAACGGTTATAGAAAATCACCGCCGGAATGGCCGCCAGAAGACCCATCGCCGTGGCTACAAGCGCTTCAGAAATACCAGGAGCAACGGTGGCAATAGTCGCCTGTTTAACACTGGCCAGCCCCTGGAAGGAATGCATGATGCCCCACACGGTACCGAACAGACCGATATACGGGCTGGTAGAGCCCACAGTTGCCAGAAATGGCAGATGGGTATCCAGCAATTCAGATTCGCGGGTAATGGCAATACGCATCGCACGCTGTACACCGGCCATTACCGCATCCGGGTCATTGGTATTTTGCTGGCGCATTTTTCCGAATTCTTTCAGGCCCGCCATAAAGACGTTTTCAACTGCACTTGGCACCGCCTTCTGCTGACATTCGCGGTACAGATCGTTGAGATCCACACCCGACCAGAAACGTTCTTCAAAATCGTGCAGCTGCTCACGGCTGGCGGATAACAAACGGGTACGCTGTACAATTACAACCCAGCTCATTACCGAAGCCGCCAGCAACATCAGCATCACCAGCTGCACAACAAAACTGGCGTTGATAATCAACGAAAAAATAGAAACAGACTCGTTCACAACGTCTCCTGACATTCATCATTATGTTCGGACGGATAAGCGGCCCCTGCCGTCATCCGTTTAAGAATGTCCGCGGGTACCGCCTGCGGACGTCCGGTATCGCTGATACAGGCGATGGTTATTTGCGCCTCTACCAGATATTCATGCGGATCAACCGCTTCCGCGCTTTCTGCTGCCGGTTTGCGCCAGACCTTCTGACTCAGCACCAGACTGGCTTTGCGGCTGTGTTCGACGGCCACGGACACCAGAAGTTCATCATCCAGTCGTGCCGGACTCAGGTATTTGGCCTGTACCTCACGCACCACAAATAACACATTCTGATGACGTAATTGTTCCTGACCGTAGCCCAGTGCGCGTAACCACTCGCTGCGCGCGCGTTCCAGAAAGCGGAAATAATTGGCGTAATACACAATGCCACCGGCATCGGTGTCTTCGATATACACCCGCAGCGGCCAGGTAAATGCCATGTTATTGCGCATCCTGATTAAAACGAACCGGTAAATCCAGACCAAAATGCAGATAGGCCAGTTTGGTCGCCATGCGTCCGCGTGGTGTACGGGTAATGTACCCCTGCTGCATTAAGTAAGGCTCCAGCACGTCTTCAATGGTGTCACGTTCTTCACCAATGGAAGCCGCCAGACTGTCAACGCCCACCGGGCCACCGTCGTATTTTTCCAGCAGGGTCAGAAGCAGGCGGCGGTCCATATGATCGAAGCCCTGCACATCGACATTGAGCATATTCAGCGCCGCATCGGCACAGGCATGGTTAACCGTACCATCGCCTTTCACCTGAGCGTAATCACGTACACGGCGTAACAGACGGTTGGCAATACGCGGCGTGCCGCGTGCACGGCGGGCAATTTCTTTGGCACCACTGTCATCCACTTCCAGCTGCATCAGACGCCCGGAGCGCGACACAATATGGGTCAGATCGGCGATATTATAAAACTCCAGCCGCTGCACAATGCCGAAGCGATCGCGCAGTGGCGAGGTCAGCAGACCTGCGCGGGTGGTCGCGCCGACCAGGGTAAAGGGTGGCAGATCGATTTTAATCGAACGGGCCGCCGGTCCTTCGCCCACCATAATATCCAGCTGATAATCTTCCATGGCCGGATACAGCACTTCCTCCACCGCCGGACTCAGACGGTGAATTTCATCAATAAAGAGAACGTCGCCTTCTTCGAGATTGGTCAGCAATGCTGCCAGATCGCCGGCTTTTTCCAGCACCGGGCCGGAGGTCGACTTAATCGCCACGCCCATTTCTTCGGCAATAATATTCGCCAGCGTAGTTTTCCCCAGACCCGGCGGGCCGAATACCAGCGTGTGATCCAGCGCTTCGTTACGGGCCCGTGCCGCGCCGATAAAAATTTCCATCTGCTCACGCACATGGGGCTGACCGATGTATTCGCTCAGCGATTTGGGACGGATAGCCCGGTCCTGATGTTCTTCGGCCGGTTGCGGCTGAGGGCTGATAAAGCGGTCAGTTTCGATCATGGATCACCTTATTTAGAACCCAGAGTGCTGCGCAGTGCCAGGCGGATCATTTCTTCCGCGCTGTCGACACCGGCACTGACTTTATTCAGCATTTTCGCCGCGTCCTGTGGCTTATAGCCCAGCGCGACCAGTGCACTTTCCGCTTCGCGCAACAGATTATCCTGTGAGGCTTTTTCGGCATTATCTGCGGCCGCCCACAATGGCGCCGGCGCCTGCCATTCGGTCAGACGATCGCGCATTTCAACAATTAAACGTTCGGCGGTTTTCTTGCCAACACCGGGAAGTTTGGTCAGCGCCGTGACGTCTTCGTTATGCACACAGACGGCAAAGGCGTTGACATCCATACCGGATAAAATCGCCAGCGCCAGTTTGGGCCCGACACCGCTGACTTTAATCAGGGTGCGGAACAGCGTGCGCTGACTCTTATCACTGAAGCCATATAACTGGTGCGCATCTTCGCGGATGGCAAGGTGGGTATAGAGCACCGCCTGGGTGCCGGTTTTGCCAAGCATGGCAAAGGTGGAAATCGGCGCCTGAATCTCATAGCCCACGCCGTTGACGTCAAGAAGCAGCTCCGGAGCCTGCTTCTCAAGAATAACGCCCTGTAATCGTCCGATCATGATTGCATTCTGACTGCATAACTGGAAAGCGGCCTAGCCTACCAGCATGGCCGGGGCGGCTCAATGGAAGGTAGTGGCAGAGACGCTAACGCATCCGTCCGCGGGTCACGCCTTTCACTCCGGCCTGAGCCATCAGGCTGGCGCTGGTATGGGCATGGCAGATGGCAATGGCCAGCGCATCGGCGGCATCCGCCTGCGGTATACCCGGCAGTTTTAACAGGTACTGCACCATATGCTGAACCTGCTCTTTCGCCGCGCTACCTTTACCGACAACCGCCTGTTTAATGGTGCGCGGGGCATATTCTGCTACCGGCAAGCCCTGCTGTACCGCCGCCACAATGGCCACCCCACGGGCCTGACCCAGTTTTAATGCGGAGTCGGCATTCTTGCCCATAAACACCTGCTCGATGGCAAATTGCTCTGGCTGGTAGGTACTGATTAATTCGCTGACGCCGTCGTAAATTTTTTTCAGACGACCGGGTAATTCGCCCTCGCCGGTGCGGATACAACCACTGACGACGTATTCAATTTTCTGGCCCGTACGGCGGATCACACCAAAACCGGTAATGCGTGATCCCGGGTCAATGCCAAGAATAATCATGGGACTTTCACGGGCGCCTGTTTCTTCAGCGGAGTCGGACTTTGAAGAGCGTCTTGCGGAGTAAATGTCCATTCACGGCCACTGACCTGATCGGTCACCGTCAGATGCTGCCAGCCCGCCGGAAGAATAACCTGCAGACAAGGTGAGGTAATCACCTGAGCGTATTTTCTGTCCGGGTCGGGATAGCGCTCACGGAAGATCAGCTGGTAATCGCCGTCATCCTGCTGCTGCCCCACCAGATCGATACCATAACCGGCGTGTGGACGCTCACCCAGAGCAATGGTCAGGGCATTGAAACGCAGGCTGACACCTTCAGGGGCAGCACACTGATCCATGGTACTGAGTGGCAGGCTGAGCGGCATCACCGTGGTGCAGGCACTCAGCACCATCGTCAGGCCAGCCACAAGCAGGGAGGGTTTTAATAAACGACGCATCACAATCCGTCCTCCGTAACGATCACAGATAGATAAAGACGCCAGTATACACAAAACCCCCGCCACAGAGACTGCAACGGGGGTTTTGTCAGTGGCACTCAGCCGGTTTAAACGGCGCGGAGCTTACCCCGCACGGAAAACCAGCTGATCGTTGTCAACATCGGCAACGATGGTGGTACCCGGCAGGAATTTACCCGCCAGAATATCCTGCGCCAGCGGGTTTTCGATCCAGCGCTGAATCGCACGCTTTAAAGGCCGTGCGCCAAACACCGGGTCGTAACCCACATCCACCAGCTTGCTGATGGCCGCGTCGCTCATCTCAAACGCCAGATCGCGTTCTTTCAGACGGCCGCGCAACAGATCCAGCTGAATATCCGCAATGCCGCGGATCTGATCTTTCAGCAGCGGATGGAATACCACCGCCTCGTCAATCCGGTTAATAAATTCCGGACGGAAGTGGCTGCCGACAATATCCATCACCGCATCGCGCATTTCCTCGTACGGCTTATCGGCAAACATGGTCTGGATCACATCCGAGCCCAGGTTCGAGGTCATCACCAGTACGGTGTTTTTAAAGTCGACCCGGCGTCCCTGACCATCGGTCAGCTGACCATCATCCAGCACCTGCAGCAGAATGTTGAACACATCCGGATGCGCCTTTTCCACTTCATCGAGCAAAATCACCGAATAAGGTTTACGCCGCACGGCTTCGGTCAGCAGGCCACCCTCTTCGTAACCAACATAACCCGGAGGCGCACCGATTAAGCGGGCCACGGAGTGTTTCTCCATATATTCCGACATATCGATGCGCACCATGGCGTCTCTGCTGTCGAACAGGAAGGTCGCCAGCGCCTTACAGAGTTCGGTTTTACCGACACCGGTTGGCCCTAAGAACAGGAATGAACCATTCGGCCGGTTAGGGTCAGACAACCCGGCACGGGAACGGCGCACTGCGTTCGATACTGCAGCAATGGCTTGATCCTGCCCGACTACCGAATCGTGCAGTACCTCTTCCATGCGCAGCAGTTTTTCACGTTCGCCTTCCAGCATCTTAGTCACCGGCACGCCGGTCCACTTCGACACCACTTCGGCAATTTCATCTTCGGTTACTTTATTGCGCAACAGGGTAAATTCCTGCTTACCGGAGGTTTCTGCCTCGGCGGCCGTGGCCAGCTGCTTTTCCAGCTCCGGAATACGGCCGTACTGCAGTTCTGACATACGCTGCAGATCGCCGGCACGACGCGCCGCTTCCATCTCGATTCTGGCCTGTTCCAGCTGTTCTTTCGACTTGCTGGCACCTTCAAGCAGGGCTTTTTCTTTCTTCCACACCTCTTCCAGCTCGACGTAGGCACGTCCGGCTTTATTGATCTCTTCGTTGAGATCGCTCAGACGTTTTTTCGCCGCTTCGTCTTTTTCTTTACGCAGTGCTTCACGCTCGATTTTCAGCTGAATCAGGCGTCGTTCGAGCTTGTCCATTTCCTGTGGTTTGGAGTCGATTTCCATACGGATAACCGATGCCGCCTCATCCACCAAATCGATGGCTTTATCCGGCAGACGACGATCCGGAATATAACGCTGCGACAGCTTGGCCGCGGCAATAATCGCACTGTCGGTAATCTGCACACCGTGGTGCACTTCGTAACGCTCTTTTAAACCACGCAGAATCGCAATGGAGTCTTCCACGCTCGGCTCATCAACAATCACTTTCTGGAAACGACGCTCCAGTGCCGCGTCTTTTTCAATAAATTCGCGGTATTCATCCAGTGTGGTCGCACCCACGCAGTGCAGTTCACCCCGTGCCAGAGCAGGCTTAAGCATATTGCCGGCATCCATAGCGCCATCGCCCTTACCGGCGCCGACCATGGTATGCAATTCATCGACAAACAGAATGATGCTGCCTTCGGCCTTGGTGACGTCTTTTAAAACGGCTTTTAAGCGCTCTTCAAATTCACCACGGTATTTGGCACCGGCCACCAGCGAACCCATATCCAGCGACAGAATGCGCTTATGCTTCAGGTTTTCCGGCACTTCACCATTAACGATACGCTGCGCCAGACCTTCCACCACCGCGGTTTTACCCACGCCCGGAGGTCCGATCAATACCGGATTGTTTTTGGTACGGCGCTGCAGCACCTGAATGGTACGGCGGATTTCATCATCACGGCCGATCACCGGATCCAGTTTGCCCGCTTCGGCACGCTCGGTCAGGTCGATGCAGTATTTATCCAGCGACTGACGGTTATCTTCGGCATTGGCGTCCTGCACACTTTCACCGCCACGCAGTTCGTTAATGGCTTTATTAACGCCGTCTTTCTTCAGACCAGCCGCGGCCAGTGCCTTACCTGTGCTGTTTTTATCGTCCAGCGCCACCAGCAGAAAGACTTCGCTCGACACATACTGGTCACCGCGTTTCTGCGCTTCTTTATCCGCCAGATTGAGCAGACGGCCCAGCTCCGGCGCCAGCTGAATATTGCCATCCGGACTGCTGACTTTGGGCTGCTCGTCCAGCAACGCACGCAGGGCACGGCCAAGCTCAACGACATTGGCACCACAACGGCGCACCACATCTTTAACCGAGCTGCTTGGCTGTTCGAGCAATGCCAACAGTAAGTGGACGGTATCAATCTGATTATGATCCTGCCCCAGCGCCAGACTCTGGCTCTCGGCCAGAGCGTTCTGCAGACTGGTGGTCAACCGATCCATACGCATATTCCAATCTCCTAAATAGACGCTCAGGGCAGACCCGAGCAGAGTTGATTCATTACCGCTTAGATGCGACCAGATTAATTTTTTTCAACACCTTCAAGATTAAATTTAGTAAAACTAATAGAAATTCATCTTGATGCAGCGCAAAGACCCGGCTGCCAAACGTGTGATCGCGTATAATCACCAGCCTTCATCCGTATCGTCAGCCTTCATTTATATAGTGGCGCGATTCACCTTTTAAAGCGTAGGACACAAACCAGCCATGACAGCCCCTGCAATGACCGACGCCCTGCGCCGCGGTGCGTTATTCCTGCTGCTGGGTGAAGCCCTGCTGGCATTAATGGGCGCGCTGGTCAAAGACCTGTCGGACGTGCTGTCGACCGAGCAGATTGTGTTCTTCCGTAATATCGCCGGTCTGATCGTACTCGCCCCTTTATTGCTGCGTACCGGCTTAAGTGAACTGAAAACCCGGGTCTGGCACTGGCATTTGCTGCGCGGTCTTGTTGGTGTCAGCGCCATGTACTGTTACTTCTGGGCGCTGGCTCATCTGCCGCTCACCGAAGCCTTTCTGGTGAAGCTTTCGGCGCCGCTGTTTATGCCATTACTGGCACTCTGGTGGCTGAAAGAACCCGCCGGGCGCCACAGTTGGCTGGCGCTGCTGATCGGCTTTGCCGGGGTCAGTGTCATCCTGCAGCCCGGCGCTGAACATCCGGCCATGCTGGGTAATGGCGACAGCTACAACACAGCGCTGCTGGTCGGTCTGCTCGGTGCTTTTCTGGCCGCACTGGCCAAGGTCACCATCCGCCGTATGTCGGCTACCGAATCCAGCCAGCGTATTGTGTTTTATTTTGGCCTGACCGCCGCACTGGTTTCAGCCCCCGGCGCCCTGCTCAACTGGCAGCCGGTTCCTGACAGCACCTGGCTGTGGCTGCTGGCGCTTGGCGTGGTCGCTACCAGCGGCCAGCTGGCGCTGACCCGCGCCTACCGCATCGCGCCAACCGGCAAGGTCGGTGTTTACGTTTACAGTGCGGTTATTTATGGCGCCCTGATGGGCTGGTGGTTCTGGGGAGAGATTCCGCTGTGGACGACCTGGGCCGGGGCCATTCTGATCGTACTGGCAGGCTTACTGAACCTGTATGCGCCGAAAAGCGGCGCTAAAAGCTGACGAAGTTCAGGACCGGTATCGCCTGACTATGCGCCAAAGCAGCACTGAAACCTGATTTCTGCAGCGTTGTGGCGGCAAGCGGAGAATTCCCGGCACAGGTATAAGGCGTCATTCTCTTAGATATAAGTCTAATTTATGATCAAAACAGGCTTATTATTTCCTCAGAATTAAATATACTGGCTGTTCTAATGGATTACTCAGAATGAATCATTAATTATGTCCCGTATCGACTCATTGCAAACCTTTGTCTCTGTTGTGCGCTCGCGCAACTTTACCTCGGCGGCCGATTCACTGGGAGTGACCCCATCTGCCGTCAGTAAGCAGATCAGCGGTCTGGAAGAGCGCCTTGGCGTACGTCTGCTGAACCGCACCACCCGCTCCGTCAGCCCGACCGAAGCCGGACAGATGTTCTACCAGCACTGCGAGAATATTCTTGAGTCGATCACGGAAGCCGAAAAGCTGGTCACCGACTTTGACGTCACGCCACGCGGCCGTCTGCGTATCACCGCGATGTCGAACTTCGGCCGCCGCGAACTGGCGCGCATGTTCACTGATTTCTCCCAGAAGTACCCGGACATCAGCTTCGATCTGCATATTTCCGACCGCCCGCTCGACATTGTGAAAGAAGGCTATGACTTCGCCCTGCGTCTGGGTTCACTGGAAGATTCCCGCCTGATTGCCAAACCGGTGGCCGAGCAAAATATCGTGATCTGCGCATCAAAAGAGTATCTGGAGCGCTGGGGCACACCGGAAAAACTGGAAGACCTTAACAACCATCGCATTCTGATTGTCGCCAACGCCGAATACGCCCGCATCAACTGGCTGCGTCAGTTCGAGAAAGATCATGGTTTCAGTCTGTCCAGTGTTGAACGCAAGCTGGCTGTGAATGATATCGATCTGGTATACGAAGCCTGCCTGGCCGGTATGGGTATCACCGCCCTGCCAACCTATATTGCCGAACGGCACCTGGAGGTCGGTGAACTGGTGCGCCTGTTTCCGGAAGTGGATATTCCGGTACGCAGCATCAAAGTGGTATTTCCACAGAACCGTTATCTGGCAAACAAAAGCCGCGCTTTTCTCGACTTTATTACCGCCTATTTTGACGATCCGAGTCAGAGCAACTGAGCACTGCAGTAAGCACATAAAAAAACGGGCCTTATCAGAGGCCCGTTTTTTTATGCAGTGAATGCCGCCAGATTATTCCTGAGGCAGCAGCTGGGGCGCGCAGCGCTCGTAAAAAACCCGCGGTACCTGAGCAATTTTACGCTCGTCATAATCAAAAAAGACGATACCGGTTTTGGCTTTCACCACCTGTTTGTCCTGAGCCTGATTTTCGACCCGGTAAATAAAGTCGCAACCGTATTTATTGAAGTCGGTCACGCCGACATGGAAGGTCAGAATATCGCCAACAAAGGATTCTGCGGTAAAGCACACCACCAGATCCGACACCATTAACCCCAGGCCGCCAATATTAAATTCACCAAAACCATGTTCGCGTAAAAAGCGCAGCCGGGCTTCGTGTAACAAAGACACCATGCGGTCATTACCCACATGATTGCCGTAATTAATTTCCGTTACCCGCACATCCAGCGTTGTACTGAAGGTAAATTCATCGGGTAATTCGAGTTGTACTCTGGCCAAAACAGCCTCCTGATCGTCTGTTTTGCTGCCAATGCAGCAAAATCCGGGGAATTATTCTGGCAACTGCGATTCCAATGCGGTCTACTATACCGCAGCAGCCGGGGTGTTCAGATGAGCCATACGTCTTACGCCAGCTCTCTGTGCTTTACACCAATGGCACCCAAACGGATGTTCGGCCCGCCTGAGAAACAGGCAAAAACAAAGGCCAGACACCGTAACGGTACGTGCGTACAGGCTTTACCCTGACAAAGCGCCGGCATGATAACGGCGCCCGGCGCACAGTACAAACAGATAACAACAAGGAAATCTGGCAACGACTATGCTTTCCATTTGCTTCCGCACATTGAAAATTGCGCTGACCCTTACAGCGCTGCTCACGGCCCAGCTGAGCCAGGCCACCATCCCGGAAATTGCCCCCGGCACCGCCTTCAAACCCCTTGAGCCGACCCGTGATCACGCCATGATCACCCAGCAGATCATGAACAACCTGCTGCGCGGCCATTACGAGCATCAGCGTCTGGATGACAAACTGTCATCACGGGTGCTCGATATCCTGCTCGACGATATCGACAGCACCCGCAGCTATCTGCTGGCTGCCGACGTCAAAGAATTTGAGCAATACCGTTACAGTCTGGACGAAGCCCTGAACCGCGGTGATATGCGCCCGGCCTTCATCATCTTTAACCGCTTTCAGCAGCGCGTGTCTGAGCGCCTGTCGTTTCTGCTCAACGAACTGCACAGCAAAGCCGCCGACTACCACTTCGACACTGACGAGCGGCTCGATCTCGATCGCGAAAAAGCGCCGTGGGCGACCACCAGCGCCGAGCTCGACGATCTGTGGCGCAAGCGCCTGAAAAACTCCATCCTCAATCTGAAAATGGCCGGCAAAGAAAAAGACGCCATTATTGAGTTGTTGAGCAAGCGCTATCAGAACCAGCTGAACCGTGTCCATCAGTCACAATCTGAAGACGCCTATCAGACCTTTATGAATGCCGTTACCCGCGCCTTCGATCCGCACACCCAGTACTTCTCGCCGCGCAACACCGAGAACTTCAATATCAATATGAGCCTGTCCTTACAGGGCATTGGCGCCGTGCTGCAAACTGAAGACGAGCACACCAAGGTGGTACGTCTGGTGCCGGCCGGCCCGGCGGCCAAAGCCGGTAACCTGCAGCCTGCCGATAAGATCATCGGCGTTGGTCAGGCCGAAGGCGATATCGTTGATGTGATTGGCTGGCGTCTGGATGAAGTTGTCGAGCTGATCCGTGGTCCGAAAAGCACCACCGTACGCCTGGAAATTCTGCCGGCGAACTCATCCGGCACCGACAGCAAAATCATTTCCATCGTGCGTGATGAGGTCAAACTGGAAGAGCAATCCGCCCAGAAAGACGTTATCGAGGTTAAAGATGGCGACGTAACCCATAAAATCGGTGTGATCGATATTCCGACCTTCTATATCGACTTTCAGGGTCGTATGGAAAACAAGCCGGACTATAAGAGCACGACCCGTGACGTCACTGTGCTGATTAACGAACTGAAAGAAGAAGGCATCGATGGCCTGATCATTGATCTGCGCAATAACGGCGGCGGTTCGCTGGAAGAAGCCATTACCCTGACCGGCCTGTTTATTCCGCAGGGCCCGGTAGTACAGGTACGCAGCACCCACGGCCGGGTTGAAGTGTTACCTGACCAGGACCCTTCCGTGCTGTACGACGGGCCGATTACCGTTCTGGTTAACCGCCTCAGTGCGTCGGCCTCGGAAATTTTTGCCGGTGCTATTCAGGATTATGGCCGCGGTTTAATTGTCGGTGGCCAGACCTTCGGTAAAGGGACGGTTCAGAGCCTGCGTCCGCTGCGCTCCGGCCAGCTGAAAATTACCCAGGCCAAGTTCTACCGGGTATCCGGTGACAGTACCCAGCACCAGGGCGTTATCCCGGATATTCTGTTCCCGTCGCTGTTCGATAAAGAAAAAATCGGCGAAAGCGCGCTGGAAGAAGCCCTGCCGTGGGACACTATCCGCCCTGCAGAGTACAGCAGCAATAAAGGCATCGCGGCGACCCTGCCGGCGTTACGCCAGCTGCACCAGACCCGCATCGAACACAATCCGGATTTCCGTTTCCTGCGCGAGCAAAAAGCACTGATTACCGAACTGCGTCAGCAGACTCAGGTATCACTGAACGAAAAAGTGCGCGAGCAGGAACGCAAAGCCAACGATGACAAACGCCTGAAGCTGGAAAACGAACGCCGCAAAGCCAAAGGCATGCCGCTGTTAACCAGCATCGACGATGAAGAAAGCGATAATGCTGCTGACGCTGAGAAAAAAGACGATAAAAAACCGGAAGAAGACGATGCCCTGCTGATCGAAGCCGGACATATTCTGGTGGATTATATGAATATTCAGACAGCCAGCCTGACCGCGCAGCGCGAAGCGAAATAACCGTCTGACGTTATTTTCAGCCATAAAAAAGCCCGGAATATTCCGGGCTTTTTTATGCATCAGTCATGCTGTAAAAAATCAGCCCTGCACCGTCACATTCAGTGCCTGCTGCAGTTCTTTATCGTTAAACATGTGCTGCCACAGTTTATCCAAAACCTCGTTCACCCATTTCTGGTTATATTCCACCGCTGGTGACGCCGCCAGAGAGCGGGTTTCGTTGGCGCTGTATGGCTTGGTGAAGGTTTTTCCGTTATCCATAACGGTAATCATAAAGCGCATTTTCATGCCGCATTCGTTTACGATTGCGCCTTCATTACACTGATAAGAAAACTCTTCAACCGTCAGCTGTACACGCACCGGATCAACCGGGCTGGCAGAGCCAAAACCCAAAGATTTCAGCGACTCCTGCATGCGTGCCGTTAACACATCGCTTAATGGTTTTTCTGACAGCAGCGGAGAATTTTCCGGCGCCCGGCCACCGCGGTGTCCCAGCACATCGGCACCTTGTCCGCGCTCATCCACTACCCGCACCAGGGCATCACGCTGAATAGCCGGCATGCCGCCGGGTACACTGACGCTTTCATTCAGGGCAATGGTTTGTGGTGCCAGTACACAACCACTCAGACCCGCTGCCATGGTGCCAGTTAACAGGCTGGCGATTACTAACTTACGCATTCGGAATATCCTTCTCTGCTCGTTTAAATACCCAGGTATCGCCGCGCGAATCTTCGGCGCTGAAGCGATAACCCGCCACATCAAAATCCTGCAGGGCTTCAGCCTTTTGCAGCTGCCTGCGGATAATATAAGCCGTCATCAGACCGCGGGCTTTTTTCGCGTAAAAACTGATGATTTTATACTGGCCGTTTTTTTCGTCTTTAAAGACCGGTGTAATCAGGCGGGCGTTCAGTTTTTTCGGCTGCACCGATTTAAAATATTCATTCGACGCCAGATTAACGACCACATCTTTACCCTGTTGTTCCAGCTCACGGTTAAGTGCCTCAGTAATGGTGTTACCCCAGAAGCTGTACAGGTCTTTACCACGGGCATTATTCAGTTTGGTGCCCATCTCCAGCCGGTAAGGCTGAATTAAATCCAGCGGTCGCAGTAAACCATACAGACCACTTAAAATACGCACATGATTCTGGGCAAAATCCAGCTGCTGCTCATCCAGTGTGTCGGCCTGCAGGCCGGTATAGACGTCACCTTTAAAGGCCAGAATAGCCGCCTTGGCATTGTCGGCATTAAACGGCAGACGCCAGTCGTGGTAGCGTTGCACGTTCAGTTCCGACAGCGCCGGGCTGAGTTTCATCAGCGCGCCGACATCATCCGGAGAATACTGTTTAAGCACATCCACCAATTCGGCAGAATGTTGCAGAAAATCGGCCTGGGTTGCTTTTGCCGTGGTCGGCGGCGTGTCAAAATCCAGCGTTTTCGCCGGTGACAGTAACGTCAGCATGCGGGCATCCTGTAAATGAAAATTGTGCCTATCATAACGAGTCCCATCCCATGACCCAAATAGAGTCCGCCTATGTCCCTGCTTAAACAGGATAATCAAGGCGGAATCCGCTTTGCACACAGCACCACTCATATCGCTCTGACGCTACCTGAGCCCTGGCCGGTGCTGAGTTCTGCGGTACTCAACGGCGGCTTTACCAGCACCCACAGCCTGCTGAACCTGCGTGTCGATCAGCATGCGCCGCCCCCCTGGCCACCGGCAGAACAAAGCCTGCAGCAACAGGCTGAACAGCTTATGCTGCCTGCACCCTGCTGCGGCATGATGACCGCCGCCTCCATGCAATCACTGGGCTACAGCAGCCTGAGCCTGAAACAACTGCGCGCCGAATGCTGGGTAACCGCCGGACTTTCCAATTTGCGCCGCAGCGGCGATCCGGCCGATGCTTTTAACGGTGCCGGAACCATTAACATCTGGCTGCTGCTGCATTTTGCCCTGACCCCGGCTGCCATGGCCGAAGCCCTGATCCAGCTGACCGAAGCCAAGGTTACCGCCATCCGCGATGCCGGCTTACTCAGCCCGTTATCCAGCCTGCCCGCCAGTGGTACCGGCACCGACAGTCACGCCGTCATCTGCCCGCCGCAACCCGGCGCAGAAGGTCCCCTTGCCTTTTGCGGTAAACATACAACCGCCGGCGAGTTGATTGGCCGTGTGGTGCTGGATGCTTGTGAGCAGAGCATCGGCCACTGCTTACGCGCGGCAAACGGCTGACACACCCGTCTCCCACCGGCTGAACTGCCGCAATATGACCACTTTGCCCGGCAGCAACTGACACCTCTGCCAATGCGCCACCGGCGCCAAACTGCGAACCTGCCAACGCTGCCTGTGTTTTATTCTGCCAGGCAGAGGGCCGGTCGCGCTGCATCTCCCCCGCAACACCCCATCGCAACACCCCGTCGCGATACCGCCACCGCAGCGTCCGGCCCAAACAATAATTACAACGATTCACACTGAGGGCAGATTGTATGGCTAAAGATATTCAGGGACTGGGCCTTGGCCTGGCCAGTCGTTTTGCTGGCAGCCGCTGGGCGGAAAAATACGGCCTGCGCAAACCCGCCGAGCGCATCGCTTACCTTTCCACCCGTGCCGGTTTTAAGTTTGCCGGCGAGATGATGCAGAAGCGTGCACAAAAGCAGGACAGCACCCGTGGTGAACGTCTGCCGGAACGCAAGCCCCAGGCACTGTTTGATCTGAGCTTAAGTGAAGAGCAACAGATGATCCGCGACAGCGTGCGCTCCTACGCGGAAGAGGTTGTGCGTGGTCTGGCCCACGACGCCGACGAAAACCTGCAACTGCCCGACAGTTATCTGCAGGACGCCATGGCCCTGGGTCTGAATCTGTTCTCGGTGCCCGAATCTCTGGGCGGTGCGGCACAAAGCTACAGCCCGACCACCAGCGCCATCATTGCCGAAGAACTGGCCTGGGGAGATTTCACCCTGGCCTATGCCGCCCTCGCCCCCGTAGGTGTGGCCAACGCACTGGTTCGCTGGGGCACACAGCAACAACAGCAACGCTGGTTGCCACTGTGGCTGGCCGAGCAACCGGTAACCGCCGCCATTGCCCTGCAGGAACCGCATCCACTGTTCGCCCCCGATAAGCTGACCTGCAGCGCAAAAAGCAATAAGCAGGGCTATGTGCTGAATGGCGTGAAAACTCTGGTGCCTTTTGCCGGTAACGCCGATCTGTATCTGGTGGCCGCACTGCTGAATGGCAAACCACAACTCTTTATTGTGCCCGGCGACAGCCATGGCCTGAACTTTACCCGCAGCCCGGCGATGGGTCTGCACGCCGCCGCCACCGGCACCCTGACACTGGATAAAGTGCAGGTGAACGTCGATGCCCTGCTGGGTGGTGAAGACAGTGATTTCGATTACCGCGCCTTTGTCGATCTTGGCCAGTTGCACTGGTGCGCCCTGGCCATTGGCACCTGTCAGGCGGCACTGGATTACCTGATTCCTTACTGCAACGAGCGTGAAGCCTTCGGCGAGCCCATCAGTCACCGCCAGTCAGTGGCCTTTATGATCGCCAATATCGCCATCGAACTGGAATCCATGCGCCTGCTTACCTGGCGTGCGGCCGCACTGGCCGAACAGGGTCAGCCATTCCACCGCGAAGCCTATCTGGCCCATGTTCTGTGTGCCGACAAAGCCATGGAAATCGGCACCAATGCCGTGCAACTGCTCGGCGGCCACGGCTTTACCAAAGAACATCCGGCTGAGCGCTGGTACCGCGACCTGCGCATTCTGGGTTGTGTTAACAGCGGTCTGCACCTGTAAGGAGAACAGCACATGATGAATCTCGAAATTCCGAAGAAATTCCGCCCGCTGGTCAATCAGGCCCGTCAGGTTGCCGAAAATGTCTTCCGCCCGATCTCGCGTAAATATGACCGCGCCGAACACGCTTATCCGGTCGAGCTGGATATGCTGGCCGCTATTATGGATGGCATGAACGACGGCACCCTGGGCGAAGGCGCCGGTGCCGGAAAACTCAAACAGGATAAGAAAAAAGCCGACGGCATCGTTAACAGCACCAATATGACCACGGTACTGGGGCTGCAGGAACTGTGCTGGGGTGATGTTGGCCTGTCATTAACGCTGCCACGCCAGGGATTGGGTAACGCCGCGATTGCCGCAGTGGCCAATGACGAACAGCTGGCCCGTTTCGGCAAAAAATGGGCCGCCATGGCGATTACCGAACCGGGCTGCGGTTCTGATTCGGCCGCCATCCGCACCACCGCCATCAAAGACGGCGATCATTATGTGCTGAACGGCGAAAAAATTTACGTTACCTCCGGTGAGCGCGCCGAAGCCGTGGTGGTCTGGGCCAGCCTCGACCGTAATATCGGCCGCGCGGCCATTAAATCCTTTGTGGTGGAAAAAGGCACCCCGGGCATGGAAGTGGTGCGCCTGGAAAAGAAACTCGGCATTAAAGCTTCTGACACCGCCGCCATTACCTTTACCGATTGCCGTGTGCCTGCGGCCAACCTGCTGGGTTCACCGGAAATTAATGTCGATCAGGGCTTTGCCGGTGTCATGCAAACCTTCGACAACACCCGCCCGGTGGTTGCCGCTATGGCCGTCGGCGTGGCTAAAGCCGCCCTCGACCGCACCCGCGAGCTGCTGAAAGAGTACGGCATCAGCGCCGGCTACCGCACCAGCATTAAAAACAGCAGCCAGATCGAAGCGCAGCTGTACCGCTACGAAGCCGACTGGGAAGCCGCACGTCTGCTGACCTTAAAAGCCGCGTGGATGGCCGATAACGGCATGCCCAATTCGAAAGAAGCGTCGATGTCAAAAGCCAAAGCCGGACGCAGTGCCAACGCCATTACCTTAGGCTGTGTCGAGCTGCTCGGTTCTCTTGGTTACAGCGAAGATGAATTACTGGAGAAATGGGCGCGGGATTCAAAAATTCTCGATATTTTTGAAGGCACGCAGCAAATTCAGCAACTGATTATTGCCCGCCGTTTATTGGGTAAAAGCTCAGCCGAATTACGCTGATTTGCACACTATTCAGAGGTGCCCTAGATAAAACCTGACATAAATCCTGTGGCCCGGCCAACAGGATTTATGTCATTCTCAATTTCATAACTATAAATACATCACCAAGGTCAGATTCATGAATCGTTCAGCGACTACCCGCCTGCCCGCCGAAGGCATGAGCCAGCCGCCACTGAAGCCGCGCACTGTCAGTCTGGTTAATATTATCCGCAGCGCCATCAGCGGATTGCCGGATATCGGCGTTACCCTGAAAGGCGTACTCGCCCTGGTAACCACCAAGCCGGAAAAAAACAAATCCATTGGTTTATTGCTGGAGCAACACGCCGCCCGCCAGCCGGATCATATCGCCATCCGTTATCAGCAGCAGCGCATCAGCTACCGTCAGCTGAACGAAAAAGTGAATCAGCTGGCCCACTATTTTGCCAGTCAGGGCATCAGCCATGGTGATACCGTCGGCGTTATGCTGGAAAACCGCCCGGAAACCCTGCTGGCCGTACTGGCTACGGTAAAACTCGGTGCCATTGCCAGTATGTTTAATACCTCCCAGCGCGGTGAAGTTCTGGAACACAGCATTAATCTGGTAAAACCAAAATTGCTGGTTGTTGGTGAAGAAATGCTGGGCAATATGGCAACGGTAGAACATGCCCTGCCTGCTGCATTAAAAATGCAATTATATTTCTGGCAGGATGGTGCTGACAGTCAGCACGAATGTCCGGGGCATTATCAGAACCTGGAGCAGGTCATCGCCTCACAGGAACAAAATAATCCGGCCAGTACACAACAGGTAAAAATGCATCAGCCCTGCTATTACATTTTCACTTCCGGCACCACCGGCCTGCCAAAAGCCTCGGTGATGAGTCATTACCGCTGGTTTAAATCGATGGCGGGCATGGGCCTGGCATCGATGAAATTACGTAAGGACGATGTGCTCTATGTCAGCCTGCCGCTTTACCATAATAATGCGCTTACCGTATCGATGGCTGCGGTATTGGGCGCTGGTGCCTGCATTGCGATTTCACGCAAATTCAGTGTCTCGCGTTTCTGGGATGAAATCCGCGAATACGGCGCCACCGGTTTTTGTTATATCGGCGAATTGTGCCGTTATCTGCTGAATACAGCGCCCTCAGACAAAGACCAGCAGCATAATATCCGCGTGATTATCGGCAACGGTCTGCGCCCCGATATCTGGATGGAATTCAAACAGCGTTTCAATATTAAACACATCAACGAATTTTACGGCGCCAGCGAATGCAATCTGGTATTTACCAATGCGTTAAATCTGGATCAGACTGCCGGTATCTGTCCGTTGTCTTACAACATCGTGGCTTACGATATTGAGAATGACGAACCCCTGCGTGATAAAAAAGGCTTTATGCTGCCGGTTAAAAAAGGCGGCACTGGCCTGTTAATTACCGAGGTCAACGATAAGCAGCCGTTTGAAGGTTATACCGACGCCGAAGCGAGCCAGAAAAAACTGTTCCGTGATGTATTTAAAAAAGGCGACTGCTGGTTTAACAGTGGCGATCTGGTGCTGAACCAGGGTTTTAAACACGTCGCTTTTGCTGACCGTCTGGGGGATACCTTCCGCTGGAAAGGCGAGAACGTGGCCACCACGGAGGTGGAATCCATCCTGATGGAATTTGCCGATATTGAGCATGCGGTGGTGTATGGCGTGGAAGTGCCACACACCGATGGCCGTGCTGGCATGGCCGCCCTGACCTTACGTGCCGGTGCCGATATCAACTGGAATGCTCTGACCCTGCACCTGCGGGAAAAATTACCGGCCTACGCCATCCCGCTATTTTTACGCCTGCGTCCGCAGGAAGAAGTTACCGGTACTTTTAAGTACCGCAAAGTGGAATTAAAAGACGAGGCTTTCCATCTGGCCAAAGTCAGCGATCCGCTGCTGGTGCTGAGCAATAAAAATGATCCTTATCAGCCATTAACACCGGCATTAGAGCAGGCCATTAATAACGGCCAGCTCAGTCTGTAAAGCGCACTTTTACACCGGCAGCCCACAGCAATTATTGCTGTGGGCTGTCAATCATATCGCCCAGCGCCTGCAGGTCGAAGGGCTTGGTCATATAACCATCGACACCGGCATCCTGTGCCTGACGGATCTGATCCGGCAAAGCATCAGCACTGACCCCATAAATACGCGCATGCCGTAACTCCGGCATAGCGCGTAATTTTTTCAGCACATCCAGACCATGAATATCCGGCAGACGCATATCCAGCAGAATAACGTCCGGTGCATGCTGCTGCGCCATATCCATCCCTTCGCGGCCGGTACGGGCAATAGCAACATGGACGTTATCACGGCGCTTCAGCCCCAGCTCAACAAAGCGGGCATTAATCGGGTTATCTTCGATATAAAGCACACGCCGCTGATTATCGCTCTCCCCATGCTTTTTCGCTGAGGTCACAGCGCTGAAAGCAGGCTGAATAGCATTAAACGAGTACATCGGTGCCGCCTGTGGCAGCTCCAGCCAGAAACAACTGCCCTCACCTTCTTCACTGCTGAATGCCAGCACACCGTTCATACGCTGTGCCAATACCCGGCTGATTGCCAGACCCAGACCACTGCCCTCAACCCCGCTCTGCTGGGCGCCCAGACGCTGAAACGGCATAAACATATCGGCCTGATGTTCCGCCGCAATGCCACAGCCAGTATCACGTACACTGATCCGTACACGCTCGCTTTCCGCCGGCTCAATGCGGATATCCACACTGCCACCCTCGCAGTTATATTTGATCGCATTGCTGAGCAGGTTCAGCACAATCTGCTTACAGCGTACCCGGTCGGCGCAGACCCAGGGCTCAGCAACCGCGCTGTGCATGCGGATACGGATACCGCGGGCAAACGCATCTGCACGTACCAGCTCCTGACACTCCTCCAGCAATGCCAGCAAGCCGACCGCTTCGTTCTGCGGTTCGAGGATATGTCCTTCCAGCTTCACCAGATCCAGCACCTGATCCACCAGCGCCACCAGATGTTTACCGGCACGCTCAATCAGATCGATGGCTTCATTCTGCTCAGGAGTCTGCAGTTCCGGCTTCAGCAGCTGACTGAAACCAATCACCGCATTTAACGGCGTGCGCAACTCATGGCTGAGCCCGGCGATAAAACGCGCGTTATCGGTCAGTGTCTGGAAATGTTCACCTGCGGCCGCAGAGCGGTTACCGGCAATTGCGGATACCGGTGCAGAAACCGTGGCACTGTGCGGACTGGCGGTCAGTAATATCAGTTTCTGCCCGTCTTGCTGATGGGTCTGTAATTGCAGCTGCCAGGGTTCTTCGATATGGCGCGACGCTGCTAATTCTTCCTGCAACTGAAAACGGCGGAACCAGCCAACAAAGCGCTCCGACTCCAGTAACTGCACATTACAGCCTTTCACCGAGCGCGCACTCAGGCCAAAACGGCGGGCGTAGGCATCGTTGGCCTGCAACACTTCACCATCGGCGGTTAATAATGCCAGCGGCTGTGGTAACACGTTCAGCAGATGCACATCAGCCTCTGCTGCCGGGTGACTGAGCACCGGCAGCGCCGAAATATCCAGGCGGATGGCAACAATGCCCATGGCTTCACCGGACGCATCACGCAGAACATTCTTACTGGTCAGAAAACTGATGGTACTGCTGCCGTGGTTATTATCATGTTTACCGGTAACGCCTTCCTGACGGTTACCGATAAAGGGCTCGATAAATACCCGTGCACCATCGGCGTGGCTCACTTCCTCATCACTGCGCTGTTGTAATACCGCCCATTGTGGCGAAAACAATTCGGCATCGCTGCGCCCGACGGCATCACGGGAACGGATACCCAGCAGGCTTTCGGCGCGATGATTAAGCAACAGATAACGGCCCTGCATATCCTTAACAGTTACCGCAGCGGGGGTGTGATCCAGCACACTGCCAAGCCAGACCTGATCACGCGCTTGCTCATGGCTGTGGCCGCTCAGCGAGGCTGTCAGGTCGTGCACAATCGCAGTAAAACTCGGTGAACCATCCAGATTCATTTCGCTTACCGACAGATGCAGCAAAAACTCCTCACCGTTTTTACGCAGCCCCGGTAACTCGCGGCCACGCCCCATTACCGTGGCGTGGCCTTCACGCAGATACTGCTCGATATATCCCTGATGACGCTGGCCATGACGGGCCGGCATCAGCATCGCGATGTTCTGGCCCAGTAATTCCTCTGCTTCATAACCGAAAATACGGCAAAGCGCCGGATTACAGGCCTGAATATCTCCTTCACTGTTAATACTGACAATCCCTGCGGCAGCCGTATCAAACAACACCTGATACAGCTCGCTGTCGTTTTTCATATTAAGGCGGGTCACCATCTGTCTGACCCGGCCATAAAGACCTGGCATCCGTTTCAACTCCTCAGGCTATGCCAACAACAATCTGGCCCCACATTCCGCTTCATCCGGAATTTGATTATAATTTACTCAACTGTAGACCACTAATCCACACAAAGTAAATGGTTTTAGTCCTTACAGGAAGAGCCAGTCAGGCCAGAAGCAGAAGATTTTTTGCCTGCTGTAAGAGCATGACTAATGCCGACAAGGCATAAATACTGGCTTTTCAGACCTGACAACCACATATCTGCCCCAGCCCCCTGTTCACCCTGATCCAGAAACTGAACCTGCTTTAAAGCTTGTGGTAGCTCGGACCCACTTTCCTGCCCCCGTATCCGCTTAATCATGCTGTAAACCTTGTGATAGAATGCGCCGCTTTCCTGCACCGGCCGCCACTTTGGCTGCCCTGACTGAATTCAACGAGGATGACCCGATGACCGTAGCGGTTGGTATCATCATGGGCTCTAAGAGCGACTGGCCCACCATGCAACACGCAGCAGATATGCTGGATAAACTGGGCGTGGCCTACGAAGTAAAAGTGGTGTCTGCCCACCGCACCCCGGATCTGCTGTTTGATTACGCCAAAACCGCTCAGGGCCGCGGCATTAAAGTCATCATCGCCGGTGCCGGTGGCGCTGCTCACCTGCCGGGTATGTGTGCCTCCCAGACCTCGTTGCCGGTACTCGGCGTGCCGGTTAAATCCCGCGCCCTGAGCGGCCTGGACTCGCTGCTGTCCATCGTGCAGATGCCTGGTGGTGTTGCCGTTGGAACTCTGGCCATCGGTGATGCCGGTGCGAAAAACGCCGGTCTGCTGGCCGCCCAGATTCTGGCCACCAGCGACAACGACCTGCTGGCCAAAATCGACGCCTTCCGCGCCGAACAGACCGACAGCGTGCTGGCCGAACCCGATCCGCGCACCGCACTGTAAGCGTTAACGACCTATCCGGGCCCGGTACTGCCGGGCCCGACTTTTCTGAGAGTGAAGAAGCATGAAAATCGGTATTTTAGGTAACGGCCAGCTGGGCCAGATGCTGTCTGACAGTGTGCAGGACATCAGCGATATTGACGTATCGCTGTACGATCTGCGTGCCCACAGCGACGAAGCTCTGGATGCGTTTCTCGCCAGCGTTGAGCGCGTATCGTTCGAAACCGAAAATATCCCGGCACACATCGTTGCCCGTCTGGAAAGCGTTGCCGACAAGCTGTATCCCAGCCTGAAAGCACTGAAAACCTTCCAGAACCGTCTGCTGGAAAAAACTGCCCTTCGTGCCGCCGGCATCGACACCGCCGATTTCTGTGCCGTTAATTCACTCGACGATCTGCACGCCGCAGTAGAACAGCTGGGCCTGCCTATCGTGCTGAAAACCACCACCGAAGGTTACGACGGTAAAGGTCAGTATGTGCTGCGCAGTCCGGCTGATGCCGAACCGGCCTGGGCTGCCATTGGCGGACGTGAACTGATCGCCGAAGCCTTTGTCAGCTTTGAGCGTGAAACCTCCGTCATCGCCAGCCGCGACGTTAACGGCAATATGGTGATCTGGCCGATGACCGAAAACGTACACCACGAAGGCATTCTGCGTTACTCGCTGTTCCCGGCCGCCGACCTTAGTGCCGAAAAAGCGCAACAGGCCGAGCGCTATATCCGCCAGCTGGCCGACAGCCTCGACTACGTGGGAACCATCACGCTGGAACTGTTCGACACCGCAAACGGCCTGGTCGCCAACGAAGTGGCACCGCGCGTACACAACTCCGGCCACTGGTCGATTGAAGGCGCCACCACCAGCCAGTTCCGCAACCATATGCTGGCCATTGCCGGTCGCGCCCTGGGCGATACTACCGCCAAATACCCGGCCGTTGCCATGCTTAACGTCATCAGCGATGAAACCCCGGCCGAAAAAGCCGCCACTATCGGCAACGCCTTCCGCCACTCCTATGGCAAAGAAGCGCGCCCGGCGCGTAAGCTCGGCCACGTTACCGTGGTTGCCGCCGACGTTAACGAACGCGATAACACCATCGACCAACTGGCAGATTTAATTCCTGCCGGTGTATGGCAACGCTGAGGAATTATTATGGCCAAGTCATTACAGGAACAGCTGCTCGCCGCCGGTTTAATCGACAAGCAGAAAGCGAAAAAAGCCGCTAAAGAACTGAAAAAGCAGGATCACCTGCAGCGTACCGGACAAGACAACCAGATCGACGAAGCCAAGGCCAAAGCCGAAGCTGCGCGTAAAGAAAAAGCCGAGCGCGACCGCGAACTGAACCAGAAAAAGGAACAGGAAGCACAGCAAAAAGCCATTGCCGCTCAGGTGCGTCAGCTGGTTACCACCAACGCCATTAAAAGCGAATATGCCGATATTAAATATCAGTTTGTTGATGGCAAAAAAGTAAAATCCATTTACGTTGACCAGGCCATCTGGGACCGCTTAAGCCGCGGCCAGCTGGCGGTTATCGCATTGGATTTACCGGGCGAGAAAAAATACGAAGTACTGCCACTGCAGATTGCTGAGAAAATCCGCCAGCGCAAAGATAATCACTTTATTTATATTGCAGAAAGCACCGCCGATGCGATGGATGAAGATGATCCGTATGCAGCGTATCAGATTCCGGATGATCTGATGTGGTGACACACGATTAAAAAGAAGCCCGCTGATGCGGGCTTTTTTGTGGCTGCTGGTTTGGGTTGCGCTATGACTCCCACGCAGAGCGTGGGAGCAAGATGACATGCCACTTATCAGCCACCGCACCCTACAGTGTTAAGCCGCCTTCGGCGCGCTCCAGGTATCAACGATATACGGATTCAGCAAATGAGACAGTGTCTTTGGTAAAACCATATAGACAGCAAAAACACCCACAATAATACCGGCAACCACGTTGTCGAAATACACAATCAGGGCAAGCAGAAGACTAAGTACAATGATGGATGGCAGGGCTGCCATAATACGCGCTTTCTGCTGACGCTGGTGCGACAAAGCCTCTGGCAGATATTTTTTAATTTCGTTGAGCGCATGGGCTTTCATGGCACGATTCAGGAATTCAAACGAATGATCGTCATCCCCCTGATGAATGGTCAGAACGTCGGAGTTGAATGCACTTTCGATACCGGTGACTTCGTTTAATGGGACCGAGATAAGCTTGGATGCTTTAGCCAGACCTTTCAGTGTTTCAAAATCCGCACCCGACTGGTAAGCATCCTGAACGGCCGCCACTTTCTTTTTATCAATTTTAAACGATTGCAACACGCCATCAGCGACGGCAACCAGATAGCCGTCGTCCACATCCAACCAGCTGTTTTCGGTAAAAAACCCTTCGGGCATTGCGTCTTTGGATTCGCGCACAAAGGTTAACAACAAGAAGAGATACAGCACATAGGCAACAGAGCCACTGACCGGCGCAACCTTGGTCAGCGCCTGCACATGAATATTACGGGCGTTCGATTTCTGAATGTTGGCGACCGTATCGTTGTTCAGATAAGGCTCCTCTTCATCGTAACCGACCGCCACCGCATCCCCTTCGCTGTAACCGAGATAGTCAGATTCAGAAATGGTTGTACTGCCTTCGACGGTCTGATCGCCGGCGTTGAACTGGTAGTACAGCGTGTATACATCACGGGTTTTGGTCTTACCCTTGCGCCCGACGTATTCTTCTTCGGCGTATTCTTTGCTGGTCACCACGGCATCAGCCGGGGTATAGGATTCTTTCCAGGCGGGCTTAAGAGCATCGGCAAAGATGTATTCAAACCCTGCTGTTCCCACCAGGGTAATAACCAGAAAAAGTGCGATGCACAGGCCTCTGACGAAGGATTTCCGTTTTTGCCCCGGTGTTTTGAATTTAGCCATAAAGTCACTTCCTTATTGTGTGAAATTCCACGACATCCGTTCATGGAAACCTGCCTACTACCCCAATGGTTATGGCAGAGATATTGCTACCAGCCGGGAGTCGTCATGTTTGAGTAAGGTATCAGGTATTAATCAGTCTGAACAGTTTGCAGGAAGCCGCACATGCCCGTTTTATCGGGACCAGATCAAGGCGTTAGCCATTCTGCCTGCTGTCAGCCAGCAGCTGGAGCAATCGAATAATAATCTGCACGCCGTTAACCGTCAGAAACCTTATACCCCCGCACCGCATTCACCTGCGCAAACATCAGAGCACCAAGCGTTAACAAGCCATACAGCACCAGCATAAGGACTCCCACGCCTCTCGTTCCTACGCTCCGCGTGGGAATGCAACGGTGCCCGCAAGGTCTCCCACGCAGAGCGTGGGGCCAGATGAAAACTACTCGCTACGATGCATACCTTCAAGCCACACCTGATACCGCTCTTTTGCTCTGTCAGTAATCCGAATGGTTTTACCGGCAACCCATGCCGGGCTGTATCTGCGGTTCAGTATGGCAATATTGATTGTCTCGCCCTGATCCGAGGTACAGCCATCGCCACCCATACAGCGCAGATTCCGCAGCCAGCGCTTGTCCTGAAAGTAATATGAATGCCCGTTACGGGTGAGTTTCACAAGATCAATCAGTACCTCGCCGTTTCCCGGTTCAATATAAGCCAAAAGCTCGCGAATCTTATGTTTCATAGGGATTGTGCTTCATAGCGACTAAGATTTCATATTTGTTTCCAAGTGACAATTCAATCACTGGATTCATTATTCTGCATCCATTAAAGCGGGGGACAACCTCAGTGTGAATTAAAATAGTTATTCTATTTATTTTTAACCTGTCCTTAACGCTTCTTTATAAAAATTCTCGCTTGAAACGCCGAACTTTTGTACGCATATTTTTCATAGGAGATGACGTATTGAACTGAATCATGCGACCAAGAGTCCATTGTTCATACCAAGCAACACCATACAGATCATGATCAGTTAAACCTGAAATAAGTAAAAGTATTTCATTTATCGTAGACTCTAATTCAACAAGCAGATCATCGTATTTCCAGTCACGATACTCTTCGTGAAAATGTTCAGCGAGTAGACCCAGTTGATTCCATTTATAACCCGTTTCAGGGAAATCTACATACTGATTTTTAGATTTAAGGTGATGCCATTTAAGAACAAGTTTCCCCCAACCAATCAAGTAAGCAACCGTATCACTAACGCTAATCATCGTACCCTTAATGTTTCCCTCGACCCCGGATTTACGCGCTTTGCTTTCTGGAATGGAGCGATAATCAGCCATTAGTTTTGGAAATATTGAATTTATGGCCAGTTCCAATTCTTCCTTGTTCTTGGGTACAGAAGACAATAGAGATCTCCATTCACATAACAATCTATTAACGTGCATGCGCATTTATTAGCGGCGGTAGTCAGGCCTTGCACGTAAATTTACAAGCCAAACCCACAAACTGTTGATTTGAATATCAAATAAGCTAACACCGGCCTGAAAAACGAGCAAGCGCGAATAAGCCACTACTCTACAGGCATCGCAGCTATGGATTGCTGTTATAACCGCGCACCGTATTCACCCGCGCAAACACCAGAGCACCCAGCGTTAACAAGCCATACAGCACCAGCATAAAGATCAGTTGTTCAGGGTTTTCGGTGTATTCAAAATGCAGAATCAGGCCGCCACCGATAGCCAGACCAATAATGGATAACAGGGTAATAAACAGCGATGAGTCGGTCAGCTTACGGGTACGGAAGTTGGCGATGGCCATTAACAATGACACCAGTAAAAAGGTAACGCTGCCGAATTCGAGTATTACTTTTAAGCCACCGGCCAGAATCAGCGCCATCGCTAATACCGCCATCATGGCGATGGCCGCCACCGGTATATTATTGCTGCGTTTTTCCAGACTTTTAGGGAAGAAGCCATCACCGGCAATCACCGCAACCTGGCGTGAGGCTCCGAATAAGGTGCCGTTAATGGCACTGCTGGTTGCCAGTACCGCCCCCAGTACCACAATATCGGCGCCGATATGGCCGAGTATTTTTCCTGCTCCGGCGGCCAGTGCGTATTCTTCGTTGGCGATA
Organism: Thalassolituus sp. ST750PaO-4; assembly: GCF_020320405.1. Lineage (NCBI taxonomy): Bacteria > Pseudomonadati > Pseudomonadota > Gammaproteobacteria > Oceanospirillales > Oceanospirillaceae > Thalassolituus > Thalassolituus sp. ST750PaO-4. The sequence goes on from NZ_JABVCB010000001.1 coordinate 153,005, forward strand.
ATATCGGCGGCGGGAATGGCGAGAATGGCGGCCACAGCGATTACCACGTACAAAATGATGGCAATGGCGATGGCGCTGTAAATCGCACGCGAAATATTTTTATCGGGGTTTTCCATTTCTTTTACCGCATTAATCACCAGCTGAAAGCCTTCATAAGCCACAAAGGTAACGGCCGCAACGGTAAGAATATTGAGCCAGGAGAATTCAATCTCCGGATGCACGAGCAGTTCAGTCAGACTGCTTTCGCGGTGCAGCAGTAAAATCACGGCAATCAGCAGCAATAAAGCCAGTTTGCTGTACACCATGATGTCTTCGATTTTACCCATGCCGCGCACACTCCAGACATTAACCAGAGTAAAGAGCGCAATCACCCCACAGGCCACGGCTTTACGCAGATCGTCATTACCAGCAAAGCCTGTGCCGCTTAAGGCATAGGAAGAAAAGGTGTAGGCATAGAGGGCAATAGTGCTGATATAACCGAAAATCACATACCAGCCAATCAGCGCGGCGGCCAGTGGCGAGTTGGGAAAGGTACGTTTAAAAAAACCATAGGTCGCGCCTTCATCGCGGTAATACACACCCAGTTTTACGTAAGAATAAGCGGCCAGCGCGGCGATTATACCGCCGGCCATAATCGCCAGAGGCGTATAGGGGCCGATCAGGGCAACGGAAATACCGAGAATAGTAAAAATGCCACCACCCACCATGCCTCCCAGAGCAATGGCGATCAGCTCAGGGAGCCCCAGCGCTTTGCCTTGGCTGCGTACGCTGAACCAGTGGGGTAATTTCATAGGGGCTCCGGGCGGAATATCGGTGATAAATAATAACGGTAACAATGAGCATGACAGGGCGTGAACCCAAGCTGAACTGATGGTGCCCGATAAAAAAGGAATTGTGTTGCAGCAGCACGAATAATCCTATGACTTATATCACTGGGCAAGCATATGAAAAAGCTCTAAGGTAACTCCTCAGCTGCCGCAACAGGACGTTATACCGTGAAAAAACTGCTGATATCCGCTGGCGTTCTTGCCGCTTTAATTGCTGCTTTTATGCTGCGCCCGGCCAAACCCATTGAAGTACGCATGAGCCAAGCCGCTCCGGGGCTGGTCGAAGCACTGGTGTCCAATACCCGCTCCGGCACGATTAAGGCCTGTCAGCGCTCCCGCCTGTCTCTGGCGCTGGGCGGCCAGGTGAATCATTTATACGTTGATCAGGGCGATAAAGTCGAAGCCGGCGCGTTATTGCTGGAATTATGGAACGACGATTTAAAAGCCGCGCTGGAGCAAAGCAAGGCACAGGTGCGCATGGCGGAATTAAATAAAGCCTCCGCCTGCCGCCAGGCCCAGGCCGATGAGCGCGAAGTAAAACGCCAGCGTGAATTATTCAAAAAACAGCTGGCCTCGGCCGAACAGCTCGACCGGGTAGAAACCAGTGCCGAAATTACCCGTTTAAGCTGCCAGCAGAATGAAGCCCAGGTGCAGAATGCCAAAGCCAGCGTGGCGGTGCAGCAGGCACGCTTGGCGCAGACACAATTGCGCGCGCCGTTCGCCGGTATTGTTGCCGAAGTGAATGGCGAAGTCGGTGAATACGCCACCCCTTCTCCGCCAGGTGTTGCCACACCACCCGCCATTGATCTGATCGACGAGCGCTGCCTGTATGTGCGCGCACCGATCGACGAAGTGGACGCTTCGGTCATCCGTGTCGGTATGGATGCACGGGTTACGCTCGATGCCTTCCGCGATCAGGCCTTTACCGGCAAGGTCAGCCGCATTGCCCCTTACGTGGAAGATAAAGAAAAGCAGGCACGCACCGTGAATGTGGATGTCACCTTAAATACCCTGCCCGACGATGTGCAGCTGCTGGTTGGTTACAGCGCCGATATTGAAGTGATTACCGCCGCCAGTGAACAGACCCTGCGTATTCCCAGCGAAGCGTTGCTGGAAGGTAATCATGTGCTGACCCTGGCCGCTGACGGTAAAACCCTGCAGAAAAAAGCGCTGACCCTGGGCCTGAGTAACTGGACCTGGACCGAAGTAAAAGAAGGCTTAGAAGCTGACCAGCCGGTATTGCTATCGCTTGATAATCCGGCGGCGGTCGATGGTGCCGAAGTGCGTGTATTAAATGAGATGGATGCGCTGCACACCGACAAGGCTGCCAAGCCATGAAAGAGGCTGCCATGAAAGCGGCTGGCATAAATCCCGCAGCCGATGCCCTGATCCGCGTGCAGGGGGTGAATAAAACCTTCCTGCTCGGTGATGAGCCGGTACACGCGCTGAATAATATTGGCCTGAGCATTCAGGCCGGTGAGTATTTATCGGTGATGGGGCCATCCGGTTCCGGTAAATCCACCCTGCTGAATATGCTCGGCCTGCTGGATGTACCGGATAACGGTCAGTACTGGCTGAACGGTGCCGATACCGTGCCCATGAGTGAAGAACAGCGCGCAGCTTATCGCCGCAGCCATATCGGCTTTGTTTTTCAATCGTACCATTTAATTCCGCGTTTAAGTGCCAGCGAAAATATCGAGCTGCCGTTAATTCTGGCCGGTATTGCTCCGGCAGAACGCAAACGCCGGCTGGCACCGGTGATTGAGCGTCTGGGCCTTGGTAGTCGCGCCGGGCATTTACCCAATCAGTTATCCGGCGGCCAGCGTCAGCGGGTGGCCATTGGCCGCGCCATTATTATGAAACCGCGCCTGCTGCTCGCTGATGAACCAACCGGCAACCTCGATAGCCAATCCGGTGCTGAAGTTGTACAACTGCTGGAAGAGCTGAATGCCGACGGCATTACCTTAATTGTGGTTACCCACGACGCCGATCTGGGCCGCCGCGCCAGCCGCCGTATCCGCATGGTGGATGGCGTGATCGTAAGCGATGACCGCACGTCTTCTTCAGACGCTCAAAGCCGTACAGATCAGAGCGACGCGCCATGATCCGCACCCGCGACCAGCTTAATTTCAGCATCCGCGCCCTGCTGCGCCAGCGTTTCCGCACGCTGATGCAGCTGATTGCGATGTCGATTGGTGTGCTGGCGGTAGTGCTGTTAACCGGCCTCGGTGAAGGCGCGCGCCAGTATGTGCTGGGCGAGTTTTCGGTACTGGGAAAAGATATTCTGATTATGCTGCCGGGACGCAAAGAAACCTCCGGCGGCATGCCCCCCATGACCGGCGAAGGCACCCGCGATATTACCCTGCAGGATGCCCAGAGCCTGCTGCGCCTGCCCGAAGTAGAGCGCATTGCGCCCCTAGTGGTCGGTAATGCCGAAATCTCACGCGGCGCACGCAGCCGTGAAACTCTGGTGCTGGGCACCAACAATGCTTTCTTTGATATCCGCCATATTCAGCTGGCGCGCGGCCAGATTCTGCCCGACCTGCCCCTCGATCAGCCGAGCCCGGTCTGTGTTATCGGCACCACATTAAAACAGGAACTGTTTGCTGCCGAACCGGCACTTGGCCAGTGGGTTGGCATCGACACTTACCGCTGCCGGGTAATTGGTATTCTGGCCGATACCGGCACCGGCCTCGGCATGAATATGAGCGAAGCGCTGATCATGCCGGTAGCCAGCAGCATGCAGCTGTTTAATACCGAAGGCGTGTTCCGGGTGATGATTGATGTGCGCTCGGCGATGGGCATGGGCGTGTTAAGCCGCCAGATCGAAGACATTATGCGCGAGCGCCATGACGGCCAGCTCGACGTCACCCTGATTACTCCCGACTCCCTGCTGAAAGCCTTCGACAGCATTCTCTCGGTGCTGACCTTTGCCATTGCCGGTATCGGCGCCATCAGCCTGTTTGTCGCCGGCGTACTGATTATGAATATGACGTTAATTACCGTATCGCAGCGCACCGCAGAAATCGGCCTGCTGAAAGCGCTGGGGGCTTCCAGCCGCGAAGTACGCCAGCTGTTCGTGACCGAAGCGGTGATGCTGTCGCTGTTTGGTGCCCTGCTTGGCACCCTGCTGGCAGAAATTCTGTTATGGCTGGTACGCATGCAGTATCCGGAAATTCCCTTTGCCGCACCGCTCTGGGCGACGGCCGCCGCGGGCGCTATCGCCGTAGGTTGCGGCTTTCTGTTTTCCTGGATTCCCGCCAGCCGCGCCGCTCATATGGCACCGGTAACCGCCCTGCAACATCAGAACGGCAAATAGGAGGCCCAATGCACAGTGCTGACTGGTTACATCTGGTGTTTTCCTCGGTACGTTACAACCCGCTGAAAAGCCTGCTCACCGCGTTGGGCATCGCCATCGGTATTGCCGCCGTTACCCTGCTGACTTCACTGGGCGAAGGCGTACGCATGTATGTGATGGATAACTTCTCGCAGTTCGGCACCCGCATTATTGCCGTCAGTCCGGGCAAAAACGACACCTCCGGTATGGGCGGAGTACTCAACTCGGTACGCCTGCTGACCATGGAAGATTACCGCAGCCTGATTAACCTGCCCTACGCCGAGCACGTGGTCGCCAGCGTGCAGGGCACCGGCCCGATTGAGTTTGGCGAGCGGGTACGCAACACCGATATTTATGGCACCACACCGAGCATGGTGCAGGCCTGGGATTTTCCGCTGGCCAGTGGGCGTTTTCTGCCCGAAGCTCAGGGCGGGAATTCGCGCGCCTTTGTCGTGCTTGGCCATAAGGTCTGGCAGGAATTGTTTAAAGGCAGCAATGCGCTGGGGCAGTTTATCCGCGTTGGTGGTCAGCGCTTTCGCGTGATTGGTGTGATGAAACCCAAAGGCAGCATGCTCGGCTTCGACCTCGACGATATGGTCTACATTCCCGCCGACCGCGCGCTCACGCTGTTTAACCGCGAAGGATTAATGGAAGTGGACGTGGTGTTCTCCGCCGCCACCACCTCAGAAAATATGCGCGAAATTGTGCGCAAACGGCTGATTGAGCGCCACGGCCAGGAAGACTTTACCATCGTCACCCAGGACGAAATGCTGGAAAGCCTGAACAGCATTCTGTCGGTGTTGACCATGGGCGTTGCCGCGCTCGGCTCCATCTCATTACTGGTCGGCGGCGTCGGTATTTTCACCATCATGACCACCAACGTACGCGAGCGCACGCCGGAAATCGGTCTGCTGCGCGCCATTGGCATTTCCCGCCGGCAACTGCTCAGCCTGTTTCTTGGAGAGGCCGTTTTATTATCGGTTATTGGCGCCCTCGCCGGCATGTTTGGCGCCCTCGCCCTGCTCGCCATCACCGGTTTAATAATGCCGGATTTCCCGATACAACCCAGCCCGCTGTACCTGATGATTTCCCTGATTTTTTCCGCACTGATTGGCTTAATGGCCGGCATGGGCCCGGCCTGGCAGGCGGCTAAATTAAGTCCGATTGAGGCGCTGAGGGATGAATAAAGGTGGGATCGCTGATCTCCAGCAGAGTCTGATTCGCCACTCCAAACGGCACGTGCACCATGGCAAGGTCTTTGGCTTTCAGGTGGTCTAATTGATCATCGAAGAAGATATGAGGCTTGAGTACATTCAGAATCCGGCGTTTATCCATGCCGCCGAGAAAGAAGGTTTCATTGGCCTCAACCCCCCAGCTCTTTAATGTGGTAATCACCCGTTCGTGGGCAGGAGCATTGCGGGCGGTAATAATGGCCGTGCGCAGCAAACGCTGATAATCCGGATTTTTAGCACGCAGCCTGTCTTCCAGTTCCTGCAGTTTCGACAACTTACGAAATAAATCCGCCAACAAACCCGGATTATGTTCTTTCTCGGAGTGCAGTGCTTCGTATTCATGGAAGCGCTCTAACCCTTCCTGCTTGAACACGGTTTCAGCTTCATCATCGGCAAGCACGCCGTCAAAGTCGAAAGCGATGCGCAGCTCTTTGTCATCCTGCTGATCGGTTACAGCACCGGGTAACAGTAAGCCCGCAGGCGACCCCGCCGCCACCGCCGAACGCACATCCTCTTCATTACCCGACAAAAACAACGATGCATTAAACGCAGGAATATAGGGGAAAGGAGATGCGCCACCAGTAAAAGCGGCGCGGGAAATATCGAGTCCATAATGAGCAATGGAGCGGAACACGCGCCGCCCTGTCGCGGTGGAATTACGCGACAGCAATACCACCTCCACCGGAGTTTCTTGCGGAAAATGCTGGTTAAAGGCCAGAAAGCGGCGGATAAACGGAAACGCCACTCCCGTGCCCAGCACGGTATTCAGCTGCTCTTCCTGAAACTGCTTATAGGCTGCCGGGCCTTGCTCTCGGAATACCTTGTCAGATTCCGATAAATCAAACAGCGCACTGGAAGATACGGCGATAACGAGCTTATCTTCGATGGGGAATGGCATAGTCTACAAAACCTCTTCCATTTGCATCAGTGCATTGAGACGCTCTTTCACATTGGCCGTCAGTCGCTGAATTCCCAGCACGCGACACAATCCAACCAGATCATTATCCAGCCCTTTAGCTCTGATGATATTTCGTACCTCAGTGTCACAAATCCATTCAGGCTTGGATGCTTCTTCCGGTCGGTTACTTGTCCGGGCATATCGCTCTTTAACTTTCTCACCAATCCCTTCTGGCCACCAGAACTTACCTGTGCTCTCTTCACTCAATTCACAATGAGCAGAGGCGAGCTCATTCACTCGGTCAAGCATTTTTGTTCCTGCACGCTTGAAAGAGTGTGCTCTGGCAATACGCTGTAAAAGCAGTAATTCATGAATTGGGCCTTCTGTATTGATTACCCCTCTAATCATTTCCTGCAAAGAAGCGTCGTAACTGTCTTCATAAAACTGGACAGGCTCAATGGTATAGCCAGAAAAATCCATCACCCTGTAGCTTTCAATAGTTTCAGAATCTGAGTTGTTCTCTAACAGATGCTCGGATACAGAAGCAGCAACCACTCCCGCAATTTGAGTACTAATTGCCCCAGGTTCGCTTTGTGCTTCTTGAGTATCTGAAGACACCACATCACCAGTAGACTTAAGGCCCTTCTGATCCTCTCGGCGTTTGCGATCATCAGCCAAACGCTCGGTGAGTTTGGTGTGAAGCAAGTCGATTTCGTATTTCTGATTTACCCACCAGTTGGTCGACCAGACTCGCACCATGTGCCAACCCAGGCCTTCCAGAACCTGCTGACGAATCTTGTCGCGCTCTCTGGCATAGGCAGAGCTGTGATACATCGCACCATCACACTCAACTCCAGACAAATAAATGCCGGGAATATCCGGATGCACAACACCAAGATCAATCCGATAAGCCGAAACCCCAACCTGGGGATGAACTGTCCAGCCTTTTTGCTGCAAGCCTCTGGCAACCGCCACTTCAAACGGTGATTCAAAGTCTCCCAGCGAGCCATGTACAGCCGCACCAAGCGCAGAAGCGCCACGCTCCGCATACTCGAGAAAATGCTTCAGATCAGCCACTGCCGACGCCTTGGTACGGCCTAGGTTAATCTGATCAGGTGATAGTGTTGAAAACACCACCATTTCAGAGCGTGCCCGCGTCATCGCAACGTTTAACCTGCGCTCGCCACCAGTACGGTTAAGCGGTCCAAAGTTCATTGTCACATGGCCAGATTCATCCGGCCCATACGTTATGCTGAACAGAATCACATCGCGTTCATCACCCTGCACCGATTCCAGATTCTTCACGAAAACCGGTTCCAGCGAATGTTCTTCTGAAAAGGCCCATTCAATCGAAGGATCTGCCGAACGTGCCTTGTCGAGTAAATCTTCGATCAGGCTTTGTTGCTCGGTATTGAAGGTTACAACACCAATCGACTGCCTACGGACGTTTTCATCCGAAGACGTCAGGCGATGCAAAATTTCCTCAACAATCGCCTTCGCTTCACCCTGGTTATGGCGCGCTTTACCTCGCGCATAAAAACCATCAGGTTTAACCAGACGCACCCCTTTGTCCGGATGAACAGGAGCAGGGAACGTCACCAGAGAATTGTCGTAATAACGACTGTTCGAAAATGCGATAAGGCTTTCACGGCGCGAACGGTAATGCAGATTAAGTATGCGGGTTGGAATACTGGCGCCAATCAGCTCATCTAGAATACTTTCCAAATCGCCTTCGTCCAGATCACCATCAGGATCATTATCTGCACGTGCGAAGAAATTGGTCGGTGGCATCTGCTTAGGGTCACCGGCAACAATAACCTGCTTACCACGGGCCAAAGCCCCAACCGCATCCCAAACGGTAATTTGCGATGCCTCATCGAAAATAACGACATCAAAGAGTGACTGCTCTGCCGACAAAAATTGAGCAATCGACAGTGGCGACATCATAAGACAAGGAGCCAATGTCGTTACCGCATCAGGCATCAGCTCCAACATTTCACGCACGGGTTTATGTTTGCTTTTCTTCTGCAACTCGTGACGCAAAATCCCCCAGGAAGAACTCTTTTGTACATCATCCTGATCCGGAATCTGCCCCGATAACTTAGCCGCGATATACTCGGCTGTTAGTTGGCTGAAACGCGTATCCAGCTCCCGGAAAGACTGAATGGCCGCTTCGTGTTCTGCAGACGAGAACGAACTCAGTAAACTGTTTTCACCAATAACGGCTTTCGACCACCATTGACAGTAAGCTGCCTCAAAGGTGTCACGAATATCCCCTGCAGCTATAAGCCCCTGCTCAATACCGGTAACCAGCGAGCCAAGCTGTAGATCAATCGCCTCATTACGCCGGCGAACCCAGGCACACCAATCGCGCAACAACTGTCGCTTACTACTTATGCGCTGGCACCATTCAGAAATAGCCGGCAAAACAGGGACAGAATTGTCCAGGGGTGACCATACCGACGCACCCGCCAATTGTTCGACCTGAGTTTTTAAATCATCGAATCGTGCTAACTCTTCCATGAAAGCCAACACACTGCGCCCTACCGGAGCATCGGCAGCCAACAAATCATTACCATCATATAGCAAGGTTCTGATCCGGCTTCTGCATGCCATCAGCATCTCGGCATCATCGGCCAACTTACCCACAGCAGAGCGGGCACGGGCACCCAATAACTGCAGCTGATTTAATACTTCAGGGTCAGTCTCGTATGATTGCCATCCTTTCAGACCAGCAAGTAAGCTTTCCAGCTGATCAATTTTCTCTGCAGAGAACTTCATCAGCTTCAGTAGTGCAATATCCACATTGAGATCTGGCTTTCCCTGTGCGCCGGCCTGCACCGTCTGCTTAATCAATGCACGCTTGGCAAACCAACGTTTAGGCCACCACATAGCATTGGCATCCTGCCAGCGCTGCTCTAATTGAATGGGATCAAGATTTTGCCAGGCCCGGGCTGCATACTGGCAGCTCAACCCTGCCTGGGCTTTCACATAATCCTTCAACAGCCGGATGACGGTTTCCATCGCCTCCAGACGATCGACCCCATCCGGTTCCAGAGCAAAGGACGATGACTGCCGGTAAGAATCCAGCAATACCTGACCCAACTCCCGTAATGCCTGCAAACGCTCAAATTCCCGAACCCGAATATCAAGGCCTAATGCGGCTAGCAAATCCGACAAACGCTTATCCAAAGTGATTGCTGAGCGATCGAGCTGCTGAACCTGTGCAATCAACTTCTCTTGCCACTGAGGCGTCCAGTCCGAATGATCAATCGAGGCCAGCTCATGCTGGCACACATCACCAATCGCCAGCGCCTGAACCTGCAGAGTGTCAGCCGCTTCACGTAATCGGTTCAGGTCATCCTGAGTATGCGCATTGGCAGAACTCCAACTGAACTCTGCTTTATCGGCTAAGTCTTTATCACGAATGCTCACGCCCATGGCGTAATGCGGAGTAAGACCATTGGGGTAACGCTGATGCAGACTGTTCACCAACGTATTCAGCCGATCCCGTAACGACTTCAGGCGTAAAGCTTCACTCTGCCATTCTGCCGCCAATGACTTCCCAGCCCGAGCCCAGGACAAGCGTAACTGATCCAACACGTCTGCCTTACGGGCCTTGTTGGAATGTAATTCAAGGCAGAAATTACCCAGACCAATGTCTTTCAGACGTCGATGAACCACTTCCAGTGCTGCCGTTTTCTCTGAAACAAACAACACTTTTTTACCTTTACCCAGCATGTGGGCAATCAGGTTACTGATGGTCTGACTTTTACCCGTACCTGGAGGGCCGATAATGACAAAATCCTTGCCACGGTCAGCAGTTGCAACCGCTGCCATCTGCGAAGAATCCGCAGGCAGCGGTGTCAGTAAGTCCGAAGGTGCATAATCGCGATCAATATGGTCGGCATCGACAAAGCGGATATCGCTTTCGTATGCATCCCTGGGGGTATCGAGCAAATGGCGAACGACCGGATTTTCTCGCAAGGCATCTGCGCGATCGACCAGATCTTTCCACATCAAATACTTAGCAAAAGAAAAATGCCCCAGCACCACCTCTTCAATCACTTCAAAGCCCGGTACATCTTTAATCGCCAGACGCACCTGATGCCATATACCCTCAACATCAACCCCACTGGCATCTTCCGGTAACGTTCCATGCAATCCACGCAACTCAATACCAAAGTCTTTCTTCAGCATTTCCAGCAGCGTGGTGTTGAATCTGGGTTCATCATCGCTGGCAGCGATCTTGATACCACTGCGAACGGATTTACGCTCAAGCGTTACCGGTAACAGAATCAGGGGGGCACGATAGCGCTTCGGATCTTTTTCATTCTGCTTCCATAACAAAAAGCCAATCGCCAGAAACAACGTATTAGAACCACCTTCCTTCAACGACGTCTGGGCTTTGCGATAAATTTCAACAGTCGATTTATCCAGTTCTTCCTGGCTTCTATCAACCAGCAATTGCTTTTTCTGCAACGCATCGCGCGCGTAACTTTCTTTCAGATCGTCACCGCTGCGCTGGCTATAAATCTCTTCGTCCTGATCGGCACCATTCAGCTTTGGAAACGGTGATACCGTTATTCGGGCTCCCGCCGCTAACATATCTTCCAGTTCAGCCGGATTAGCATGTATAAACGACAAACTGCTTTTACCCGGCCGATGATTCAGCAACGGGTTGCGCGCCGATAAATCCAGTAGTTTGCTTTGCCAGCGCTCCATGCGGCCTGCGGCACTATGCGGAATTTCATCCTCGCCGACAGGCACAGTAAACGACGGCAGAAGCGGTGCATCTTCAAACGCAGGCTCAACGGATTCTTCCACCTCACCACTGGTTTCATTATGACGCTGTACAACCAGAGCCAACGGATTGATACGATGGTCACGCGCCCGACGGATATCCACCGCGGCCACAAATTCATCATCTTTGTCCAGCGATACCACTTTGCTGCCGGCTTGCACCGCTTGAGAGAATGGCACTGACGGGTGCTGAGTCACTAATGTCGTTTCTATCAGCACCAGTTCATTCAGAGCCAGCCTCTGCCGTAACAGCTCAGCATCGGTGATCATCACACTGCTGAAATCTTCCGGCTCCAGCCACAGCCCCACCAAGGCATGCCCCTCAGTGAGCACTACAATCGGATTCAAAGCCGCCTGTTCAAATGCCGCAGAAAATAACAGCGTGGTATCCAGGCAGGTGGCCACTTTGCTGTCATCAATGGCACCGGGTGAACGAATCTTCTGGCCATTACATTCAAAACTGGAGGGAGGTAAGGCATAGCCAATTTGCTGATGCACAATAGCCGAATAAATAGCCGATGCCAGCTCCCATACCCGCTGACGGTTACCACCACGATAGCCGTCAATGGAATCCGCTTTACCAGCCTTGCGTAATACCTGACTGGCCTTACCCAGAATACGATCAACAGCCGGATCATTGGGGGTACAAAAAGCCGCCAACAACTCAGGCATATACTGGTTGCCGCCCCACTCGTTGTACGCCAACAACTCCACAGGCAGTACCCGCTCGCACAGAACCTCCTCGTTCTGCGACAACGTAAAGCGTACAGAGCCTTTCATTGACTCGGTTAAACCCAGCAAAAAACCACCATCCAGCTGAATATCACGATCTTTGATATTCAGTTGCGCACCCGCGCTGAGCCGATCAATTGTCCAGCTTTTCTCCGCGACAAAGGCCGGGGATGACTCCATACGCAGTACCAGATTTTCCAGCGCGCATTCTTCATCCAAATTGCCAATAATCAGTTCACGCAGCACCGAAAATGCACTCTGATGGCAGGCAAAATTGATTTTTTCCAGTAATGTGACGTTGATCGCAACGGCAGACCGGTCAGTGAGGCTCATAGATAATCCCTGTAATGAGTAAAGTTAATTCAATTTTTTGGCAGCAGTAGCATAAAAGTTCTGTCAAAATCCGGAGTCACCATTGCTTTTTCAGCCTCATCCAGTTTGTACATTTCATCATCAATCACAACGACTTTTGCAAACTCGGCCCACAGCTCGGCGGTATATTTATCCAGATCATCTACGACCCAACTACTGCCATAATCCAGAGCAATAACCTTGGCGTCATACTTAATATCAACGAAATCCTCAACAGTATGCTGCCCCATATCATAGATCCTCAATGTGAAATCCATGAGGCATTTTCTTTGCGCCTAAGACATACCATCAACATCTAAAATATCGATTTTTCCCGAATCATTATATCTTTAATATCCATATCTATTTCCCTTCAAGAAGTTAATTTTCAAAAAAAATTAACTTGAATAAAGTATGAGGTATTCCGATAAAGATTCATCCAGTCTCAACATAACCAATACTAAAATCAGTACATTAAAACGGAGGAGAATTCGATACCAGCTTTGCAACCAGAGGAGATAGGAATTTACCTGATATTCCGGATAGTTATAGAACAGCTCAACGACATCGAAAAATTCGGCTTTCAAAGTTTCAGCTATTGAGCTAAATACCTTCCTCTCCGCATTACTGCTGGCAACATTCAGATCAGTAGCACCAATCCAGCTAACAAGTGTGTGTAGCTTTGCCTTACTCATCCGTGATCCCCAACACGCCTGAGTGCAATCCCAAGCTTTTCACAAATTATCATCCCTGCTTACACGCGCCTTTTATTGCGAACAAAAGAACACAGAACGGCATATGGGGACAAATAATAACGTAAGATGCTGATAAAACTAAAGATTAAAAACCAGCATTAAATGGGTGCCGCGCGCAGCTCTAAATAAAGAAGCACTCAGAGGAATAGCCAGAAAAATACGGCCCCGGTCAATACATCGCCTTGCTGAATCACACATACAAAAAAGGCCAGTCATTACTGACTGGCCTTTTTACAGGAATTCTGAAAATTGGTCGGGACGGCGGGATTCGAACTCGCGACCCCTTGCACCCCATGCAAGTGCGCTACCAGGCTGCGCTACGCCCCGACACATGTTCAGAAACGAGCTGAAAAGCCGCTTAAGAACGCGCTCAAGTATACTTAAGCTACTGAAAAGTTAAAGATTTTTTTAGAATTCGGTGCTGTGCGGGAGGCTCAGGAATGGCTGTCCGGGGTAAGTAAATCAGCCAGTTCTTTAAGCTCGGCAATCATGTTTTTGATGAGCGCCTGATCCATCGCCACGGCATTGGATTCACCCTCTTCACTCAAACGCTGGCGGGCACCACCGATGGTGTAGCCTTCGTGATAGAGCAAAGCGCGGATTTCACGTACAAGAATCACATCCTGACGCTGGTAATAACGGCGGTTGCCACGGCGTTTCACCGGGCTGAGTTGCGGAAATTCCTGTTCCCAGTAACGCAGAACATGAGGCTTCACGTCGCACAATTCGCTCACTTCACCGATGGTGAAATAGCGTTTGGCGGGAATGGGGGGGAGTTCGTTATTGTGGCTGGGTTCCAGCATATGCCTCTACCCGAACCTTAAGTTTTTGCCCCGGCTTAAAGGTCACAACACGACGGGCGGAGATAGGGATTTCTTCGCCTGTTTTTGGATTGCGACCCGGCCGTTGACGCTTATCACGCAGGTCGAAGTTGCCGAAACCCGACAACTTCACCTGCTCATTACGGCTTAAGCTATCGCGGATCTCATCAAAAAAGAGATCCACCATATCTTTCGCCTCGCGCTTGTTGAGACCAAGATCTTCGAACAGTTTTTCTGCCAGTTCTGCTTTGGTCAAAGCGGTCATGCTAACCCCTTAGCGTTGCTCCCAGACTCTCTTCAAGATGAGCCAGTACTGATGAAACAGAATCGTTCACTTCTTCATCAGTTAATGTGCGCGAAGGATGCTGCCAGGTCAACCCCAAAGCCAGACTTTTTCTATCTGGATCAATGCCTTTGCCGACATACACATCAAACAGGTTGAGCTTTGTCAGGTAATCCCCTGCTTTCGCACGGATTGCCTGTAAAACCTGATCAACCTGCACATCCTGAGCGACCACCAGAGCCAGATCGCGGCGCATTTCCGGGAACTTCGACAGTTCGGAGAAATCCGGAATCGCAATCTCACGCACAGCCGCCAGATCCAGCTGCACCAGATACAGCGCCTGCTTAACGCCCAGAGGCTTCTGCAGGCTCGGATGCAGCGCACCCATTACGCCAACTTCCTGCCACTGACCGTCCGCGTCGAGCTTTTCGATGCGTGCAGTCTGGCCCGGATGCAGTGCCGGATGGCTTGCCGCAACAAAACGGTAGCGGCTCAGCTGACCGGTACGTGCCAGCAGAGATTCCACATCGCCTTTGGCATCAAAGAAATCGACGCCGGCATCGGTATCAGCCCAGGACTGCGGCAGGCGGTTACCGGTCAGGGCGAAGGCCAGGGTCGGAATCTGATCCAGCTGACCATCGGCCTGTGGCACAAAGCGCAGGCCGGTTTCGAACAGACGCACACGCGGCTGCTGACGTTTGAGGTTGTAGCTGACGGCCTGTACCAGACCGGCGAGCAGATCGGTACGCATTACCGACATTTCTGCCGAAATCGGGTTCAGCAGTGCAATCGGTGCATGTTCAGGGTCCATGGATTTCTGCAGCTGAGGTTCAACAAAGCTGTAGGTAATAGCTTCCTGATAACCGCGCGCCACCAGATGACGACGCAGATCACCCATACTCAGGCGGTTTTCAGCCACGCGCGCCAGCGGCGAGGCCGCACTTGGCAGACGCACCGGCAGACGCTCGTAACCGTAGATACGAGCCAGTTCTTCGATCAGGTCGGATTCAATCGCCATATCGAAGCGGTAGCTTGGTGCAACCACATCCCAGCCATCATCGGTCGCAGTCAGTTGCATACCCAGACGGGTGAGGATGTCTTCAATCTCGCTATCGGCCAGTTTCAGGCCCAGAATCAGCTCGGCACGGGCACGACGCAGATGAATAGTCGGTGCTTTCGGCAGATGCGCTTCACTCGCCACTTCCACCACAGGGCCTGGCTGACCACCGCAGATCTCCAGCAGCAATGCCGTCGCACGTTCCATGGCTTTGGCCGCCAGGTTGTAATCCACGCCACGCTCAAAGCGGTGGGAAGAATCGGTATGCAGGCCATAGTTACGGGCACGGCCGGCAATCGCCAGCGGCGCGAAGAAGGCCGCTTCGAGCAGCAGATCCTGAGTATCGTCCGCCACACCGGAGTGCTCACCACCCATAATGCCGGCAATGGCCAGCGGCTTGGCGTGGTCGGCAATCACCAGGGTATCGGCGTTCAGTTCAACGTCCTGGCCATCGAGCAGCGTCAGTTTTTCGCCCTGTTCTGCCATACGCACACGGATGCCGCCGTCAATCTGTTTCAGATCGAAAGCGTGCATCGGCTGACCCAGCTCCAGCATCACGTAGTTGGTAACATCAACCACCGGATCAATGGAGCGGATACCGCCACGACGCAGTTTTTCCACCATCCACAAAGGGGTAGCGGCTTTTACGTTGACGCCTTTGACGATACGACCCAGATAACGCGGGCACTGCTCGGCTGCCGAAACTTCGATGGCTGGCTTGTCATCAATAGCGGGAGCTACAGCGTTAACGACCAGCTCGGTCAGATCGGCTTTGTTCAGTACACCCACTTCACGTGCGAGACCGGCCATACTCAGACAGTCAGCGCGGTTCGGGGTCAGATCCACTTCGATGATGGCATCGTCGAGGTTCATGTATTCGCGGAAATCGGCGCCAACCGGTGCATCTTCCGGTAACTCCATCAGACCATCGGAGCTTTCGGCCATACCCAGCTCGGCTTCGGCACACAACATGCCGAAAGATTCGACACCGCGCAGTTTGGCTTTTTTGATTTTAAAGTCGCCGGGAAGCACCGCGCCGATTTTCGCCAGCGGGATCTTCAGGCCGGTACGGACGTTCGCCGCACCACAGACAATCTGGAAGGTTTCATTGCCATCGGTCACCTGACACAGACTGAGCTTATCGGCATCCGGGTGTTGTTCACGGCTGACCACCTGGCCCACCACAACGCCGGAGAACATACCGGCAACGGCTTCTACGCCGTCAACTTCGAGGCCTGCCATCGTTACCTGGGCGGCCAGTTCTTCAGTGCTGACAGCCGGCTGCACCCACTCGCGTAACCATTGTTCGCTGAATTTCATGTTGTACTAAATCCTGTAATAAGCGATTAACGGAACTGCTGCAGGAAGCGCAGATCATTTTCGAAGAACAGACGCAGGTCGTTAACGCCGTAACGCAGCATCGCCATACGCTCCATTCCCATACCAAAGGCAAAGCCGGTGTACTCTTCCGGATCGATGCCTACATGGCGGAATACCTCCGGGTGCACCATGCCGCAGCCGCCAATTTCCAGCCAGCGGGTTTTGGTGCCTTCCGGGGTTTCAATCACCCATTCAATGTCGATTTCCGCAGAGGGTTCGGTAAACGGGAAATACGACGGACGCAGGCGCACCTTGATGTCTTTCTCAAAGAAGGCGGCCATAAATTCCTGCAGAATGCCTTTCAGGTCGGCGAAGCTGACGCCCTTATCAACCAGTAACCCTTCCATCTGGTGGAACATCGGGGAGTGGGTCTGATCGTAATCGCAGCGGTAAACACGGCCCGGGCAGATAATACGCAGCGGTGGTTGCTGGGCTTCCATGGTGCGCACCTGTACCGGCGAGGTATGGGTACGCAGCAGACGTCCGGCGTCAAAATAAAAGGTGTCGTGCATAGCACGCGCCGGGTGGTGCGACGGAATATTCAGCGCTTCGAAGTTATGGAATTCGTCTTCGATTTCCGGACCTTCCATCACCTGGAAGCCGGCACCGGCAAAAAAGGATTCGATACGTTCGATGGTGCGGGTAACAGGATGCAGACTGCCTTCCTGCATTGCTCTGCCCGGCAGAGTAATGTCGATGGTTTCAGCGGCCAGCTTGGCATCCAGAGCGGCACTTTCCAGCAGCTGTTTACGCTGGCTGATTGCATTCTCAACCTGGTCTTTGGCTTCGTTGATGATCGCACCCATTTTCGGACGATCTTCCGGCGCCACGCTGCCAAGGTTTTTCATCAGGGAAGTGATTTCCCCTTTTTTGCCCAGAAATTGAACCCGTACCTGATCCAGCACCGCTACATCTTGCGCTTCACTTACGGCGGCCAGGGCTTGCTGTGTCAGGGCCTCAAGGTTTTCCATCGTTGCTATCCATCAATTGACGTCAGATTGACAAAAAAATAGGGGAATCACCTAGATTACCTAAGCTCATCCCCTATTTCGCAGGCGTTGGTCAGAGCTTACACACTGACCATTACCGTTTTCCGGCTAAGCGGTGAAATTACAGGCTGGACTTGGCTTTTTCAACCAGAGCCGCAAACGCTGCTTTTTCGTTAACCGCCAGATCAGCCAGTACTTTACGGTCAATTTCAACAGCGGCTTTTTTCAGGCCGTTGATGAACTTGCTGTAAGACAGACCGTTAGTACGTGCACCGGCGTTGATACGCGCGATCCACAGCTGACGGAACTGACGCTTACGCTGACGACGGTCGCGGTAAGCATACTGACCAGCTTTGATCACAGCTTGTTTAGCTACACGGAATACACGGCTACGCGCACCGTAATAACCTTTAGCCTGCTTCAGAATTTTCTTGTGACGACGACGAGCGATCACACCACGTTTTACACGAGCCATAGTTTATCTCCTGAATACCGATTAAAGATTAGGCAGCATGCGTGCTACCAGCTTAACGTCAGAGGCGTGAACCTGAGACATACCGCGCAGATGACGCTTACGCTTGGTGCTCTTTTTGGTCAGGATGTGACTACGGAACGCACAACGGTGTTTGAAGCCGTTCGCGGTCTTCTTGAAGCGCTTGGCTGCGCCGCTCTTAGTTTTGATTTTAGGCATTGTGTTACTCCAAAAGGTTATGGTGCATACAGAAACTAAGACCCTGTATAACACCTGCCATAATGAGCAGTCGGTAGAACGCATAAACCCGGCACTGAGCCGGGGTTATGTGATTCATTTAGGAACCAGACTACTTCTTCTTACCCGGGGCGATGACCATCACCATTTGACGGCCTTCCATTTTCGGGTGTTGTTCCACAGTGCCGAGTTCCTTCAGGTCCTCTTCAATGCGTTTCATCAACTCCATCCCGATATGCTGGTGAGCCATCTCACGACCGCGGAAGCGCAGAGACACTTTCGCTTTATCACCACCCTCAAGGAAACGTGTCAGATTACGTAATTTAATCTGATAATCACCTTCTTCAGTGCCCGGACGGAACTTCATTTCCTTAATCTGGACCTGATGCTGGCGTTTTTTGGCTTCGGCTTTTTGCTTCTTCTCTTCGTAAAGCTTCTTACCGAAGTCCATCACCTTACATACGATCGGATCGCCATCTGAAATCTGTACCAGATCCAGGGCTGCTTCTTCCGCCATACGCAAAGCGTCTTCAATACTGACGATACCAACCTGGCTTCCATCGGCGCCGATCAAACGTACCTCGGTTGCACGAATTTGATCGTTAATGGCAGCTCGATTGTCTTGACGGCCGCCCTTTCTGTTATCGCGTCTGATGATCAGTTCTCCATTCCAAACCGTCCGCGCTGTGCAATGCTGCCTTCTAAGAGTTCTATAAAGGCATCGATGCTCATTACACCCAGGTCTTCACCTTTACGGGTACGCACAGCGACGGTGTTTGCTTCTACTTCTTTATCCCCTACAACCAACAGGTAGGGTACCTTGTGCAAAGTGTGCTCGCGGATTTTAAAGCCGATCTTCTCGTTTCTCAAGTCCGCAACGGCCCGGAAGCCTTTTGATTTCAGGTTTTGGGCCAGATTCTGACAATATTCACCCTGATTGTCGGTGATATTGAGAACCGATACCTGCTGCGGTGCCAGCCATGGCGGCATCGCACCCGCATAGTGCTCGATCAGAATTCCGATAAAGCGTTCGAAAGAGCCC
Organism: Thalassolituus sp. ST750PaO-4; assembly: GCF_020320405.1. Taxonomy (NCBI): domain Bacteria; kingdom Pseudomonadati; phylum Pseudomonadota; class Gammaproteobacteria; order Oceanospirillales; family Oceanospirillaceae; genus Thalassolituus; species Thalassolituus sp. ST750PaO-4. The sequence continues at coordinate 172,221 of NZ_JABVCB010000001.1, forward strand.
AGAATCGCCCGGTGCAGCATCACGGGTGTTTTACGCTCGCCGTCTTCATCGACGTACTGAGCACCAAGACGCTCCGGCAGCATGAAATCGAGCTGCACAGTACCACACTGCCAGACGCGGTTTAAGCAATCACGCAGTGAGAATTCAATTTTAGGGCCATAGAAAGCACCTTCACCCGGCTGCAACTCCCATTCCAGACCCGCATCGTTGAGCGCGTCTTCCAGTGCCGCTTCGGCCTGATCCCACAGTGCATCATCACCAATACGGCCTTCCGGACGGGTGGACAGCTTCATCTCAACCGCATCGAAGCCGAAGTCTTTGTAAACGGCCAGAGTCAGCTTGATGAAGTCAGAGGCTTCTTGACGGATCTGCTTTTCCGACACAAAGATGTGCGCATCGTCCTGGGTAAAGCCACGCACACGCATAATGCCGTGCAGCGCACCGGACGGCTCGTTACGGTGACAGGAACCGAATTCCGCCAGACGCAGCGGCAGATCGCGGTAGCTCTTCAGCCCCTGATTGAACACCTGAATATGACACGGGCAGTTCATCGGTTTAACCGCGTAAGTACGCTTCTCGGACTCAGTGGTGAACATGGCATCGCCATAATGTTCCCAGTGGCCGGATTTTTCCCACAGCGAGCGGTCAACGACCTGCGGTGTTTTGATTTCCTGATAGCCGGCGTCCTGCTGCACTTTGCGCATGTACTGTTCCAGTACCTGCCACATAGTCCAGCCATTCGGGTGCCAGAACACCATACCCGGCGCTTCTTCCTGCAGGTGGAACAGATCCAGCTGCTTGGCCAGCTTACGGTGATCGCGTTTTTCCGCTTCTTCGATACGGGTGATGTAGGCCTTCAGATCTTTTTTGTCGTTCCAGGCAGTACCGTAAATACGCTGCAGCTGTTTGTTCTGCGAGTCACCACGCCAGTAAGCACCGGAAACACGCATCAGCTTAAATACACGCATAACACGGGTATTCGGCACGTGCGGGCCACGACACATGTCGATGTATTCTTCGTGATGATACAGACCAACGGCCTCTTCACCTTTCTGAATCAGGTCGTCAATCAGCTCAACTTTGTAGTCTTCGCCACGGTCAACGAAAACACGACGCGCTTCTTTAATCGGCGTCATTTTCTTGATGACTTCGTAGTCTTTCTTGATCAGCTCACCAACACGTTTTTCGATGGCGGTTACGTCTTCCGGAGTAAAAGGACGTTCAAACTCGATGTCGTAATAAAAGCCGTTATCGATAACAGGACCGATTGCCATTTTTGCTGTTGGGTACAGCTGCTTTACCGCATGTCCGACCAGGTGCGCAAAGGAGTGGCGGATAACTTCCAGACCTTCTTCATCGCGACCGGTGATCAGCGTGATATTTGCGTCTTCGGTGATCAGTTCACAGGCGTCCACCAGCTGGCCATTAATACGGCCACACACCGTTGCTTTTGCCAGACCGGGGCCAATATCTTCGGCCACCTGCAGCAGTGTTACCGGCTGGGCAAATTCGCGTTTGGAACCATCAGGAAGGGTAATAACAGGCATATCAGATCCTTGTCAGTGGTGGCCCCCACGACAGGCCACATGAATAAAAAAAGAGGACGTACTCTACAGACCGCGCCGCGTGCTGTAAACCGCGGGTTTTATCACACCAGCAACCTCAGCTCCGGTGCAGCCACTGGCGCGGCGATAATCCGCTTTCACGCTTAAACGCCCGGCTGAAGGCGCTCTGCTCGGAATAGCCCAGCAGCAACGCAATTTCGCTGTGCGTCAGGCGGCCTTCACTCAGATATTCTTTCGCCAGCTGCATACGCGTTTGCGCCAGCACCTCTTTAAAGGCCAGCTGGTGCTCTTCCAGACGACGGAATAATGTGCGCTCGGAAAGATGCAGCAAGCGGGCAACTGTACGCGAGGTTGGTTCGCCACTCTGTAAGGCTTTCAGCAGCGCCGTACGCAGACTCTGCACAAAGCTTTCGCTCTGCGGCAGCACATCCATTAATGCCTGGGCCTGCTGCTCCAGCAATTGCTTTAAGCCGGCATTGTGGTTATTGACCGGCAACGCCAGATATTCCGGCCGGATCAGAATGGCAGTTTGCGCCTGCTGAAACAGCACCTCACACCCCAGCGTCTGACGATAGGGTCCGGTATCGGCCGGCTCGGCAAAGGAAAAGTGCACCGTCTGCGGGCTTAAATCGGCTCGCGCCGTCATCTGACGGATAAAGGTGAGCATACCCACCACCAACACCTCATCCGACAATCGTGATGACGGGCCATAGTCGGTACTCCAGCTCAGACGCAGACAACCATCCTGCAGGCTGGCCGTTGCCCGGTCGCCATCGTGCAGCAGCCGCTGATAACGCTGAAACCCCTGCAGAGCGTCAGCCACCGTTTCACTCGACAGCAACAGATAACCCAGCACGCCGACAAACTCCGGCCGCACCAGCAAACCCAGCTCCAGGCCGATATGACGCTGCGGATAACGCTGCTGCAAACGCTCAAGCAGCTCCCACCACTGGCTGAAGCTGATGCGACTATCGGCGGTAAAGCCCTGCAGATAGGCATACAGGTCGCAGCGGGTATCGTCCTCCTGCTCAAGAAAACAGCGCGCCAGACCGGCCAGATCACCACTGACCTGCAGCTGCGCCAGCATTGTCATACCTGTTTCTCCATCGACCCAACGTCCTCATCAGCCCAACATCCATACGCACAACGGCAACATCATATCGCCCACACCCGTAAGATGGCAGGAATTGTCAAAATAAAGACAGCAAATGTCAATTCAGCATTCCAGCCAAGTCCTAAAGTAGAGGCCTAAAACAATAATAAGGAGTCACGCATGCAAGATGTTCTGCACGCCCTGTTTTTCGTCGTTGCCTTTGGCGGTCTGTTTCTTGGCGTTATGCTGGCGGAATACTGGTATGCCCGCCGTCAGGGTAAAACCGGCATTTACCATGCGCGCGAAACCCTCGCCAACCTGACCACCGGTTTTTCCTACAAGCTGGTCGACGGCATCGCCATTGCTTTGTTTATTCAGGCGTTCTATCTGTGGGTGTACAACTATGGCCTGCAATGGAATCCGGAATTGTCATTTTTCAGCGTGTTGGCGCTGATTGTGTTTATCGACTTCTGCTTTTACATCAACCATGTACTGATGCACAAAGTGCGCTGGTTCTGGAATGTGCACGTTACCCATCATTCGTCTGAACATATGAATTTCTCCACTGCGCTGCGCCAGAACTTTACCTTTGCCCTGTCCGGCTCCTGGTTGTTCTGGTGGATTCCGGCGGCGCTGATTGGCTTTGATAAAAACTGGGTTCTGCTCGCGATTGAAGGCAATCTTGTTTATCAGTTTTTCCTGCACACCGAGCAGGTGCGCAAGCTGGGCTGGCTGGAAAAATTTATGAATACCCCGTCACACCACCGCGTGCATCACGGCAGCAACCCGAAGCAGATTGATACCAACTTCGGCGGTATTTTTATCTTCTGGGACAAAATATTCGGTACTTTCCGGGCAGAAGATGACGCCGGCGAAATTAAGTACGGCGTAACCCGTATGCCGGCAAAACCTTACAACCCTTTCTACCTGCAAGTGCACGACTGGGTGGATATGTTCCGCGATGTCTGGCGTTATAAAGACCTGCGGATTCTGTATAAGCATCCCGACTGGGCGCAGCAGCAATACGGCAGCCGCAACGGGTTAAAATAATTATATTTAAGGACGCCTGCTGGCGTCCTTAACTACGCCAGCAACTGCACCAGAAAATACACCAACAACAAAGAAAACCGCACCAGCACACACACTGATAAAATCATCAGAAAAATTCATAACCTCCTCCCGCCATTGCTGCAAATCAAGACAGAGCGAAATTCCGCAGCAGTCATTGCTGCACTCAGCAGAGCAGTCTAAGCTCACCGATATACTGGCCAACATTTCCGACATGACTAAGCCTCCTGACACAACCGCAAATACTCCACCGGACGCAGTACAGCAAGCGGCCCAGGACTCTGCCGTTGTCACCGTTCTGAACAGCCTTGATGCGCTGATTTATGTCGCCGACATGTCGACCCATGAGCTGCTGTTTATCAACGATTATGCCCGCCAGAAATGGGGCGAACCCGGTAACAAACGCTGCTGGGAATATCTGCAGAAAGATCAGCAAGGCCCCTGTGCGTTCTGCACCAATCACAAACTGGTGGATGAGCATCAACAGCCAACGGGGGTATACGTCTGGGAATTCCAGAACACTCAGAACAAGCACTGGTATCAGTGTCGCGATGAAGCCATCCGCTGGGTCGACGGCCGCCTGGTGCGTATTGAAATTGCAACCGATATTTCCGACCGCAAACGTATGGAGCAGGAACTGGAAGCAGCCCGCCGCGAAGCTGAATATCTGGCCGGCACCGATGCCCTGACCCGGCTGAATAACCGCCGCGCCTTTTTTAAACTGGGCGAACAGGTTCTTAAAGAAGCCCTGCGTTTCAGCCGTCCAACCTCGATCATTATGTTCGATCTGGATCACTTTAAGCAGATCAATGATACCTGGGGACACAGTGCCGGTGATGCCGTTTTGCAGCGGGTTGCGACGCTGGCTGAAGCCACCGTGAGAAATGCGGATATTCTGGCCCGCATTGGTGGCGAAGAATTTGCCATCCTGCTGCCACAGACCGATATGCCGCAGGCACGTATCCTGGCAGAGCGCATCCGGCAAGCACTGACCGATGACGTATTACCCATCAACGGCATGGACATTAATGTTCAGGCAAGCTTTGGTATAAGCAGCTGCGAGCATTGCGACGATATGACGCTGGCTGACCTGCTGAACACTGCTGATGAGCAGCTTTACCTTTCCAAAAAACTTGGCCGTAACCGCATATCGTCACATCAGATCAGCAAACCTTAACCCCACCACCGGCAACGCCACCCCATCCTTTGCGAACGCAGAACCACTGCGCAGGTGATTGTTTTTCAAGCACTTATCAGACAGAAATTCATTAACCGATGGCGAAAAGCACTTGCACCTATGAAAAGGCATCGTTAATATACGCGCCACTCCAGGACTATAGCTCAGTTGGTTAGAGCGCTACCTTGACATGGTAGAGGTCGCCAGTTCGAATCTGGCTAGTCCTACCAGAATTACCTTACAAATCAGTCGCTTATAAGCGGCTGTTTTTGTTTCTGGGGTCTGGTATCAAAATAGTATCAACAGACTATCAATATCCAGTACTTCCCTAACCTCTAAAACACCAGTTCAGCAGCACATTCTGTCCATTGCTGATGTCTGTCTGTGTAGTCGTCTGTCATCTTCTGAGTTGTGTGACCCATGAGCAGATTCACATACTCTTTGCTGAATCCCTGCCTTAAATAGAGAGCACCACCCAAAGCCCGTATCTCATGAAATGTCGGACGTTCTTCTGGTTCCATTTCTTTAAAGACCGGTATCTGATCCCGCACTTTCTGAAATGTCTTCCCAAGGTAATCACCCTGAACCTGTCCGTGATGCTCCTGACCATCAAACGGAATGCGTCTGGCCGGTAGCCGGTGGACAATAAATGGACAGTTTAGGGGTTTGATTTGCTGTGATCGCTCAATGATGCCGGCAAGGCTTTCCCCTATCTGGATTTTCAGAAAGGCACGATGGCCATGCTGTTCGGTTTTTGCCTGAATGATTTTTAATCTATCGCCTTCAATATCGTTAAACCTTGCAAGCACCAAATCACCGCGGCGCTGAAGTGTCACCAGAGCCAATGCCATGGCAACCTGTAGCCATTCTGGCGCGCCTTGATAAATCAGGTCATACCATTCTTTGCTAAGCGGCCGTCTGCGCTTCTTCTCTGTGAGTCGCGGAGCAGTCATTGTGTTAAGCCCTACATTCACCCGCATCAACCCCTTTGATACTGCGAATGTACAGACTTTAATCAGCGTTCCCCGATGCTTTGTATAGGCATTGCCTTTGAACCCATCCAACCACTCAGCACAGGCTTTAACGGTCAGGTCATCTGCGAGGTAATGCCCAAGGTCTTTGCTTAGTGCATTGAGCCGGTAGTTTTCCAGCTTAACGGTTGCCGGTTTCAGTGACTCCAGCGGTTGACGTTCTTCCTGATAACGTCGAATGCAGTTAGCGAATGACTCATGACTGCTATCCAGTACAGCCCGAACAAGATCAGAGGGTTTCATCAGGATGTGATTGAGCTTTTTAGCTGCTGCAATCGCCTTGATCTTGTCTGACCCCATGCCATGCATTTTCCCGGTTTGCGGGTGCCGGTACCGGAAGTATTGGTTGTCCCTTCCGTAACGGTACAGGTTTTCGGGTAGATCGCTGTTTGCCTTGGTTCTCTGTCTCGCCACTGGTTACGCCTGCAGTACCGCATCTACCAGAGAATCGCCGGTAGTGTTCTGTTCTTCGCTGATGATCACAAACCACATGCCACCGATACGCTTGGCGGGTAGATCACCATTTTTGATCCAACGATGAACCGTTGATGTGCTGGGAGGCTTACCAACGAAACGCTTTTCCCGCCATTCAGACAGGGACATGAGCTGAGTGTTTAACCCCATGGAATCCTCCTAAAACGGAACGGCATTAATGGATTGATTGGTACCTACACCATTCATCCGGTGGAAAATGAGTTTTTCTTCTACGAATTCCATAAGCATGGATTCAAGCTCTGATGAGTTGCCGTAGAGAAGCAGGCCGAAATATTGGGCGACATCACTATCAAGCCCGGCGCTCAGGATGTGTTTTACACAGACTTCCGGTTTAAGGCCCTTTCGGGCCGCCAGCTTTAAATAGTTACCGATGAACATGGCAACGTTCCGCTTACTGGTGTCTGTCTGGGCAATTTTCTGAGCACGGGAGTACACAAAGTCTGGGTGAATGTCCTGCCACTGTATGTCTTCAATCAGCTTCTGCCAGATGGGATGCATGTATGTGGTGGAATGCTGGAGACGGAAGTTATTGAGGGCATACAGCCAAAGACCGCGCAGATGCTTTGTTAGGTCACGTGGTTCACGAATACAGATATATTCGCCGGTTTTCAGAAGGTTGCCGTTCTCAAACTCTTTGATGATTCTGTGAGAGAACCGGAATTCTACCCGGTGAACTTGATCACCCCGCTTGTATTCGGTGTCTTCTGGGTTCTCTGCACCCGGGGTTCTCTTCCAGATATCCTCCCAGAAGTCGATTTTGTCTGAGTGATTGGCTTCTTCTGTTTTGTCGTAACAGCAGAATTGCAGACCTGATGCACTGCCAAACATGTATGTTTGATTCTGTCCGTAAATAAAGGCTGCACCACGCGCGTCATAGGCCGCATTGGATATACCCGTCACCTTGAGTTGTCGCTGTGCGCGCGTAACAAGCCGTTGCTCAAAGTCTTCAGGCAGTTCAAGCCCTTTCATATCTAAAGCCATGTGAACAGCAACCCCGGAGGCAATCAGGGAGTCAGCGAACAATGAGCCTACAGTGTGCAATTCTTTGGTGAGTCGGTTCAGGCCGTATCGTTCGACAGATTCGGGGGTGACTTCGATTTTGAGGTGTGGACCTTGTTTGTCTGCTTCGTGATAGAAGCTTTTTAACAACACAACGAAGCCAATTTCTAAGTTTTTCAGCAGGTACTGGTAACCGGAGGTTTTACCGGCACGAGAAAATCGCCATGCATGCTCACCAAATACAATCAGGTCTGTTTTCTTGTTGTCGTAATGGTTAGCCAGTTTCTCAAGCACATCTTCACGAGGAACACAGTCAAAAAGCTGCTTGATGGTATCCACACCACAATGCAAAAAACGAAGACCGGACAGGTCATAAGATACGGTTGAATTTTGGTTCTCAAAAACATCACCGATTCGTTTCATTGGTTTTGATTCATAACGCATGGAAAAATCCTTTTATGAAGCATGTGGGAGGATTTACCCCCCTTTTAATATAAGTGTTACAGCAGCTTATGGCGCAGCCCAATGGCTAGCGCCCAGCTGGATCTAGTGCGCTGTTCGCTGCGTCGCCCAGCTGGGCGCGCCAGAGCATTGGAGCAGCTTCAGCACCAGATGCTGGTGCTGAACCACACAAAACATTTTGAAGACCCCACACGGCCTCCTGTTGCGTTTCAGTCACTGCTAATACATTGATTCGCATATTTTCATGCTCCGCCATTTCTGGAATTTTTCGGTTCATTATTTCGGTTAATCATGGGGCGCTACCGCCCCCATACCCCCGGCAGGCGCTCCAAAGGCGCGAGCCTTGGTTAATCAGGAAGGAGTTATCCGCCCGGTAGTACTTGGGCAATAACAGGCTCAGGGGCTTGTTCTATAGGCTCAGGTGAGCACAGTGCAAAATAGGTAATTCGCGGTAATGCAATACGGACGAGACAGCGGGATAGCTTTTGAACCTCATACCCTGCTGCTTTGAAATCATCTGATGTCAGGCTGATATAGTCGTCATCTGACACGAGGCTGAAGTGGTGCAGATTAAACGTGCCGGTGTAGTAGATTTTTCGCCCCTGAACAATATCAATGGTTTCTGTTTTTAAACCACTAACAGTCTCAGGATCAGACGCATCGCCCCGGCCATCAGGTACATGATCAGGAGCATCAGAAAAATGCGGGATACCTTGCGGAGCAGGTACAGGCTCACTGTCCGAATAGCGGTCAACAACTTTAGCCAGATTGTAGAAAAACCAGACAACAACACATGCAATAAATCCGAGCAGTACTCGTAGCTTTGGATCAGCAAAAATACTTTTATTTTCGCTAGACCCTTTAGCTTGCCCTGTTGCTGTTGATTGGTAGCACTCGAAGACTCTGGGGTCTGCCTTTCTACGGACTGGGGTTCCGATATAGTGACTAACGGATTTTCCGCTGGTTTCTGCATCATGTTTGAATTCCCGCCATGAGTTTTTCCACCACGGCACGACGCCGGACATTTCACGATGGCGGTATGCGTATTCCGCAACCGCCCGCACTTCTTTGTGTATTTTTCCGATATTGGTGGTGCTGATATAAATATCCCAGTTCATGTGCCGGTGCTGGTCGAAAGCATTTTCGACTGTACAGGGACGCTGAGCACCACTGTCTAGGGTTTCTTTTTCGGAGTCTGGCGTATCGAATACTGCCAGTGTTTTTAAACGCGTTGGGTAAACCCGCTGGCCTTCATCCATTACGATCAGAGCGCCCGGTGGTGCCCACTGAAAGAACTTAGCCATGTACTCAAAGCCTTCATCGCTATCATGTTTGATAGCGATCAGGCGAGCTTCTGCCGGCACATCAATCGCCATTGCTGACTTGATACGTTCGATATCGTCAAGACCACGGATATTTGTGCAGACTGTCCGCCCCTGCTGCAATGCAGGAATGACGACGTTCTGCACAATGGAAAAGCTTTTATATGATCCCGGTGGCCCATGATGAATAACGGCAGTCATTACATGATCCCCAGAACCAGACGTGCAGCATGGGCTGACAGCACAATATTTAATGCTTCAAGCACATTGAGGTAATCAAGAAAGGCGTACACCTGCTGATTGAGACCAGACATGGTGCTTTTTATCTGATTAACGATACCCAGCTGCTGCACCAGATGAACTGCAATGTCATAGCTAAAAGCAACTGCAAACAGTTTGATTTCCAGCCACCAGAGAATCAGCCAGGCAGCCACCCTTTCAAACACGGTATCAATCCACGTATAAGATTCGGTGGTGAACAGCGAGTCATACATAGATAAGGTTTCAACAGCTGATCCTGAATCAGCAGCCCAGCCGGAAACCGGAATAGCCAATAATAAAAACAGTGGAATATAGCGAATCATTTACGCATCCCCCCAAGCAGAATAAATGCTGCATAAACAGAAGCCATGAATAGAATTAATGCGGGTAAGAAATCTAGGAACGGCTGAAAACGTATGGTGCCGAATTCAATATCGACGCCAAATATGTTCAGTTTATTGCTGCCAAATGGGCTGCCTGAGCTGTTGTTGTTCAGCTTCAGTAAGTCTGAAAAGCGATCCTGATATTCTTCCAGCTTGTCGAAATACTCGCCCTTTTTAGCGGCGACTTTTTCTTTAAGACTTGAGAAGTTATCGATACCCAGAGGGTCACCCGTTGGGTTATCGCCACCGGTACCGCCGCCACCCGTCCCCGGATCTGTAGGATCGGTGGTGCCGCCGCCATCACCACCGGTATCGCCGCCGCCAGAATCGCCGCCATCACCCGTTCCGGGCCCTGTTGGGTCTGTTGGATCAGTAGAGGGAGGCTGGCAAAGCAGAGAGCAAGTAGCAGCATCCTGAACAATGACTTTATAGCCCTGTTCAGTTGGGCACTGAAAATTCTGAACCTCATCAGCACAGTCTTCGACGGGATCTGTACCGGGATCTGTACCGGGATCTGTGCCGGGATCTGTGCCGGGGTCTGTGCCGGGGTCTGTGCCGGGGTCTGTGCCGGGGTCTGTGCCGGGGTCTGTGCCGGGATTGTTATCTGTATCGTCCCCACCGAGGTTACGACAAGATGTGAAAATAAATTCTACAGAGCCACCCGCAGAATATTCATAACAGTTTTTTGATTCATCACCAGAGGTCGCAGGATCATCTGATGCAGCGCGACACATGCCACCCGGATTCTGAGATAAATAACTTAAACAAGAATTTTCAGCATGGGTATTCGGATCGGAGTAAGGCCCATCACACTTATGAATAGTTCCAGGACCTATTTTGCCTTCGATATTTGAACCAGAACCTGGACAATAATCAGAACAACTTTTTGATTTTTCGATGAAATAAACGGTGCCGTTCGATGAAGTACATTCCTTATTCTCTTCACCGGAACAAGTGCCGGCCGGATTATTCAATTCATCAGCATAACATCCATCTTCACTAGAATCATCAGATGGAGTTGAAGCGCAGTCTTTAGGTAATACTTCAAAAAGAATCCAAGTCCCCGCATTACCTAGATCGCCCGACTCACGACACTCAGCAGGATTCACCCTACTTGAAAGAGAAATAGCGCAATTTTCCTGTGTCATATTGAAATAACGAGGATAAGCCCCTCTATAACCATAAGGACATTGAACTGACAGCCCCGAAAAAGCATCAGCAGAAAATAAAGCGAGCAATAAAAATAGGTATTTCATATCAACGACCCGGAATATTAGCCAAAGAAAAGGCCGGATAACCGGCCCTTAACGACGCCCAGTCGCTTAACTGATCCTGCCCGTGTAGTACCCGAATACAAACGAGCTGTGCACTGCTAAACAGAGCAGGACAGTTACCAGCATGATTACGAACGACGCAGCATGCTGATGATGAAGCCAACAGCCACACCGATGGCTGCCAGACCAATCAGACCGCCTACAGCAAGCTGATAGTTGGTCTCACCAGCAGTAAAGGCATCAGTGATGTCCGTCGCGGTATCCGCAAATGCAGCAGAGCTGGCAACAGTGCCGGTGATTACGAACGCAGCACGGCGAGCGGATGCATTCAGGCGTTGAGTGATTTTTTTCATAAGGTTTCCCCTGATTTAATGGTTTGCACTAAGTGCGGTTTAAAGTTTTCACAATGACACCGGCAACATGAGCACCGATAAACGAGAGCAACAGACCACCAGTAATCATTGCGAACAGCGCCGGATCAAAACGCAGCAGGTCAACCAGCTGGTTAAAATCCGACATCTGTGCGAGCGATTCATAATCAGCCATCTGCCAGGCGGCGCACTGGACATAGCCAGAGCCATCAATCACTGGCTGATCACAAATCAGGATTTTCATTTACGCTGTCTTCTTCGGAGCTGGAGCCGGTGCAGACGCATCCGGCAGTACCTTCAGCGCAAACTCTGTCATTGTTCCGGATTTGATTTTTTGCCGAACTGAAAGCCGGACATTGATTGGATACGCTGCCCGTGGGTCGAGTGCATCGCAGACATGAGGGTCGCAAGACATACGGGTGATCTGATAACCGCCCATGCCTTCAGCATGATCAGTTTCGTCTGTTTGAAAGCCCACGTAGATAGAGGCATACACCACCCCATCAACAATGGTTTTCTTAAAGCCAAAAACGGTACGTTCGCTAATTGTTGCCATGATAATTTCCTCTGTGTTTCCTGCTTTGATGAACTGACCCCGCGCAGGATTAACGGGATCAGGAAAGCAATTACTTGACTGACAAAATATGAGGTACAGATTCACCGCGTTTAGAGCGGTTAACAGCTATGACGGTTACTACTTTGGGGTAGTCAGAAATATCTGCCGGAAGCGAATTCAGAACCGACTTTTCACACGATATGCGGGAGGAACGATATCCACGGGAGTTAGCCAATTCAGAAGTGGAAGGCGGCAATAATGTAAAGATATTGTTAATAAACTGGCCTTCCGGATACTCAATACTACTGGCACCGAGAACATACACAGACATTTCATATTCCATTTTGAAAATCCTCATTCAATTCGTCCTGCTCTGATGACCTGATCCCCGCGCAGGATTAACGGGGTCAGGAATAAAATTCAGGAGGCTGCAAAGCTCAGAATGCGTTCACGCGCTCGTTGTTGACGCTCGTCGTTCAGATCAAGACGAATCTGGTTAGCGAAGCGTTTTATTTCTTCGTTCGGCTTGTCGGTAATGATCTGAAAGATCAGATAGCGGAGTGCCACTTCTGCCAAATGGCAGCACTGGTCACGTTCGGCATTCACGTATTCCTGAATGACGACCGCAGGAGAAATTGAGAGCAACTCCCCTTGTGTGGGGATTGGTGGCTGTATGGCCTGAGTAGTTAAAGCGTCCATTGCTGGCTCCTTGCCCACCTATCAGCGCTTTACGGCTGGTACGCTTTCCGATAGCTTGGGCGGTTACGAACTTTTAAGCGGGTGCTGCAACACCCTGACAACAGAACTTTAGGAGAATTAATCATTATGATCAACTAATTAATCATAATGATTTAATTGTATTTATCTATATGGATTCCAGTATTGATAGGTTTTTGATTCTGTTTGCAGAAGAAAGGATGACGGCCCCTTGGTTAGAAGAAAAAACGGGCATAGAAGCGACACGATGGAGAAACATAAAACAAAGGAAGGTAATGAGGACGTCAGAACTTGACGCTGTTTTGAGTCTTTTCCCAGAGTACGCACTCTGGATAACAACTGGTAAAGAAATACCGGAAGCGGGCCAGATCAGCCCTATGACCAAACGGGCACAAACAAGCTTAAAGCCAACCCCCGAGGTTGGCTAATCGCAAAAAAGCCGCAGACAGGTGGAAGCTGTAGCGGCTAGAAATTAGCGAGACTTGAGCTGGTTATACTCTTCGCAAGCTTTATCCCTTGCAGACTGATTCGCGGGAGTCGGATCACCCATCACAATGGCAATTGCACCATTACATGCTGACCTAGCCTTTTCTAGGTCAGTCGGCTCATGAGCCGGCTGCATCTTTGCAACAATCGCTTTATAAGAAGAAGCCGCATGACAAAACATACTGCGCACTCTTCCCGCCCTGGCTTTTGGCAACTGGTCAAAAGACTCTGAATAACAGGCATTTCTGAATAACTGAGCAGCCGCCTGACTACACTCTGAATATTTCAATATATCCGCTTGATAAGTCGCACAAACAGATTTTGGCCGAATACGCCAAAGCTGGAAATCAAAAGGAACACCCTGCCCCTCATACTGGATGACTACAGACTTCAGGTGGTATCCGACCTTCTCAAAGTAATCATCCAAGATCACGGAGCGGGTGAACTTCATGTAGGAACCAAAAGCAGAAGCCAGCGGAGATACTGGCCGGTCAGATTGAAAAGCCCCAGCTAAAGAACTATCTTCTGCCTTAACAAAGTTGCTTAGTAAGAGCACTGCGAACAAGAAATTACGCATGACACATCCCTTTGTCGATATAGGGCATACTATAACAAACTATTGTGCCTACAGTCGAAAAAGGCATGTAAACCTGTAGAAGGATGGACTAACCGCAGGTGTGTCAAAGGAGCAAGCCTAAAGGCTTGAAAAGACATTTAAAAAGGACTTTTAAAATGTTTCACACAAAAAATATTACCATCCCCCTACTATTAACGACCCTTCTGTCAGCCTGTACTAAAGAAATAGCAGGTGATGTAAAACTGACCGACTTCCAAACCATCCCCTCTCAAATTCTGGTCTGTGCAGAGACACACAGACAATACGGCGAAATGTTCGAAGCAGCCATTGAATACAAATTAGATGATCTGGATTTTCTGGAACAGAATGCTGAACAAAATAAGCAATACGCCAAGGTATTTCGTGGGATATTCGACGGTTACGACCAGATAGAAAAAGAGAATGCAGAGGAAGAAACGGAGGAATATACAAGTATAATTAAAAAAAGAAGACCGGAAGAGATAGTAGCAATGTCGCAAAATTGTTTGTGGTTACTTGTGAGTATGACCCCCTCCTAACAGAAAGGGCATTACAAAACAAAGTATGCGAAACTAAAAAGTAGAATCTAACCAGAATCATCATTAGCAACTTTAATATGCATAGGCAACTGACCGTCTTTCGATGCTTTCTTCGCCTTTTCCTCAATCTTATTCCAGTATCCTTTATTCATACGGAGATATTTATATAGTCCAGAAAAACCTACTGGCACTATTCCACTAGAAGAAGAAAACAACTTAATATCATCCACAGAATCAAGAGGGTCGGATTCTGCCTTCCACGAAGCAAAATCAAATATTACAGCAATTGACTTAATATCAATAGACGATGATTCGTACAAAGAATCAGGACAAAAGTAACTTAGCACAAAGTGCCTCTCATTATCCAACAAAAGGGCATAATATTTAAATCGATAATACTCGTTATATTCGTCAGCAATAGACTGATAAGCTTTTCTTACGATTTTTGCCTTTATATTTTTAGCACGAACCAACATTCGAGCAGTGGTCAGCCACAACAAGCGATCATTTTCTATTGGACAGTCGCCGTTCTGAGTAAAAAGCTCGTAAGATCTTTCAAGTAAATTTTTATATTCTTTTAAATATTCCTCAGAAGCCTTATCAAGAGAATTAACTCGATAAGTGTTAAAGGCAAGTATTGCACCAGATGCAACCGATATAGAACTCACAACCTGAAGAACCGCTGGCAACTCAAAACCGCACAACAAAAGACCAGTTGCGAGTGACACCAAAAACAACACAAGCGCCAATATTAAAAACATAACAGAAACCTTTATAACTACCATCTATCGCAACAGTCTGAACAATAGTATCCCCTTAAGACGAAGGAGAAAAGAGACCAAAGAAATACCTACCGGGACGACATAAACCCGTACAACAGGCATCTGCACAACGTTTTACAAGAGCTTAGTTTTTACATCCATTTTTATCGCAAGTAATACGCTCATTACTGCTAACCCAGTGACTTGGGTTTTCATTGGTATCAAAACCACAACCGGTCTTTCCGCCTTTGACGCCCTTATGAACTTCATTAGTCGGTGTATGTTTAACTGCCATTTCATTCTCCTAAAAGGTATTGATTATCGAATGCAAAGACAAAATAACAATTTTGTCGATACCCAGAGAAAGTAACAGCGACGTAAAGGAATCAAAGGCCAATCGATCAAATGTGGTACTAAAGAACTAAAGCAGTAACTATAAGCCCGATCAACTAGCAAAGGCACTCAATGGAAGGAACCAACGGTTGTCGTCTTTTGCCAGTCTGATAAAACCGAATTTTTGATAGAAGGCTGCGGCATTATCGTCAATGGCATCGACCACCACGGCATAAATACCAATGCTTAAACTCACTGCGATGGTTCGTTTAATAGCATCAACAAGCAGAAGAGCGCCAATCCCCTGCCCCTGACTCTGTTCAGAGACTGCAAGTCGTCCGATTAATGCTGTCGGTAGTGGGTGTCTGGGGAGCTTTTTCAGCAGGTCAGAAGGCAAGGCAGACAGATCAACAGACAGGGTACTGAGTGTGTAGTAGCCAACAATGTCGGACTCGTTATCCGGCTTTGTCGCCACATATACACGGGCAATACTGCGCTTTACATCCTGACTGGCCTGGCGTTTGAGGTAGGTATCAAGGGATGGATTGCCACATACAAAAGACGGCCTATTATGGCCGCCATTCAGTTCTTCGATAATCAGTTCTGTCATCTGCTGGTCACACGACGATCATGAGCAGCAAAGGCAGCTTTCAGCTTGTCGTTGGCTTTTACAGACCCCAGAGCTTCGAAAAAGGCACGGGCATCCTGAGCATTCAGTTCCATCACTTCGTGTTCAGCGATGGTCTGTTCTGCCTGTTGCAGAGCACTTGCCAGAATAAAAGAGCTGACCGTTTTACCCTCAAGGCTTGCCGCACGCTCAAGCACCGCCTTGGCCTGATTTTTCAGACGGAGGTTGATACGTTCATCTTTGATATGTTGTACAGCACTCATGGCTACACTCCTGAGGTTTAACACTAGACACCAATTGTACGTCATTTTGGTGCCTACCAGCAAAAGAAGTTAAAGGAATATACAGTAAGAAGCCAGCGATAAAAGCAGTATAAAACGGTTGTATCTGAACAATACGGTACACCGTTACAGATACGAAAAACCATTTAAAATCATACAGATAGCCTTATTAGGCCATCTTTTTGACATGGTAGAGGTCGCCAGTTCGAATCTGGCTAGTCCTACCAGAATTAAAAAAACCGGCTTCTGGCCGGTTTTTTCGTTTCTGCACTTTGCTTCAGTTCTGTACGTGGCTTTTTATCAGACTGCGCCAGTGAAACAAGAACAGCCTCAGCTGTTCTCGATCACCTTATTTTTCATCTGATGCAATAAGTCACGCAGACGCGCCGCTTCTTCAAAATTCAGATCCTTCGCGGCCTTAAACATCTGATCTTCGACTTTAGCCATGCGCTTAACCAGCTCAGCGGCAGACAATGCCTGCCAGTCATCCGCCGCATAACCGGCCTGATCTTCAGCCACTTTACGCCCACGGGTCTTACCTTTGCCTTTCTTACCCAGCGGTGGCGCCGCTTCGAGAATGTCTTCCACCGACTTGGTCACCCCAACCGGAGTAATGCCATGCTCGGTATTGAAAGCCACCTGTTTTTCACGGCGGCGGTCGGTTTCATCGATGGCTCTCTGCATCGAATCGGTCATGCGGTCAGCGTAGAGAATCGCTTTACCATTGAGGTTACGCGCAGCCCGGCCGATGGTCTGAATAAGCGAGCGCTCAGAACGCAGGAAGCCTTCTTTATCAGCATCGAAAATCGCCACCAGCGACACTTCCGGAATATCCAGACCTTCACGCAATAAGTTAATACCCACCAACACGTCAAACTCGCCCAGACGCAGGTCGCGGATAATTTCCACCCGCTCAACCGTATCAATATCAGAGTGCAGATAACGCACGCGGATACCCTGCTCGAGCAAAAACTCGGTCAGGTCTTCGGCCATGCGTTTGGTCAGCACGGTAATCAGAATCCGCTCGCCGTTGGCGACGCGCTCGCGCAATTCATGCAGCACATCGTCCACCTGGCCGGTGGCCGGACGCACTTCAATTTCAGGGTCAATCAGACCGGTCGGACGCACCACCTGCTCAACCACAGCATCCTGATGCTCTTTTTCATAATTACCCGGCGTCGCCGAAACAAAAATGCACTGCGGCACAATGGCTTCCCATTCTTCAAAGCGCATCGGCCGGTTATCCAGCGCCGACGGCAGACGGAAACCAAACTGCACCAGGGTTTCTTTACGCGAGCGGTCACCGCGGTACATACCGCCGATCTGCGGAATGGTCACATGGGATTCATCGACAAACACCAGCGCATCGTCGGGAATATAATCAAACAGCGTTGGCGGTGGCGCGCCCTCTTCACGCCCGGATAAATAGCGCGAGTAATTTTCGATACCGGAGCAATAACCCAGCTCCTGCATCATCTCGATATCATAACGGGTGCGCTGCTCCAGCCGCTGCGCTTCCACCAACAGATTATTATCGCGGTAATACTGCAGGCGTTCTTCCAGCTCGACCTTAATACCTTCAACCGCATCAAGGATGCGCTGGCGGGGGGTCACATAGTGGGTTTTCGGATAAATAGTTACCCGCGCCAGACGGTTCAGCACCTCACCGGTCAGCGGGTCAAAACTGCTGATCTGCTCAACTTCATCGTCGAACAGTTCAACACGTACCGCTTCGTCGTCGCTTTCCGCCGGGAAGATATCAATCACATCACCACGCACCCGGTAAGTACCGCGATGAAAATCCATATCGTTACGGGTGTATTGCAGCTCAGCCAGACGACGCAGCACGGTGCGCTGATCAATGCGGTCACCACGCACAATGTGCAGCATCATTTTCAGATAGGAGTCCGGATCACCCAGACCATAAATCGCCGATACGGTAGCCACAATCACCGCATCGCGACGCTCCATCAGCGCTTTGGTTGCTGACAGCCGCATCTGCTCAATGTGCTCGTTAACCGAAGCATCCTTATCGATAAAGGTGTCGGACGATGGTACATAGGCTTCCGGCTGGTAGTAGTCGTAGTAAGAAACGAAATACTCAACCGCGTTATTGGGGAAAAACTCTTTAAACTCACCGTACAGCTGAGCCGCCAGGGTCTTATTATGCGCCATGATAATGGCCGGGCGCTGACACTGAGCGATTACATTGGCCATGGTGTAGGTCTTGCCTGAACCGGTCACACCCAGCAGGGTTTGCTTCAGCAGACCGGCATTTACACCACCGACCAGCTGGCGGATGGCTTCCGGCTGATCACCGGCGGGAGAATATTTGGCAGAAAGCTCAAATGCCTTGCTCATCAGGATTCCAGTTATAGGTTAAATCAAGTAGCATTATACGGTTTTTTTTACCGGCAGGACTTGGCGCTTTACGCCCGTTTCTGCCGCCGACCATCGCGTTATTGAGGATACACATTTTGGATCTGCAATTGTCTGATCGCGTTCAACAGATCAAGCCCTCCCCAACACTGGCCGTGACTAACCGTGCTGCCGAACTCAAGGCTGCAGGCAAAGACATTATTGGCCTGGGTGCCGGTGAGCCGGATTTCGATACCCCCGAGCATATCAAGCAGGCGGCGGTTGAGGCTATTAACAACGGTTTTACCAAATACACCGCGGTGGACGGTACTCCGGGTCTGAAGAAAGCGATTATTAACAAGCTGCAGAACGATAATGGCCTGAGCTACGAAGCCAACCAGATTCTGGTGTCCTGCGGCGGCAAGCAGAGCTTCTTTAACCTGGCTCTGGCCTACATCAATCCGGGCGATGAAGTTGTGATTCCGGCGCCATACTGGGTTTCTTACCCGGACATGGTCGTGATTGCCGGTGGCGTGCCGGTGGTTATCGAAACCGATGAAAGCACCCGCTTTAAAATCACCGCCGAGCAGCTGGAAGCGTCGATCACCGATAAAACCAAACTGGTGGTGCTGAACAGCCCGTCCAACCCGTCTGGTGTGGCCTATACCGCCGACGAACTGAAGGCCCTGGGCGCCGTTCTGAAAAAGCATCCGCAGATCATGATCGCTACCGATGATATGTACGAGTACATCTGGTGGGCAGATTTTGCCTTCGAAAACATTCTTACCGTCTGCCCTGAACTGTACGACCGCACCATCGTGCTGAACGGTGTATCCAAGGCGTACAGCATGACCGGCTGGCGTATCGGCTATGCCGCTGGTCCGGCCAAGCTGATTGGCGCGATGAAGAAGGTACAGTCGCAGAGCACCTCTAACCCGACTTCTATTTCCCAGGTAGCGGCAGAAGCGGCACTGAATGGCGGGCGCGATTGCGTTCTGCCAATGGTTGAAGCGTTTAAAGAGCGTCACGACTACGTGGTGAAAACCCTGAACGAGATTCCGGGCTTCAGCTGCATCCCGGCCGACGGCGCTTTCTACGCCTTCCCGAATGTCAAAGGCGCCATGGATAAAGCCGGTATCGATAACGATGTCGACTTTGCCGAAAAACTGTTGCTGGAAGCCGGTGTCGCGCTGGTTCCGGGTTCTGCCTTCGGCTCACCGGGCTATATGCGCCTGTCATTCGCGACCAGCATGAAAACTCTGGAAGATGCCCTGAACCGCATCAAAAAAGCACTCAGCTGAGTGCTTTGACGACACGGTTCACGCACATAAAAAAACCGCCTGCTGGCGGTTTTTTTATGTCTGCTGTTCATCTGGCTCCCACGCTCTGCATGCTAGCCCTTGCTGGCACAGTTGCATTCCCACGCGGAGCGCAGGAACGAGGAAAAAAGCTTACCAGCCCATTTCCGCCTTAATAAAAGGAATGGTCAGCTTACGCTGGGCCGACAAAGAGGCCTGATCGAGGGTTTCCAGCAAATCAAACAGGCCCTGCATATCACGCGGACCACGGGTCAGAATAAAGCGCGCCACTTCATCACTCATATTCAGACCACGGCGCTTGGCGCGCAGCAACAGAGCCAGTACTTTATCGTTATCTTCCAGCGGCTCGACCTGATACACCATGCCCCAGCTGAGACGGGATGACAGATCGGGCAGCTGCACACCGATATGACCCGGCGCCTGACTGGCGGCAATCAGTAAGTGCCCCTGACGGTCACGGATACGGTTAAACAAATGAAACAGCCCTTCTTCCCAATCCGGGCGACCTGCAACGGCCTGAATATTATCCAGCGCAACCAGCGGTAACTGCTCCATCGCATCCAGAACCGCCGGGCTGTATTCCACCAGTTCGTCCAGCGGCAGATAGACGCTTTGATGTCCCAGCCCTTCAGCATAATGACAGGAAGCCTGCAGCAGATGACTGCAGCCAACTCCCGGCGCGCCCCACAAGTACAGGTAAGGCTCGCCATGCACCGTCCACTGCTGCTGCAGCGATTGCACGATCTGCTCGTTCGGGCCGGCGTAATAGTTAGCAAAGCGCGCATCATCGCGCACCGCGACCGACAGGGTCAGTTGTTGATGATGATCCATGATCTGCATTTATGGCTGCCAGCGAAAAACCTGCTCCTGCTCCGTGGCGAGCAGGCGCTTATCCAGGGCCAGAGTGCTCCAGACCTGCGCCCAGTCGGCCGCCAGATCCAGCTCCAGTGTTAAATCCTGCTGATTAACCGCCAGCACACGTACCGAGTTCACCGCCACATTGGCGTTCAGATAACTGATCACATCGTGATACTGGCGGAAATTCTGCACGCCCTGAATCATCAGCTGATGACCACCGGCAATACCATCACTGCGCAGGGCATAGCGCGCAGAAAGAAAACCAGCCACCTGATCGGCCACCTGCAGCAGTACCGCATTCACGTCATCGCCTTCGGCCTGCAGGTCGAGCCAGTCACCCTTATGCTGAATAAAGCCCTGATAAAGCCAGCCATTATCGCGCCCCGGAGACAAACGCCCGGCCATAAACGCATCGGCGGCATAACGGGCGGAGGCTTTCTGCACGTCATCTTTAAACAGGCCCCACAGGCGCTCCACCGGCAACACCAGTTCGTCTTCCAGATCCTGCGCTGGCCATAACAGCGGAATTCCGCGCTCACTCATGGCGCGCTCAAGCCGTGCACGCCAGGCGCCGCTGTTCTGATTCAGCGCCTTGCGCTGTAATTCATCTTCAACCCCCTGCCACAGCAATACCAGCGGACGGCTTTTACCCCACACCGGCTGCTGAGCGTCTTTTAACAGGGAATCAATCAGGTTCTGGGCAAATAAAACTTCAAGCAGCAGACTGTCGTCGGCTTCGTCACGGCTGTAGCGAAAACTTTTTACGTAACGGTCAGCATTGGCCGCCGCAGCCTGTACTGTCTCATTCTGCACACTGGCCGTCTGGCCGGAGACCTTCACCAGCACCTGCTGCAGCGCATCCTGAATACCGCTCTGGCGGCTGCCCTGCGACTGATCGGCAACCGGCACACGTACCTGATACAGGTCAGAGACGGTCACCGCATGACTGCCAAGGCTTAGAAACAACAATAAAATCAGACTGGCTGCACGCACAGACAGGTTCCTTACAGCTGAAGATTTAAATCGGGCGGTATTGTGCCACGAATGTTCAACATAACCACTATCATGACCGAAATTGTGCCGCAGGCCGCAAAATAACGGTTTAACATAACCACTACCGCAGCCGAAATTGTGCCGCAGGCCGCAAAATAAGAATGTGCCTCCCGCCGTCTTTACTCACAACATCTGTGCGAAAATCTGACCATACAGACAGCTTTCGGCCACTCTCAGATTTGCTCATTTCCATGATGCAGGACGGCGCACAAATCGTTAGAATACGCGCCTTTCTATGGGCCACCCAGTGACGACGGCATGAGTGAACAACAATCCCTGAGCTACAAAGACGCTGGTGTCGATATCGACGCCGGAAATGCATTGGTCGAACGCATCAAAGGCGTTGCCAAACGTACCCGCCGCCCGGAAGTGATGGCCGGACTGGGTGGTTTTGGCGCCCTGTTCGAGCTGCCACAGGGCTACCGCCAACCGGTTCTGGTATCCGGCACTGACGGTGTAGGCACCAAGCTGCGCCTGGCAATGGATCTGAAAAAGCACGACACCATCGGTATCGATCTGGTGGCCATGTGTGTGAACGATCTGGTGGTTGCCGGCGCTGAACCGCTGTTTTTCCTCGACTACTACGCCACCGGCAAACTGAACGTGGACGTAGCCGCGGCCGTGGTCAGTGGTATCGGTGATGGCTGTGAACAGGCCGGAGCCTCTCTGGTCGGTGGCGAAACCGCCGAAATGCCGGGCATGTACGAAGGCGAAGACTACGATCTGGCCGGTTTCTGCGTAGGTATCGTTGAGAAAGACGACATCATCGACGGCTCCAAAGTAAAAGCCGGCGACAAGCTGATCGCTATGGCGTCCAGCGGCCCGCACTCCAATGGTTACTCGCTGATCCGTAAGATTATCGAAGTATCCGGTGCCGACCTGAGTGCCGATCTGGATGGCCAGCCTGTTGCTGATGCGCTGATGGCGCCAACCCGTATTTATGTAAAATCCGCACTGAAACTGATTAACGCTTCTGACGTACACGCTATGTGCCACGTCACCGGCGGCGGTTTCCAGGAAAACATTCCGCGCGTTCTGCCTGACGACTGCAAAGCCGTTATCGATACCAACAGCTGGAAATGGCCTGCGGTTTTTGAATGGCTGCAGAGCAACGGCAAAGTGGCTACCTCAGAAATGTTCCGCACCTTTAACTGTGGTGTCGGCATGATTGTCGCGCTGCCGGAAGAAAAAGCCGATGCCGCTATCGCCCTGCTCAACGCCGAAGGCGAACAGGCATGGCTGATTGGTGAAGTTCAGGCCAAAGGTGAGGCTGACGAACAGGTTGAATTTACCGGTAACCGCAGTCTATGAACGACAGCAGCACCCACGATAAGCCTGCCGTACCGCGTATCGTGATTCTGATCTCCGGCAGTGGCAGCAATATGGTTGCCATTGCCGATGCCATTAAAAGTGGCAGTATGGAAGCCGAAATCGCCGCGGTTATCTGCAACCGTCCGGAAGCCGCGGGCCTGCAGAAAGCCCGCGACCGCGATCTGCCAACCTCCGTACTGGATCACAAAGAATTCAGCAGCCGTGAAGACTTCGACCGCGCACTGATGGCAGAAATCGACGAGCACGCTCCCGATCTGGTGGTGCTGGCCGGATTTATGCGTATTCTGACGCCGGATTTTGTCGCTCATTATCATGGCCGCATGCTGAATATTCACCCGTCATTACTGCCGAAATATCAGGGGCTGCATACCCATCAGCGCGCCCTTGATGATGACGAGAGTGAGCATGGTGTGACGGTGCATTTTGTAACCGAAGAACTAGATGGCGGACCTAACGTGATTCAGGCCGTGGTGCCGGTATACGACGGCGACGATGCCGCCAGCCTGCAGAAACGCGTACAAATTCAGGAACACGTGATTTATCCGATTGCGGTTAAATGGTTTGTTGAAGGCCGCCTGACCATGGCCGGCAACAATGCCCGCCTGGATGGAAATGTGATTCCCGCCACCGGATTGCAACTGACGTCCTGATTTTGCTCCGATATACTGTTGGCCAAATGGACTTGGCTGACCTTTATGACTTCCTTTTTACTTCCCCGCCTTCTGGCCTTTGCCCTGATCGCCTGCCCCACTTTTTCTTTTGCAACAGCCGCAGAAGAGACTGCTGACAAAGAAAAATCTGCTGCCAGCCATCGTGAATTCACAACCCTTAAACCTTTTTCTGCACGCTACAAAACAGAGTGGAAACTCGGCTGGTTCAGCATTGATGTAGAAGCCGAACGCAACTTACGCCAACTCCCCAGTGGCCACTGGCTGTTAACGTTTGAAGCAGAAACCAGCGCCGCCGCACTGAAAGAAACATCCGAATTCAGCTTTGATGACGGCCAGATAAAACCACTGGAATATCGCTACCGCGCCACCGGCTTGTTTAACGAGGCTGACCGCACGCTGTTATTTTCCCCACAACTGAAGCTGATCAAAGACCTGGAAAACAACAAAGACTATCCGAAGGCATGGACAAACGAGGTTCATGACAACCTAACCTATATGCTGCAGGCCAGTCTCGATCTTTCTACCCTCAGAAAAGACACAGGCAGCCCCGAGAACCCAGCCAACAATCATGAGCTGAGTTACCCCGTATTTGAGAAAAAACGTGTTAAAGATTTCCAGTTCAGAATTATCGGCGAAGAGCAGCTGAGTACACGGATAGGTAAGCTGAAAACCATCAAGGTTGAACAGATTCGTCAGAAAAAAGGCCGCGAAGTCTTTGCCTGGTTTGCCATCGATCGCGGCTATCAGCTGGTACGCCTGGTCGACAAAGAAAAAGGCAAAACCCGCTATCAGATTGATATTACCGACCTCAAGGGCTGAACATTTCACCCGCTTCGCGCTGCTGCGCTTTTCAGGTAAACTGCGCCCTCTTTTTTACTCAACAGGAAGCACAGCATGCGACTCAGCGACGGCGATATTGAACAGCGCATTGCCGATGGCAGCATTGTTATCGATCCAAAGCCAGCCAGCGATGCCATTGCCGGCATCAGCGTAGATCTGCGCCTCGACCACCGCTTCCGCGTATTCAACAACAACTCAGTGACCCACCTCGATCTGTCCGGTGACCGCATTCAGCTTGAACGCGATATCAACCGTATTATGAGTAAAGAGATCGAGATTGAAGCCGATGACGCTTTGTTTATTCACCCGGGAGAACTGGTGCTGGGAGCAACACTGGAATCGGTCTGCGTACCCGAAGATCTGGTCGGCTGGCTGGATGGCCGCAGCTCCCTTGCCCGCCTGGGCCTGATGGTGCATGTGACCGCAGGACGCATTGATCCGGGCTGGCAGGGGCAGATCGTGCTGGAGTTCTACAATAACGGCAAGCTGCCACTGGCACTGCGTCCGGGTATGGTGATCTGCGCCATGTCATTTGAGATGCTTTCAAGCCCGGCGCTGCGCCCTTATAACAAGCGTGAAAACGCCAAGTATCGCGATCAGAAAGGGGCAACCTTCAGCCGGATTGCGAAGGACTGATCCTCAGATAACAGGCATAAAAAAGCCCGGCAAGGTTGCCGGGCTTTTTTGTATCCATCACCTGAGGATGTGCAGCCTTAACCCTTTACGCGTGAAGACAGCATAGCCGCCCGGATCAATGCCAGCATAACCCCAAGCATTCCGCCCAGAATAATTCCCAGTGCCAGATGCAGCCCCATTTTCCGCCCCATCTGAAAGCTTCCACCACGCACTACCGGCGCAGCATCTGCCACAAACAATTGCCCACCACTTTGCAATGTCTGCTCGCGATAAGCTCCGATAAAATTATCGAGTTGCTGCTGAATCGTGTTCAGATTAGTCTCAACGCCTTCCAAAGCAGCCTTTAAAATTGACTGTGAGTCCAGGTTGCCATAGGTCTTGTCATCAGATCCCGCCAGAATCGCAATCTCTTTCTCAAGCTCCAGCAACTCTTCGGTCGCAGCTGTACGGCGCTTGAATAAATCCTGACGCATCTCTACACCACCCAGCTTATTACCCAACACCAGCAGGGAGTCTAAAAATGACTGGTCAAACTGCGCCCCGGAAGATTCATTACTGCCAGCCGTTTTATTCAGGTCCTGAGTGCTGGTGCTCGACAGCTGATTCAGTGCGGAATCGTAGGAAGCAACTAACTTCGTTAATCGCTCATGCTCCAGACGCAACAAACGCTGACGGGAAAACAGACGGACCATGATTGCCGGATCTTTCGCAGCCAGCTCAGAAGAATTTGAATAGGCAAACTCACGCAAAGGGCCGATATCACTACCCTCCAGCATCACCAACTGACGGCGTACATCATTCAGAGTCCGCCCATCGACAACCATGCTGCCGGAACCTGGCATTTTGGACAACTTACTTACCGCAGACCGCAGTGCTTCCAGATAGGTGGTAGCACCATCGTAAACGTCAATCAGATTAGTACCTTCAACAGCACTAAAGGCAACCAAAGGCCGGTCAATATCAACATTCGTTAAGCCGCGTTCAATCGACAGCTGCGCCCAGGTATCCACCACCGCAGTCAGCACCTCCGTACCTTGCACGACATTCAACCCGGCCTCCTGAAGATTCAGACTGAGGGTAAGAAACCCATGGGATTTATCATGCAGTTCAGTCAAAGCCGTATCCGCAGCGGTACGTATTTCCTGCGGTGTTTTGGCGTTCGCCAATAACTCGTTCAGCTTGTCTTCACTCTCCTGATAAAGGGAATTAGAATATGATACGTTCAGCGCATTCACCAATTTGTCGGCTGATACTGCAATTTCGCCCCGTGCAGCGAGTGCGTTGATCACCGCTGGGGCGATAATATCACGGGGACTGAATACTGTTCCGTTCGGGTATTTACCGTCGCTCAGGAAAGTCAGAGCAATGGGGTATTCAACCTGCTGCGGCACAGAAAAAGACGCCTTGAAAAAATGGAATGCCATAACAGCCACTCCCATAAATAAGGTAACCCCGATCACCAGCCCCCGCTGACGCCAGATATTACGGAACAGATCCGTCAAATTAATTTCATCGTCTGGACCGACAACAGGGGTCGTAACCGCAGAGTTAGCGGGGTATTGCTGGTTCATACAAGCTCCATTGGACTAAAGCGAAATCTGATTGCCAAGAATACCTTAAATTTATGACAGATAAAGCATCTCCGAGGTTGTTAATCGTCCTGCAATCAGCCTCCTCACTGTTGACGCTAAAAATTAAAAGCCAACAAAATCAAACAGATGCTTGACAGAGAAAATCTGCATCAGCATAATGCGCGCACTTGCTGATGTTCCCCGATAGCTCAGTCGGTAGAGCAGTAGACTGTTAATCTATTGGTCGTTGGTTCAAGTCCAACTCGGGGAGCCATTTCAGCAGACACCTCCTATTGCAACACACATAATCTCAGGATGAGATCAAGATTACTGCACCCTCAAGCATCGCTATAATTTACAGTCCGCTGCAGCACAAACGCGGAGAAAATTGCTAAACTTCAGGGAAGTCACAATAAAATGAATTTCAGCCCCATGATTAATTTCCTGCTGAATGCTCCCCGCCCGACTAAGCGTTTTATTTCTGTATCCTATGACCTTATAGCAATTCCCGTTGCTATTTACTTGGCTCTGGCTCTGCGCTATGGAACCATTACGCCGAGAATAGACAACGCGGTTATTTCAGCAACGCTGATCACAACCTTTTTGACGCTGACTGTCTTCGTCAGACTCGGCCTGTATCGTGCCGTTGTCCGTTTTATGGCTGGCCAGGCGTTTACGACCATGGCTCTGGGAATCGCTATTTCTGCCATTGCACTCGCCAGCAGTTCATTCTTCACGCATGCAAACGTCCCCCGCTCCAGCCTGATCATTTATTTTTTTACGGCATTCGCACTCCTGGGCACCCCCAGACTATTTATACGCAGTATTGTTGGCCAGTTAAGCAAAGGTAAATGCGAACCGGTTCTGATTTATGGTGCAGGGCAGCAGGGTGTCGCATTAGCCAAAGCACTGGCGGGCAGCGACCACTATCGCCCCTTTGCTTTTATTGATGACGATAATAAAAAGCAAAATATGAATATTCATGGCCTCAAAGTCTATCGTGCCAACAATATAGAAAACATCATCGAGCATCATAATATTAGAAAAGTTTTACTGGCTCTGGGCCGAACCAGCATATCTGAGCGTAAGCAGCTGATTGAAAAGCTAACGGAAAGCAAGCTGGAGGTTCTTACCGCTCCCTCAGTAAACGATATCGTCAGTGGTAAAGCACGCATAGAAGAAGTTCGTGAAGTAGAAATCGAAGACCTACTAGGCCGGGATTGCGTTAACCCCAGAATAGAGCTATTACAAAACAATATCCTCAATAAAGTCGTATTAGTTACCGGAGCAGGCGGCTCAATTGGCTCGGAGCTATGCCGACAGGCCCTTTTACAACAGCCCAAACAACTGATTCTGTTTGAACTAAACGAATACAGTCTGTATGCCATTGAGCAGGAACTACAACAACTGAAAAGTGCCCATGAATTAGCTACTGACATTGTCTCTATTCTCGGCTCAGTACAAAAGCAGAATCGCCTGGAAACCATTTTCCGCACCTTCTGCGTACAAACCATCTACCACGCCGCAGCTTATAAACACGTGCCCATGGTTGAACATAACGTGGTTGAAGGTGTGCGTAACAATGTATTTGGTACCTGGTATTGTGCTGAAGCGGCGATAGCTGCCGGCGTAGAGCGCTTTGTATTAATCTCTACCGATAAAGCCGTTCGCCCCACCAATGTCATGGGGGCTTCTAAGCGTATGGCGGAACTTGTTTTGCAGGCACTGGCAAACCGTCAGAGTGACACCCTGTTCTGCATGGTGCGTTTTGGCAACGTGCTGGGCTCATCCGGTTCGGTTGTGCCTTTGTTCCGCAAACAAATTAAAGATGGCGGCCCGATTACCGTTACCCACCCTGATATTATTCGTTATTTTATGACTATACCCGAAGCCTCACAGTTGGTTATTCAGGCAGGTGCCATGGGCAAAGGTGGTGATGTATTCGTATTGGATATGGGTGAACCGGTAAAAATTACCAGCCTAGCCAAGAAAATGATTCGCCTCTCAGGGCTGACCGAAAAGACCGACCAGAACCCTCATGGCGATATAGAGCTGCAATTTACCGGCTTACGCCCAGGCGAAAAACTCTATGAAGAGCTGCTAATTGGCGACAATGTGGAGGGCACTGATCATCCACGAATTATGACGGCAAACGAAGTACACCTATCCTGGCCCGAGACACACAACTTGCTGAATCGCCTGGACAAAGCCTGTCACGACTTTAAAGTCGAAGAGGTTATCAATCTGCTACTTGAAGCCCCAGCCGCTTACAATAAACAAGGCGAGTGCCCAGACTGGGTACTGAATGCATCAAAAGTAAGCCACTAAAATGTTCCGATAATACCCGCCCTTTGATGAACATTTTCAAAAATGGCGGAGCCGAAGCATGTGAATGAAAAACAATACCCGCAAAGCGGGTATTCTGAAAGACTCTATAGATGGCATGGTTTGCAAACAGATCTCACCATCAACTCACAATACACTACTCAGTAAGCTTTGCGCTTCATCAATAAGTTGTTGCAGATGTTTATCATCCACAAAACTTTCAGCATAAATTTTGTAAATATCTTCAGTGCCACTTGGACGTGCAGCAAACCACCCCTGCGCCGTACTCACTTTAATACCACCAATAGAAGCACCATTGCCAGGTGCTTCGGTATGCACTGCAATAATATCGTAACCTGCTAACTGTGAAGCAGTAATACTAGCTGCCGTCAGCTTCTTAAAGGCTGCTTTTTGATCCGGTGTTGCTGGTGCGTCAATACGGCGGTAGACAGGGTTGCCATGTTGCTGCACCAGTTTTGCGTAATACTCCGATGGTTTCAAACCCGTTACAGCCATAATTTCAGCGGCGAGCAGACAGAGTAAAATACCATCTTTATCGGTAGACCAGGGCTTGCCATCAAAGGTTAGAAAGCTTGCTCCGGCACTCTCTTCACCACCGAATGCCAGCTCGCCATTAAACAGACCTGCGACAAACCACTTAAATCCTACCGGAACCTCATACAGTTCGCGGCTGTTTGCCTGCACAACACGATCCATCATTGAACTGGTAACCAGGGTTTTACCCACTTTAAGAGTGGCTGGCCAATGTGGACGATGGGTTAATAAATAATCGACACATACGCACAGGAAATGATTCGGATTCATTAAGCCTGCAGAATCGACAATACCATGACGATCGGCATCGGGGTCGTTACCAAAGGCAATATCAAACTGATCTCTGACCTTAAGCAAATTCGCCATCGCAGCGGTACTGGAACAATCCATACGGATACGGCCATCGTGATCCGGCGGCATAAAAGCAAATGCCGGATCGACCTGCTGATTAACCACGCTGATCTTCATACCGGCTTCAGCGCCCAGCGCCTGCCACACCGGCAGCGCAGTACCGCCCATAGGATCAGCACCCAGCTTCAGCCCGCTGTTACGGATAGCCTGCAAATCAACAACCTGACCCAGCTGGGCAATATACTCAGCAACAAAGTCGTATTCCTGCGCCTGCGTGCGGGCCGTACTGATATCCAGGCGCTTCACATCCGTGCAGCCATTATGCAGATATTCATTAGCACGCTGTTCAATCCAGCCGGTAACGTCACTATCGGCAGGGCCGCCATCCGGGGTGTTGTACTTAATACCACCGTCCTCCGGCGGATTATGCGAAGGCGTAATAATCAGACCGTCGGCCTGCCCTGCCGGCTCAGACGCGTTAAAACTGAGAATGGCACGGCTGACCAGCGGCGTTGCCGTAACCTCTCCACCCGCGGCAATACGCACATCAATATTGTTAGCAGCCAGCACCTGCAAAGCGGTTTCCCAGGCAGGCTGTGACAAAGCATGAGTATCCTGACCGAGAAACAGTGGCCCACCAATATTGGCCTGAGCGCGGTAATCGGCCACAGCCTGAGCAATACTCAGAATATGCCACTCGTTAAAGGTACTTTTTAATGCAGAGCCACGGTGCCCGGATGTGCCAAAAGCAACGCGCTGCGCCGCGACAGAGGCGTCTGGTTTAACTGCATAAAAAGCATCCGGTAAATTCTGAATCACACCTGTATCCTCATTTTTGGTGTTCTGATAATGGCCCCATAATAGCATGAGTGGCTCCTGTAACACGGAGCTCCGGGAGTGACACGTCTTTCGCGATGAACCCCTAAGAGCGGAATTTCTGCCGCGACACATCGTTTTGTGCAGGAGCGGCCCATGGCCGCGATGCCCGCCAACGGCGGGCCGATAAACATCAACGCTGCATAGCCACTGCTGTCCCATAGTTTTTAATCAGCACCGTAGCTGACAAAAACTGCACTATTTAACATCCAGGTCCAATGCCTCGCAGGGGAACTTATCCCCTTGCCGGCGGGCCGACCCCAGCTTCGCGCTTTCTGGGCCGTATTCCTTGAAACCTTGATATTTACTGGCCTCGTGCCTCATCGGCCATCCATGGCCGGAGCCACTTGTCCGCATCCCTGCGGACAGGCCAGACATATCTGCGGTTTCTGCAGCGGCCCCAGAGGCGCAGAAAACCATCACCGCAATGCCACTTTTCAGATCAAACGCATTTTTTAAATATCATGTCTCAAACACGGTTTCCGTTGAAATACGGCTGAGCGGATTACTTAAACCGGCGATCGTGCGGCGCCAGACAACCAGATGATTCTGCGGCCTTCAGAGCAAAACCCTGCCCCGGGACGATACAAGTTGTTGGTGTTTTAAAGTGTCGTTCCGGGCGGGCTAAATGGCAGGAGCCATTTCAACAGCCGCAGGCTGGCCCGAAGGGTGAAGGGCATGGATGCCCGGAGTCATTGTTTTGCGTGCCGCATAATTATTGCCGTTGGCTGGATGAAGCCGAACGCGCCGAAAAGAGAGGATCGTAAGGAGATACCTCTCCTTACAGGGGGCCAGGGGCTTGCCCCGGAAAAGCGTTTCAGATTGAAAAACAGTAGTCGATGAATGCTGCGGTTTGGAGTGACACAATGTCACTCCAAGCTGTGGGACAGTAGTGACTGCATAGCGACTTTAAAAACCCGATTCGCGGCCATGGGCCGCTCCTACCCAATCACCACATCGGTATCCGGTAACATCTCCCGGTAGAGCCGCCGCAATTCACGCTTCGCCTCATCATCACCATGCACAATACGGATATGCTGCGGCTTATGGCGCATACGTTTGACAAAATTAAGCAGGTCGCGCTGATCGGCATGGGCACTGTATCCACCAAGCGTATACACACCCGCTTTAATATCTACCCGCTGACCATCCAGCACCACGTAACCAGGTGATTTACCCTCGCGGAAACGCGGGCCATATTGCTGAATATCTCGCCCCGCTGTACCACGCGCCTGATAACCAACAAATATCACATCGGTACGCTCATCCGGCAGCAGGGCTTTTAAATAATTCTGAATACGGCCACCGCTGCACATTCCACTGGCGGCAATTACAACAGCCGCACGGCCGGTCTTTTTAAGATAAGCAACGGTATTCAGATGATCGGCATGGCGGTTAACAGTAAGCAACTGCTCAAAATCCAGCGGATGCCGCCCTGCCCTTACCTTATTGCGCGCCTCAGCATCCCACAGATGCTTTAATGCGCGATAACTGGCGGTAAATTCAGCAGCCAGCGGCGAATCGACAATAATATCCAGATGCTCCCACACATTGTCAGAGCCACTGTTACGGGTATTGGCCGCGCTTACCCGGTGAATAATCTCCTCAAGCTCGTACAACAACTCCTGCGTACGGCCAATCGAAAATGCCGGGATTAATACCGTTCCGCCATTCTTCAGACACTTTTCAATAACCTGCTGCAACTGTGCGCGGCGCTGGCGGCGCGATTCATGCACCCTGTCACCATAGGTGCTTTCAATAACCAGGGTATCGGCGCGATACGGGGCTTTTGGCGCAGGTAATAACGGTGAATACGGTGCACCCAAATCACCGGAAAATACGATTTTATGGGACTTTTTCCGACCATGCTTTTCTGCCGGAGAGGCAGCCTCTGCCAGAGAGGCGGCAGCCAGATCAAACTCAACATAGGCAGAACCCAGAATATGCCCTGCACAATGAAATTTTGCTTTTAAACCGTCGATACCCGCAATATCAAACCACTGCTTATAAGGCACCGGCACCAACAGCGACTGCAACTTCTGCAACACCGAACGAATTAACCGCTCATCACGACTGACGCCCACTTTAATAGCATCTTCAATTACCAGAGGCAGTAACTGTGCCGTTGCCTCACTGGCATACACCGGGCCGTTAAATCCCGCCGCCAATAAATAAGGGATACGCCCAACATGATCAATATGGCAATGGGTAACCACTAAAGCCTGAATACCTGCCAGCGGAAAATCGATTTGCTTGCGGTTAAAATCTTCGTTACCGCTTTCCCGGTCAATGGACTCCGCCCCCTGAAACAAACCGCAATCAACCAACAACGACAGCCCGCTCGCCAGTTTCAGCTGATGACAGGAACCGGTTACACCATTAACCGCACCATGATGAAGTATTTCAAACATAAAAATCCTTTTAAATGCTGCAATAACCACATCAGTATGCTGACACGCCCCTGAACCCAAACCTATCAGGCATGTTTCGGATGCGCTGCAAACGTTACGGGATTATTACTGTAGGAGCACGCAGAACGTCCAACGTTAAACCCTCAACGCCTTAACCTATTCCGGTTATCCCGACTGCTTTTTATCAGCTCATCCCCTGATTTAATGTCCTTTGCCGGGCCAAGCTTTGCCAAGCGGTCATAAAGCACAACATTAACCGTTGCTGACAGATTCATACACCCCACCGTAGGGATATAAACCACCTCATCGGCAGCACTGACAATATCCTGCGGAATACTGCCATCTTCAGGGCCGAACACATAAAGTGCATGCTCAGGATGCTCAAACTCCGGCAGCGGCGTTGCACCGACAACCAGCTCCACACAAATCAGGCGGGCATCATCCGGCAATTGCTCTTTAACCAGAAGCAGACTCCCGACATGAGACATCTGCGCTTTTTCTGCCACGTTACGCGTATCGGTACTGTGCTTTACGGCACGGTCATAACGGCTGCCGGTGTAAAAGATGCCATCAGCCTGATAACACCCCAGCGCCCGTAAAACCGAACCGACGTTACCGGCATCTTTGGGGTTTTCTAAACCAAGATAAACCATAAACTTTTGTAAAAATCCTGCTGCAGGGTGGGAATTATCCTTTCACTCTGTCACCAGAACCTTTACCGGTAACTGTCTGAAGAATATAGCGAAAGTAGTTGGCAACAGACATTTCTGCAATCATCTTTGCATCGGTCTCTGCCAACAACTTCGGCGTAGACATATCAATCTCATTTACCTGCGCCAATCCGGTAATACCCGGCCGGACTGCATACACACCCAGCGCATCACGTTCGGCAATTAATTCATCCTGATTAAACAAGTTCGGGCGCGGGCCAACCAGACTCATTTCACCTTTCAGCACATTCCAAAGTTGTGGCAGCTCATCCAGCTTGGTTTTACGTAAAAAACCACCCATGCGGGTAATAGATGCTGTAGATGCAAGATGACTGGCTACCGACGCAGTATCAACGGCCATAGTCCTGAACTTCACCAGCGTAAAGGGCTTTTTATAACGCCCAACCCGTTCCTGTTTAAACAATGGCGAGCCAGTATCAAACATTCCCAGAACATAAATAACGAATAATACCGGAGAGCCAAATAACAGTCCCAATAGAGCAAGGGTAAAATCAAACACTCTTAACATATTTATCTACTTTATCAACAAGTTTTAAAGCTAAATTATCATAAAGATGATTTTCAATAATATATTTTTGTGCGTTTTTCTTCATAAGACTATACTCTTCGGTGCTTAGTGAAGTTAGTTTTATAATTGCTCTATAAAATTCTTGCAAGTCACTCGACGTAACTTGCTCACCACACCCTGCATCCCTGACCGGGTGATACCCAACAGTATCGATATAGTAAAGAACAGGCACACCAGAATAAATATACTCGTATAGTTTATTAGGAGAAACACCATAACGATACAACGGCGAGGGCTTAGCACCCACACACAAAACATCCATCATAGACTGGACTTTATAAACATCTGCCTTGGTAACAGCATCCATGAAAATAACATTAGTGATATTGTTATCTTCGCAATATGAAATCAGTGAACTCTGTTCCTTTCCACTACCCACAATTAAAAATACATACTCAGGCTTATCTATAAACAAACGTGCAACCTGAAGTAATGTAATAATAGAGTTAGCTTCCCCCAGA
Source organism: Thalassolituus sp. ST750PaO-4 (assembly GCF_020320405.1). Taxonomy (NCBI): domain Bacteria; kingdom Pseudomonadati; phylum Pseudomonadota; class Gammaproteobacteria; order Oceanospirillales; family Oceanospirillaceae; genus Thalassolituus; species Thalassolituus sp. ST750PaO-4. The sequence continues at coordinate 207,534 of NZ_JABVCB010000001.1, forward strand.
GTCCCAGTATAACCAATAACTTTTTTATTATTACATTGAATTGGAAGTTTAATATTTGAATTTGTCAGACTAAACTCTACACCCTTAATATCGACACCATTTGAGATCCACAGAAAATTATCAACATTCAAGCCAAGTTCATTAAAACGAACCTCCAAATTAGCAAGATTAGAAGTCACAACATCAGCATTTCTATAGCTAAACGACTCCACCCAACCAAGAAAGCGAACAAATAAATTTCTACGCGATATACCGCCTATCTCAATCAGTGTTTCGGGCCAAACATCTCGAACATCAAAGACGGTTTTAGATTTAAACAACTTAGAAAGCAAGCAAACACCTAAAAAAGGAATCGGTGAAGGCGATGAAAAGTGAATTTGCTTAGGTCGAGCCTTCAACAAGCGCAGAAAAGGCATATACAAAGCAAACAAAAACCAATTAATCACACGTATTGGGCTGTTTGCTCGAGTGTAAGGCAGGGTTTTTAGCCAAAGAACATCTAGACCATCATAATTCGAAAAATGCCACAAACCATTGAATACAGGTTTTTGCCTCAATAAATGGTGATTTGAACTGGTTACTAAAAGTACTTTCTCACCATGCTCTTGCAGCACCTTAGAAAAATAATAGTAACGCCCACCAAATCCCTCTACTGGAGTAGAAGCATATTGATTAATGAAAAGATAATCTGCCATTACAAATCTCTTATTTTCTTAGCGGGATTACCTGCATAAACGGATTTAGCAGAAACATCCTTTGTAACAACCGCCCCAAGACCCACAATTGAATCATCACCAATTACAATTTTTTGATGAGTACAGCTATTCGGTGCAATCCAAGAATTTCGACCAACTTCAACACCACCACTTATCTCAGCACAAGCGATAACAAAAGCACCATTTCTTACTAAACAATTGTGCGCAATATGAACAAGATTATCAATTTTTACATTATCTTCAATAACTGTATCCGATAAAGTTCCGCGAGCAACTGCTGTGCATGAACCTATCTCTACATCATCACCAATCACAACACCACCAAGATGAGGAAATCTCAACGGCGTACCATCCTGTAAACGTTCAAACCCAAAACCATCACCTCCGATAGATGAGCAAGAACGTATCCGGCTATTTTCTCCAATACGTGTACCAGCATGTAACACAACATTATGCTCAATAATTGTGTTAGCACCGACAAAACAACCATCTTCAACAACTACGTTTTGGCCGATTTTAGCTGTAGGATGAATAACAGAAGGTGAATCCCATGTTGAAAACCCTATCTCACTCACTAAAAAATTGAGAGCTTTGATAAACGTCAACCGAGGATTATCTGAAAACAAAACACCTGAAAATTCAATATCCAGTGATGAATCCGAGATTCTTGTGATAAGTGCAATCCCAGCGGCACCTTGTGCAGCCTGCTTTAAAAAGGTTAAATCAGACTCAAGTGCAGTATTAAATGACGATACACCTTCAATTTTAATATCCACCCCCTTCCATTCACACTCCAACTTGGCAGCAAGAACGGAAAGCATTATCGGTGCATTTAATTTATAACCCATCTCACCACCTCAAAACTTTCGGCATACTCCGCACCGATTTGAACACCACGGGTTTTTGCCAGAGCAAAAATAAAGTCTCTACTCATGTAATCTCGACCAGACTGAGAAGTGTAGCACTGCAATGCGGAATACTTCGCCTCAATATGTCTAGACTCAAGCTTAATAAAAGATGTAGTATCAAAGCTTAGGTTATTCCAGATCAATTCATAACCTAAAATCGTAGTCCCTTTAAAAGCACGAAGCCCTTCCTGAGCAATGGTAGTATGATCCTGGTGAATATCCTTAAGCGAAGGCATCAACACCAAGTCAAAATTACTACTCTTACGAATTCTAACTAAATCCTCTAAAATCTCCTGACGAGCATAATTTAATTTACGAACCTGATAATTTAAAATAACTAAATTATTTTCAGACATACCAAGCTTACCGGTCGCACTACGAACTTCAGTCTTCAGAATATCTCTAGGCAAATGGTCTGGAACTGATTCTTCAGCAGTAGAAAAAGCCACATAGGTTACTTTAGCCCCCTGCTCAATTAGTTTTGAGATAAAACCACCGGCACCCAACTCTCCATCATCAGTATGAGGAGCAAGCACTAACACGTTAGAAAAATTCATATTATTTATTTCCAAACTACATATATCAAAAATCTACACAATGAGATTTTCATAAATCTTCAACATTTTCTGGACACAAGCATCCCATGAATAATTTTTAGCTACATGCTTCTGGCCTGCAAAACCCATACGGTGGCGCAGAACAGCATCCAACACTAGCTCTTCTAAAGCGGCCGCAGCCGCCTGGGGGTTTTCCCTAGGGACCACAAAACCCGTTTCACCATTAATGGTTACTTCTGGAAGGCCACCCGCATCAGATACAACCACCGGGCGACCTGCCGCACCGGCTTCAATAATAGCTACACCAAAGCTTTCAATACGACTTAATGCAACGTAGATATCGAGCCTTGCCAGCTCCTTAGGAACTTCATTATGCGAAACACGGCCAACAAAATTGACACTATCAGCAACTCCTAAACGCTGACTCAGTGCCTGCAACTCAGTTGTTTGATCTCCACCGCCTACCAATCGCAGTTCTAGTTCTGGCGTATCTAATTTTGGCTTGGTCTTTAACGAGTTCCGCAATAATGCATAGGCTTCAATCAGTGTATCCACACCATATGTAGGCTTCATAGTCTTAACTGTACCAATCACCAATTTAGGCTTTTGCTCAGCCGACACTGGCTTGATGTCCCCATAAGCACTAAGTTCAACACCAAAGGGCGTGATAGCGATATCAGTAAGTTCTGGAGTTAAGGTTCGGGTTTCATCAGCCATACAATAACTGGTAGAAGCAACCCGGTCTGCACCCCGTAGGTTTTTCTTGACCAGCCATTTGTGTAAGGATGATTTATGCGGGAAGTCATAGACGTCACTCCCCCAAACTGACAGCACCCACGGGCGATAACCGACTAGCCGAGCCGTGGTGCCATAGCCACTGGCATAATGGGCATTAACAATATCAGGGTTAATTTCACGTAGCAGCTTACGTACTGCTGGGACCATGGTGAAGTAACCCAAGACACCACGATTGCGAAATAGATGTAGCTTTACTGCTGAGCTGAAAGGGTCAACGACCGGATGTTGAGAGATGACATGAACTTCATGGCCAGCTTCGGCAAAGCCATTAGCCCAGCGGACGGTGTGGATAGAACTGGCACCAGACAATAGGACAATACGCATAAAAACTCAAATAAACAGAAATACAAAGTGAGAAACAATAGCAACACCGATAAATCTCCCTATCATAATATAATATATTGTATTTATCGAATCTTGATCTTTAGTGTCAATTCGCCTTGCTAAGGCAGGCTCCACTATAAATGTCAACAAAACTGTAGCAAAACCATTAATAACACCTGATAACTGACTAATAGTAACCCTATATTCATAAAATTGCAGAGCATAATAAAATGAGGCGAACACACCTATTGAATATACACAAAATACGACACATGACAAAAAGACTATTTTCTTATTATTAAGAAAACCACAAAAAGAAAATTTCCTGTATGCCGTATCAAAGACAACAGGAGCACCAAGGCGCCGCTCAAAAAACTTGACAATACCACCTCTAAAAAAATACGCGACAGCATAAAAAAAACCCGCACTTAAAAGACTTAAGTGAACAAGCTCTTTGTACAAATCCAGACGAATATTACTATCAACAACAATCCCCAACAAAGGCATCAACCCTATATAGAAAAACCTTGTCACAACAAAACACATCTGCTGATATGAATACCCCAAAAGAATAGACGAGGTCCTCAAACCTGCAACTCTAGCGTAGTAGCTAGAAAACTCGAAGAAATGAATCCCTGCAAATGCAACTGGAATAGCATAAAATAGAAACTCAAATTTGAAATAAGGATTCATACCCTACACCTATCAAATCCAATCATAAAACCAATAAATGCCCAAGCAGGATAACTTAGTGCCAAATTATTTTGCAACAGCGTAACTTCAAAGTTCTGAACCAGCAAAATATAAAGAAACACAGACAGAGAACCTTTAAAACCCAGAACATTCTGAATTTTTAGAATTGAATTAAAAATAGAAAAAATAATCAACAGAAGGAAAAATATACCGACAAAACCAACTTGAATAAAAGTTTGAATATAAAAATTGTGCGCTGAAAGATTAACACCGACAATATCATAAACCTGCATCCCTGCCCCCCAACCCAAAAGTGGCTTATAAAATGCATACTCCATTAACAACGGCCAAATTTCATTTCTACCAGAAAGTAGATTTTTACCGGAATAATTTCTGACCAACTCATTAATCGCTACAACATCTGACGACGTAGAATCGATATTAACATAAAGATACAACAGAACAAATGAAGAAAATAAAACAATCACAAGCATCGAATAACTGACAAACTTATTTCTCAAAACTCTAACAGGCAATAGAAACACTATGAAACACAGAAAATATGCAGCAAGCGCCGTTCTAGACGAGCTAATATAGATCAAATAAATGGTTAACACAGGAAGTAAAATTTTTTGAATACAGCCTTCGTCTTTCCATCCTTGCAGAAGAACCAAACCAAACAACCCCACCCAAAGACCGAATCCATTCGGATTAAGAAGCCCCCCATCAAAATTTGAATACTGCGCAAAAACTAAAGAAATACAGAAGTAAAAAATGAACAGGAACTTTAGCAACAAAATTACATAAGGAAAATAATCATCATTTACTTTCCTTCCCAAGAAGTAAAAAACATAAAAAACCGATAAAACTGAAACTACCTGAAAACCTCTTTGCAACCCTGTAAAAACATTCAAGCCATTAAAAGAAAGAATACAATATAAAATCGAGTACAACGAAAAGCTCAGGAGCACAACCAATATAGATCTATCTATAGGAAGGAATATTGACCTTATAATAAGAAATGACACACAGGCGACCGACAACAGAATTAGTATAATTTTAAAAGAGTACGAAATATAAGCCTGCTGACTCCCATTATTAACAATAAATATCAACAAAGAGAAAAGAAATAAAAAATAGAAGCCAACCAATGAACGTTTAAACAATCAGATCACCATAGAATACATAAACCCATAAATAACAATATTGTATATTATAAGAAATACTAAAATACAAGATCCTAAATATTAACTAAGAAGCCCTTTACTATCCGATCAACATCAATGCTTTTCATGTACGGGTACATAGGCAGACTCATTACCTGATCAGCCACCTCGTCGCCTACTGGTAATAATGCCTCGACATTCGCTACAGCCGGTTGTTTGTTAAGTGGAATGGGGTAATGCACAGCGGTAGGTATGCCCTGCTCGTTTAGCCTCTTTTGTATATGTTCGCGGTTTTTAACTCGAATTGTGTATTGCGCCCATGCACTAATGTTATGTTCTGCGATATACGGAGTCGTGGTTATGCCGGCTGCGTTTAACTGTTGTGTGTAAGCTTGCGCTATTTTATTACGCAGCTTGATTTCTTCCGACAGTATTTCCAGTTTCGGTAACAAAATGGCGGCTTGCAATGTATCTAAACGGCTGTTTACCCCTACACGGATATGGTGATAGCGTCGATTCTGCCCGTGGCGAGCGATCTGACGCAGCACAACAGACAGCTCGTCATCATTAGTGAAGAGAGCACCACCATCGCCATAGCATCCCAGAGGCTTGCTAGGAAAGAAGCTTGTACAGGCCACCGTGCTTAAATTACCGGATCTTTTGCCTTTGTAGCTTGCACCAAAGCTTTGGGCTGCGTCTTCGATTACGGGAATACCGTGTTTGTTTGCAATAGCGTTGATGGCATCGAAGTCGGCACACTGGCCGTACAGGCTTACTGGGATAATGGCTTTGGTTTTTGTAGTAATGGCCGCTTCTAGCTTGGTTGGGTCAAGGTTGTAAGTTTTAGGGCAAACGTCTACATACACGGGTTTCGCGCCCAGCAGGGCGACCGTTTCTGCAGTGGCTATGTAGGTAAATCCGGGGGTAATTACCTCATCGCCAGGGCCAATACCAAAAGCCATTTGGGCAATTTGCAGAGCGTCAGTGCCGTTCGCAACTGTAATGCAGTGTTTAGCACCAGTGAAAGCGGCAAGTCTTTCTTCCAGCTCGGTCACTTCGGGGCCGAGGATGTATTGGCCGTGGGCCAGCACTTTTTGAATATTAGCGTTGATCTTATCTTTTATGCGGGCTTGTTGAGCGGCAAGGTCGATGAACTGCATGATTATTATCGCGACAGAAATGTCGCTCCTACAGAAAGTGGTTATTGCGGCAGTAATGCCGCACATACAAGATTATGATCGCGACAATAATGTCGCTCCTACAGTGTTCAATCGCGGCAAGAAGACCGCGGATGTAAAAATCACTATCGCGCCAGTAATGTCGCTTCTACATTTCAACTTTTGTTAGTTGGGTGCCGTTGAGCGTGTATTTTGCGCCAGTGTGCGGACAAGTTACTTCCGCGTTACCATGTAATGGTAAATCCAACTGTTCGCCGAATTCACTCATCCAGCCTTTTTGCTTGGCAGGCACGCCTACCATTAGGGCATAAGCGGGTACGTCTTTGTTAACAACGGCACCCGCTCCAACAAAGGCGTATTCGCCAATGGTAACGCCGCATACAATGGTGCAGTTGGCGCCGAGGGTGGCGCCTTTTTTTACCAGTGTGTCGCGGTATTGGTCTTTGCGTTCGATGAGTGAGCGTGGGTTATATACATTGGTGAACACCATGCTGGGGCCACAGAATACCCCCTCTTCCAGGTGCACGTTATCGTATACCGATACGTTGTTCTGAACTTTGCAGTGGTCGCCAATGGTTACTTTGTTGCCGACAAATACGTTTTGGCCCAGCGATACGCCTTTGCCAATTTTTGCGCCGCCGCACACATGCACGAAGTGCCATACACGGCTGCCTTCACCAATTTGGGCACCATCGTCTACGATGGCGCTTTCATGTTTGTAGTAGCTCATGCTTGTGCGCCTTTTACCTTCGCCAACAATGGGTGGGCATTGGCAGGGTTGTTTACGATTGGGGCATTACGCATTTTCGCCACAGTTTCAATGGCAGCACGGTTGTCTTCTACGCCATAGCCCTGGCCGGCCAGAATACGCTGGTAGCTTTGGGTGTGCAGGTCGGTAAAGCCGCCAGAGAACTCCAGCTCTTCCCCTTCAATATCAATGCTACGGTAGGTAAGTTTTTCACCCTGAACGGCATTATCGGGCAGGTGGTTGGCATCAATCGACAAGAACCAGCGCACATTAGCACGCTCGTAGCGCAGGAACCCGCAGGATGTTTTTTCATCGCGGTAATGCACTTCGTTATGCAAAATTTTACCGAAGATGAAATGCAACATGTCGTAAAAGTGCACACCAATGTTAGTGGCCACACCACCAGACTTTTCGTCAAAGCCTTTCCAGCTTTTTAAGTACCACTTACCCCGCGAGGTTAAATAGGTAAGGTTTACATCAAAGACTTTATCAGCAGGAGCTGCCGCTACCTTGTCGCGCAGGGCAATAATAGACGGATGCAGGCGCAACTGAAGAATGGAGTTTACTTTGGCCTCGTATTGCTGCTCGTAGCGCTTCAAGGTATCCAGATCTTCGGTATGCAGTACCAGCGGTTTTTCACAAATAACGTCAATACCATTTTGCAGGGCAAACTTCATGTGTGGTAGGTGCAGATAGTTTGGTGAACAAACGGCTACATAATCCAGTTTTTCACCTTTCTGCTTCAGATCTTCTACAAAGCCTGAAAACTGTTCAAATTCAGTAAAGAATTCAGCTTCTGGGAAGTGGCTATCCATAATTCCAACTGAATCGTTAATATCCATAGCTACAACCAGATCGTTACCGGTTTCTTTAATCGCTTTAAGATGGCGTGGTGCGATATAACCTGCGGCACCAATAAGGGCAAATTTTTTCATATTTTTACTATCCGAAATTACAGGCGGAATACGGTGAAGCCAGCAGCGGCTACATCATCACGCTTGTACAGGCTTTTCACATCAGCCAGTACTGGTTTGTCGGTGCGAACAAAACTACGCAGCTGTTCTGAGGTTAACTCACGGAACTCATGGTGGCCAACCGCCACCACCAGGCTGTCTACCGGATTATTTTCGTCAATAGTACCTAGCTCTACACCGTATTCGTGTCTAACTTCTTCAGCATCGGCCCATGGGTCTGCCACTATTACTTCAGCCCCCCACGCTTGAAATTCTTTAATTAAATCAGCTACTTTGCTGTTGCGGATATCCGGGCAGTTTTCTTTGAAGGTAATACCCAAAACGCCCACCTTCGCACGGGGTACGTCAATGCCGTTTTTCAACATGTGCTTAATTGTATTACGAGCAACGTAGCGGGCCATATTGTCATTAATACGACGCCCAGCAAGAATAACCTGCGGGTGATAACCTACTTCTTCCGCTTTGTGCGTTAAGTAGTAAGGATCTACACCAATGCAGTGACCACCAACCAAGCCCGGACGGAAAGGCAAGAAATTCCACTTACTGCCTGCAGCTTCCAGAACATCCACTGTATCAATACCAATACGATCAAAAATAACGGACAGCTCGTTTACCAAGGCGATGTTGAGATCGCGCTGGGTGTTTTCAATTACTTTGGCAGCCTCGGCTACTTTAATGTTGGCAGCCTTATGGGTACCGGCGGTAATGATACTGGCGTATAAGCTATCGACCACGGTAGCAATTTCTGAAGTGCTGCCGCTGGTGATTTTTTTTATTTTGGTCAGAGTGTTTACCTTATCACCCGGGTTAATACGCTCCGGGCTGTAACCGGCAAAGAAATCGACGTTAAACTTCAGACCAGAGATTTTTTCCAGTACAGGCACACAGACTTCTTCTGTCGCACCGGGATATACGGTGGATTCATAAATAACAATGTCGCCTTTCTTCAGCGCCATACCTACAGTGTGGCTGGCTTTCTGTAACGGTGTTAAATCCGGGCGATTCACCTGGTCTACCGGGGTTGGTACGGTAACAATGAAGATGGTACAGCTTTTTAAATCTTCGATGTTGCAGCTGTAACTGAGTTGTTTGGCTGCTGCCAGGTTTTCTGGCTCGATTTCTAAGGTTGAATCTTTACCTGCTTGGAGTTCTGCTATGCGGGCCTGATTAATATCAAATCCCAGCACTTCACGGTGCTTACCGAATTCTACGGCCAGTGGCAGGCCAACATACCCTAAGCCGATGATGGCGATTTTGGCGTTTTCGTGTGACAGCATTCAGGATTCCTTGCTGAAATGTTTATTTATGAGTTTTAGGACCCGCCAATACTGAGTATCTGAGAGGGTAGCCCTTACAAATTATCGCGACAAAAATGTCGCTCCTACGCAATTTACGTCATCGTAGCGATGAGCCGTACCTGCTTTAATCACTACCAAACAAATCACGGGTGTAGACTTTGCTTGCTACATCTTCCAGCTCGGCGGATGGCCGGTTGGCGACAATCACATCTGCAGTCTTTTTAAATTCTTCAAGGTTATTGATCACCCGCGAGTGGAAGAATTCTTCTTCTTCCAGTACCGGCTCGTACACCACCACTTCGATACCCTTGGCTTTAATACGCTTCATTACGCCCTGAATGGCCGAGGCACGGAAGTTGTCCGAGCCGGTTTTCATGACCAGACGATAAATGCCAACCACTTTCGGATTACGGCGCAGAATCGAGTCGGCAACAAAGTCTTTACGGGTGGTATTGGAGTCTACAATGGCACGGATAATGTTATTGGGTACATCATCAAAGTTGGCCAGCAGCTGTTTGGTATCTTTCGGCAGGCAGTAACCACCGTATCCAAAGGATGGGTTGTTGTAGTGGTTGCCAATACGCGGGTCGAGTCCTACCCCCTGAATAATCTGTTTGGCATCCAGGCCATGGGTTTCGGCATAGGTGTCGAGCTCGTTGAAGTAAGCAACCCGTAATGCCAGGTAAGTGTTGGAGAACAGTTTTACTGCTTCGGCTTCGGTACTGTCGGTAAACAATACCGGAATATCCTGCTTAACCGCTCCTTGCTTCAGCAAGCCTGCAAAGGTTTCTGCGCGCTTGCTTTGCTCACCAACAATAATCCGTGACGGGTACAGGTTATCGTACAGAGCTTTTCCTTCACGCAGGAATTCCGGCGAGAAAATCAGGTTGTCACAGCCAAACTCTTCTTTCAGTCGCTTGGTATAACCTACAGGGATGGTGGACTTAATCACCATTATCGCAGCAGGGTTGATCGCCATAACATCTTTAATAACCGATTCAACGCTTTTGGTGTTGAAGTAGTTGGTTTGCGGGTCGTAATCGGTTGGCGTAGCAATAATTACGAACTCAGCACCTGCGTAGGCTTCTTCTTTGTTCAGTGTTGCACGGAAGTTGAGTTGTTTGTTCTGCAGAAAATCTTCGATCTCAGCATCGACTATGGGAGATTGCTTGTTGTTAAGCAACTCGACTTTTTCGGCAATAATATCAACTGCAACCACTTCGTTGTGTTGTGCCAGTAACATGGCATTGGAAAGACCGACGTAACCAGTACCGGCGATGGCGATTTTCATATTGGTTCCTTGCTTAACACCCGCTGATTGCGACAAAGATGTCGCGCCTACCGTGGGTGGTGCTAATTATTCGTATATTTATTTGCTTGCTGGTGCAGGCTTTCTGTAATTTTTTTGCGACAGATTACAGGCTTTTAATCCACTCACTGAAGGCCTTGCCTTCTGTTTCATGACGCATGCTGTATTCAACAAAGGCTTTCATATAGCCCAGCTTGCCGCCACAATCATGGGATTTACCGGTCATGTAGAACGCATTAACAACATCCTGCTTCATCAGGGTAAAAATCGCATCGGTCAGCTGGATTTCATCCCCGGCACCAGGAGCTGTGTGCTCAAGAATTTCCCATATACTAGCTGGTAATACATAACGGCCAACAACAGCAAGATTGGATGGCGCTTCTTTAATTGCTGGTTTTTCAACAATGGTTGAAATCGGGGCGCTTTCACCGGGTTTGAGTTCGGCCCCTGAAATATCCACGATGCCGTATTTGTCCACGTCCTGCTGAGCAACCGCTTCTACCAGAATCTGGCTGGCGCCGGTTGTTTCGTACTCGCGGATCATGGCGGCGAGATTTTCCTGCTCCAGATCGGCACTGGCGTCATCAATCAGCACGTCTGGTAACACCACAGCAAATGGAGCATCGCCAACCAGTGGCTTGGCACAGAGTACGGCATGGCCAAGGCCTTTAGCCTGTCCCTGGCGAATATGCATAATGGTTACCCCTTTCGGAGTAATAGAACGGACTTCGTCCAGCAACTGGCGCTTAACCCGGGCTTCCAGTGCCGATTCCAGTTCAAAGGAGGTATCAAAGTGGTTTTCAATCGCATTCTTTGAAGAGTGTGTTACCAGGACAATCTCAGTAATACCCGCTGATGCACATTCATTAACGACATATTGAATCAGCGGCTTATCAGCCAGTGTCAGCATTTCTTTGGGAATGGCTTTGCTGGCAGGGAGCATGCGGGTGCCAAGACCAGCAACGGGGATTACAGCTTTAGTGACCTTTGTCATAATAAATCGGGATAACCCACTCCTGGTTTAAATAAATAGTGCCAGACGATTCAGCGTGCCGGATCAGCAGGAAAAGCTTATCCCGCCAGCATTCAGACACGCTGCCGCCCGAGGGTTATTCGCGAATAGTCCCTGATATCGCATCATTGCTCTTAATTTTCATTCGGCCAATTTTTCAGGCCTGCAGCAGTTCGCTCAATTCCACAAGCAATTCGCTCTGCTGCCCCAGCAGAGAAAGTAAAATAACGGCTCTCTCTGCACCATCATATTCCTGAAAGATGGCTTCATAATGCTTAAAAGGCCCGCTCTGCAGCGTGACTTTTTGGCCCTCTTTATACAGGGCGTCATTTTCGTTGCAAAGACTGCGTCGCTGCAAGTCATTAACCAGTAAAGTGCTGACAACCGCTGGCTGTGTGCCGAAATACAATAAGCCCCGCGCGCCAAGCGTGGAGCGGATCTTACTCAACAACGGATCAGCAGGGCCAGATTGTAAAAAGAGATACCCGGGAAACAAAGGCTCAGCGCGAAGTGTGCGTTTACCCTTGGTAATATGCTCACGCTGGAAAAGAGGCAGAAAAGCACAGGCACCTTGCTGCTCAAGATGCTCCAGTGCACGCTGTTCCTGACGGGGCTTGGTCAGAACAACATACCATTGTGTTGATACATCCATGTTGTTCAAGAAGCCTCAGCCAAGACCTGCCAGTATCTGCTCACAAGCCAGAGCAGGATCCGCAGCCTGGGTAATTGGCCGACCGATAACCATATAGTTAACCCCGGCAAGTTGCGCCTGGCGCGGCGTCAACACCCGGCGCTGATCGCCCTGCTCCGTCCCCTCTGGACGAATACCTGGCGTGACCGTCAGGAATTCCGAACCACAGGCTGTGCGGATAATAGCAACCTCCTGCGCAGAACAGACAACACCATCGAGTCCGGATTGCTCCGTTAATTTTGCCAGTCGTTCGACCTGAACCTGGGGATCGATATCCAACCCGATATCAGCCAGGTCTGCACGCTCCATCGACGTCAGCACGGTAACGCCAATCAGCAGAGGTTTATGCGATTTTTTTTCAATCTCATTGCGGGCGGCTTCCATCATACGCCGGCCACCGGAAGCATGAACATTCACCATCCATACACCGAGTTCAGCAGCAGCACCGACGGCTTTTGCGCAGGTGTTGGGAATGTCGTGAAATTTGAGATCAAGAAACACGTCAAAACCGAGGCCGTGAAGCGATTCAACAACCGCCGGGCCCGCTGCAGTAAAGAGTTCTTTACCAACCTTAACCCGGCACTGGGCAGGATCCAGCAGGCCTGCCATAGCCAAAGCCTGCTTCTGATCGGGATAATCCAGCGCAACCACAACAGGAGAACTGACAGTACAGGAAGAGCCTGTATTTTCAGCAGAAAAAGATTGCTTATTCATAAATCGAGCTTCGCTTTTGGCAACTGCGGCACAAAAGAATTAATGGTCGACCAATCCTTACAACTAGGACAGCGCCAGTGAAATTCCTTGGCCTTAAAACCACAATTTTTACAAACGAACTTAGGCTCGTTTTCAACAATGCGGCGCAGAATATCATACACAACCAGCAACTGCGACTTGTCGAGCTGCTGCCTGTGACGCACAACCAATTCAACCAGGGCAAAAAAACCCAGATTCGATGGTTGCTCCGCCAACTCCGAGAGCAATGTCGTCATTGCCCGGCTGATGCCCTGCACTTCCACATCACACTCAGCCCGGGCGACCAAAGCTGGTACATACTGTGTTGCCTGCCACTGCCTTGCCAGATGAGCAACCAAGCCAGAACCATCATCAACCTGGCGGAAAGACTCAACCATTCTTTCCAGCACAGTAACAATTGCCTGACTATCCACATCAACAGCCTTTAAATAACAGCGAATTGCTTCCCGCGGTTCTTTCTGGCCATAAGCCATATCACCCTGAACAACAAATGCACGCGCACAGCGATTGTCTATTTTAAGCGCCTGACGACACAACTGCTGAGTTTCGAGAAAGTCGCCACGGGCAGACGCATCTTCTGCCAGCTCGCACACAGCATGGGCAATACGTTTATCCAGCGAGGCGTTGCCTGCCAGTTTTTTGTCCCGATAAAGATCAAAAATCCGCTGCCATTCACCCTCTTCTTCATACAGTTCAACCAGATAACGCGACGCCTGCTCCTGCACACGGCCACGCGCACCCAGCAATTCAACAAACAACCGCTCAGCCCGATCCAGCAAGCCGGCATAGGAGTAATCAATAGCCAGCTCCAGTTCGAGCAACATCTGCGTATTACGCGCAAGATCGGTACGGGCGAAGAGCGCCTGATGCAGATGAATTGACCGGTCAACCTCTCCTTTCTCACGTAACGAGCGGCCAAGCTTAAGAAACAGGTCGATAGCATCATCATCAAGCTGAGGAATATTTAAAAGCCGCTCAAGCGAAGCATCATTGGCTTCTGCAAGCAAAAACTCGACACTGGGAATCCAGTCAGGGGGAGAATCTTTTTTAACCTGGCGGGCAAAGCGATAACCCAGGGTCCAGCCGATGGCAACACCCAGCAGCAGCAGCACATAAACCAGTGCAGAATCCATCATAGGTGCCTACGGCAGTTTATTCAGGCGTTGTTTTGTGTCAGCAAGCTCTTTTCGTAACTGTCGTAACTGCAGCTTCTGACGGGCATTAATCACCACACCACTGACAAGTCCTGCAATTGTTCCTAATAGCAGCACAAGCCCCAACCACAGGGATACCGGTAAAGTAACGGGCGCTCCCAGCAGAAAGTTTAACTCTACCAGCAGGCTGTTTTGTGCAGCAAACGCCAGCGTATAGGCCAGTACGACAACAAAAAGTACAACACTCAGGCCTACTTTCAGCGTTTTCATAGCATCGACTCCATATGCCGGGACATTTACTCGTCTTCCGGGCTGTCATTCACCTGGTCACGCAGCTCTTTGCCGGGCTTGAAGTGAGGAACAAACTTACCCTTGAGATCGACGGTCTCACCGGTTTTGGGATTACGCCCCATACGCGGCGCACGGTAATGCAGCGAAAAACTGCCGAAACCACGAATCTCAATGCGCTCACCTGATGACAGCGTTTGCGACATATGATCCAGCAAGGTCTTAACCGCAAGCTCGACATCTTTCGATGACAACTGTGGCTGGCGGCTGACGATTTTTTCTATCAGTTCAGATTTTGTCATGTCTTTTCCCTCCTTGAGAACGAAGCATGGCAATAAACCTAGCCAAATCATGCAGTTAGCTCAACCCTTTTGCAAGTGTTGATTGTTTGTACAACAACTTTCCGCTGATCCTGACCAAAATCTGTAACAAACAACGTCAAAGCAGCCAGGCACAGGCCCCGATTGATCGGGAACAACGCTTAACGTACGCAGTACGGCCCGTAAGGTGACAGCCATGGATGGCAGCGCCGGGAGCGTTGATCAACATTGCGTAGCGATGGCCCGGGGTGGCGGCCATGTATGGCAGGCATAACATCAGCGCCGGGAGCGCTGATCAACATCGCGTAGCGATGGCCCGCAGGGTGCGGCGCCACGGACGGTGCCCATAAAAAAACCCGCCGCAGCGGGTTTTTTCAGATCAGCTTAATTCAGCAAGACTTAGTCTTTCTGGTTCAGCTGCTCTTTGATCAGGTCACCGATAGTGGTAGGACCAGTCATTTCGGCATCAGCCTTAGCACGCTGTTCTTTCAGAGCCGCTTTGTCTTCTGCACTGTCTTTTGCTTTAACAGACAGGCTGATAGCGCGGTTCTTACGGTCAACGGCAGTGATCACAGCTTCAACAGCGTCACCTTCGTTCAGCACGTTACGGGCATCTTCTACCTTGTCGCGGCTGATGTCAGAGGCTTTCAGAGTGCCTTCAACGCCAGGAGCGATTTCAACGATAGCGGCTTTAGCATCTACAGAGATCACTTTACCGGTGATCAGAGTGCCTTTGTCGTTTTCAGCAACGTACTCAGAGAACGGATCGCTTTCCAGTTGCTTAACGCCCAGAGAGATACGCTCACGCTCAGGGTCGATAGACAGGATCACAGTTTCCAGTTCGTCGCCTTTCTTGTAGTTACGAACGGCTTCTTCGCCGCTGTCGTTCCAGGAAATGTCAGACAGGTGAACCAGACCGTCGATGCCGCCATCCAGACCGATAAAGATACCGAAGTCAGTGATGGACTTGATCTTACCGGAGATCTTGTCGCCTTTATTGAACTTGGTACCGAACTCTTCCCATGGGTTCATGGTGCACTGCTTGATACCCAGGGAGATACGACGACGCTCTTCGTCGATGTCCAGAACCATAACTTCGATTTCGTCGCCAACCTGAACCACTTTGCTTGGGTGGATGTTTTTGTTGGTCCAATCCATTTCGGATACGTGAACCAGACCTTCAACACCCTCTTCCAGCTCGGCGAAACAGCCGTAGTCAGTCAGGTTAGTTACGCGTGCTTTAACACGGGCGTGCTCTGGGTAACGCTCGTTGATGTTCACCCATGGATCATCACCCAGCTGCTTCAGACCCAGAGAAACGCGGTTGCGCTCACGGTCGAACTTCAGCACTTTAACGTCGATTTCATCGCCAACAGCAACGATTTCGCTTGGGTGCTTGATGCGCTTCCACGCCATGTCAGTGATGTGCAGCAGGCCGTCAACACCGCCCAGATCTACGAAAGCACCGTAGTCGGTCAGGTTCTTAACGATACCTTTAACAGACTGACCTTCCTGCAGGTTAGCCAGCAGTTCTTCGCGTTCCTGGCTGTTAGCAGCTTCCAGAACGGCACGACGGGATACAACTACGTTGTTACGCTTGGCATCCAGCTTGATAACTTTGAATTCCAGCTCCTTGCCTTCCAGGTGCAGAGTGTCGCGTACCGGACGTACGTCAACCAGAGAACCTGGCAGGAAGGCACGGATGTTCTTCAGATCAACAGTGAAGCCACCTTTGACTTTACCATTGATGATACCCATAACCATTTCGTCAGCTTCGAAGGCTTTTTCCAGCTCAATCCAGCTTTCTGCGCGTTTCGCTTTTTCACGAGACAGGCGGGTTTCACCGAAACCATCTTCAACGGCTTCCAGGGATACCTGAGTGGTGTCGCCGATAGCAACTTCCAGCTCGCCTTTTTCATTCAGGAACTGGCTGCGTGGGATAACAGCTTCAGATTTCAGGCCAGAGTTAACGGTAACCCAATCGCTGTCGATATCGACAACAGTACCGGTAACGATGGAACCTGGCTGCATGTCCAGTTCTTTAAGGGATTCTTCAAATAATTCTGCAAAGCTTTCGCTCATGCTCATGAGTATGTACCTATCTCGTTAAGGCGCGCTTCCGTGGGGTAATTAATGGAAGACAACGCGTACCAAATGGCCAGACATTCGGGGTTAGTCAAACATAAAAACCTGTGCGTTTTCTCATTTTCCCGCCGCGGGGACAGAGCCGGCTAACGCACCGGTTTCATCTCAGATCAGTCCAGTAGTACGGACAAGATTCATTACCTGATCGCATACTTCCTCAATGCTCATTGAGGTGCTGTCGATCAGTACAGCATCTTGCGCGGGCTTCAATGGGGCGACAGAACGGTTGCTGTCACGCTCATCGCGAGCTCGGATGTCTTCGATAAGGGCGGGTAAACTAGCACTAAATCCCTTTTCAAGCAACTGCTTGTAACGGCGCTGACCACGTTCTTCGGCACTGGCGGTGAGGAATACCTTGACCGGTGCATCCGGGAAAACCACCGTGCCCATATCGCGGCCGTCGGCAATAACACCCGGTGCGGTGCGGAAATCACGCTGGCGCTGCAGTAATGCATCCCGCACCGCCGGTAACGCCGCCACCTGGGAAGCCAGACTGCCGACTTCTTCGGTGCGGATTGAATCGGTTACGTCATCCCCTTCCAGGATAACCCGCACGCCGACAGGGGTCGGTTCAAAACGCACATCCAGACTACCGGCGACCGCAGCAACCGCCGCTTCATCATCCAGTTCCAGACCTTTGCGGCTCGCGGCCAGACCGGTAATACGGTACAGCGCACCGCTGTCGAGCAACTGCCAGTTCAGCACCTGCGCCAGACGGGCACACACGGTGCCTTTACCGGCACCGGACGGGCCATCGATTGTAATTACAGGGGCGGCGGACAGGTTCATCAAAACTCCTTTATTCGGCAGCAGGCTTGCTGATCATATCCAGTTGCAGACCGGCATTATTGGCCAGGCCGACGAAATCCGGGAATGAGGTTGCTACGTTGGCGCAGTCAAGAACGATGATCGGCTCGGCGGCACGCAAGGAAGCAATGGCAAAACTCATGGCGATACGGTGATCGTGATGAGTAACAATTTCGCCACCACCAAAACGGCCGATTGCTCCCATACCCTGAATGATTGCGCCGTCTTCGGTGCCTTTGGCATCCACACCCAAAGTAATCAGACCATCGACCATGGCCTGAATACGGTCACTTTCTTTTACCCGCAATTCTTCTGCACCGGTAAGAACGGTTTCACCTTCGGCACAGGCGGCGGCAATAAACAGCGCCGGGAATTCATCGATGGCCAGCGGCACCTGATCTTCCGGAATATGAATACCTTTTAACTGTGCGCTGCGGATACGGATATCCGCCACCGGCTCACCGCCCACTTCGCGCTCGTTCAGCACCTCAATATTGCCGCCCATGGCGCGCAGAATATTGATTACACCGATACGGGTCGGGTTAATGCCCACGTGCTCAAGCGTGATATCGGAACCTTCGGCAATGCTCGCGGCGACCATAAAGAAGGCTGCCGATGAGATATCCGCCGGCACGTCAATGCTGGTTGCGGTCAGTTTGCCGCCGGACTGCAGCGTTACCGTGCTGCCATCAACCTTTACGTCATAACCAAAGCCTTTCAGCATACGCTCGGTATGATCGCGGGTTGGCGCAGGCTCAGTCACCGAGGTTTCGCCTTCAGCGTACAGACCGGCCAGCAGCACACAGCTTTTTACCTGGGCACTGGCCATCGGCAGATCGTAGTGAATGCCTTTCAGTTTACCGGCACCGAATACTTTGATTGGCGGACGACCGGCTTCGGCGGTTTCCACCACTGCACCCATCAGCTTCAGTGGATCAGCTACACGGCCCATCGGACGCTTGGACAGCGACTCATCGCCACTCATTTCCACATCAAAATTCTGACCGGCCATTAAGCCTGCAAGCAGACGCATTGAGGTACCTGAATTACCCAGATACAGCGCATTCGGTGGAGGCTGCAGACCGTGCAGACCAACACCATGAATGGTTACCCGGCCACGGTGCGGACCTTCGATCACCACGCCCATATCACGGAATGCCTGCAGCGTTGCCAGGCTGTCTTCCCCTTCAAGGAAGCCACTGACTTCGGTCGTGCCTTCCGCCAGCGAGCCCAGCATGATGGAACGGTGGGAAATGGATTTATCTCCGGGAACACGGAAACTGCCGCTCAGCGAACCGGCAGGTGATGCGATATAGGTAACAGATGCGGTTTTCATAGGTTCAACGTAGGCCCTGCGGGCGAGTATTTTAGAAAAATGGTCGCGCGCCACTTTAGCACGGGTCAGCACCCCCATCACCGTGGTGGTGTCTTCCTGCTCGATCGCGCTGCGTAAAAAATTCAGATCGTGCTGAAACAGGTCCAGCGTTTTCAGAATCTGCTCTTTATTGGCGGAAAAAATATCACGCCACATCACCGGGCTGCTGGCAGCGATGCGGGTAAAATCGCGAAAGCCGCCGGCGGCATAGTTAAAGATTTCTTTGTTTTCGTGGCTGTTGGCCAGGGTATCGACCAGCGAATAGGCCAGCAGATGCGGCAGATGACTGGTCGCCGCCAGCACTTCATCGTGATGACTGACCGCCATATCCTCAACATCCGCGCCCACCGCCTGCCAGGCGGCACGCACCAGACGCAAAGCCGCCTGATCGGTATGCGGTTGCGGAGTGATAATGACTTTATGGCGAACATACAGATGTTCATCGGCGGCGCTCACCCCGCTGCGCTCGGAGCCTGCAATCGGATGGCCCAGCACAAAGCGACCGAAATCAGCGCCAAACACGGCTTCAACATCACCGGCCACCGAGCCTTTCACCGAGCCAACGTCGGTCAGCACAGTAGCGTCACCGATGGCCGCTGCAATATCCTGCAGCACCTGACGCACGGCCAGAATCGGCACCGAAATAATCACCAGATCCGCGGCGCGCACCACCTCGGTGATATCGCTGCTGAATTCATCAATCAGGCCGACATCCAGCGCCTGCTGCATCGAATCCAGATTGCGGTCGAAACCGGCAACCTGACCGACACAGCCGCGCACGCGCAAGCCTTTCACCCAGGAACAGCCGATCAGACCGAGGCCAATAACGGCAACCCGGGGAATAAACAACGTCGCTTTTCTGCTCAAGACAACACCGCGGTCAAAGCATTGATAAAGGTGGCATTTTCGGCCTGGGTTCCAATAGAAACGCGCAGATATTGCGGCATCTCGTAGTTAGCCACCGGGCGCACAATCACCCCTTTTGCCAGCAGTTGGTTGTACACATCCATCGCGCCCATACCCTCCGGCACACGGAAGGCAATAAAGTTACCAACCGATGGAATATAACTCAGACCCAGCACATCAAACGCTGCGGTCAGCTGCTGCATACCGGCCTTATTCGCCGCCACACTCTGTGCCACATAATCGTCATCGGACAACGCCGCCGCTGCGGCAGCCAGCGCAAACGAATCAACGTTAAACGGCGGACGTACACGGTTGAGCAAATC
The DNA here is from genome assembly GCF_020320405.1 of Thalassolituus sp. ST750PaO-4. Taxonomy (NCBI): domain Bacteria; kingdom Pseudomonadati; phylum Pseudomonadota; class Gammaproteobacteria; order Oceanospirillales; family Oceanospirillaceae; genus Thalassolituus; species Thalassolituus sp. ST750PaO-4. The sequence goes on from NZ_JABVCB010000001.1 coordinate 227,977, forward strand.
GGCAATCTGCGGACTGGAAATGCCATACCCCACGCGCAGAGACGCCAGACCATAGGCCTTGGAGAAGGTACGGGTAACAACCAGATTCGGATAACGGCTCAGCAGCTGAATACCATCGGGGTATTCGGCTTCATCAACGTATTCAAAATAGGCTTCGTCGAGCAGCACCAGCACGCGCTCCGGCACCTTATCGAGGAAGGCGGTCAGCTCGTCTTTTGCCAGCCAGGTGCCGGTCGGGTTATTCGGATTGGTAATAAATACGATGCGGGTTTTATCGCCGATCAGCGCCAGCATGGCGTCGAGGTCGTGGCCGAAATCTTTCGCCGGTGCCGCCAGAGTACGGGCACCGACCATGCGCGCGACCAGCTCATAAATGGCAAAGGCGTGCTGTGACACCACGATCTCATCGTCGTCATTCACAAAGACACGGGTAATGAAATCGAGAATATCGCTGGAGCCGTTACCCAGAGTAATCTGCTCTGGCGCAACCTGATAAGCATCGTTGCTCAGTTTATTGCACAGGGCTTTTTTCAGCTCAAAACCGGCACCATCGGGGTAACGGGTCAGATCCGCCAGTTCCGCCTGAATGGCCGCCAGCGCTTTCGGGCTTGGGCCCATTGGGTTTTCGTTACTGGCGAGCTTAACAATGTCGGCTTCTTTCAGGCCGAGCTCGCGCGCCAGTTCATCAATAGGTTTACCCGGCTGATAGGGCATCAGGCCACGAACGCCTTCCACTGCCAGCTGCTGAAAATCGACTGCCATAGTGCCTGCCTTACAATGCGTTAATAGGGAAGAAAAGCCGGCTTACAGCACGGCTTTCGGATAGGAGCCCAGCCATTTGAAATCCAGCGCGACGTGGCGCAGATCATCAATTAACGGCGCAATGCTTGCGTCGTGGCGGTGACCTTCGAAATCGATAAAAAATACGTAATTCCAGGTACCGCTGCGCGCCGGACGGGTTTCAATCCGGGTCAGGCTGATACCAGCCTTATGAAACGGTTCCAGTACCTGATACAGCGCACCAGGCTGGTTGCGGCTGGATACCAGTACCGAGGTTTTATCATCACCGCTCGGCGTGGTTGCCTGACGGCCAATAATCAGGAAACGCGTGGTGTTATCCGGACGGTCTTCAATATTGGCCGCCTGAATCCGGAGCTGATACAACTCCGCCGCCGCTTCACTGGCGATGGCCGCCGCATTGGCTTCTTTGCTGGCGCGACGTGCCGCTTCGGCATTAGAGCTGACGGCAATGCGCTCAACATTAGGATAATTCTGATCCAGCCAGCGGCGGCACTGCCCCAGTGACTGGGCGTGGGAATAAATACGCTCTACCGGCCCTGCATCGGCTTTCACCAGCAGGTGATGATGAATGCGCAGCGTTACTTCGCCACAGATCTGCAGATTGGAGTCGAAAAAACTGTCGAGGGTATGGGTTACCACGCCCTCAGTGGAGTTCTCAACCGGCACCACACCGTAGTTAGCGGCGCCGCTTTCCACTTCGCGGAATACATCGGCAATCGACACCTGACCGCGGCACTGCACCGCATGACCAAAATGTTTCACCGCCGCCTGCTGGGTGAAGGTACCTTCCGGCCCTAAATAGGCCACCTGCAGCGGCTCTTCCAGTGCCAGACACTGCGACATGATTTCGCGGAACAGTCGCGCCATAGCCTCATCCGGCAACGGCCCCTGATTACGCTCCATCACTTTACGCAGCACCTGAGCTTCACGCTCAGGCCGGTAAAACACCACAAGCTCGCCGGGCGATGCGTACTTCTGCTTAACCTCTGCCACCTGCTGGGCGCATTGGGCGCGCTGGTTAATCAGATCCTGAATCTGCTGATCCAGTGAATCAATCTGCTGACGCAGCTGATCCAGCTCTTGTGCTTCGCTCATAGTGTTCTGCCGTTTTCTGTCTGTTTAGCCATGATCTGCAAGCCAGCGTCACTTAACCGTGACGCTTGGCGAAATCACCCATAAAGCCGATCAGGGCATCAACCGCCTGCTCCGATACCGCGTTATAAATAGAGGCGCGCATACCGCCGACACTGCGGTGACCGGCCAGATTCAGCAGACCAGCCGCTTCACTTTCCGCCAGGAAGGTTTTATCCAGCGCAGCATCGGCCAGGGTGAAGGGTACGTTCATGATGGAGCGGTTATTTTTGACCACAGGGTTGGCGTAGAAGCCGCTGTTATCGATGTAATCATACAGCTTGGCTGCTTTGCGGTTATTCACCACACTAATAGCCTCAACACCGCCCTGAGCTTTCAGCCACTGGAACACCAGACCAGCCAGATACCAGCTGTAAGTCGGAGGGGTGTTGTACATAGAATCGTTATCCGCACACACCTTGTAATCAAACATGGTTGGCGTGCCCGGCAGAGTGTCACCCAGCAGATCTTCACGTACGATCACCACACACAGACCGGCAGGGCCAATGTTTTTTTGGGCACCGGCGTAAATCAGACCGAATTTCGATACATCAATCGGCTCGGACAAAATAGCAGACGAGTAATCCGCTACCAGTACTTTGTCACCGACGTCCGGAATGTAATCGAATTTAACGCCACCAATGGTTTCGTTCGGGCAGTAATGAACATAAGCTGCATCAGAGCTCAGATTCAGTTCGTGCTGAGCCGGAACGGAGGTGAAATTATTGCCTTCGGTGGTCGCGGCAATGTGTACATCAGCGTAGCGTTTGGCTTCGCCAACGGCTTTTTTCGACCACTGACCGGTAACAATATAGTCGGCCTTTTTACCGCCACGCAGCAGGTTCATCGGCACCATGCTGAACTGACTGTGCGCCCCGCCCTGCATAAACAAAACTTTGTAATTCGCAGGAATGGCCATCAGATCACGCAAATCCTGCTCGGCCTGTGCTGCCACACCAACAAACTCTTTGCTGCGGTGGCTCATTTCCATGATCGACAGGCCCTTGCCATGCCAGTCCGCAATTTCCTCACGGGCACGTTCCAGAACCGCCATTGGCAATGCCGCAGGCCCCGCACAGAAGTTATATGCTCGACTCATTTTGCTTTGAACTCACTGATAACAAAAAGGCGCGGCTTTGTTAAAGCCGCACCGGAAAAAGAACACTCAGAGTTTTCGTTACCCTACCATCAGCGGGATGATCAGCATCCCTGCAAGGCGGCGCGACGACCTCTCTCAGAATTTCTGCGGCGAGCCTGAGCCGCCGCCAATAAAGCAAACACAACGCCTGCCATACCACCCGCAACACCCGCCAAGGCAACAATCATTACCTTACGTGGTTTAACCGGTTTTAACGGCAATACAGCCGACTGATCCAGCTGTACAAAGCGGACTTTATCCCAGCTGACCTCTGCCCTTTTCAGATTCTGAATTTTCCAGTTCAACTCTGGCAATCCGCTGATATAGGCATCCTCACCATGTTCAGCACGGCTGCGGATCTGCGACAGTTCAGAATTAATAACCGTTTGCCCCATCATAAACAATGGCGGCTGAGAGCCCAGCAAAGCGTTATTATTACCTGAATAAAACGGCATTTTTTGCTTAATAGAAGCGGAAATAGAAGAGGCTTCTTCCAGCATAAGCATGCGCTGATTTTTCTGAGCCAGATACTTTGTGCGTAAGCCATCCGCCTCAAGTTCCAGGGCTTCAAGCCTGGCATCTCTGGTCAGTTCAAGCGTATTGCGTACCTCGTCGAGATAACGTTGCAGAATAAAATCACTGTAACGATTCAACAGCTGCGTCGCCCACTGAGGATCGCTTAATTCAAACTGAATCCGCAGCCATACATCCGTCTCTTTCGCTCCCGGATCAGCATAGGTAAAACGCTCAGAAAACAATACAAAGTTTTGCTCTTCTGTCAGTTTTTCCTCGTAAATCAATGCTGATAACTCAGCATTATTTTCAGCAAGCAGCTGATTATAAAAAGCTCGTTTACTATTACCGGAGCGCGCAAGCGCCCTCACTTCTTTAAAAGCCTTTTCGCGACTTAAAGAAAAAATCCCCTGTAGTCGCGGCTGATTAAGTGGCAGTAAATCGACATCAGACACCTCTTTGTACACTACCTCGGTCTGATAAACCGGCGTGGTTGCATACGCATAAACCAACGCCAGACAAAAAGACAGTAGGACGGTGCCAACCAGCCAATACCGTTTCTCTTTAATGTCATCGACCAAGTCAAACAGATCTATTTCGTCACTGCTAACACTATATGCGGAATCCATGCCCATTGAACTTATTATTCCTCAGCACCCGCATCCGAGTCGCCTGACTGATCATCATCAGCCACAACAGCAGAATCCTGCTCAGCAACGACTTCACCGTCCAGTACTGACTCTTCGTCTTCTTCGGCATCACAGATGCGCTCAACACCAACCAGTTTTTCTTTCTCGGATACTTTAATCAGAGTCACACCCTGGGTGTTACGGCCCAGTACAGACACTTCATTCACACGGGTACGAACCAGCGTGCCCTGATCACTGATCAGCATCACTTCATCGCCTTCAAACACCTGAACCGCACCGACCAGCGGACCGTTACGGTCACTGGTTACCATGGCGATAACACCCTGAGTGCCACGGCCTTTGGTTGGAAACTCGGTGACCTCGGTGCGTTTGCCGTAACCACGCTGTGAAGCGGTAAGGATGGTGCCACCCTCTTCCGGAATAATCAGCGAGATAACACGCTGACCTTCCGCCAGTTTGATACCTCGCACACCGCGGGCGGTACGGCCCATGGCACGCACATCGGATTCTTTAAAGCGTACCGCTTTACCAGCATCGGACAGCATCAGAATGTCTTTGCTACCATCGGTGATCGCGACCCCCACCAGATGATCGCCTTCGTCCAGTTCACAGGCAATCAGCCCCGAGGAACGCGGACGGCTGAACTGATCCAGCGTGGTTTTCTTCACGGTACCGCGTGCCGTCACCATAAATACATAACGGTCTTCGCTGTATTCTGTGACCGGCAGAATAGCGGTAATGCGCTCGCCTTCTTCCGACATATTCAGCACGTTCACAATCGGACGGCCTTTGGCATTACGGCTGGCCTGCGGAATATCGTATACGGTCAGCCAGTACACCTTACCGGCGTCGGTAAAGCACAACACGGTGTCGTGGCTATTGACCACCAGCAGGCGTTCAATAAAGTCTTCATCTTTAACAGAGGTTGCCGACTTACCTTTGCCACCACGCTTCTGCGCCTGGTAAGCATCCATCGGCTGAGTCTTGGCATAACCACCGTGCGACAGGGTCAGTACCAGAGTTTCTTCCGGAATCAGATCAGCCATGGTCAGGTCACGCTTAACCGCCATAATTTCGGTCTTACGGGCATCACCGTATTCTTCACGCACCGCTTCCAGCTCTTCGCGGATCACCTGCATCAGGCGATCGGCACTGCCCAGAATTTCCAGATATTCAGCAATTTCGGTCAGTTTCAGCTGATATTCTTCAATCAGTTTTTCGTGCTCAAGGCCGGTCAGTTTCTGCAGACGCAGATCCAGAATCGCCTGTGCCTGAGCCGGTGACAGATAGTAGTTACCATCGCGGAAACCGTATTCTTCCGGCAGATCATCCGGACGGCAGGCATCCGGGCCGGCACGTTCCAGCATATCCAGCACATCACCCGGCGCCCACGGCGTGGCAATCAGATTTTCTTTCGCTTCGGCGGCGGTCGGAGACTTTTTGATCAGCTCAATCACCGGATCAATATTCGCCAGTGCCAGCGCCAGACCTTCCAGCAGGTGACCACGTTCACGCGCCTTGCGCAGATCGTAGATGGTACGGCGGGTCACCACTTCACGACGGTGTTTAACAAAGGCTTCGAGCAGTTGCTTCAGGTTCAGGATTTTTGGCTGACCATCAACCAGCGCCACGGTATTAATACCGAACACGCCCTGCAGCTGGGTCTGGGCAAACAGGTTGTTAAGCACCACTTCCGGCATTTCACCACGGCGCAGCTCAACCACAATACGCATACCGTCTTTGTCGGATTCGTCGCGCAGCTCGGTGATGCCTTCCAGCTTCTTCTCTTTAACCAGCTCGGCGATCTTTTCGATCAGACGGGCTTTGTTCACCTGATACGGAATCTCGGTGAAAATAATCGACACCTTGCCGTTACGCTCATCTTCTTCAAAATGATGACGCGCACGCAGATAAATACGGCCACGGCCAGTGCGGTAAGCTTCAACAATGCCATCACGGCCATTAATAAAGGCACCGGTCGGGAAATCCGGTCCCGGGATATATTCCATCAGCGCATCGACATCCAGTTCCGGATTATCAATCAGCGCCAGACAGCCGTTCAGAACTTCGGTGAGATTGTGTGGCGGAATATTGGTCGCCATACCCACCGCAATACCGGACGAACCATTGACCAGCAGGTTCGGGATACGGGTCGGCATCACCGCCGGAATTTGTTCAGTGCCGTCGTAGTTAGGCACCCAATCCACGGTTTCTTTGTCGATATCAGCCAAAATGTCATGGCTGATCTTTTTCATCCGCACTTCGGTATAACGCATCGCCGCCGCAGAGTCGCCGTCGACCGAACCGAAGTTACCCTGGCCATCGACCAGCGTGTAACGCATGGAGAAGTCCTGCGCCATCCGCACGATGGTGTCATACACCGCAGAGTCACCGTGTGGGTGGTACTTACCGATCACGTCACCGACCACACGCGCCGATTTTTTGTAAGGCTTGTTCCAGTCGTTACCGAGCACGTTCATCGCGTGCAGTACACGACGGTGTACGGGCTTAAGGCCATCGCGTACATCCGGCAGTGCACGTCCCACGATCACGCTCATGGCGTAATCGAGATAAGACTGCTGCAGCTCGTCTTCAATGTTAATCGGAAGAACTTCTTTGGCTAACTCACCCATAGATACTCGGCCCGTGTTCTGCGGATCACCCTTTTATGGTCATTTTCAGGTGATTCTGTCCTTGTTGTTGACCACCTCCCCGGATGCACAAGGCTCTGTGCTGACACCGTCCGGACAAGGCTGCCAATAAAGTGCCGAATCATACCATAAATCAACAAGATACCTAGCGAGTCCGGTAACAGCCTGAACGCGAGACGGGAGAAGCCTGCGCGTTTATAATGCTGGCCTTTATGCGTACGGAAAGAGAGCCGAGACATGCAGGCCGACCTGAGAATTAACGCCCGCTGGGTAATCCCGATGAGTAATCACCAGAGCGGCAGCCAGACCAGCAACGCTGCCAGCCTGCTGCATCATCAGGCGGTGTTTATCAAAGATGGACGGATTCTCGCCGTGCAGGATCAGGCAGCCGTGAGCCACGAGGCCACCGAAACCCTCGACCTGCCTGACCACGTGTTGCTTCCCGGGTATGTAAACGCTCACGGCCATGCGGCCATGTCGCTGTTTCGCGGTATGGCCGATGATCTGGCCTTAATGACCTGGCTGCAGGAGCATATCTGGCCGGCCGAAGGACGCTGGGTGGATGACGCCTTCGTGCGTGACGGTACCCGTCTGGCCATCGCCGAGATGCTGAAGTGCGGCACCACGACCTATGCCGATATGTATTTTTATCCGGGCTCGGGGGTGGAAAGCGCCCTCGAAGCCGGTATCCGTAACGTCAGCTTTACCCCGGTACTGGATTTCCCCACCAATTTTGCTCAGAACGCCGACGAGTACATCAAAAAAGCCCTCGCCGTGCGCGACACTTACAAACATCAACCATTGCTGACTCTGGGTCTGGGCCCACACGCGCCTTACACCGTTTCCAACGGCCCACTGCAGGAAATTACCACGCTGGCCGATCAGCTGGAGATGCCGATCCAGATCCATCTGCAGGAAACCGCCTTTGAAGTGGCGCAGAGCATGGAGCAGTTTGGCTGCCGGCCAACCCAGCGCCTGGCCGAACTGGGCTTTATGACCGAGCGCGTAAGCTGTGTACACATGACCCAGATCAGCGCTGAAGACATCAGCGTCCTGCAACATAGCGGCGCCTCGGTTGTGCACTGCCCGGAATCCAACCTGAAACTGGCCTCCGGTTTCTGCCCATCGGCACAGCTGCTGAGCAGCCGGATTAATGTCGCCCTCGGCACCGACGGTGCCGCCAGCAACAACGATCTGAATATTCAGGGCGAGATGAAAACCGCCGCCATGCTGGCCAAAGCCGTCGCCGGCGACGCCGCCGCCGTACCTGCGGTCCAGGCGCTGTATATGGCAACCCTGGGTGGCGCCAAAGCACTGGGACTGGACGACCAGACCGGCTCGCTGACCCCCGGCAAATGGGCCGATCTGCAGGCGGTTGATCTGTCGCAGCTGGCGCAGCAGCCGCTGTACGATCCGATTTCCCAGCTGGTTTATACCGATAGCAGCCGCGCCACCAGCCATGTCTGGGTTGCCGGTAAACTGCTGCTGAACAAAGGCGAGCTGACCACCCTGGACGAACAACAGATACAGCACAACGCCCGTCAGTGGGCTGACCGTATCCGCCAGTCCTGAACTAACGAATTACTTTTTGCAGGAGCCGAGCATGGAACAGACACAAAACGTTGATCGCGCCGAAATCGCCAAATTCGAAGCCCTCGCCTCGCGCTGGTGGGATCTGGAAAGCGAATTTAAACCGCTGCACGACATCAACCCGCTGCGCACCAATTACATCGACCGCTATGCGCCACTGGCCGGCAAAACCGTGCTCGACGTCGGCTGTGGCGGCGGCATTCTGAGCGAAGGCATGGCCAGCCGCGGCGCCGTAGTGACCGGTATCGATATGGGCGAAGCCAACCTCAACACCGCCAAACTGCACGCGCTGGAATCCGGCGTAAAGGTCAGTTATCAGTGCATTCCGGTGGAAGAGCTGGCGGCACAGCAACCGGAAAGCTTTGACGTGGTTACCTGCCTGGAAATGCTGGAACACGTACCGGACCCGGAATCCATTATCCGCGCCTGCTATCAGCTGGTAAAACCGGGCGGCCAGGTGTTTTTCTCCACCATTAACCGCAATCCGAAAGCCTATGCCTTTGCCATTCTCGGTGCCGAATACCTGATGCGCCTGCTGCCGGCCGGCACCCACGATTACCACAAGTTCATCAAGCCCAGCGAGCTGACCCGCTGGTGCCGTAACGTGGGGCTGGAAGTGCAGCATATGACCGGCATGGTCTATAACCCACTGACCAAAATCTACAAACTGAAAGACAACGACGTCAGCGTGAATTACCTGATGGCAACGCGTAAACCGGACAGCGCCGTATGAGCCTGAGCCGCCCCAAAGCCATCCTGTTTGATCTGGATGGCACGCTGGTCGACACCGCGCCGGATTTCTATGACGTGGTAAACGGTCTGCGCAAAGAGCTGGGTAAACCGCTGCTGGCCGATGAAACCATCCGCGAGCAGGTATCCAACGGTGGCGCCGCACTGACCCGTCTGACCTTTGATCACCCGGACCATACCGGACGTGATCTGGCCAGCGCAGCGCAGGAATTTCTCGACCAGCGGCAACAGATTCTCGACCGTTATCTGCAGAACATCGGCCTGTTAAGTGGTTATTTTCCCGGCTTTCAGGAGGTTATTACCACCCTCGAACAGCAGGATATCCGCTGGGGAATTGTGACCAATAAGCCACGGCTGTATACCGAAGCCCTGCTGGCAAAACTCGCTATTACAGGCGATGTGGTGGTGTGTCCGGATGATGTCACAAAATCCAAACCCCACCCCGAGCCATTATTAAAAGCCGCCGCCGATCTTGGCTTGCAGGCCACTGATTGCTGGTATGTCGGCGACCATATCCGCGATATCGACGCCGCCCGTGCCGCCGGCATGCTCAGTGTTGCCGCCACCTTCGGTTATATCGAAGCCGGTGATCATCCTGACAACTGGCAGGCCGACCGGCTGATTCATCAGCCGTTGGATCTGCTGAGCTTATTGCAGGCCAGCCACGGATAAAGCCCGGAACCGGATACGGCCACGCGCCATTAACAACAACCCTATATACAGAAAAAAAGGTAGACCGATGGAAACCGCCCAGAACTCACTGACAGGCCGCACTATTCTGGTAACCGGCGCCGGCTACGGCATCGGCCGGACGGCCGCCCTCACCTATGCCCGGGCCGGAGCCACCGTTTTACTGCTGGGCCGCACCCAGGAAGCACTGAACGATACCTACGACCTGATCGAGGCCGAAAACCTGCCACAGGCCGCCGTGCTGCCCTTCGATCTGGAACAGCATGACGAAGAGCCTTTCCGCCAGCTGGCCGAACTGATTGACGAAAACTTCGGCCATCTCGATGGTGTACTGCTCAATGCCGGCGTTCTCGGCCAGCGCACCAGTCTGGAAAACTACGACTGGAATACCTGGCAGAAGGTGATGCAGATTAACGTTAACGGTCAGTTCGCGCTGATGAAGCACCTGCTGCCCCTGCTGCGTAAGGCGCCGGCGGATGCTTCGGTTATTTTCACCACCAGCAGTGTTGGCCGCGAAGGCCGTGCTTATTGGGGAGCCTATTCGGTCTCCAAGTTTGCCACCGAAGGCTTAATGCAGGTTATGGCGCAGGAGCTGGAAAACACCAGTAATATCCGCGTTAACTGTATTAATCCCGGCGGTACCCGCACCAGTATGCGCGCTGCCGCCTACCCGGCCGAGCATCCGAGCAAAGTGCCGGAAGCCGATACCATCATGCCGCTCTACCTGCATCTGATGAGTCCGGAATCCATCGGCACCCACGGCCAGAGCCTGGACGCACAACCGAAAAAATAATCCGTTATCGCCTGCCCGCGCAGCACTGTAGTCACAGTTTAGTAACGCTGTTTAGTACTACTGTTGCTGCAGCGGGCACGGTTTTTCCCGCTCTCCCCTCACGCTTTTGCCCAACCTGCTCTTTACCCCACCGTGCTTTTCCTGTCCAATCCGTCAGATATTACCGATTGATCAGAGCGCAGATGCGCAGGAGGCACACCGTATGGCTGGCTTACTTCCCACTCCCGATCCCGAAGGCCTGCTCGAATATTCCGTGGTATTTACCGACCGCTCTCTGAACCATATGTCCAAACGTTTTCAGGGCGTTATGAAGGATATTTCCAGCACCCTGAAGTCGGTTTATAACGCCGATGCGGTGGCCATCGTTCCCGGTGGTGGTACCTATGGTATGGAAGCCGTGGCGCGCCAGTTCGCTCAGGATAAAAAGACGCTGGTAATCCGCAATGGCTGGTTCAGTTACCGCTGGACCCAGATTTTTGACATGGGCAATATTCCGGCGTCCAGCACGGTATTAAAAGCACGCCGCACCGACAGCTCTCAGACTCCTGCGCCCTTTGCACCGGCACCCATCGCCGAAGTCGTCGCCACTATTCAAAAAGAAAAGCCGGATGTCGTCTTCGCGCCCCACGTCGAAACCGCGTCCGGCATGATTCTGCCGGACGATTACCTCAAAGCCGTTGCCGATTCCGTACATTCGGTGGGCGGTTTACTGGTACTCGACTGCGTTGCCTCCGGCACCCTGTGGGTCGATATGAAAGCCGTGGGCGTCGATATTTTGATCAGCGCCCCGCAGAAAGGCTGGAGCTCCTCCCCTTGCGCCGCATTGATCATGATGAATCAGGCCGCACTGGATGTGATGGCAACCACCACCAGCACCAGCTTTGCCGCCAACCTGAAACAATGGCATATGATCATGCAGGCCTACGAAAACGGTGGTCATGCCTACCACGCCACCATGCCGACCGATGCCCTGGCCAAATTCCGCGACACCATGCTGGAAACCCAGGCCTACGGTTTTGACAAAGTGCGGGACGAGCAGCTGGCCCTGGGCAAACGCGTACGCCAGATGCTGGAAAGCAAAGGTATACACAGTGTCGCCGCCGAAGGTTTTAAAGCACCGGGCGTGGTGGTTAATTACACCAGCGATGCAGAACTGCAGAACGGTAAAAAGTTTGCCGCACTGGGCTTACAGGCCGCCGCCGGCGTGCCGCTGATGTGCGATGAAGGTGACGATTACCGCTCATTCCGCATTGGTTTATTCGGACTTGATAAGCTGCACGATATCGACGGTGCCGTTGCGCGCCTGGAGAAAGTGGTCGACCAGCTTGTTTAACCCCTGATCGGCGACTGTAGTCAGCGGCAAGGGTCAGCGGCATACCTCTGCCGCTGACCCGGTAAACTTCCTACCTTCTTCCTAAATCTGATCACTTTATTATCTATTTCTGCCGATAACAGATCAGACCTGCACAGTTTTTGTCCGGTTTTTGTCATTATTCTCTGACCAAGCAGTCATTTTATTGGCAAAAAATCAGTATGACCTTTTGTCAAATTGCCAACATCCTGCCACTCACCCACAGAGATCGAACCTAATTCATTGTTTTTTAAGGGAAAATAATCTCTTGAAATACTGGCACAGAAATAGCTTTCCACTGATCAGGAATCATTTACCTGTACGAGGTAACTCATGGTCAGTCCGTTACACAGCAACGGCCGGGCAGAACTCCAGGACGACAAGATCGTTTCCAGTATCGGAGATCTGGCACCGAAGCCCGATATACGCCCGGAAGTGCTGCTGAAGCTGTCAGGCAAACTGCAGACAACATTAGAACTGTCGCAACTGCTGGAAATTTTCTTTGAGGAAATCCAGCAAGCGGTACTGGTCGACGGCATCAGCTTCAGCCATAACGCCCACAACCTGCTGTTGAGCTATGGCCGCAACAGTGTGCACAGCGCCAGCTATCGGCTGCAGACGCAGCAGGATTATATGGGCGATCTGGTATTTCACCGTTCGACCCGCTTTCGTGAACATGAACTGGCCAATCTCGAAGGTTTGCTGACCACACTGGTTTATCCGATGCGTAACGCGCTGCGCTACCACGAAGCGCTGGCCGCCGCTTTCCGCGACCCACTGACCGGTGCCGGCAACCGTGTTGCGCTGGATAAAACCCTGCAGCGGGAAATCGAGCTGACCAAACGCCACGGCCAGCAACTTTCAATACTGATGCTGGATCTGGACCACTTTAAACTGGTCAACGATGAATTCGGTCACAGTATGGGTGACAAGGTACTGAAGGAAGCCGTCGGCTGCATTACCGGTTGTATCCGCCAGACCGACATGTGCTTCCGCTATGGCGGCGAAGAGTTTCTGATCATGCTCAGCAATGCCGAACACGCCGGTGCATTACGCATTGCCGAACGCATCCGCATGAGTATCAGTGCTCTGGATTTCAGCAACGATAAGGGACGATTACAGGTCACCACCAGCATCGGCTGTGCCACGCTGATGATAGAAGACAGCATGGACTCGCTGGTACAACGCGCCGACAAAGCGCTGTATCAAGCGAAACACAGCGGTCGTAACCGGGTGGTATGTGATACCGATGACGAGCTGGATACACCGGCATCAAAGAGCCTGTTGTAAATTCGTAAAGCATAAAAAAGCCGCTCAATGAGCGGCTTTTTTATGGCTGAGCAATACAGCGAATACAGAGGTTCAGTCGATCTTTTTCTTCTGGCGCGGTTTCGGCGCTGACGTTTTACGCGCGGTCGCCTGCTGGCGGATTTTCTGGCGTTTGGCCACTCGCTGGAACTGCTCTTTCTCACGGCCAACCATGCGTTTGGTTTGCTTACGTTCGATGCCAACCAGATCCGCCAGGTCGTTCACTTCACGCTGCCCAAGTTCAACCCAGGTACCAACAGGAACGTTAGACGGCATAAAGATACAGCCATATCGCACGCGCTTAAGGCGGCTCACGGCAATGCCCTGGCTCTCCCACAGACGGCGGACTTCGCGGTTTTTACCTTCCATCAGCACTACGTGAAACCACTTGTTCTGGCCTTCACCATCAAAGAATTTCACGTCGGTAAAACGCGCAATGCCGTCATCAAGCATCACCCCTTCTTTCAAGCGTTCGATCATGGCTTCATCGACGTCACCGCGCACACGCACCGCATATTCACGGTCAACACCGGAAGACGGATGCATCAGCTTGTTGGCCAGTTCACCATCGGTAGTGAACAGCAACAGACCACTGGTATTGATGTCCAGACGGCCGATATTTACCCAGCGCTCGCCTTTGGTTTTCGGCAGATGGTCAAACACCGTTGGCCGGCCTTCCGGGTCTTTCAGAGTACAGACTTCACCCACCGGCTTGTTATAGGCCAGCACACGGCGTGAGCGACCGGCGTCTTCCAGTTTGATCTGGCGGCCATCGACACGCACATCGTCGTAGCGGCTGGCACGGTCGCCGAGCTTGGCGGTTACGCCGTTAACACTGACACGGCCTTCACCGATCCAGCGTTCAACTTCACGACGGGAAGCCACACCAGCCAGTGCCAGCAATTTTTGGATACGTTCATTCATAATTTATCGATCTTCTTCATCCGCAGCTGCGTCAGGGGCATCCGGCCGCATCGTGTCAGGGGTTTGGTTAAATAAACTCGGAACATCCTGAGTCCGTTGAACGGCAATATCGTCAGCGTCATCGCCGTACTCTTCGCCGTCAGTTTGTGTATGTTCTGTTGCTTCGCGAACGCCAGCATCTTCGCCCACGCTCTCTTCTGCAGCCTGCTCAGACTCTCCGGAATCAGGCTCTCCGGAATCAGGCTCTCCGGAATCAGGCTCTCCGGAATCAGGCTCTCCGGAATCAGGCTCTCCGGAATCAGGCTCTTCGGAGTCAGCCTCTGCCGCTGCTGATTCTGCAGCCGCCTGCTCTTCTTCAACGGCTTTCTGTTCCAGCCGCTGCAGCAGATCGCCGATGCTGCGTTTTTTCGGTTCGCCGTCATTATCCGCTTCGTCGCCGTCGTCGTCATCCCGTGCGAACAGATTACTTTCTACCCGCGCGACAATGTCAGCCGCTTTTGCCAGATCTTCTTCGGTGGCAGCCAGTACATCGGCGCCACGCTGGGCCACTTCTTCGTCGCTGCGGAATTCAAAATCTTTCGCCGGTTCTTTGCGTGCTTCGGCATCATCGCCCAGCTCCAGCTTACGGTTGGCGTCATCCAGCTCGCGGATTTCGCCCAGACTGGGCAGGTCTTCGAGACTTTTTAAACCAAAGTAATCGAGAAACTCGCGCGTGGTGGCGTACATCGACGGCCGCCCCGGCACATCACGATAGCCCACAACCCGTACCCACTCACGCTCCAGCAGGGTTTTCATAATGCTGGAGCTGACCACCACACCACGCACATCTTCGATGTCGCCACGGGTAATGGGCTGGCGATAGGCAATCAACGCCAGGGTTTCCAGCAACGCGCGCGAATAACGCTGTGGCCGTTCATCCCACAGACGTGCCACCCAGGGCGCAACTTCGGTGCGTACCTGCAAACGATAGCCGGAGGCCACTTCGACCAGTTCAATACCGCGCCCGAGCAGATCCTGCTTCAGTTCAGTCAATGCGGCTTTCAATTCAGACGGTAACGGAATACGGTCTTCATCAAACAGACTTTGCATACGCTCCAGCGATAACGGGCCGCCAGCCGCCATCAGCGCTGCTTCGAGAATGTTTTTTAACGGCGGTTGCGTCATTGCGGCTCTCCGTCCTGCTGATACGAGGGCGCCCCTGCGGCGCTGTGCTCCCGGGCACGTAAATGAATCGGGCCGAAAGTATCCTGCTGCACAATGTCGATCAAGGATTCTTTCACCAGCTCAAGAATCGCCAGAAAGGTCACCACCACACCCAGCTTGCCTTCACTCGGATCAAACAAGGCGCGGAACGACATGAAGTGTCCGCTTTGCAACCGTGCCAATACATCGCTCATCCGCTCACGGGTGGACAGCTGCTCACGCTGAATTTCGTGATGCTCAAAACGCTCAGCGCGGCGCAATACTGCGGCAAAGGCCAGCATCAGTTCACGCATTTCCACTTCAGGATGCACCCGCTCCTGAATGCGGTCGGGCGCATCCACTTCCGGCAGGAAGATATCGCGTTCCAGCCGTGGTAATTCGTCGAGGTTTTCTGCGGCCGTTTTAAAGCGTTCATATTCCTGCAAACGGCGCAGCAGTTCCGCCCGCGGATCGTCTTCTTCCTCGTCACTGCCGTCTTCGCGGTTACGTGGCAACAGCACACGGCTTTTAATTTCCGCCAGCATCGCCGCCATTACCAGATATTCACCTGCCAGCTCCAGCTGCATGGCCTGCATCATGTCGATGTATTCGATGTACTGGTCAACAATCTCAGAGACATTCACTTCGAGAATGTCGAGGTTCTGTTTGCGGATCAGATACAGCAGTAAATCCAGCGGCCCTTCGAACTGCTCAAGGATGACTTCCAGCGCATCCGGCGGAATATACAGATCCAGTGGCAGCTGGGTCATCGGCTGCCCCTGCACCAGAGCAAACGGCATTTCCTGCTGGCCGGTCTTTACCCGTATGCTGGCTTTCGCCAGATCGGGTACCGGCGTAGCAGTCACTTCTGCGGCCGGTTCTGAGGAATGTCCGGTGACGTCCTGTGTGCTCATCGATAACCCAGCCCCATTACTTCACGCACATCGCTCATAGTACTGCGTACGGCATCCCGCGCACGCTCGCTGCCTTCGGCCAGAATACGCGCCAGCAGTTCCGGGTTTTCCTCAAACTGCTGTGCACGCTCACGGATCGGAGCCTGTTCCGCAATAATGGCATCGGTCACCGGCTGTTTGCATTCAAGGCAACCCCAGGCTGCGCTGCGGCAGTTGGTTTGCACCCGCTCGCAGGTCGCCTCATCGGAATACACCGTGTGGAAATGCCATACCGGACATTTTTCCGGATCTCCGGCATCACTCAGGCGGATACGCGCCGGGTCGGTCTGCATGGTACGGATTTTTTTCGCCACGTCGTCGGGCTCGGCCCGCAGCGGGATCATATTGCTGTACGACTTGGACATTTTCTGGCCATCAAGGCCCGGCATTCGCGCTTCACTGGTCAGCAGCGCCCGCGGTTCGGCCAGAATGCTTTTACCAATACCTTCGAGGTAACCCAACAGCCGCTCTTTATCGGCCAGTGTCAGATTGCTTTGTTCTTTCACCAGCGCCTGCGCCGTTTGCAGGGCTTCAACATCACCATGACTGATATAAGCGGTGCGCATCTGCTGATACAACGCGGAGGCTTTTTTACCCAGCTTTTTCACCGCAGCCACAGCGTTGGCTTCAAAGCCCGGTTCACGGCCATAAAGATGATTAAAGCGACGGGCAATTTCACGCGCGATTTCAATATGCGCCTCCTGATCACCACCGACCGGCACCAGACCGGCGCGGTAAGCCAGAATATCGGCGCTCTGCAGCAGCGGATAACCGAGAAAACCGTAGGTGCTGAGATTTTTGTCCCGCAGCTTTTCCTGCTGGTCTTTGTAGCCGGGCACCCGTTCCAGCCAGGACGTTGGCGTAATCATCGACAACAGCAAATGCAGTTCCGCCAGCTCCGGCACCTGACTCTGTACAAACAGGGTGGCCGAACCGGGATTCACCCCGGCAGCCAGCCAGTCGATCAGCAGATTACGGCTTGAGCGGCGGATACCGGCGGCGGTTTCGTAATCGGTGCTCAGCGCATGCCAGTCAGCAATAAAAAAGAAGCACTCAAACTCATGCTGCAGTTTTACCCAGTTTTTCAGCACACCATGATAATGCCCAAGATGTAACTGACCGGTCGGGCGCATGCCCGATACCACCCGCCTCTGCGGATCGACGCTGCTCACAGGGAATGCCTCTCAGTGCTGTCGTTCACAGATATCAGGCCAGCTTAAAGATGCCAACAGCTTCACGTACCTGCTCCAGCAGCGGCTGGCTGATGGCACGGGCTTTGGCAGCACCTTTCTGCAGTTCGGCTTCAATATCGGCCGGACGGGCCAGCAGGTCGTTGTAGCGTTCACGCGCTTCGCCGATTTCAGCGTTGATCAGGGTAAACAGCTGCTTCTTGGCATCGCCCCAGCCAATCCCCTCAGCAAATGCCTGACGCATTTCAGCAGTCTGCTCAGGTGTGGCAAATGCCTGCCAGATCTGAAATACGGTCGAGGAATCCGGATCTTTTGGCTCACCCGGTTCCAGCAGGTTGGTTTTGATTTTGTTGATGTGCTTCTGCAGCTGTTTCTCGGTTAAAAACAGCGGAATGGTGTTGCCGTAACTTTTGCTCATTTTACGGCCGTCCAGCCCCTGCAGTACCGACACCTGATCATCAACCTGATAATCCGGCAGACTCAGTAACGGCTCTTTTTTGCAGTAGATATGGTTAAAACGGCCGGCAATATCGCGCGCCATTTCGACGTGCTGAATCTGATCTTTGCCGACCGGTACTTTGTTGGCGTTAAACATCAGAATATCGGCGGCCATTAATACCGGGTAGCTGAACAGACCCATGGTGATGGCTTTGTCGGCGTCTTCGTTTTCGGCCAGATTGGCATCCACTGCAGCTTTGTAGGCATGGGCGCGGTTCATCAGACCTTTGGCGCAGACACAGTTCAGAATCCAGCTCAGTTCCGGAATTTCACGGATATCAGACTGGCGATAGAACACAGAATTATTGGTATCCAGACCCAGTGCCAGCCAGGTGGCGGCAATTTCCATGGTCGACTGGTGCACAGCCGCCGGGTCCTGACACTTGATCAGGGCATGATAATCGGCGAGGAAATAAAACGTATCGTTAGCCTGATCCTGGCTGGCGGCAATGGCCGGACGGATAGCGCCAACATAGTTACCCAGATGCGGGGTGCCTGTGGTTGTAATACCGGTTAATACACGCTGCTTGCTCATACTGCCCTGCTTGGTGAAATTCTGAATCTGAAAACGCGCCATCATACCGGTTTTAGCGGCGCGTTTCAGTCTCCTTAAACACTAATAGCAGTGGGTCAGAGGCGCAGGTCAGAGAAAATCGCTGGCGTCGCCGACGCCCTGACGCAGCACGACCGGTATTTCATCGGTCATATCAATCACGGTGGTGGCCTCGAAGCCACAGTGACCGCCATCAATCACCAGCTCCAGCTCATGTTCCAGCGACTGACGGATATCGTAAGGATCAGACAACGGCAGCTCATCACCAGGCATAATCAGCGAGGTGGTCATCAGCGGTTCGTTCATTTCTTCCAGCAGCGCCATGGCAATCGGATTATTGGGTACGCGGATGCCGATGGTGCGCTTTTTCGGATGCATCAAAAGGCGCGGCACTTCGCGCGTGGCTTCCAGAATAAAGGTAAAAGCACCGGGCGTGTGCGCCTTGAGCATGCGGTATTTGGTGTTATCCACCTTGGCAAACAGTGACAACTCGGACAGGTCGCGGCACAGCAGGGTGAAATTATGCTTCGGCGGCAATTGCCGTAAACGCTGTACCCGGTCGGTGGTTTTTTTATCGCCGATACGACAGGCCAGCGCATAGGCACAATCGGTCGGAATCACAGCCAGGCCGCCATTACGGATAATTTCTGCGGCCTGCTTGATCAGCCGCGCCTGAGGATTATCAGGGTGAATCTGGAAAAATTGGCTCACTAAAGCTCCTTAACCCACGCACAACATTCGCTATGTCAGGGAATTATGCTGTGCCCGATCAGGCCCAGCTCTGCCATACAGGGGTAACATCCGCCGGAAAGGCCGGCATCACGCCCAGATCAAGTCCGAAGCGGTTCGGACCATGGAAATCGCTGCCGCAGGAACCCAGCAACTCAAATTCACGCGCCAACACCGCCATCTGACCGCGCTGGTTGTTATCCATCTGACCATACGCCACTTCCAGACCACGACCACCGGCCTCGACAAAGTCGGCCAGACAGGCACGCAGCTTGGTGCGGGTCATATTATAAAGATGCGCGTGGGCCATTACCGGGATACCACCGGCTTCAATAATCCACTGCACCACGGTGGCCATTTCCGGCCAGCTGGCTTTGACATCACCGGGTTTACCAGCACCGAGGTATTTATTAAAGGCAACGGCCATTGACGGCACCAGCCCTTTATCGATCAGATACTGGGCAAAATGCGGACGCCCCACCGATTCTCCACCGGCATAGGCCTGCACTTCCTGCAGATTAATATCGTGTTTAAGACGTTTGCCGACCCGTTCGGCAATCAGCTGGGAACGACTGCTGCGCGCTTCGGTCTGAGACTGCTCAGCGGCACGCATAGCCGCCGACTCAGGATCAAAATTAAGGCCGACAATATGAATCGTGACACCGCCCCAGATACAGGACAACTCAATACCGGGAATCAGCCGCACGCCCAGTTCCAGTGCCGCGGCCTGTCCCTGACGATAGCCTTCGGCGGTATCGTGATCGGTGATCGCCAGGGTTTTTACGCCGCGCTCCGCCGCCCGCGCAACCAGTTCAGCCGCCGGTAATTTGCCGTCGGAAGCGGTGCTGTGGCAATGAAGATCGATTTCTGAGTTCACGTGGACGCTCACTCCTGGTTACGCCATAATCGCCCCATTGTAATGACACTGAAGCCACTAAGCGAATGAAGTTACTTCTCGACTACCTGCCCATCGTCCTTTTCTTTCTGGTTTATAAGTGGGCTCCCGAGCTGACCGGGCAATTGGCGCCTTATCTGTCTGACGAATACATCACCCTGTTTAATGAAATGCCGATGCTGCTGGCCACCGCCGTTTTAATTCCGGCCACGATTCTGCAGGTTCTGTATATCCGCGCCACCACCGGTAAGGTGGAAAATATGCATCTGGTCACCCTCGCCTTAGTCGTCATTCTTGGCGGTGCGACCCTGTTGCTGCGCGATCAGGCCTTTATTATGTGGAAGCCGACCATCGTTAACTGGCTGTTTGCTGCAGCCTTCCTCGGCAGTCAGTGGTTTATGAAAAAATCCCTGCTGCAGCGCATGATGGAACAGGCCGTTACCCTGCCTGCCGATATCTGGGCGCGACTGAATTACGCCTGGGTGGCTTTTTTTGTCTTAAGTGGTATCGCCAATTTATACGTGGCCTACACCTTCTCTGAAGATATCTGGGTTGACTTCAAACTCTTCGGTTTGCTGGGGCTGACCGTCCTGTTTATTATCGGTCAGTCGCTGTTTTTATACCGCTACATGAATAAAGAGGAGCAGTAAGCATGTGGTACGCCATTATCAGTCAGGATGTGCCTGACAGTCTGGAAAAACGCCTGTCAGTACGCCCGGCTCACCTGCAGCGCCTGCAGGATTTAACCGCCGCCGGCCGTCTGCTGATTGCTGGCCCGCACCCCGCCATCGACAGCGAAGATCCTGGCAGTGCCGGCTTCACTGGCAGCCTGGTAGTGGCCGAGTTTGCGTCTCTTGCAGATGCTCAGGCCTGGGCCGATGCCGATCCTTATGTCAGCGCTGGTGTTTACCAGCAGGTAACGGTTAAACCGTTCCGTAAAGTCCTTCCCTGAACGGAAAAAATAAAAAGGTATATGCTGTGAAAAAATTTCTGATTGCCCTCTCCCTGCTGGCCACTGCTGCCACGGCTGCTGCCGTTGAAAAACGCTACGTTACCGACACTCTGTGGCTGCAACTGCGCTCCGGCCCCAGCCAGGAATTCCGCATTCTGAAAGCGTTACCAAGCGGTGAACATCTGATATTTATCGAAGAAGATGCAGAAACCGGTTACACCAAAGTACAGACCGACAAAGGGGTTGAAGGTTACGTACTGACCCGTTTTCTCGAAATGGAGCCCATTGCCAAAGAAAAATTAATCCTGGCCAACCGTGAACTGGAAAAAGTAAAAGCTGAACTGGAAACCACAAAAACCCAGCGCGCTGAATTCCAGAGCGAAGTTGAGAAGCTGAAAAGCGACCGTTCCGGCCTTGGCCGTGAGAACAGCGATCTGGAAAAAGAACTGGAACGCATTAAAAGTATCTCAGCCAATGCTCTGGCACTGGATGAAAAATCGAAAAAACTGACCATGCGCAATCAGGAGCTGGAAATTCAGGTAGAAGCCCTGACCGCGGAAAATGCCCAGCTGCAGGATAACCGTCAGCAGACCTTTATTCTGTACGGCGGTGGCCTGGTCATTATCGGTATTCTGGCGGGTCTGATTCTGCCGTCTATCCGTGGCAAACGCAGCAGCGGCTGGTCATAAAAACCACCGTCATAAAAGAGGGAGCACTTTGCTCCCTTTTTTATTGCTTTCCGTTTCATTGTTTCCCGTTTTATTGCTGTCTGGGCTTTTAATCTCCACCACTGTCCAGATCGCAATGCCCCAGCGACGCCTCCGGGGCAATGCAGTCGCGCAGCAGGCGCTTCAATTCGGCAATTTCCGGGAAACCGCCCTGCTCTTTACGGTCCCACAGGCACTGATCATTTGCCCAGACCTGAAATTGCCCGGATTCGCCAACCACCAGTTCGATGGCTGCAAGCTTGCCGTGAAAGGTCGAAAACAGTTCCTGTGCATACCAGCCAGAACGCAAAGCCCATTTACAGCCTTCACAAAATACAATTCTTACTTTAGCTTTAGCCACAAGCCTGACCCTATATGAACCATTTAACGAATTCCGGTACTAAACCGGATACTTTTCTTGCGGAGATCATTAATGCAACGTCTGATAAAAACAACCCTGCAAAGCGCTGCCCTGAGCCTGTCGGTGCTGCTCGCACCTCTGAGTCTGCAGGCCGAAGAAAGCGCCGATAATGTTCATGTTCTGATGAAAACCAGCGCCGGCGATATCGAGCTGGAACTGGACCGCAGCAAAGCACCGCTCAGCGTTGATAATTTTTTAACCTATGTTGAAAGCAAGCACTACGACGGCACCATTTTTCACCGCGTGATCCGTGACTTTATGATCCAGGGCGGTGGCTTCAGTGCCGATATGCGCCAGAAAGCCACACTGCCACCGATTAAAAATGAAGCAGAAAACGGCCTGAAAAATACCCGCGGCAGTATCGCCATGGCACGTACCAGCGTTATCGACAGCGCCACCAGCCAGTTTTTTATTAATGTAAAAGACAACAGCTTCCTCGATCACGGTGCGCGGGATTTCGGTTATGCCGTGTTCGGTAAGGTCGTGAAAGGCATGGATGTGGTCGACAGCATCGCCACCAGCCCAACCGGCGCCCGCGATATTCCGCGCGAGAGCATCCTGATTGAATCCGTCAGCGTGATCAGCGACGACAATAAAGCGGAAGCAGCAGAAGCTCAGTAAGGCCTGATTAAAGCAGCCACCAGAGCAGTGCCGGAATCGTGATGAATGAGAGCAGTGTCGACATCACCACCATTCCGGCCACCGCTTCCGGAGCACGCTGATAGCGCTCCGCAAATAAATAATTGAACACCGCGACCGGCATGGATGCCTGCAACAGCACAACGCCTTTTTCCGTTCCGGAAAGATCCAGCACACTCACGACCAGCAACCCCACTGCCAGACCACCGAATATCCGTAACAGGCTGTAAAGCAGGGCCTGACGCCACTGCCGGACCTGCAAACGCTGCAACGAAACACCCAGGGTAATCAGCATTAACGGAATCGTCATACCACCGATTAAACGCACCGAATTCTGCACCGCAGCCGGTAACGTCCAATCCGCCCATAACAACAGCAATGCAATCACAATGGCATATAAAATTGGCATTTTAGCCAGCCCGGCAAGACCACCGGCCTGACGTCCGCCTGCCAGCAAAATCCCGGCCGGAAAATGCGCAACAGACAGCACCATAAAAAATGCCAGCGCCAGTGCCAGACCTTCCTGTCCGAAAGCCAGCAGACATACCGGCAACCCCATATTGCCGACATTAGGAAAGACAAAAGATGGCAGATAAGCGCGTACATCATCGCCCAGAAGGCGCGTAACCAGGATGCCCAGAACCGCCATCAACGCGGCCACCAGCACACAGGCCAGCGCGGTGCGCTGAAAAGCCACAATATCGATTTCAACAGAGCCCAGTACCGACAGCATCAGACAGGGCGCTGCAACATTCAGCACCAGGCGGGAAATAAATTCCGGATCAAACGCATAGCCCTGGCGCGCCCAGAAAAAGCCGATGGCGGCACAGGTCAGTACAGGCGCCATAATGGCGAAAATTTCGGTTATCATGGGCGGATCATACGTGAGCGCTGTGCTTTTTGTCTGCAGTGTACTGACGGTAAAATAGCGGCGTTTATACTCACCCATTCTGAGAATATCTGTGTCTTCCATCTCTTCCGACCAGCCGGCCAGCCATCAGCCGGCGCCTGACACTCCCAGCAACAATCAGGCCCCCTCTGCACCCGACCTGCTGTGGAATGACGACGGCCTGCCGGTTTCCCGTGAATTTGATGATCCGTATTTTTCCGTGGATAACGGTCTGGAAGAAAGCCGCTATGTTTTTTTACAGCACAATGGTTTGCCACAGCGCTGGTCTGACTGGCAGAACGATTTCAGTATTGTCGAAACCGGATTCGGCACCGGACTGAATTTCCTGATGACCTGGGAAAGCTGGCGCCAGAGCAACAAACACGACAGCGCCTGGCTGCATTTCACCAGCATTGAAAAATTTCCGCTGACGCTCAGCCAACTGCAACAGGCACTGGCATTGTGGCCGCAACTCAGTGAACTGAGCGCCCAGCTGTTTGCCCAGTATCCGTTGCCGGTTGCCGGTTTCCATCGTCTGGTCTGGCCGGAAGAACGTATATCCCTGACGCTGATCTTTGCCGATGTCAAAGAGGCTCTGCCGCAATTAAGCGGCCCGGTGCATGCCTGGTATCTGGATGGCTTTGCCCCCTCAAAAAATCCACAAATGTGGTCAGAAGAATTATTCAGCGGTATGCGCCGCTTAAGCCAGCGCCAGCCAGACCAATATCAGGGAGAACAGCCCGCCACGGTCGCAACCTTCACCTCGGCAGGCATTGTCCGCCGTGGCCTGCTGGGTGCAGGCTTTAACGTGAAGCGGGTGCCCGGTTACGGCCGTAAACGCGAGATGCTGGCCGGCAGCTTTAACCGCCGTCAGGGACCAGAGCTGGCGCCCTGCTTTCTGCACAAACCCTGGTTGCTGCAACAGAACACACAAGCCGATGACGCAGAGGTTGTTGTCATCGGCGCCGGACTGGCCGGAGCCACCACCGCCAGAGCGCTGGCCGAACGTGGTCTGAAGGTACAGGTGATTGATGCGGCAGGCATTGCCCAGCAGGCCTCCGGCAACCCTCAGGGCGGGCTCTATGTAAAACTCGCTGCCGGCGATAACGCCATTCATACCGATTTTTATCTGGCCGCCTTTCAGTATGCTCTGCCCTATATGCGCCGCTATTTAGGCGCCGCTGACGCGGATAACCCCTACTGGTCACAATGTGGCGTGCTGCAGCTGGCTTACGATGATAAAGAAGCCCAGCGTCAGCTGAAATTCAGCCAGACCCGCAGCCTGCCCGAGGCTCTGGTACAGCCGCTGGACCAGACCCAGGCGGGGAAAATTGCCGGAGCCCCGCAACAGAGCGGCGGTCTGTTTTTCCCACAAGCAGGCTGGGTCAGCCCGGCGGATTTATGCCGGATTCTGCTGCAACACACGAATATCCGCTTCACACAACGTCAGGTCAGCGCGCTGCAACAAATCCCACAGGGCTGGCAGATTCAGTGCAGCGACGGCACCATCCTGAAAAGCAGCCAGCTGGTACTGGCCTGCGCCAATGCGGCCACAAACCTGCTGCCTGAGGCGTATCTGCCACTGAAGCGCATCCGCGGCCAGCTCAGTTATTTAAATCCAGCACAGACTCCTGCACTGAATACCGTACTCTGCGGCCGCAGCTATATGGCGCCAGCACGTAATGGCCGGCTGTGTCTGGGGGCAACCTATAACCTGCGGGATGATGACACTCAGCTGCGTGACAGCGACCATCAGACCAACCTTGATCATCTGCCGGATTTCGGCCCGCAATGGCAGGATCTGAATAAGCAGCAGGGCATGAAGCTGATTCTCGGCGGCCGGGTTGGCTTCCGCTGCACCACTCCCGATTATTTGCCCATGGTCGGCGCGGTGCCAGAGAGCCGCGGGTTTGTGCATCGCTTCAGCGGGCTGGTGCGTAACGCCAAACGCATTCCGGCCAAAGCAGCACCGCAGTATCCGGGGCTATGGCTGAATATCGGTCATGGTTCACGTGGGCTGGCTTCGGCTCCGCTCTGTGCCGAGCTGCTGGTGCAACAAATGCTGGGGGCTCCGCTGCCTGTGGCACTGGATGTGGCCGAAGCCTTATGGCCGGGACGGTTTTTACTGCGGGATATGGTGCGGCGCAAATTGCCGCCGGAACTGGCTCAGGGCTGAGCCGGAAAGATCAGACAACGCGTTTGATACGCTTACGCCGCTCAGCTTCCAGTCTTGCCTGTTCAGCATCTTCGCGGATCTGGCGCATAGCGGCGGCCAGCTCAGCACAGCAGCGGCGGACTTCAGCCAACTGGGCTTTCATCTCATCAATCTCGCCAATCGCCGTGCGCAGGCGTCGTTTCAGTTGTTGCTGTTTAAGGTCGTCCATAGTCACCACCAGACCAGCCATGACTGCGTAATACGCGGGTCATTTCAATGTGGCAGGTCTGTTGGACGGGGTCAAACAAAAGCATGGCACTGCCATCGGCTAACTGGGCTTTAACCTGAGCTTTTTTATCTTCCAGGCTGACGTCGTAATCGCCGTAATCTGTGCCTTCACGGCAGACAAAGTCTTCCAGAATGCCGTCCAGCGCCTCAGCACTCAGCTGTTGGTAAGGAATTGCCAGAACGCCTTCCTGCGGCGCATCTTCACCGTAAGGAGCCTCTTCGCTATCAGAAGTACGGGCGTAGTTGTGATCATCGGGCGGGAGGGAATCAGATGGCAAAACCTGCCTCCCTCTCCCACTCACAGCTCATGCGCAGATCGGCATCTGAAGGCACATGGCCCTGGTCGGCGTTCCAGTTAAAAGTGTGCTTACCGGACAGCTCGGTTTCCAGGTGCACGGTGGCCGACACCCAGTACATGCTTTTCAGCAAAGCCTCGAACTGACGCAGCCACTGTTCCCACTCATACTCCACCGCTTTATAGGAAGCAGCAAAGTGAATCAGCTGAGTGTGGTAAGTGCCACTGAACACATCATCGCCGGGCATGGAGAACATTTCCCGGCACAACAGTGACCAGTCATCATCGACACCTAAGGGCAATGACTGAATGGCACTCCAGTTGGCGCGGCGGTGAAGACGGGCACTGAACTCATCGGTAGCCGGTATATGGCGGATCACGCCGTAGACGATGGATTCCTGATCGAATTGTGACACGCAAAATCCTTACAA
Source organism: Thalassolituus sp. ST750PaO-4 (assembly GCF_020320405.1). Classification (NCBI taxonomy): domain Bacteria; kingdom Pseudomonadati; phylum Pseudomonadota; class Gammaproteobacteria; order Oceanospirillales; family Oceanospirillaceae; genus Thalassolituus; species Thalassolituus sp. ST750PaO-4. The sequence continues at coordinate 255,044 of NZ_JABVCB010000001.1, forward strand.
CTGAATGCTGCGGCCATCATAGCGGAATTATGGAAAAACAAAAACGGCGCCGAAGCGCCGTTTTTGTGAGCCAGTAATCAGGGCTGATTACTTAGTCAGCACATCAATGATGCGTTGTTTAACATAACGCCCCGGAGCATCTTCGATAATACCGAGCTTACCGCTTCCAGGCTCACGTGCGTCGGTCTGCTCAGAGCCACCCTGAGCGGTTGCCCACTGCTGCCAGTCAAGCCACCACGAACCTTCATGCTGCTCTGCATTGCGGTACCACTCTTCCGGATCCTGAGGCAGAGCTTCGTTCGTCCAGTAGCCATATTTATTGGCTGAAGGAGGATTAACAACCCCGGCGATATGGCCTGAGCCACCCAGCACAAAGCGGTTTTTACCACCCATCAGCAGCGGACCTTTATAGGTTCCCTGCCACAGAGCAATATGATCCTGAGCGGTAGAAAGGAAATAGGTCGGAATGCTGATCGCACTCAGATCGATTTTCTCGCCATCCAGTTCCAGTGCATTTTTCTGCACCAGTTTATTTTCCAGGTACATATTACGCAGGTAGAAAGAATGCATCGCCGCCGGCAGGTTGGTGCTGTCGGTATTCCAGTACAACAGATCAAAAGCCGCCGGGCGCTCACCTTTCAGATAGTTGTTAATAAAGAACGACCAGAACAGATCATTTTCCCGCAGAGTATTAAAACTGAAAGCCATTTGCCGGCCGTCGTAATACCCGAGTAAATTCATCTGTTTTTCCAGCGCCGCAATGGCCGTCTCATTGATAAAGACGCCAATCTCTCCCGGTTGGGAAAAATCAGTCAGGGTCGCCAGAAAGGTTGCAGACTTAATCGGTTCTTGTTTCTTTTTCTTCAGGTAAGCCAGCGTGGCTGCCAGCAAAGTACCGCCCAGACAATAACCGATGGCGTTAACTTCTTTCTCACCGGTAGCCTGCTCAATGGCGTCCAGTGCCGCGATCGGGCCTTCGAGCATATAGTTGTCGAACCCTTTATCGCGCAGCGACGGCCCCGGATTAATCCAGGAAATACAGAACACCGTATGTCCCTGATCAACCAGCCATTTCAGGTACGAATTACTCTCGCGCAGATCAAGAATGTAATACTTGTTAATAAATGGCGGAATAACCAGCAGCGGACGCTTATACGTTTTTTCCGTTGTTGGTGTGTACTGGATCAGTTGAATCAGGTCATTCTGATACACCACTTTGCCAGGAGTGGTCGCCAGATTGCGGCCAACCTGAAACGCACTGGTGTCAGTCATGGCAACGTTCAGCGCCCCTTTTACACTGGCCTCCAGATCTTCACCCAGCTGTTCCATACCGGCATAAAGATTGGCACCACCACTTTCCAGTGTTTTACGGATGACCTCAGGGTTCAGTGCGGCAAAATTGGTGGGCGCCAGGGCATTGACGTACTGGCGAACAAAATACTCAACTTTCTGGTGCGCATGCTCGCTCAGGCCGTCGGTATCTTTGACCATCTGCATCAGGGTATTGCCCTGCAACAGATAGAGTTGTTTGATGTAATCGAACAGCGGATTCTCGCTCCACTGTGCATCTTTGAAGCGCTTATCGCTTTTATCCGGTGTAACTACCGGATCAGCGTCTTTCCCTAAAAAGCGCAAAGCCGTGTGCTGATACAGTTCCTGCTGTTTTTTCAGCAGATCCATCTGGTAACTCATCAGCTTGCCCGGGTTCTCCAGCATGTGCTCGCCCAGCTCACGGAAGGCTTCGCTGAAATCGGTCAGCACAGATGCTGCCGGGTCATCAGCCGTGGTTGGCTGGTTAACCGCCTTTTCCAGCAGACGTCCGTACTGCTCGGCTGCCCGGCTGGCCATATCATAAAAATCACTAACGGCTGTTTCTATGCTTTCCATTGGCATATTCATGTATCACCTGCATTCAGAAACGATTGAGCAAAAAAGGCCACCCGAAGGTGGCCTCTGACATCAGACGAGATCAGGCAGCTGATTTAGGTTTAGCAGCAGCTGGCTTAGCGGTGGTGGTGGTAGCCGCTGCAGTTGAGCGGGCTTCTTCCATGATGGATTCGATCTGAGTTTTGAATTCCATCGCCATGTCAGAAAATGCCTTGGCATCTTCCATCACTTTTTTGTTCAGTGCCGAAGCAGTTTCCGCCTGGTTAGCAGTAAAAGAACGCATGCTTTCTGCATCTTTCACTTCAGCAGCTTTTTTCATCTGCTCCAGACCCAGGTCTGCATACGATTTGATGGCGTTCAGTTGGAACTCCGTCATTTTTTCCATGTTGTCGACAAACAGACTGTTAAATTTCGCCATGGGTGCGTACATGGTTTTAGCCTGCTCTGCGAATGCATTAAGAATATTCTCTTGCATAGTCTTGCTCCTTCAAAAGTCTAATAGCAGTTGGGGTGAATCCATACTAGGGCATTTTATCTTACACTTAAATGACAGCAGCGCATTCAACGATAAATTTCTTGATTAATATCAGCCTTTATCATGATCGATTTTTAAAGCACTTAACAATGAGGCCAAAGGCTGGCGCCAATTGCCCTAGAGCATTCACTTTAAATTCTAACTGTTCTCTTTATCAGAAGAAGATGCACCCGACATCATGCTCAGCATCATTTTCTGAAACTGTCCCATTGCATTCATGCCTTCGTTAAACATTGGCTGATATAAACTCATGGCATCGTAGCCGTCTTCGCCGGATTTCATTTTTTCCAGCATGCTGGCAAAAAGTTCTTTCTGGAACTCCTGTACATCCGGCAGTCCCATTACCCGGCGAAATTCTTCCGGCGTAAGATCAAAAGTGACATTAATTTTCATTGTTTATTCCCTGTCGTTCTATGATTTATTTTTATAGCGTACTGTTAAAAAATATTGCCGTCAGCATTCCTTCTCATCAAGTCCTTTCCAGGCGACAAAAGCCCCCAGTAACGCTGCCAGTGTAGCCAGAAAAAAGACCTGACTGCCACCCAAAGACAACCACAGGCTGCCGCTTAACCAGGCGCCAAGCGCACCGCCGATGCCAAAGCCGACACTGGAATACATCGCCTGTGCCCGCCCCTGCAGTGGCCGCGGAAATAAATGCTGAATATAGCGCATAGATACCGCATGCATAGCCGCAAAGCTGAACGCATGTCCCAGCTGTGCCAGCAACAGCCAGCCCCAGAAATCCACCAGACTGCCAATCAGCGTCCAGCGTACCGCTGTAATTAATAAACTTAATACGCACCAGGTCCGCCAGCTGAAAAAGCTGACCAATCGGTGAAATTTCCAGAATAAAAAAACTTCGGCAATAACCCCAAGTGACCACAGCAAACCGATCTCTGCTGGTTTATATCCATGATTTTCAAGATAAATACTGAAAAATGTGTAATAAGGACCATGACTGATCTGCAGCAGAATATTCATCAGAATAAACACCTGCACCGGACGTGATTTTAATAAATTTAAAAATTGTCCTGACGGCGCCGGCTGCGGATGCCCTTCGGCAGGTTCCGGCAAGGTCAGACTGTTAATACCGATCAGCGCCATCAGGCTCAGCATCAGCAGCGGCAACCAGCCAACGGAAATCCACTCGAATAAATAACCTGCGCCCAAAACCACCAGCACAAAACCGATAGAGCCCCACATACGGATACGGCCATAGATATCAGCCTGTGTGCCACAGTGCTGTAATGTCATGGCTTCGTACTGTGGCAGCATGGCAGCCCAGAAAAAACCGTACAGAATCATCACCGCCGCCATGCTGACAAAGCTGTCAGCCCACCAGATCAGCGAGAAGCACAGCATGGTCAGCATCCCGGCCCAGCGCACCATCTGCATTGGCGTACGGAAATAACGGCTCCAGTAAGCCCAGAGATTCGGTGCAAGAATTCGTACCAGCCCGAAGCAGGCCATCAGCTGACCGATCTGCTCCGGATTAAAACTGCGGTTCTGCAGAAATAACCCCCAATAAGGAGCGATACAACCCAACAGGGCGAAATACAGGGCGTAAAAGAAAGAGAGCCGTTTAAACGGCAAAGCGGAAGACATCATGGCGTTGAACGCTCAGCCTCATGCCTGAAGTGCGGTTATACAAAAAAGGGCCGGCAGAGCCGGCCCTTCATTTTACTGTTTTGCCTCAGCGGCAATCACCGGTGTTGTGCAGTGCACATCAGCGTTCTGGCCACGATGACGCAGCAGATGATCACACAGCACCATCGCCATCATCGCTTCGGCAATGGGCGTGGCACGGATGCCCACACAAGGGTCGTGACGACCTTTGGTAATCACTTCAATCGGGTTGCCATCAGAATCAATGGAACGGCCCGGAATGATCAGGCTGGAGGTCGGCTTCAGCGCGATATGTGCAATGATGTCCTGACCGGTGGAAATACCACCCAGCACACCACCGGCATGGTTACTTAAGAAGCCTTCCGGCGTCATTTCATCACGGTGCTCGGTGCCTTTCTGCTCAACACAGGCAAAGCCATCGCCAATTTCAACACCTTTTACCGCATTGATGCTCATCAGCGCATGGGCCAGCTCGGCATCCAGACGATCAAAAATCGGCTCACCCAGGCCCGGGAACAGACCGGTCGCCACCACAGAGATTTTCGCACCAACGGAATTACCTTCTTTACGCAGCGCGTTCATGTAGGTTTCCATTTCGGCCACTTTAGAGGCATCCGGGCTGAAGAACGGGTTCTGCTCCACCTGATCCCAATCGAACTGTTCGATTTTGATCGGCCCCAGCTGGCTTAAGTAACCACGCACCTGAATGCCTTTCGCTGCCAGCACTTTCTTGGCAATAGCACCCGCCGCCACACGCATTGCGGTTTCGCGGGCTGACGAACGGCCACCGCCACGGTAATCACGGAAACCGTATTTCTGTGTATACGCATAATCGGCATGGGCCGGACGGAAGGTCTTGGCGATGTCAGCGTAATCTTTCGAACGCTGGTCAGTGTTCTCGATCAGCAGGCCAATCGGTGTGCCCGTGGTTTTGCCTTCAAACACGCCGGACAGGATTTTCACCACATCGTCTTCACGACGCTGGGTGGTATAGCGTGAGGTACCGGGCTTACGGCGATCAAGATCAAGCTGCAGATCGGCTTCACTCAGTTCAATACCCGGAGGGCAGCCATCAACGACAGCCACCAGCGCCAGGCCATGACTTTCACCGGCGGTGGTCACGGTGAAACTTTTGCCAAAGGTATTTCCGGACATAATCAGTCTCTTATTTCAGGGCCGGTCAGGCGGCCGTCTATTAATTCAATAAATCTAATTCAGCAAATCTAAGTCGCGCGCCTGCAGCACAAACACGCCGTGTCCGCCGTGTTCAAACTCCGGCCAGACAAAAGGTAACTGCGGATACGCCGCGGCCAGAGCCGGCCAGCTGTTACCGACTTCCACCACTAGCAGACCATCATCGGTCAGATACTGGCGGGCTTCTTTTAACATGATGCGCACCAGATCGAGGCCATCTTCCCCGGCTGCCAGCGCCAGTTCCGGCTCGTGGTGGTATTCCTCCGGCAGGCAGCTCATATCATCGGCATCGACATAGGGCGGATTGGACACGATCAGATCGTATTTGCCGCTGGCGGCAGCAAACAGATCCGACTGCAGTGCCATCACCCTGTCTTCCAGCTGGTGACGCTGAATATTTTCATCGGCAACTTCCAGCGCCTCGAACGACAGATCGAGCAGCTCAACCTCGGCCTGCGGGAATTTTTTCGCCATAGCGATACCGATACAACCACTGCCGGTGCACAGATCCATAATACGCTGTGGCTGCGGCTGACCGTCCAGTGTATGGCCCTGCCACCAGGGCGCAAAGCCCTGATCAATCATCTGGCCAATAGGCGAACGTGGAATAAGTACCCGCTCATCCACCACAAAAGGCAGATTGCAGAACCAGGCCACGCCGGTTAAGTAAGGTGCCGGTACGCGCTGTTCAATACGGGTAAGAATCAGCTCAATCGCCGCCTGACGCTCTGTCCGGGTCAGCTGCGCGTTGCGCCATTCGTTGGCCAGATTCCACGGCAGATGCAGGGCGTGGGTAACCAGTAACAAAGCTTCATCCCAGGGATTATCAGTGCCGTGACCATAGTAAATACCAGCCTCTGACATACGGCTGACCGACCAGCGGATCACATCCTGCAGGGTGTTAAGTTCATCAACGGCACATTCGGCGTGATGCTGTAAATCCATAAAAGAAAAGCTCTGTGAGATGAATCGGGCAGAAAGTGCGCTAGTTTACCTATTTTGCCGGCTTAGGGCATCTTTCCACCGTACGATTCGCTGCCTGACTCAGGGCCTTCAGCCCATACGCTGGCCATACAGGCTGCTGTTACCGGCCTCAAACGCATCCAGCGCCTGATCGGCAATATGACGACCCAGCGCGATCATTTCTTCGGCACGGTAAAACTCGTAGACCTCACAGCAGTTCAGCGGGATTTTGATCAGCAGATCCGGCGGGTAACCGGCAATTTTGTACTGAGTCAGCGATGCTGACATCACCTCAAACACCTGATTCAGAATATCCAGTTTGCCGAGGCTGTCATTCGCTTCTTTGCGCGCATTGCTTTTGTTTTCGAACCACTGACTGGCCTTATCCACCAGCGTGTTGAACCAGTCCTGCTTTTCTTTGCGCTCGCTTTCCGGATCGTGTACCAGCTCCTGCGGTACCGGCACTTCAGCGTTCAGATCCACGGCAATAATAAAGTCAGCATGGGCGGACACACAGGGGGTAATCGGCAGCGGATTCAGCACCGCGCCATCCACCAGCATACGGCCATTGTTCGCCACCGGGGTCAGCAGACTGGGAATAGCCGCCGATGCCCGCACCGCATCCTGCAACGAACCACGCTGAAACCAGATTTCTTTTTTATTGGTCAGATCGGTGGCAACCGCCGTAAAGGGAATCGGCAGGTCTTCAATGTTACGGCCGTTGAGCATTTCACTGATGATGTTAAACACCCGGTCGCCACGGATAACGCCACCGGATAACAGACTCAGATCCACCAGCTTCAGCACATCCAGATATTTCAGACCGCACACCCAGTTACGGTAAACATCCAGCTGACCGGCGCAATAAAAACCACCGACCACCGCCCCCATCGAACAACCGGACACCATTACGATGTCATAACCACGCGCTTCCAGCGCATCAATCACACCGATATGGGTGTAACCACGGGCCGCACCACTGCCAAGTGCCAGTGCTACTGTTTTTTTCATGCTTATCTCCCTGGCCAGAATATAAAACGTAAAGCCGGCTGCAGGCTGTTATCCGGCGCTGGCGTCAGCGCGCCATGACCATCAATATTCAGTTCATACTGACCGTCAAAGGTTGCCAGCCGCAGCTGTTTGGCCAGACGCTGCGAACACTGAATATTGTCATTCATATGACTGGCGTCGTAGCAATGGACCAGCAGATATAAACGGCGTTTCATCCCCGGGGCAAGATTTTTCAGATACGCAATCAGCGCACTGCTCTGCTGTTCATTAATCTGGCCATTTTCGACCACCAGCCCCGGCAGCCAGCCATGACTGCTGACCAGTGCCTGCTGAATCAGCACATTCATATCCGCTCTTTCCTGCACAGCATCGCTGGTGGTCAGCACATCCAGATTCACCATCACCTGCTTTGAGCCACGCTCTATCACATAGAGAACGTAGAGTTTTTTCTCCTTACTCCCTTCCTGCTCTTTCAGCGCCACCATATAAAACTGATTCTGCTCACGTCCGCCCAGACGGGCGTTATGAAATATTTCATTGGCCCAGAATGGGTTGCTGCCGCAATCAAGGGCACGGCATTGATAAATCACCCGACTGTCGTTCAGCTGCTGCGTGTAATGATTAATCACTGTATCCAGCGGCACCCGGTCTTCCACCGCCCAGACCCGGCGCCAGAGCGTACCTTTCAGACGCCGTTCATGCTCGCCATAGGTGGTGGCCTGATTGCGCTTCAGTTCTGAAATAACCAGACGATAATTACTGACATCCTGTGTTTTGTCTTCCAGCAGACCCGCCTGTGGAAAAGCATCCAGCGCCCAAAGCGGCGACACCAGCAAACCTGTTAACAATACCAACCAGCGCATGGGTTACTCCTTTCTGAAATACGGCGTTAGAGTAACACGGCGCACACGGCACACCCTATGCTGTGAATAAAGCGGCCCTTTAAGGCTCCCCTTCCGCCCTCCTCTTTAACCCCTGCCCTTGTGGCTGTTACACTCGGCCGCGCCATTTTTCAGAGTCAAAACCGTGTTGAAACATTCGTTACTCCGCCCCGTCACTCTTTCCTGTCTGCTCGTTCTCGCTGGCTGTCAGGCCATGCTGCCAAAGCCAGATACTGATACTCAGGCAACGGTTTACAGTCAGGAGCAACAACAACAGGCAAACGCCGCTGCCGATGAGTTGTTTAATGAGTATTACCAGTTTGCGGTGGAACAGAGCCCGGTACTGCGCAGCCAGCTGGGCATCAGCGGCCAGTTTGACTGGGACGATATTTCTCCTGAGGCACGGGAGCAGCAGGTCGCGTTTTATCAGGACCTGCGCAGCCGCCTGCACGCCATCGATGAAGAAGCGCTGTCAGCCGACCATCAGGCCAGCTACCGCACCCTGTTGTCAGATCTGGAATTCAGCCTGTTAATGGTGCCGTTTGAACATCATCAGTACGCCTTCAGCCAGATGGGCGGCTGGCATACACTGGTGGTGGATGTATTAATCAATAACCACCCGATCAGCAGCGTGCCCGAAGCCCGCGATTACATCAGCCGGCTGGAAGCGGTGCCGGCATTATTCAAGCGCTGGGGCGAGAATATCCGCGCTGCGGAAGAAGACGGCATTATTCCGCCGGCCTTTGTTTACCCGGCCGTCGAGAGCAGTATGGAAGCCATTATCAAAGGCATTCCTTTTGATAACGGCCCGGACGCTTCACCACTGTGGGCCGACTTTAACAGCAAGCTCGACCAGCTGAACCTGTACCCATCCAGCCGCAAGTTACTGGAGCGCAAAGCCCGTTCAGCACTGCTGCAGGATGTATTACCGGCCTACCGCAATATGCTGGCACTGGTACGCGAGCAGAAGCAACGCGCACCGCAGCATCAGGCAGCGCTTAACCTGACCGATGGCCTGCGTTACTACCAGCTGCTGCTGGCGCATTACACCAACAGCCAGTTTGATGCCGACCGTATTCACCAGCTGGGGCTGACCGAAGTTACCCGCATTCAGCAGGAAATCATTGCCCTGATGCCGGCCCTCGGCTATCAGCCAGCCGAAGGCAGTAACAGTCAGCAGCAGTTACGCGACTTTTTTCAGTGGATGGAAGAACGCAGCTACCGCTTCCCCGATGACCAGCAGGGACGGGATGAATTTATTGGCTATCAGAAAAATAAAGTGCGGCAGATGGCCGAACGCCTGCCCTACTTTTTTACCCGCCTGCCGGTCAGCCCGATCGTGGTTAAAGCGGTGGAAGACTATCGCCAGAGCAATGCCCCTATCGCTTTCTATGAGTCACCGTCGATGGACGGCACCCGTCCCGGTATTTATTACGTCAATCCGGCGCGTATGAACGACCTGCCACGCTACCGTCTGGCGGCCCTTGCCTTCCATGAAGCCCTGCCGGGTCACCATATGCAGATTGCCCTGACCCAGGAAAATGAACAGCTGCCGGATTTCCGCCGTAATCTCAGTTACAGCGCCTTCAGCGAAGGCTGGGCTTTGTATGCCGAAAAACTGGCCGCCGAAATGGGCGCTTACGAATCGGCAGAAGAAGAATACGGACGCCTGATTATGGAACTGTGGCGCGCCATGCGTCTGGTACTGGATACCGGCCTGCACGCCAAAGGCTGGAGCCGTGAACAGGCGATTAATTTCCGCCTGGAAAATACACCGTTTTCCCGTGCCGACAGCGAAGCGGCCGTTAACCGCTATCTGGTGATGCCAGGGCAGGCCACCTCTTACAAGATGGGTGAATTACGTATTCTGTCGATTCGCCAGCAGGTAAAAGACATTCTTGGCAGCCGCTTTGATCTTGCCGGTTTCCATTCCGCCCTTCTCAGCCAGGGAGCACTGCCGCTGGATGTGTTGCAGGAGTGGATGATCCGCTGGGCAAAGCAACAGAAAAACAAACAGCCGAAAGCGACAACAGCGGCAATGAATAACGCTCCTGACATCGCAGACAAAACCACCGATAAGGAATAAACCTGCCGGTACCCCGAAAGGACACCAAATTTCTGTCCTTTCGGGCCAGATACTTCCGGCGTCCAATACTGACGATTGTGCCTGAAGCCTGCCTGCATTAGCCTCCGTCAGGCAAAGGAATGCAGCAATCCCTCCGGATCGCTGACCTCATGTAGCCGTTCTGTCGCTTCGTTCTGACGATTTCCTCTGCAGCGCTTCCCGGCGTATTTCCGGGCCAATACTCCAGCAGAGACCTCCCCATGATAAGAATCCTGTTTCTCCTTTCCGCACTGCTGCCACTGCAGGCTTTCGCTGAAGCCAGGTCGCTGGCATCAATAGAAAAAACCAAAGAACTGGCTGAGGCGGTCATGACCGATGTCGGTAATAACGCCATGCTCAAAGGCCTGGCCCTGTTAAAACCTTATGTCATGTTTTCAGAAGCGGAATTTAACGCGCAGATGAATAATGTCAGCTCGCAACTGCCGGTAATGGATCAGCATTATGGCAAATCCTTAGGCTACGATTTTGTATCCAAAGAGCTGATCGGCGACACTCTGGTTAAATATATATTTTTGCAAAAATTTGAACGTCACCTGATGACCTGGCATTTTATTTTTTACAAGCCAAAAGATAAGTGGCTGCTGAATACCTTTTATTTTAACGACGATTCAGCAGCACTGTTTCTGCGCTGATAGCTGCGGCACTTTTTCTACACAGATAGCTGTGGCACTTTTCTAAACTGACAGCTGTGGCACTGGCATTCATAGGCACATAAAAAAGAGCGGCGTTATAGCCGCTCTTTATCTTTCACGCTGTAGCGTTTAAACAATGCATAGTCGTAGGGGATATTCATCGTCAGATCCCTTGCCTGCCATAACGCCCCCTCTGAAGGCCGGCAAAAATCGTAAGCGGGCTTCATAAAGTTAATGCCTTCCGGCGCCTCCTGGTAGCGGTTAACCGTATCGTCGTATAACAGCACCATACAGCTGATGCAGCGGTAGTTACCATCGGTCCGCGGATTGTTGTAACAGGTTCCCAGCCGGATGGTTAAGCCCTGTTCACGGATGACATCCAGCAGTAAACCCTCAGTCAGACGAATCAGTCCACTCTGGGCATTTTCATCAATCGGGTAATCATCAGCAATTTCAAGTCGTTCAAAATGTTCTGCCTGTATTGCCTTAATTTCTTCAGCTTTACGCTCCGGATCGATGATTTTATTGATGTCGAATGGATAACGGACCTCAGGAGCATCAACAGCGACGGTAAAATCCTGTGCCGATGCCGAATTTTCAGCCCAGGCAGAGTCTGCATTATCGTTTTCATCGCGGGCTTCCGGTACATTATCCAGATCTGAAAACTCTTCTCCGCCCAGATGCAGCACATTAATCCGGAAGCTTTCCCAGTGCGTTGGAATATGATGAAAGCCCACGACAAAATGCAGAAATAACAGCATCAGGATGAACACCACCAGTAGTGAACGCCCATGTTTATGCAGCCAGGACGCCGTTCCGTTTTTTTGCACATTATTATCCATATTTTTTCCTGAGCAGATGCAACGTCATGATTAAAAGATCTGACAACGCGCGACGATGACAGAAACGCGACAATAACAGAGGCGCGACAATAACAGAGGCGCGACAATAACAGAGGCGCGACAATAACAGAGGCGCGACAATAACAGACACACGACGATAAACCAGTGGCCAGCATGCGGCAGAAAAACAAAGTACGCCCCTCTGTAAACAGTCCTGGCAGATCAATTTTCCCTGCAGCCACCATCTGCCAGATACAAAAAAGCCCGGAAATCCGGGCTTCTTCACTATCCGTTGATCGCCAGCATCAGTAACGTAATTCGATACCGGCCTGCCAGTAGCGGTCATCGGCTGGTGTGGCTTTTACCTGCACGCCGGTGGTATCGGTTGCCACAATACGGCGATGACGCATCTGGCCCAGCTCTGCTGTCAGCCATAAAGCACCGCGCCAGTGAAATTCACCACCCAGTCCAAGCTTCCAGTTAGTGTAATTTGCCTTAAAAGTACCGGTCTGATCTTTCACTTCTTCAACCCAGACACCACCGGCCGGACGCAAATGCACATAGGACGATAAATCGTTGCTCCAGCGTGTCTGGATTCTGGTTTGCGGAAAACCCAGTAACACTTCGGTGTCGCGTGTTGCTTTAGTTGCCATACCGATTACCGGACGCGGGTTAAAGTCACCGAACTCACGATTAACAGTAAGACCGAACTGCCAGAACGCACCGCTGCGACGGTAAATGCGACCAATCAGATCGGCATTCATCGCCAGGCTCTCGCTGTCGAGGACATTAAAATCGGTCATAAAGCCCGGCTCTGCACGTAATAAAAACTCGGCATTTTTGCCACGCTTCTGACGATACTCCAATGGTAAAGAAATCCAGAAATAATCGTTTTGTAAGGCGGTGGTGCCGCTCCAGCGGAATTTACTCATATCCAGATGAAATGATGATGAAACCTGCTCTGCTCCGCGTTTTTTGTACTCCAGTGGAAGTGTCAGGCTCAGCTCGCTGCGGCCAAATTCTGTTCCGGCACCGTTTTCCGGTGCCGCCGGCCCTTCATTGGCCCAGTACAGGCCATTAGCTGCAGCAGCACAGCTGCACAGGCAGCCTGCCACTACAGTGCCGATATTACGTACATCAATTCTCATCGGAATAAAGGTCATTGTATGCTTCCTGAACGCTGGCATAACTGGCCAGTGCACCTGTCGATTGCTCATTTTTGCGGACGGTATCGAGTGCGGTCAGAACATCGAGAACATTCTCGAAACCGGCCACTATATCATCCGGTGCTCCCGCCTCTTTCAGCAGATCAGTGTAGTTGGCAACGTAGTCAAATGCTTCGGTTTCGGCGCGGCGCTGAGCTGGTGTGGCACGTTCATCCATACGGCCAATCACATCCACAACATTCAGTAATGATTTGGCGGCTTCGCTGTCACCATCCACGGCTTCGTTCAGAATAAAACTGTTAAGAAAATTGGAAGCCTCGGCAATGGCTGATACCTGCTGTGTTTGCCCACCCAGCGCCTGAAAATCACTGTTGGATAAAAAGCCATCTTCATACAAGCGCTGGGTCAGCGCCGGAATCTGGCTGGAATTAATAGTGCCGGAAAAAAACTCTGCACTGATGCGGCTGAGTTTTTCTGCGCGATAGGAAAAAGAGACTTTATCACTGCTGTCGGTATTGATCTGGCCTGCAGCCGCAGACCTGGACTGACCGGCCGCAGCCGCCTCACCACTTTCAGCGGTCTGGCTGCTGTCGCCATTCAGCGCGCCGGTTGTTGAAGCAACGCTTTTACCCAACATCGCCAGCAGGTTCTGATAACCGGACGAGGAATTATTGATATCCACCTGACATCCTCCCAAAGAGACTGAAAAGAGAGGAGCAATTACCAGGCCAGACGAACAATCCTGTTAATAATCAATAATTTATAAATAAAAGCGGCAAGCACTCGCCGCTTTGCGTCAGCTTTTTGCCGCTACTTTCCCTTTTGGCCATCCGTATCCTGAGCCGCACCGGGCTCACGGGCACGGCGGGTAATATGCTGACGCAGACTGTGTACGCCCCAGTACACGGCCCCCAGCACAACGGGTAAGGCAATGCCTTTCAAAAGATCGCTATTGATATTCAGACCCGCTGCTTTCAGGGCGGTAAAAGCAATGCCAAGCAAAGCCAGAATGTAGTAACCGATGGCCACTACCGACAAGCCTTCCACGGTTTGCTGCAGCCGCAGCTGCAGCTGACTGCGGCGGTTCATGGAAGACAGTAAATGCTGATTCTGCTCCTGAATCGACAGGTCGACGCGGGTGCGTAACAGACTGGTGGTGCGGTTGATGCGGCGCGATAAATCTTCCAGCCGGTCACGCACCGAGTTACAGGTTTTAATGCCTGGCGTCAGGCGCCGTTCAAGAAACTCACGCAGACTCTGCATGCCTTCAATCGGGCTTTCTTTCAGCTGGCGCAGACGGTCACGCACCAGATCGTGGTAGGCCACGGCCGCCGAAAAACGGAAGTTGGTGTTGGAGCGGTGACGTTCAACTTCGGCCGCCAGCTGCGACAATTCCTGCAGCAGTACACGTTCGTCTTTACCGGCATCAATATCGGAAATGCTCTGATTCAGCGTCGCCAGGTTATCTTCGATACGGCTTAATTCGCCACCCATCTGGCGGGCAATCGGCAGCGCCATCAGCGACATCAGGCGGTAGGTTTCCAGCTCGAATAAGCGTTGTACCAGGCGCCCGGTCTGATACGGTGTCAGTTGTTGAGTCGTGGTTGCGGCGCCTTTATTGCACACCACGATGCGGCCAAAACCATCAGAGTGCAGCTTAAAAGCTGTCCACACCTGGGCTTTATCATCGGCCACCCAGGCGCCGGAAACCCGCTGCCCCTCGAACCAGCGCTGAATCTGTTTCTCATCCGGCTGCTCGCCGACCAAGGCCAGATTCACCGCCACCACCAGCTCACCGGGCATCGCCGCCAGCCAGTCTTTCGGTACAAAGCTCAGCGCATCGGCAGAAAAAGGCTCAACATCGGGACAGATAAAGGTGAAGTTGGCAAACTCCAGGTGACGCTCCCAGCGCAGCTCAAAACCACCGAAATCCTGATACAGGCAGGACGATTCCGGTGCTGGCGCAGGAACGCTGAAACGGCGGCAAAGATCGACCACATGGGCATGCAGATCTTCGCGGTTATCGTTCAGCAGAACCGTAAAGTGAGCAACGTGACAGCTGCCTTCAATGATCGGTGAAGGGCGGTTGTGCAGCTCTTCATACAGAGCCGAACGCCATGGATGCACCTTCAGGGCGACCGAAGGTGCGGCGATGTCCGGTGCCTGATCCGTTAGGGCGTTTTTCATAATTCCATCCCGCTGCCTGCTATAAAAGTGCGCGGATTCTACCCAAGCAGACGCACAGATGCGACTTTTCAGGCCGGTTCGCGCTCTTCCTCAGCAGTAATGGCCCCTGCCGGCAACAATTCGCTTAATGGCATATCGAGCAAGCTACTCCGCTGTTCAAGCCACTGTTGCTGCCAGTTTTGCAGAGCACGGAACGCCGCTCCACTGATGTTATCGGGTAATGGTTGCTGCAATTGCTGCAGTGTCAGTGTGCGGAAAAAAGACGCCAGACTGAGACCATTCAGATCGGCAATCCATACCCATTGCTGATCCTGCGTCTGGGTCGCCCAGCCCTGCTGCTGAAACTCCTGCAGCAGGCGTCCGACATCGGCCGCCGGCAGATCACGGGCCAGCCGGCACAGGCGTGCTTCATCCGGCAGCTGACCGGATTGCTGTGCCTGCCACAGCGTCTGCAACAGCAACAGGCGCTGCCATAACAACGGCAATCGGCGCTTCTGACTACGTACATGGCTCAGGCTGTAGCTCAGCTCGGCGCCCAGCAATAACAGCATCCAGGCCAGATAAATCCACAGCAGAAACAGCGGAACCGCGGCAAAAGCACCGTAAATTAACTGGTACGACGGAAATAACCCGACCATTTTGGCAAACAGAAACTTACCGGCTTCAAATACCGTAGCTACCAGCACCGCCGCCAGTAAGGCATTACGCCACGGCACGCGGCAATTGGGTACCAGCATATACAGCGCACAAATAGCGCCACTGCTTAAAAGCCAGGGCAACAGCCTGACGGGTAAGGCAATCTGGCCGGTTAAGGCACCGGCATCCTGCCACAAAGGCATCGCCGCCAGCAGCGAGCTGGCGGCGAAGGCTGCCCCGAACAACAGCGGGCCAAGACTGAGTACCGCCCAGTAACGGAAAAAGGTTTGCAGGCCGGAACGCGGCTTATCAACATTCCAGATGCGGTTGAACTGCATCTCGATGGTACGCAACAACATAAAAGCCGTTACAAACAGAAAAACGACCCCAACCCAGGTCAGCTTGCGCGCCTGTTGGCTGAACTGCACCAGATAAGTCGAAATCGTTTCACTGCCCTCCGGCATGACATAAGCCAGAAGCTCACCGTGGGCCTGATCGCCCCAGCTTTGCAGCTCAGGAATGGCACTGAGAATGGCATAGGTCACGGTGATCACCGGCACCAGCGCAAACAGTGTGGTGTAAGTTAACGCGGCGGCATCACGACGCCGCTCTTCCCCTTCGAAGCGTTTCAGTGTCTGCCATAAAATCTGGCCTGTCAGGCGTAAACGCCGCCAGAAGCGCCGCACCGGGGTAAGAATCGCTGCCGCTTCCTGTCCACTGACTGTCATATTCAATTTCCCGTTCGTCTGAGTGCTGCCGGAAACAAAAATACCGGCTTTTTACGCAAGCTTTTCCTCAGCGCAGGCATCCTTTGTTAAGATACCGGCCATTCAGTCCGTGAGACAAAATTGCCCGACAGGCTGTTCACGGCCGCCAGACATCATCCGCTGCCGGTAATACCGGACAACGACACAGGACACGCAAAGCATGAGCGAAATACAGATCTACCACAATCCACGCTGTTCCAAATCCCGCGAAACCCTCGCCCTGCTGCAGGAACAAGGCATTGAACCAGAGGTGATCGAATATCTGAAGGATGTGCCCTCTGCCGCCGAACTGAAAAGTGTGCTGAGCAAACTGGGCATCGGCGCCCGTGATCTGCTGCGCACAAAAGAAGCCGAATACAAAGAAGCCGGCCTCGACAATCTGCAGCTGAGCGATGATGACATCATTGCCGCCATGTGCGCGCACCCGAAGCTGATTGAACGCCCGATCGTGATCAAAGGATCACAGGCGCGTATCGGCCGGCCGCCACAACAGGTTCTGGAGATTCTGTAATGGCCCAGCCTTACGTTCTGGTGCTGTATTACAGCCGTCATGGCAAAACGGAGCGCATGGCACAGCAGATGGCGCGCGGCATCGAAAAAGTCAGCGGTATGGAAGCCAGGCTGCGTACCGTGCCGGAAGTTTCGGCCGATACCGATGCCAGCCTGCCAGCGGTTCCGGACAGCGGCGCCGTATACTGCAGCGCCGATGATCTGAAACACTGCGCCGGCTTACTGCTTGGCAGCCCGACGCGCTTTGGCAATATGGCCGCACCACTGAAGTTCTTCCTCGATGGCACCAGCCCGTTGTGGCTGACCGGCGCGTTAATCAACAAACCGGCCGGGGTGTTTACCTCCAGCTCGTCACTGCACGGCGGTCAGGAAAGTACCCTGCTGAGTATGGCGCTGCCACTGCTGCACCACGGCATGGTATTCGCCGGTATTCCCTACAGCGAAGCCGCCCTGCTCAATACCCAGAGCGGCGGTACACCTTACGGCGCCAGCCACTGGGCCGGAGCCGATAACAATAACGAACTGAGTCAGGCCGAAAGCCAGCTCTGTCAGGCGCAGGGGCAACGTATTGCCACCCTGGCCAAAGCACTGGCGGAGGCCAACTGATGAAAACCCTGAATGCATACCGCATCATGCTGGCCAGCTATCTGGCGGTTCTGCTGGTGTTACTGTACAGCACGCTGAGCAACGCTCCGGCGGGCAGTGAAGGCACTGCCAATTACGCCGTTGGCGTACTCTGGTGGCTGATTAAAGTGCTGCCTTTCCTGCTGTTTATTCCCGGCCTGATCAAGCGCTCACACAAAGCCGCGGCCTGGCTGTCGTATATGGCGATTCTGAGCTTTGCCGTACTGGTTGGCCTTGGCTCATTCACGGCCGCCAGCCTGTGCATCGTACTGTTTCTCAGCAGCATGCTGTACACCCGCTGGGCCAAGGCCGATGCTGCAGCTGTCAATCAAACGGCTGCGACCACCCACGAATAACAGGAATTCATACCATGAAACTGACCGTGTATTTATCCGGCGAAATTCATACGGACTGGCGCGACGATATTGCCCGTGGCGTTGCTGATGCCGGGCTGGACGTTGAACTGACCGGGCCAAATACTAACCATGGCGCCAGCGACGACTGCGGCGACCAGATTCTGGGCGCCGAAGAGAAACCCTTCTGGAAAGATCATAAGGCCGCCAAGATCAATGCACTGCGTACCCGCAAGCTGATTGCCGATGCCGATATTGTGGTGGTGCGTTTTGGTGACCAGTACAAGCAGTGGAATGCGGCCTTTGATGCAGGCTACGCTGCGGCGCTGGGGAAATCGCTGATCGTGCAACACGATCCGGCCCTGACTCACCCGCTGAAAGAAGTGGACGCTGCGGCAATGGCGGTCTGTGAAACGCCGCTGCAGGTGGTGGAGATTTTACGTTATATCAACCGCGACAGCTGAACTGTTCAAACCGCTGTTCAGCGCGCCAGCAGTCATGCCCGGGAGCCTGCTTCAGGCTCCCACAATCAGAACGATTACTCGTCGTCCCAGTCACCATCGGTACTGTCATCGGCAATCTCGGTGGTTACCGGCTCGCCACATTTGGCGCACTTACCTTCGATAAAGATCACACCTTCCTGCTCAAATTCTACCGGCTCAACCATGCCCAGATCGGCTTCCATACAGTTGTTGCACCAGGTCTGGCTCAGGAAAGCATCCTGATCTTCTTTATCACGTGCGAAAAAGTCGCGTTCAGTTCGTTCCATTGTGTTACTCCGGTTTTAATACTAAATCACCACAGAATGGCGTGAGATTATCACGATATTCCCCGATAAATACGGAGGTTTATTCTACGCTTTATCGTAAAGCCTGAATATGGACCCTGTTAATGAATATAAAACACCAATTGGTACTGACGATTGTTGCCAGTACTCTCTGCGCCGTTGTTCTGACAGCCCTCGTCGGCAGCCAGACCTCCATAACCACCGCCAGGGAAGGTGCTGATCAACAGGTCGTTCAGGCATTGGTCAGCCGCCGGGACCTGAACAAGGCAAGCATCGAACGCTACCTGGCCACACTGGAATCTCAGCTGATTACCTTAAGCAGCAGCCCACTGATTCAGCAGGCCAGTGTGCTGATGAAAACTGCATTCTTTGATTATCCACTGCAATACGGTGAGTCACTGAATGAACAGCCGCTGAAAAACTACTACGCCAACGAGTTCAATAGCACCTTTGCCAAGCTGAACGATGGTAACGACTCACCGCAGCAACAGATTTACGCCGGCCTGAGCGATAACGCCCGTTACCTGCAAAGCGCCTATATTTCCGGCAACAGTAACCCTCTGGGGGCCAAGTCCGAGCTGAACGCCCTGAATAACGGCACCGAATACGACGATTTACACCGCACCATTCATCCTTATCTGCGTCAGTTTCAGCAACGCTTTGGCTATTACGATGTATTTATCGCCGATGCTGACAGCGGGCATATTATTTACTCGGTCTTTAAAGAGCTGGATTTTGCCACCTCTCTGCGCACCGGCCCCTATAAAGACAGTGGCATCGCCGACGTATTCAACAAAGCCATGAGCCTGCCAGAAGGCCAGGTCGCATTCAGTGATTTTGCCGTTTACATGCCCTCTTACAATGCCCCGGCCTCTTTTATTGCCACGCCCATTTTTACCGATGGTAAACGCAGCGGAGTCCTGATTTTTCAGATGCCGGTCGATAAAATTAACGGCATTATGACCAACGACAGCCGCTGGGCTGAAGTCGGCTTTGGCCAATCCGGCGAAAGCTATCTGGTCGGCCAGGATATGACACCACGCAGTCAGAGCCGTTTTTTAATCGAAGACAAACCCGCCTATCTTAAGGCTCTGCAGCAGGCTGGCTTATCCAAAACGCTGCTGAATGAAATTGATCAGCGCAATTCCTCCATTGGCCTGCAGCCGCTGGATACGCCATCGGTCAAAAAAGCATTACAGGGCGAAAGTGGTATACAAACCATCAACGACTACCGTGATGTTCCCGTACTGTCGGCCTATACCTATATCGATTTTGTCGGCACCCGCTGGGCACTGATCAGCGAGATTGACCGCGATGAAGCCTATGCAACCGTCAGCCAGATGACAGATACGCTCATAATGGAAAGCATCATTCTGATCCTTGTAATGGCCGGTCTGATGACGGCAATTGGTATCTGGAGCGGTAACCGCGTCACCCGCCCGATTGTCAATGTGATTGACCGGATTCGTCAGGTCGCTGAACGGCGTGAACTGAACGCAACCTTCAGCGAAAAAGGTGCTGCCGAATTTGTTCAGCTGGGCCAGGCACTGAATCAGTTATTCCGTCAGCTGCAATCATTTTTTGGTGAAATGCAGCAGACCGCAGATACCCTGACCCGCCATTCGGAACAACTGAAAAAATCGAGCAGCGCCACTGCCGATCAGGTAACACGACAGAATGAAGAAGTGAATTCTGCAGCAACCGCCACCACCGAAGTCAGTGCGTCAGTGAGTGAAGTGGCAAGCCACGCCGAGCTGGCCGCCGAAAATATGCGTAACACCCGTAACCGGGTAAAAGAAAGCCACGACATGTCCAACACCGCACGCACCACCATCAACCAGCTGCAGCAAAATATGAGCGTATCTATTGCTGGCATGGAACAACTGGCCAAAGAAAGCGAAGGTATCGGTGCGGTGCTGGATGTGATTCAGACCATTGCCGAACAAACCAACCTGCTGGCGCTGAATGCGGCGATTGAGGCTGCCCGCGCCGGTGAACAGGGTCGTGGTTTTGCCGTGGTTGCCGATGAAGTCCGGACACTCGCCTCCCGCACAGCACAGAGCACTGAAGAAATCCGCAGCAAAATTCAGTCACTGCAACAATGCGTCAGCAGTGCACAACAGGCCATGAGCACATCACAGGAAGGCACGGACGACAGTCTGGAAAAAGTGGAAGGAACCGCTCGCCTGATGGATGAAGTGTCAACCCTGATTGATCAGATGGAAGAAATGAGTGCCCAGATCGCGACGGCAGCAGAAGAACAAAGCTGTGTAACCACTGAAATCAGCCGCAATATTACCCATGTAAAAGACCTGTCTGATGGCATCCTTGATGCGACGGCCATGATTCAGAATTCCAGTGCGGATCTGGATAACATCACCACCACCATCCGCAGTCAGATCAGCGAGTTTAAATTCTGATACCCCTGACCGGTGTGCGGATAAAAATCTGAACGCACACCGGGCCTTCCAAACGCCACAGGGCAGCGATTTCCTTCCCGGGTAAAAATAATCCACTGGCACAAATGACTCTGCGCAATGAATGATTTTACCTGCATTCTTAGGGCCTGTTGACACTAAGTGAATCGGGCCTGCTGAGAGCCAGTTTTTCTCAGAACAAGGAGAGAGGAGTGATATTAGCGGGCTA
>NZ_JABVCB010000001.1:276425-295789 GCF_020320405.1 Thalassolituus sp. ST750PaO-4
AGTTAGTGGGGAAAACTGGTCTCAGCCCGAAGGGTTATGGCTAAAAATCCCTCATCCAGCGTTGCTGTTCGCTCGCTTAACCCGTTAGGCCACACTCTCAGCGCCTTGTCTGAAGAATTTTTATCCGATAACAGGCCTGTTTAATTAGTGTCAACAGGCCCTAGGCACTGATTTCATCTTGCAACCCAGAGAATGATTTATGATCACACTGCATCACCTGAACAACTCGCGTTCACAGCGTATTATCTGGTTACTGGAAGAGCTGGGCGTTGACTACACCATCAAGCATTACGAACGTGATGCCAAAACATCACTGGCGCCCGCCAGCCTGAAAGCCATCCATCCACTGGGTAAATCACCGGTTATTACCGACGGTGACCAGACCATTGCTGAATCCGGGCTGATTATCGAATATTTAATCCGCACTTATGGCAAAGAACGCTTTCTGCCTGAAGAAGGCTCCGCCACCTACTGGCAATATCTTTACTGGCTGCACTATGCCGAAGGATCATTAATGCCACTGATGGTGATGTCATTGATTTTTAATAAAATCAAAACGGCTCCAATGCCATTTTTTATCAAACCCATTGCCCGCGGTATCGCCGACAAAGTCATGCAAAGCTATGTTGGTCCTAATGTGCAGAATAACCTGCGTTATATTGAGCAACATCTGGGCAGTAACTCCTGGTTCGCAGGAGAGCAGATGACCGGTGCCGATTTCCAGCTGATATTCCCTCTGGAAGCCGCTCTTAATCGTGGTAGCCAGGCATCTGAATATCCGAACATTGCCGCCTGGGTAAAGCGCGTTCACGCTTTACCAACCTACCAGACAGCACTGGAAAAAGGCGGCCCTTACGATTACGCCTGATAGCTGCAGCAAAACCTGACAGCCGCGGAGGCTCCGCCTTCCGGCTGTCATGCTTATCCGGGCGCCGCTATAATAAGCAGAGTTTTTTGCCCTGGAGTCTTTATGTCTGCTCTGCTGCGACAGCGTTTTCCCCGTCTTTACCGTCTTTTCAAACCTGGCCTTCTGACACTTCTCATTGCCGGTTGCGCAACCGTCGGCGTTGGCCTGAGCGCTGATGAACTTTTTGGTAAAACCGTTATTACCGATCGCAGAGCCGAAGCCAACAGCAGCCAGGCACGCCATTATCGGCAGGATATACGTCCGATTCTGGAAAACCGCTGCGTGGTTTGTCATGGCTGTTACGATGCGCCCTGCCAGCTTAAATTGTCATCCCCGGAAGGGATTATGCGCGGTGCCAATAAGACTCTGGTGTACGATGGTACCCGAATTCTCGCCAGTGAACCCACCCGCCTCGGCATTGATGCTCGAACCACCGAAGAATGGCGTAAGAAAGATTTTTTCCCGGTTATCAACGAGCGTTCACAAACGGCTGAAATTAATCTGCAGAACAGCGTTCTTTATCAGATGCTGACATTAAAAGCGAACAACCCGCTGCCTGCAGAAAAACTCCTCGACGACGATGATTTTGAGCTGGGTCTGAACCGCAGCCAGCAGTGTCCGACCCAGGAAGAATTTGCTGAATATGCTGATAAGCATCCACTGTGGGGAATGCCCTACGCATTACCGGCACTCAGTAATGATGAATATTCCAAACTTACCCAATGGCTGAAAGATGGCGCGGCTCTGGCAGCGGATCTTCCCCTGCCCGATGCGATACAGGCCGAAGTTGAACACTGGGAAGCTTTCCTGAATCAGGACAATTTAAAGCAACAACTGACCAGTCGCTATATTTACGAACATTTGTTTCTGGCCAGCCTGTATTTTTCTCCCGAGCCATTATTCCGCAATCAACAACCCATTAACCGGCCGGAATACTTTTTCAAGCTGGTGCGTTCGTCCACGCCACCAGGGTTGCCCATCAATCCGGTAGCAACACGCCGGCCTTACGATGACCCGCAGGTTAAGCGTGTTTATTACCGGCTACTGCGCGACAGCAGCAGCGTTGTTGCAAAAACCCATATGCCTTACCGCCTGAATAACGAACGTATGGACTGGATTAAGGCTCTGTTTATCGAGCCTGAATATAAGGTGGATTATCTGCCCGATTATAAACCGGAAACCGCAGCCAATCCGTTCATTGCTTTTTCTCAGCTACCGGTCAATGCCCGTTACCGTTTTATGCTGGAAGAATCCGAATACATCATCACCGGATTTATTAAAGGCCCGGTGTGCCGCGGACAGGTTGCCCTGAACGTCATCGACGACCATTTCTGGGTATTTTTTGTTGACCCGGAAATGCATAAAGACCCTGACTACAGTCAGTTTCTGATAGATCAAAGTGATCATCTTCGTTTACCCGGAGAGGCAGAAAGTAATTCCGGAATTATCACCAACTGGCTGCGTTACTCCAGCCTGCACAATGAATATCTGGATGCCAAGAATGTTGCTCTGGCAGAAAAATTTCCCGATGGTAATGCCGTTGATCTGAACCTGATCTGGCGTGGCAATAACAGCGTTTCCACCCGGAAAAAACAATCCTCATCCGGTGCGATACAGAATGCCAATGCAGCCTTAACAATTTTCCGTCATTTTGACAGCTCGACTGTCGTAAAAGGCATGGTAGGCCAGCACCCGAAAACGGCCTGGGTTATTAACTACTCATTACTGGAGCGAATTCACTATCTGCTGGTTGCTGAGTTTGATGTCTACGGCAACATCGGTCATCAGCTGATGACCCGTCTATATATGGATTTTCTGCGTATGGAAGGAGAATCTAATTTCCTTGCTCTGCTGCCGCAAGAAGAACGCGTACGCCTGGCAAACTACTGGTATCGCGATGCATCCGATAGTGTAAAACAACATCTGGTCAGTTATGAGAAACACATCCTCAACGATCCGGCGATTACCTATCACAGCCAGAACCCACAGGCCGAGTTGTATGAAAAACTGCGCCAGCACCTGCAGCCGGTACTGGAAGATAAGTACAATCTTGCACGCCGGATTACCCCACAGGAGCTGAATATTCTCAGCCGTGTTAACCGGGTACAGGGGCAGGCCGCAACACTGATGCCGGAAATATCGTTATTGCTGGTTGAAAACATGCAGGGAGACAGTCAGGTATTTACACTGATTCGCAACAGCGGTCACAGCAACCTGACCGGACTGCTCTACGAAGAAGAAAACCGCCTGCCACAAGAGGATTATCTGACCCTGGTACCCGGAATTATCGGCTCCTATCCATCGGCGTATTATCGTGTTTCATCGTTCCGCCTGAATGATTTTGTCAGTGCAGTAAGCGGGCTGACAGATGAAGATGATTACGAAAAACTGGCCGACCGTTTTTCCGTACGCCGAACGGACCCGCAGTTCTGGACGCACAGCGATCAGATACATCAGTGGTACTTACGCAATGATCCGCTGAATGCCGGGCTTCTGGATTATAACCGTCTGGAAAATCGCTGAGGTCTCTGCCACACCAGCCCTAGGCAAACAATAATCGTTGTTTGCTGTCGCTCGGTGTCAGACCCGACCAGCGCTTAAAGGCGCGGCGGAAATTGGTGGTGTCATTAAAATTAAGATAATGCGCCACCTGTTCGTTGGTCCAGCCATTAATGTGAAATAAATACAGGCACACATGCAGCCGTGCCTGATCCTGCAGTTGCTGAAAATGGCAGTGGTGCTTTTGCAGTTTCCGTTTAAAAGTCGCCGGACTCATGGCAAAAGCCCGGGCAACCTCCGGCAAGCTCTGCGGTGTACGCAACTGCCGGGTTAAATAATGATACACCGCTTCATTAAATCCATTCGTGGCCTCTTCCCCGCCAATCAGTGGCTGCGCTTCACGCAAAGCAACCTGATAAGCCGTTGCCGAACCGCGCGGCCAGGCTTTTTCCAGCCAGTGTTTTTCAATCATCATCACATCCACACCGACCGAGAAATGCAGATCCAGCCCCAGATATACCTGATACTGCTCGTCCTGTGCCGGGCGCGCATAGCTGAAACCATAGCGCCAGGGTAAAGTCTCCTGTGCCAGCCAGCGACTCATGGCGGTTAATCCGGTCATTGCTGTTTCAACCATAAAACGCCGCTCGTCCTGCAGGCCGCAGGCATCCAGCCACTGCACGTAACAATAACGTTCGTCCTGATAAATACGGGGAGACAGCAGCGGTGATAAAAAATGCCGGAAGTCCACCAGTGCCTGCAGTGCTCTTGCCAGATCCGGGGCATTGGCCAGCAACTGACTGAATACGCCATAATGTCCGGGCCATAAACTGTCACCCCAGCGAAAACTTAAATCCTCTTCAGGCAGTAATTTCCGCCCGTTTATAATGAGCTGCTGTAATTGTGCGGGGGAAAGGTAATGATTGCCGGTCAGAATATCATCATAAAAAAGACCACTGCCGCGCAGTATTTTATGGCTGGAAATATCGCGCGCCAGTAACAGATCAATCAGCAGAGCCGGCTGATGATGAGCGGCGATAAACCGCTCGTCACGCTCATACCAGCGACCACAATACATCGTCATGCAGCCAGAAAACAGCCATGCTGACGCTGCGCCGTCAGCAAGGCCTGATTAACCCGCTCAATACTCTGAGCAGGCTGATCGCCAGGGCGGCATTCGGTCAGGCCTATGCTGATGCGTTGATAGAGTGTTTCTCCCGTCTGGCTGTGTTTAAACGCAAAATGCTGTACCGCCAGCTCCAGCTCCTGCGCCAGTTGCAATGCGGCTTCACCTTGCGTTCCGGGTAACAGCAGAGCAAAGCGGTCGCCGGCATAACGGCAGATAAGATCGCTCTGACGCAGATTCAGCAACAGCAGTTCAGAAATCTCGCGTACCAGACGATCCCCTTCACGATGACCAAAACGACGGTTCACACTGCTGAAATCGTTAATATCAACCATCATCAGCGTCATCGGCCGGGTGCTGTTTAAATGCTGTTGTAATTGTTCTTTTAAATAATCGGCGCGCCCAAGCTGGGTCAGACCATCGATAAAACGGTGTTCGCGGAATAACCGCTCACGTTTGGCCAGTTGACGATTAATCGACAGCTGCTCACTGTGCCAGTGAAATAAACCATACGTCAGCAACGCAATACCAACGGGCATGGCAACCGATTCCAGCCAGGCGTCCCACCACTGCTCTGCAGGAATACGGATAAATTCATCCAGGTTATCCTGCCACATCGCCAGAAAAATAAACCCCAGCCCCAGCGTCAACAGATCCGTTACCCTGCCCGCCGGGCGGCTGCCCAGAATCAACAGCATCCAGATGGCGACTGCCACTGCACTGCCACCCTCACCCAAAACATCCAGCCAATCAATTTCACGCCAGTGTTTGGCATCACCGACCAATACCGACGCCACAACCGATGCCAACGCTAAACCAAAAACCAACAGTAATTTGCGCCGATGTAAAAACAACGTACTGAACATAAAAAAATACCGGCCAATCAATAATGGCTGGCATAACTAGCAGGGCTTTATGACAACCGCATGACAATCCGGCATAAGGACGTTAATGCGGCACAAATCACCCCGGGGGTTAATTCAGCTCAGCACGGTGCAGCATTATTTGCGTTTTTACCGGCCGTTTTCTGCCTGTCACAACCTGCGATTATTCCGGCGGTGCCCGCTCTGACCGGGGCTCAGCCATCCTGCAAACATCAACGCAAACCTTAACCCTGATCGGCTGTTACCCGGAGCTGACACCGTCTGCCGTTATCAGCCACAAGGGTTAAATCGGATCATTATCAGGCTGAAAGCCGCTGAAAACCGTCGTTTTATGCCACATCACCGATTGGCTGTCACAGAACCGTCATACGCTCTTTCTACCGTCGCGCCACCTGCTGCCCGCCAGGATCTGTCGACAGGCCCTGGGCAGATATAAAAACGATCGATAAAGAACGACATGGAGACGAGCATGAATTTTTGCATTAAGCCACTGGCGGCGGTCATTGCCCTCAGCTGCGCGGCACTGGCCCAGGCCGATGGCAACCTCGAAGGCCGGGTCAGCGACACCCGCAATCAAACCGTATACAGCGGCGCCGTTATCCGTCTGGAAATGCCGGGCGATGCCAGCATGAACCGTGAAGTACTGGCCGCCAAAGGCGGACGCTTCCGGTTACCGCAGGTTCCGGCCGGCGATTACCTGTTAAGTACCGTGGTCGGTGGCAAGACCGTCGACAGCCGCACCATCACCATCCGCGATGGCGAAACCCTGACGGCCAATATTGTGCTGAATAACGCACAACAAGAGGTAGAAGAAATTCTGGTGATTGGCCAGGCAGCACAAATGCAGCGCGCCCTTGATCGCCAGCGTTACGCCGACAATATGATCAGCGTTATTAATGCCGATGCCATTGGTCAATTACCGGATGCCAACGCCGCTGAAGCCTTACAGCGTGTGCCGGGTTTATCCATCGAACGTGATCAGGGCGAAGGCCGTTTTGTCCGTATCCGTGGCATCAGCTCCGATTTAAACAGCGTAACCGTTAACGGCACACAAATTCCGGCGCCGGAAGCCGGCAGTCGCTCGGTTGCCCTCGATGTAATTCCATCGAATCTGCTCAGTTCACTGGTGGTCACCAAAACCCTGACTCCGGATATGGATGCCAATGCCATTGGTGGCGCCGTTGAAATTAACAGTATTTCAGCACTCGACCGTGAAGGGGCATTTTATTCCGCCGCCACGCAGCTGAGCTATGACGAGCAAAGCGAACAAACCAACCCGGCTTATTCTGTTGCCGGTGGCAATACCTTTGATTTCGGTAACGACCGTCGTTTGGGGGTTGCTGCTGCACTGAGTTTTGATAACCGGAAATTCGGCTCAGATAACGTTGAAACCGGTGGCGCCTGGGATTTTGATAGTGGTGCAAAACTCGAAGAACTGGAACAGCGCGAATACAGCATCGAGCGTGAACGCTTAGGTGCCGCACTGAACCTGGATTACGAACATGGCGTTAATCACAGCTTTTATATGCACAACCTGTACAGCAAGTTCAGTGATAACGAACAGCGGGTTGCCAACGAAATTGAATTTGCCGATGCCATCGGTCTGGGCGAAAGCAGTGATGCTGAAGTCGTCCGCTCGCTGAAAGATCGTGAAGAAACGCAGAAAATTGTTTCCTCAACCCTGGGCGCCAATCATTTTATCGGTGACTGGACCGTGGAATACAAAGTCGGCATCAGCAAAGCCTCAGAAGATGAACCCGACACCATCGCCGGCGCCGATTTTGTCAGCACCTCGGATATTACCGGGCTCAGCTTCAGCAACAGCCGTAAGCCACGTATTAATGCTCCTTCCGCTTTTTACGATCCGGCACAATATGAGCTGGATAAAATCGAGCGTACGCGCAGCTATACCGAAGATAAACAAACCATGGCGCAGCTGGATATCACCCGTGATTTCGATCTGGCGGATAATCCTGCACTGGTAAAATTTGGTGCCAAAACCAAAATGCGTGAAAAATCTCAGGATGCCGATACCTGGAAATATAAAGACCTGTCAGAAGACAGTTCTGTTTCTATGAGCGGTTTCGCCAGTGGCGAACGTGATTACAGCCTGGGACGTTTTGGGCCGGGAATTTCCAGCGCGAAAGTGCGCAGCTATATGGCAACCCTGGATCGTGCCGACGCATTCGATGATGAAGACTCCGTACTGGAAGATTACGACATCGACGAAGATATCAATGCCGGCTACCTGATGGGCCGTATAGATGCTGACGAGCTGCGGGTAATTGCCGGTGTACGTTATGAACAAACCAAAATCAGCGCACGCGGCAATGCCCTGAACCAGAGCGATGAACTGATCACCGTTAAAAAAGACAACGACTACAGCCATGTGCTGCCATCGGTACAGGCTCGCTGGCAGTTGGCCGACAGTACTCAGGTGCGGGCTGCCTGGACCAATGCCGTCGTTCGCCCAACCTTTGAACAGATACGCCCGAACTTTACCGATGACGGCAGCGAAGCCGAACTGGGCAACCCTGATCTGAAAGCGCTGGAAGCCGCCAACTTTGACCTTGGCATCGAACATTTTATGGGCAGCGCCGGTACTCTGTCGGCCTTTGTATTCCGTAAAAAAATCGACAACTTTATTTATGAAACCGATCTGGCAGGCTCTGCCGGCTACGCTGCGTATGACGAGGTAATTACCTTCCGCAACGGTGATCAGGCCACACTGAACGGTCTGGAACTGGCATTTTCCCACAAACTGGAAATGCTGCCGGCACCCTTTAATGGCTTATTGCTCGCCGCCAACACGACCTTTACCCGCTCAGATGCAACCGTATCGGCCTATGACAGCGGCACCCTGCTGAAACGTGATATCAGCCTGCCGAATCAATCAGACCTGACCGGTAACTTTATTATCGGTTACGAAAATGAGCGCCTGAGCATGCGTCTGGCAACCAACTATAAATCGGAATATCTGGCCGAAGTCGGCAATCTGGAAAACAGCAAGGGTGATGTTTACCAAAGCGCCCAGACCCAGCTCGATTTTAATGCCTCTTACAAAATGACCGAACAACTGAAACTCAGTTTTGAAGTCGCCAATATTACCGATGAACCGTATTACGCCTACGTCAATAAAGAACGCTACAACGCACAGTATGAAGACTACGGTCCGACCTACCGTGTAGGTATCAGCTACACCAGTTTCTGATGATCAGAAGCCAGCCGGGCCTGTTATGGGTCCGGTTTTTTAATCTGCTGATTCATACCAACCTGCCGTTCACACCGATGCACAACGATATAAAGAGAAAGACTTAATTTATGACTATCCGTAACCTTAACCGCGCCTTGAGCACTGCCACCCTGTCGTTGCTGCTCGCCGCCTGTGCCAGTAACGACCTGTCTGAGAACACAGGTCATCAGCCCCGCCTGCCTTCTGCAACGCTGGCGGCAAGCCTTCTGCCGGTAAGCGCCGAGCAGGCTATTCTGATCAGCAGCGCAGGAGATACCACACAAAAATTCTGGCTCAGTACCGGAGCGGATAACGGTATCCAATTACAGGACAGCCACTTTACCCTATTGGATAAAAAAGACATTCAGGCTGAATTTATTGATCAGCGCCGTGATCAGCAAGGCATGCTGTTTGTCAGTATCGATAAAGAAAATAACCGCCCGGTCAGCTATCGCATTAACAACCAGCGTATTACCGATCTGGCCTTTGGCCAGGCGCTGACCTACCCGATTGAAGGTATCTGCCTGTATCAACCAGCCGGATCGCCACTGCAGTTATTTGTACTCGACGAGCAACAGATGGCGCACCAGCTGTTAATTAAAAGCGACGGTAAGGTGTTAATTCAGCAGGAAATCCGCCGCTTCCCGTTGCCTCCCAACAGTGAATATTGTGTAGCCGATGATGTCAGCGGTCAGCTGTTTGTCAGCGAAGAAAATGTTGGCGTCTGGGCCTATAACGCCCGCGCCGAAAGTGAAGTCAGCCGTCAGGCCGTTGATCTGGTACAGCCGTGGGGCCAACTGCACAGCAACAGCGGTCCGTTAGCCATCAGCCAGGGACAACTGTTTATCGCCGAGCTGGGTCACAATATTCTGCACCACTATCCTTTACCACAGGCCGGCAGCACGCAGGCAACGGGCGCAGGCCGCGCAGTTATTCTTGACCAGTCAATAGCCGCTGACAGCCTGCGTACCGCCATTAACAGCGATGGTACAACCCGCCTGATTATTCTGGATGATAACAGCAGCCAGTTATTCAGCAGCAATATTCACCTGCCACAACAGGCACGTAATCAGGAAAATATCCCGGAAATTGCTGCCCATACAGAAACAACACCGGTACGGAAAACCGGTGATGCTGCCGACGATCCGGCTATCTGGGTAAATACTCACACACCGGAAAACAGCCGCATTTTAGGCACCAATAAAAAATTCGGTCTTTATGTTTATGATCTTAATGGTCAGGAGCTGCAGGAACTGCAGGCCGGGCGGGTTAATAATGTCGATGTGCGCCAGGGTTTTACCTTTAAAAACCAGCCAGCGGATATTGCCGCAGCCAGCCAGCGTGACCGCCAGGCCATTGCGTTATTTCATATTGATCCGTTAAGCGGACATGTCAGTGCCACCACTGAAATTATCACCACTCTGGATAATGTCTACGGCCTGTGCATGTACAAAAACCTTAAAGAACAGTTTTTTGTTTTTATTAACGACGAAGACGGACGCTTTGAGCAATATGAAATTACCGACTCGGCCAATGGCTGGAGTGGCAACAAAGTGCGTGAATTCCGCGTCAATTCCCAACCGGAAGGCTGTGCCGCTGATGATACAAAGCAGCAGTTATTCCTGGGTGAGGAAGATGTCGCTATCTGGACTATTGGCGCTGAAGCTGACGCCGGAGAAAGGCTCACTCAGGTTGCAGCAGCCTCCGACATTCTGGTCGCCGATATTGAAGGTATGGATATTTACCGTACCGAAAAAGAAGCCTATCTGGTAGTTTCCAGCCAGGGCAACGACAGCTATGTACTTTATCAGGCCGAAGCACCCTATGAATATATTGGCCGCTTCCGCGTGGGTATTAACGCTGAAAAAGGCATTGATGGTGCCTCAGAAACCGATGGTTTAACGGTTACCTCAGCCAATCTGGGCGCCGAATATCCGCAGGGCATGTTAGTTGTGCAGGATGGCCGTAACTTTCTGCCGGAAGAAAATCAGAATTTTAAATATGTGAACTGGCAGGATATTCAGACGCTGATTCAGCCTGTACTCAAACCATAACCGCACACTGTAAAAAAAGCGGGCCTGATTACAGGCCCGCTTTTTTTATACCAGCCTGCGCCGGTCGGTCAGCGTCACAAGCAGTGCCAGAGACAACAGCCAGAAGAGACTCAACGCCCCACCACTGTTCTTGCCCGATGAGTTATTGCCGGCAGCCGTACTGTTCTTTTCAATACGATACGTTGCCTGTAACAGCTCCGAAGTATTGCCCTCAGCATCAACGGCAATTGCTTTAAGCTGTGCGGATTCAGTCAACAGCACTGTACCACCATTATTCAGCACACTGCCGGTATTGATATCCGGGCTGCTGCCGTCCAGCGTATAACGGATACTGACATCCTCGCTGGCACTGTTGATGGTGATCGTTTGGGCTGCAGAGTAAGTTCCTGCCGGAATATTAAACACCGGCGTGGCGACAAAAATAACCGCCGGTTCCACCGCGCTGAAATGTACCGCAACCGAACAATCTGCCTGCAGTGTGCTGATCGTATAGCTGTTACCGGATAATTCCCCGTCACAGCCGCTGATCGTCGTTAACTGATATCCGTCATCCGCATTGATACTGAGACTGACATCCGCTCCCCCGGCGACGGTTATCAGCGCAGGGCTTACCGTACCGCCTCCGGTCACGATACTGGTAACAGTATACATAACCGCTTCAAAGACAGCCGTTACCGAACAGTCTGCCGTTACCGCTGCAATACGGTATACGCTGCCGGTTAATTCTCCGCCACAGCCTTCAATACGGCTTAGCTGGAAACCTGCATCAGGGATAGTGGTAAGCTCCAGCGCCCCACCTTCAATCACCCGCGGATTGGCCGGCGTAATACTGCCGTTACCGCTGATCAGTGTGCTGACCTGATAAGTAATAGGTTCAAAGGCAGCTGTTACCGAACAGTCTGCCGTTAGTGCAGCAATATTATAGTTATTGCCGGTTAACTCTCCGTTACAACCAACGATACTGCTTAAACGGGAACCAGGTTCAGCCTTAACAGCCAGACTGACAGCACTGCCCTGAACAGCCGTCACATTCGCTGGTGTAAGACTGCCATGCCCGGTCACTACGGTGGTGACAGTGAACATGACAGGCTCGAATACAGCCGTTACTGTACAGTCTGTAGTTACCACGGCAATGCGGTAATTATTACCGGTTAATTCTCCGCCACAGCCTTCAATACGGCTTAAATAAAAACCCGCTCCTGCGGTAACCGTCAGTTCAGCAGCCTCACCTTCGACAACGGTTACACTTTCTGGTGTGATAAATCCGTCACCCGTCACAACAGCGGTTACAGTGAACATGATCGGTTCAAATACCGCCGTTACCGAACAATCTGCCGTTACCGCTGCAATACGGTAATTATTACCGGTTAATTCTCCGCCACAGCCTTCAATGCGGCTTAGCCGGAAACCTGCGTCAGGGGTTACGGTAAGCTCAAGCGCCTCACCTTCAATCACCCGCGGATCAACCGGCGTAATACTGCCGTTAGCACTGACCATAGTGCTGACCTGATAGGTAATACGTTCAAATACAGCGCTGACGGTACAGTCAGCAGACAGGTTATTAATGCGATAAACATCCCCATACAAAGAGCCATCACAACCACCGATACTGGCAACCCGGTAGCCAGGCTCCGCCGTCACTGTTAATTGCAGATTACTGCCTTCCTGTGCAATTTTCTGCGCCGGAGTGAACGCCCCCTGACCTTCTGACTGGGTATTAACCGTATAAAGAATCGCCGCCATCTGAGCGATGACCGTGCAATCAGCGGCAATATTATTAATCTGATAAAGATTGCCGGTTAATTCCCCATCGCAGCCCATCACATTCTGAATACGATAATGAGCATCCGGTACAACGGTCAGCGTAGTATTGCCCCCCTGCACCAGTGAGGTGGTAGCCGGAGATACTTTCCCGCTTCTGATTGCCGGAGCCGTAATATCATAAAAGGTCGGAGATAATGTCAGCTGTCGCTGGTAAGCCTGCGCCCAGTTAACGCCGTCGTCGGATACCCAGATATCTTTTTCCGGACCATTGGTTGGTGTTCTGCCAGCAATTTTCCACATCCTTTTCTGACCGGTCAGAGGGTCCGTAAAGACTTCCAGTCCATAACGGCTGGCAAATACAAATGCTCCCCGCTCAAGCCGCTTCTGCCAGTTTTCTCCATCCGCAGACGACCAGATATCGCCCAGAGTAGTCCCCATAAAGAAACCACCCATCAGCCAGATTTTTTCAATACCGTCCACCGGATCGGTAAAAATGGCGGTCTGGTGATGAGTTCTGCGAGAAAACGGGCTGGTCTCTCTTACCTGAACCCAGTTAACACCATCCGTTGATGACCAGATATCATGCCTGTAGTCGTCAATTCTGTCGGCCCCACCCGTACCACCACCGATCAACCAGAGTTTCTTTTCATGAGTGACCGGGTCAGGAAAAACAACCACCTGATGGGATAATCGTGGCGGGAATGCAGCACTGCTGGTTTCTTCGACCCAGTTCCTGCCATCGACAGACGACCAGACATCGTTAAGGACGCCGAAAAAATGCACACCAACCTGCAAATAATTAAAACCACCGCCAATCAGCCACAGTTTATCTTTGCCCGTTACCGGATCAGGAAAAACAACCAGCTGGGTCTGATCACGGCGCTGGAAACGTTCCGAGGCCGGGTCTGTAGGATAAGCCTGAGTCCAGTTAACACCATCCACTGACGACCAGATATCATTAAAAGGAATTCCGTCCCAGGTCATACCGGCTGTCAGCCACAATGTTTCCTCGCCGGTTGCAGGATCGGGAAAAGAGACAACCGAATGTCCGGCGCGCCCCCTGAAGGCAGCATGGGCGGTTTCCAGCACCCAGGACACACCATCGCTGGATGACCAGACATCATTGTCAAAAGTACTGCGGGTACGGCCACCAATAACCCATATTTTATTTTTAAACTTCACCGTTGCATGGCCAAAGCGCACCGGCATTGCGGTCAGATGTTCTCCGGCCGTCACACCGATCTGATCACTGAAAAAACTGCCTTGCTGGAAACGGTAATAACCGGTCTGATTTAACTGCGCAGCGGTGTCGGTAATAATATTACTGTTGCTACCATTACGGCTGAAAATATCCATCTGCCCGGAACTGCAGGCAGCATAATTTTCACTGTCACAATCGTTGTTACTGCTACGGTAAAACTTCAGCCCATCAATAATATCTGCACCCGCCGAATTATCACTGAGGCGGACAGCGGTTGAATCGGCACCAATAAATGCTGTCAGTGTCAGATTTTTTTCCACCACTTTTTCAGCATAAACAGGAAAAGACGCAAGCAGAAACGTGGTCAAACACATAACTGCAGCAAGAAATAAAGAGGTGGGCCTGTGCTCAGGCAAACAAAAGGCGCTCATATCACAGGTCTCATCAGAATAATTCCTGACAATAAGCGAATACTGACACAAGCTATACTGGCCAAAAGATTGAAAGATGTAACCAGAATGGATGAAACACCGGGCAAGCCTCTTACACTGACCGCCGCGATACCCTACCGGCGGTCAGTTGGCGGTCAGCCGGCAGGCTGAAAAATCAGCGGTAAATTTTCTCCGCCCACGCCGTCAGGCCCGATGCCACGCTGCCGAAATGATCACCGTCCAGTAATGCAATATTGCCAAACACCCGGGCAACGGCCTCACGGATAACCGGCGAACGGGCACTGCCGCCAGTCACAAAAATAAGATCCGGCTGTACGCCGGCCTGAGCAACCGCTTCCTGCATTAACGCCATAATGCGTTGCAGCGGACGTTCGATCGCTTGTTCAAGCTCTGTGCGCTGAATATGGGTATTCAGCCCGGTTTCAATATAATCCAGTGCCACACAGGTGTTATCGCTGTCGGATAAGGCAATTTTTGCATTTTCTGCGCTGCGCACCAGTTGCTGATTCTGCTTGTTATCACGCAGGTGGATTAAGCGGGCAATGAGTTCCGGCTGTAAACAATCACGCTGCAATTGCTCAAGGTAGAGTCCGGTTTCGAGGCTGCTGAAACGGCCAAGAGCGCCGACATCGTTGGTGCATACGGCATCGAGAAAGGTTTTGGTGGGCATGGGCTTGCCGCTTTTTAATGGCGCGGTCATGCCGAACAGTGGCATCAGCTGTTTACCCGCCAGCTGAATATCCAGATCGTTACCGCCGACCCGCTCACCACTGTGACCGAGAAAATCCGCTTTGCGCTCGCTGCGCCCGCGGTGATCCGGCCCCATGCGCACCATGGCACAATCGGACGTACCACCACCGATATCAACCACCAGCACGGTTTTATTATCAGCAAGATTGCGTTCAAAACTTAAGCCTGCAGCAATCGGTTCGTATAAAAATTCAACCTGCTGAAAACCACTGCGTTTGGCTGCGGCGGTTAAAATAGCCAGCGCCTGCTGGTTGCTTTGTTCTGCGCTGTTATCGCTGATGCGTGAGCCCTGAAAATTAACCGGCCGGCCAATTACGGTATGGGTCAGAGTTTTTCCGCAAACCTGCTCAGCACGCTGTTTTACCGTCTGCATCATAGCGGTGACGATATCTTCAAAAACATGCACAAATTCCGGCCGTAAGCCGCTGGCCCCTAAAAAGGATTTCGGCGACCTAACAAAGTAGCCCTCTTCCGGATCGGCAAAATAATGAGCAAAGGCCTGATGACCAACAAACATAACCTGTTCATCGTTGCTTAACTCCAGCTCACGGCGGGCCCGCAGTGCCTGCTGTAACGGCACTTTACGGCTGAGCAGGAAATCATCACGCAGCGTACCGGCAGGCAGCCCCAGACCAACCTGCTCGCAGATTAATTCGCGTGCCAGTGCATAGAGCGCCGATGGCATAAAGGTTTTCTCGCCGTCGACCGGCAGCAGATTGACACGATCATCTGTCATCACACCGATAGCACAATTGGACGTGCCATAGTCAAAACCACAGATCATAAAAAACCCCGCTGCAAAAAAGCGGCGCAAGGTAGCACAGGGCGGAGAGGAAAAGGAAGGACGTCGGAGAATGGCTGCCGCTAAAGACAGCCACAAAAATCAGCGGCGCTGACGCCAGGCACTGTAGCGGGCATGCACACCGCGGGTCAGCATGCTGGAATAGCTTTCCAGAATATCGACGCCGACCAGAATCGCGACCACCAGCAACGCCAGCTTAATACCCACCAGCGGACTGGCCACCGCCACGCAGATACCGATGGAAGCCAGCGCCCAGATGGTCGCCGCCGAGGTCACGCCCAGCACCATACCGTCTTTGGCCAGCATGACTCCGGCACCGAGAAAACCAACGCCGGTTACCACCTGGCCGATAATACGCGAGGCATCGGTCGCATCGGTGGTGACCGCCTGAGATAAGGCAATAAACACATAGGTGCCAAGTACAATCAGCGATGAGGTGCGGATGCCCACTGGCTTGCCCCGCAGCTGGCGTTCAAGGCCAACAATGGAGCCACACAGTAAACAGGCGGCAATTGCCGGCCAGCTCAGCGGATCAACACTCAGAAATTCAGTCAGCGTCATCGATAACCTCCGTTATTAACCACGAGTTTAGCAGCGCTGATTGTGAAGAGAAAAGCGGGAGACAGGTTGTTTCTGCAAGCATTACTCCCGACTACAAAACCGCTATAGGATCGCCCGCCTGAAATCCGTACAATAGAGCGTTCATTCTTCCTACCGGATACCGCCATGAACGATCAGGTCAATTACCAGAACAACCCGCTGCACGGGGTCAGTTTAAAAAATCTGCTGATTGAACTTGTTGATCATTATGGCTTTGAAATCCTGCATGCGTATCTGAATATCAACTGCTTTAAAACCAAACCCAGCATTGAATCCAGCGTAAAATTCCTGAAAAAAACCGACTGGGCGCGGGAAAAAGTAGAAGCCTTTTATCTGTATCAGTTTAAAAGCCTGCCGCGGGCAATGGGTAAGCAGTTTTTTCTGCCACCCCGTGACCGCATTATTCCGGCCGACCAGACTCCGGGCGAACCTGCCGTACTGAGCCTGGAAGACGCCGAGCGCATGCGGGCCAAACAGGCAGAAAAAACCGCGGCCTTTGGCCGTGGCGGACGTCCGCAGCGTTCCGGTCAACGCCCGGGTCAGCGTTCCGGGCAACAAACCTCAGGGCGCCCTGCCGCCCGCTCTGAACAGCGCCCTGCTGCACACGCCGGCCAGCGCCCGTCCAAACACAACCAAAGCACTGAAGCCGCAGAAAAACGTGATAAGCCAGCGGCCGGCACCAAGGTTGATCCCTGGGCCAAAGCGCGGAATTCAACCGATTGATCCGCCCGGTAGTCTGAGCAGAATCATAATCATGACATAGCCAAAGCCGATACTGGCTGGCAGAAAACCGATGCATACACCCAGTTTTCCCCAGAACGTATCGCTGTGGCCCGCATTCGGCCAGATTGCTTTCACCAGAAAGCCAAACGGGTTGTACAGAACCCCGATACAAAGCAGCACAATAATCGTATCCGGCAAATCAATAGCCAGCTGTATTACCGCAAAATAGCAGAACCCCAGCAGCGCCGTCATAATCGTATAATCCACATGAGAACGGATCAGGTTATGCGGTGCCGGAAACAGACGCTTCAACGGTTTTACTTTGACATACACAATCAGCGTTGCGATCCAGGCTTCAACCAGTGATATCAGCAACGCAAGTGCGGCCGTTACCAATAGCCAGGA
This sequence comes from Thalassolituus sp. ST750PaO-4, assembly GCF_020320405.1. Classification (NCBI taxonomy): domain Bacteria; kingdom Pseudomonadati; phylum Pseudomonadota; class Gammaproteobacteria; order Oceanospirillales; family Oceanospirillaceae; genus Thalassolituus; species Thalassolituus sp. ST750PaO-4. The sequence goes on from NZ_JABVCB010000001.1 coordinate 293,825, forward strand.
AACAGACACCGTACTCAGGTCAACAGCCTGAGCACGGCCTATCATCAGTTCAGACATTGTATTTTCCACCCAAATTAAACAGATAGCGTCAGCAGCGCGCGCGCAGAATATTGTGCCGATACCAGCGGCGTCCCAACATGCCATGAAAATGCCAGGACAACGCCGGAACCACTCCCCGCGAGCGTAACCAGATATGTTCAGGAAGCGGATCAGGCGGGGTCAGAGCCTGTAAACAGACATCGGCAACCACCACTCCCGGCCCCTGCTGATAGCTGCGACTGGCAATGACATTGCCCTGAGCATCAATAACGGCGGCCTGCCCTTCCAGATGGCCGTGATAAGAGAGTGGTAACCCGGGCATACGGCAACGGAAGGTATTACAGTGTGACGCGTGAATAACCGGCGCTCCCACCAAACGCGCCGTATCCTGTACAGCTTGCAAAGCATTCTTGCGGTTGCCGGACTCAAGCCAGGCATACAATAACGGCCAGTTTTGCGGAATACTCCACCAGTGCGAGCCGCCCATAATAACGTCTACCCTGGTGCGTAAACGCCGTGCAGTTGCTGTGCGCATAAATTCCCAACACACAGCAGCGCCAACACGGACGCCGCTGATTTGGCCCAGCTCACCGTTGTCCGTTTCTGCGCCGCCTTCATAGAAGGCGTTTTCCCACATCGTGGGGTAATCCTTGTCGTGGTAACCAAGCCGCTCTCCCCGGTTAAAACACAGGTAACGGTTACGCACATGACCATCCGCCAGACGACAAAGAAATGATCCACCCAGTACAACACCGTGCTGAGCTGACAGGCGTTGTAAAAAATGTGCAGCCGGGCCATTTTCATCTTCAATCGCGGCGGCCAGAGCAGGGTCCCAGGCAATGCCGGTATTAAAAAATTCCGGCAACGCAATCCATTCGGCTCCGTCCCTGCAGGCTTCCGCAACCAGCTCTTCACAATGTGCCAGATTGCGCTGGGTATCACCGATACGGGTATCGGTCTGCAAAGCAGCAACACGTATTTGGGGGGCAATGTTCACTATCAAGACTCCCGGTTCCTGTTATTATTTTTTGTGTTACTTTATGCAGCACAATGCGTTGAAGCTTAACAGCGCCCGGCGTTTATAACTTGTAAGTTTAGGCTACGCTAACGATGAACAGCATTCTGCACATACGCCCGCAACAGGCGGTGTATCTCGGTAATTTCGGTTTAACAACAGAGCACCGGCATGGCGCTCTGGTATTACTGCTGGGACTGTCAGGACATTTTAATGTTCAGCTCCGTGGCCAGACGATGGTTCGCTGCCGCAGCGCTTTGATCGATGCAGGTACTGCTCATATTGTTGACTGCCAAAGTGAGGATATGGCCACGCTGTATTTTGAGGTCAATTCACTGCAGGGAAGAACATTACGCGCAAATTTTTTACGTAATGATGCCGCTGTTTTTGATATTGCCAACCTGGATCAGTGTCGCAAAGGGTTTGAACAACGGGCATTAAATGCTGATTTAGCGGCACTTATCCGCTATTCCCTGAAGGCAGACATTAACAGCTACGACCGCAGAGTGGCGTCATGTATTCAACTGATGCAACAAAAAGATGAATACCCCTGGCGACAGGATGAATTATCCGCCCGGATTGGCTTATCGAATTCGCGTCTGAACCATTTATTTAAACAACATACCGGTATTTCGTTCCGGCATTTCAGCCTGTGGTCAAGGCTGGCTATTTTTATGCGCGATGTGCATAACACCCGTAACATTACCCACTCGGCACTGAACAGCGGCTTCAGTGACAGCGCTCACCTGAGTAATTCTTACAAAAAAATATTTGGCATCCGCCCTTCTGCCATTCTTTCGGGGCTGAAAGAATTTCATCTTTATTCCTAGGGCCTGTCGACACTAATTAAACAGACCTGTTATCGGCTAAAAATTTCTCAGGCAAGGCGCTGAGAGTGTGGCCTAACGGGT
>NZ_JABVCB010000001.1:295884-450082 GCF_020320405.1 Thalassolituus sp. ST750PaO-4
GGATTTACTTAGTGTCGACAGGCCCTAGCAAGAAGATCGTTCTGTTATAAAAACGCATAAAAAAACCGGGTAAAAAACCCGGTTTTGCATTTTAAGGTGACGTTAAATAACGCGGACGTTAACGCAACAGCGCTTCAATATCGTCGTCACCGGGAATGGTAAAACTGGAGTTGGAGCTGATGATCTGACCGTCGCGGTTAATCAGGTATTTGTAAAAATTCCACTTCGGTGCTGTGTCCTGGCGGGCCACTTCTTTAAACAGCGGATGAGCGTTATCGCCTTTTACCGGCACGGTCGCCAGCATGGTAAAGCTGACACCAAAATTCTCGAAGCAGATGGTCGCCGCTTCTTCTTCTGATTTGGCTTCCTGATCAAACGAGTCCGACGATACACCAATCACCACCAAGCCACGATCTTTGTATTTTTCGTGAATGGCTTCCAGATCGCCAAACTGCTTGGTGAAGCCACAATGACTGGCGGTGTTGATTAACAGTACCGGTCTGCCCTGCACCACTTCACACAGATCCAGCGTTTTGGAACTGTGCAGCTTTTTCATTTTGTGCTGAAAAATCGGTGCACAGGCATTGCCCTCAGCGGTGGTGGTAAAAGCACTGCGATCGATGGCAACCGCCTGGGTTGAACAGGCACTGACACTGAGCAGCAAAGCGCCCATGGCGAGTCGTTTAAGCAGGGGAATAACAGTCATGGTGTTCTCCGCAGGAAAGGGTTGATGTCACAGAACATCAACACTATACAAAACCTATACAACAAGCAATGAGCGCCGCTAAAGGCGGGTTTATTCCATCGCCTCGCGCAGGGCTTCGTCGAGCTCATTCGGCTCAACCAGCAGCGCTTCTTCTTTCAGGTTGGGGAACACCACCAGATAGGTTTCATCGGCGGTCAGGCCCGCTGTCCAGCGCTCCAACCAGACGTCCAGTGGCACGACTTTGGGGGCACAGTCTTCCCACTCGCCGTTTGCCCATTCAGCGGCATAGTCTGCATGGGGCCAGACAGGCAGGCAGTTATCGCCTTCTGAGGTCAGGGTTACCCAGCCTTCGTCGTTGGCCAGACTCCAGATTTCGCCGTGCGCCACGACCTTGTCGATAAAATACTGATAGCGCTGATGATTCGACAGTTTCAGGCTGGCCTGATGTTCTTTCTGACTGAGGGTATAGCTCATGATGCGTGCCTTAATGCGGGCGTTAAAAAGCGCACTATAAGGACTCGTAGCGGTTAAGTCATTACAGATATTCAGCGTCCGGATCGCTGCCCGCTCCGTTCAGCTGCTGCTCCAGATAATCAATCAGCAGGCGCACCTTGGGCGATAAATTGCGGCTTGGCGGATACAGCGCCCAGATACCTTCACGCGAGGGGCGGATGGCCGGCAGCAGGCTGATCAGCTCGCCGTGCTCAATATAGGGCTGCACGTAATAATCCGGCAGTTGCACGATACCGATGCCTTTCAGCGCCGCATCCAGCAGCGCCGGGCCACTATTAGCACTGAGACTGCCGCTGATATGCACCACCCGCTCGCGACCCTGTTCCTGAAAACGCCAGTAATCGAGGGTACCGGCCAGGCAATTATGCTGCTTCAGTTCCGCCAGCGAATGCGGCTCACCATGGGCCGCCAGATAGCCCGGCGAAGCGCAGGTGTACTGCTCACGCGATGCCAGACGCCGCGCCACCAGCCGATCGTCATCGAGTTTGCCAAGTCGCACGGCCATATCGTAACCGCCGCCGACCAGGTCGAGCTTTTCGTTGGTGAGCAGATAATGCAGCTGAATCTGCGGATAACGCAGAGCGAAGTCATTTAACAAGGGCGCAATATGGCGCTCGCCGTAGCTCATCGGCGCAGTGATGCGCAGCTTACCCTGCGGCGTAGCCTGCAGATTGCCCAGCGCCAGCTCCGCCTCGGCCAGACCATCCAGCAGCAGGCGGCAGTGCTGGTAATAGAGTTGTCCGGGTTCGGTCAGCGCTACCCGTCGCGTGGTACGGAACAGCAACTCACTGCCGAGACGCTGCTCCAGCGCCCGCACCTGACGGCTCACCTGCGCGGTAGACAACCCAAGCTGCACCGCCGCCGCGGTAAAACTGCCGGATTCCGCCACCGCCACAAACTCACGGATGCCCTCCCACTGGGGTATTGATTGCATCTTTCTCGCCCGATTATTACCAATATGTAAAAGTGATTTTATAACCAGCAGGATTATCTCACCAAAAGAAATGATTACACTGCCTGTTCAGAATTTTTTACTCATCATCTTTGCTGTTGGAGATACACCATGACCGCAGAAACCATTACCTGCCGCGCCGCTATTGCCTGGGGCCCGGGCCAGCCGTTATCCGTCGAAGAAGTTCAGGTAGCGCCACCCAAGGCTGGTGAAGTGCGTGTGCGCATCGTTGCCACCGGCGTCTGCCATACCGATGCCTTCACCCTGTCCGGTGAAGACCCTGAAGGTATTTTCCCAGCCATTCTCGGCCACGAAGGCGGCGGTATTGTGGAATCCATTGGTGAAGGCGTGACCAGCGTTGCCGTTGGCGACCATGTGATTCCGCTGTACACCCCGGAATGTGGCGAATGTAAGTTCTGCCTGTCGGGTAAAACCAACCTGTGTCAGAAAATCCGTGCCACCCAGGGCAAAGGCCTGATGCCGGACGGCACCAGCCGCTTCTCACAAAACGGCAAAACCATTTATCACTATATGGGTTGCTCAACCTTTTCTGAGTACACCGTGCTGCCGGAAATCTCTCTGGCCAAGGTCAACCCGACGGCGCCACTGGAAGAAGTCTGCCTGCTGGGCTGTGGCGTCACCACCGGTATGGGCGCGGTGATGAACACCGCCAAAGTAAAAGAAGGCGATACCGTGGCTATTTTTGGTCTGGGTGGTATTGGTTTATCGGCGGTGATTGGTGCGGCCATGGCCAAGGCCTCGCGCATCATCGCTATCGACATTAACGAAAGTAAATTCGAACTGGCCAAGCAGCTGGGTGCGACCGACTGCGTAAATCCGAAAAACTTCGATAAGCCGATTCAGGACGTGATCGTCGAAATGACCGACGGCGGCGTGGATTTCTCGTTCGAATGCATCGGTAACGTTAACGTGATGCGCTCAGCACTCGAATGCTGCCACAAAGGCTGGGGCGAATCGGTGATTATCGGTGTTGCCGGTGCCGGTCAGGAAATTTCCACCCGTCCGTTCCAGCTGGTTACCGGCCGCGTCTGGCGCGGTACCGCCTTTGGTGGTGTGAAAGGCCGCAGCGAACTGCCGGATTACGTTGAGCGTTATTTAAAAGGCGAATTCAAACTGAGTGATTTTATTACTCACACCATGGGTCTGGATGCCATTAACGACGCCTTCGATTTAATGCACGAAGGCAAAAGCATCCGCAGCGTTATTCATTACAACCAGTAAGGGGCTGTTATGACGGACGTGAATACCGATGTTGAGCGCCTCAGCCAGAACAAAAGTTTTGGCGGCTGGCATAAGCAATACCGGCATCAGTCGGCGGTGCTTAACTGCAGCATGCGCTTTGCGATTTTTCTGCCGCCACAGGCCAGTAACGACAACCCGGTGCCGGTGCTTTACTGGCTGTCCGGCCTGACCTGTAGCGATGAAAACTTTATGCAGAAGGCCGGCGCCCAGCGCCTGGCCGCTGAGCTGGGCATTGCCATCGTCGCCCCGGACACCAGCCCGCGTGGCGACGGCGTGGCCGACGATCCGCAGGGCGCTTACGATCTGGGCTTGGGTGCCGGTTTTTACCTGAACGCGACTCAACCACCCTGGGCCGCGCACTACCGTATGGAAGATTATGTACTGCAGGAATTACCAGCCTTAATCGAGGCGCTGTTTCCGGTAAACGACAAGCGCGCCATCAGTGGTCACTCTATGGGTGGACACGGTGCGCTGACGCTGGCTCTGAAAAATCCGCAGCGTTTTACCTCGGTGTCGGCGTTCAGCCCGATCAGCAACCCGAGCCGCTGCCCCTGGGGCATCAAAGCGTTCAGCGCGTATCTGGGCAACGACCGCGAGCAGTGGCTGGCTTATGACAGCAGCGAGTTAATGCGCAACAGTCCTGCGTCAGCGCATTTACCCGCGCTGGTCGACCAGGGTCTGGCCGATGATTTCTTAAGCAACCAGCTGCACCCGGAAACACTGGAAGACGCCGCCAAAGCCAGCGGCTATCCGCTGACCCTGCGCCGTCATGAAGGCTACGATCACAGCTACTATTTCATCAGCAGTTTTATTGATGATCATCTGCGTTTTCATGCGCAGTATCTGGCTGGCTGATCAGCCAGAACGGTAAAACAAAAAAGGCAGTGGATTGCTCCACTGCCTTTTTTATTGCCCGCGATCTTCAGCCGGCGTTTTGCGCACTCTCTATCAGTGCACAAAAATTACTTTCAGCAATAACAGCGCCGACAGCACCCAGACACCGACAGACAGTTCACGCGCTTTACCGCCCAGCACTTTCGCCAGTGCATAGGTGATAAAGCCCAGCGTGATGCCATGGGCAATGGAGAAGGTCAGCGGCGTCATCAGCAGCACCACAGCCACCGGCGCGGCTTCGGTCAGGTCTTCCCAGTCCACTTCTTTCAGCGTGAACAGCATCAGAATCGAGACGTAAAAAATCGCACCGGCCGTGGCATAAGCCGGGATCATACCGGCCAGCGGTGCGAAGAAAATGCTCAGCAGAAACAGAACGCCGACCACAACCGCCGTTAAGCCGGTACGGCCACCGGCGGAAACACCGGCCGCACTTTCGATATAACTGGTGGTGGTTGAGGTACCCAGCATGGCACCGGTCACGGTCGCGGTACTGTCAGCCAGCAAGGCCTGCTTTAAGCGCGGCACCTGACCGTCACTTTTGGTCAGACCGGCACGCTGGGTCACGGCAATCAGGGTGCCGGAGGTATCGAACAGATCAACAAAGAGAAACGCGAAAATAACGCTCAGCATCGCCACATCGAAGGCTTCTGCCAGATTCATCTGCATAAAGGTCGGCGCGATGGACGGCGGCGCAGAAACAATGCCCGTATATTCCACATGGCCGGTGGCTACCGCGATAACACTCACCAGCAACACCGCCAGCAGTACCGCACCGTGGATATTGCGCTGGGTAAAGGCAACAATCAGGAAGAAACCAAGGATGGCCATCGCAGGGCCGAAATCACCTAAATTGCCCAGACTCACCAGCGTCGCCGGATGCGCCACAATAATGCCGGCATTCTTCAGAGCGATCAGTGCCAGAAAGGCGCCGATACCGGCAGCAATGGCTTTTTTCAGCGTGACCGGAATGGCATTGATCGCCCATTCACGGATCTTAAACAGACTGAGCAGAATAAAAATACAGCCCGACAGGAAGACTGCACCCAGTGCGGTCTGCCAGCTGTACCCCATACCCAGTACAACACCGTAGGTAAAGAAGGCATTCAGCCCCATCCCCGGTGCCAGAGCTACCGGCAGGTTGGCCCAGAAGCCCATAATAAAGCAGCCAACAGCCGCCGCCAGACAGGTCGCCACAAATACCGCACCATGGTCCATACCTGCATCGGCCAGCATCGACGGGTTAACGAAAATAATGTACGCCATGGTCAGGTAGGTGGTAACACCGGCCAGCAGCTCGGTGCGTGCATTGCTGCCGAAACGCGACAGCTGAAACAGCTTTTCCAGCATGGGAAGAACCTTTGTTGGTTAGCGAAACAAGCCCGGCAGCCAGCATTCATGCGGCCTCGACTCAGGCAGACTGCTGCCATGAGCCATCCGCATCCGGCGAAGGGAGACTTTTTGTGGCCGCGGATTATAATGCCCAGCTGGCCAAAGCCCAAGAAAACCTGACTGAATGGTCGGTTCTTTTGCCGGCCAGCACCGCAGGCCATACGCCGCACCCGCTCTTATATCCACGTACATTGCCGTACCCGAACCGACAGAGACAGACCATGAGTGCCTACAGCCAGGAAATTAAAGACGCCATCCGTACCGTAGCCAACTGGCCGGAAGATGGAGTGATGTTCCGCGACATCATGCCGCTGCTGCAGAACCGTGCCGTATTCCGCAAGCTGATCGACAGCTTTGTACACCGCTATCAGGACCAGCAGCTGGATGCCATCGCTGCCATCGACGCCCGCGGCTTTATCCTCGGCGCGCCGCTGGCCTACGAGCTGGGTCTGAGCCTGGTACCGGTGCGCAAGAAAGGTAAACTGCCATTTAAAACCGTGACCCAGAGCTATGATCTGGAATACGGCAGTGCCACCATAGAACTGCATACCGATGCCTTTAAAGCCGGCGACCGCGTACTGGTGATGGACGATCTGATCGCCACCGGTGGCACCATGCTGGCGGCCTGTGAACTGGTGCGCCAGCTGCAGGCCGAGGTGGTGGAAGTCGCCGCCATCATTGACCTGCCAGACCTGAAAGGCAGCGAAAAACTGCGTAACGCCGGTTTCGACGTTTATGCCATCTGCGAATTTGACGGACACTAAAAGTGTCCGCTAAGAGATAAAAAATCATGAGCCTGCGCCATTTTGTAACCCATCAGATCAGCAAAGACATCAAAGACCCGGCAGCAACGCTGGTATGCAGTGAACAGGAAGCCGATCTCGACAGCGAACTGGTCGCCCACTTCTACGCCCAGACTGCGGCGCAGCTAAAAGCCGTGCTGACCCAGCGCGCGGGTAAGCGTTACGGTATTTTTCATCCGGAAATTACCCAGGCACGGGCGCAGATTCAGGACTGGCAGGGCGAGCGTCAGAGCTTTGTTGCCCTCACCCGCCGCCTGAGCAAACAGTTCGCCAACGCCCTCGACAATACCGAGCTGGCACTGGAAGGCTACCTCGCCTTCTTTTACGAGCAGCTGGCCGACAGTGACCGCCTGTACATGTTCCACCTGCGGCGCAAAAGCAGCGTATCGATTAATACCGATATGACGCTGAGCGAAACCCATTATCTGGATTTTTCCAATACCGGTTTTGGTGTCATGCTCAACATCACCGACTGGCTGGCCGATGACGACAGCAAATACCTGACGTTCAGTTTTGGCCGCGGCGATAAACCGCTGCAGAACCAGTTTGCCGAATGCATTGGTTTTACCGATACCTTAAATACCGCTGCCGAAACCGAAGAGTTTCTGGAAATTGTTGACGAGTTCAGCCAGACCCTGAGTCCGGAAGACAGCTTTGAATACAAAACCAAGGTGGTGGATTACTGTATTGAGCAGGATCTGCGCGGTGAACCAGTCGTGTTCGATGAGCTGGCCAGCTATATGGAAACCCAGGTCAAAGCCGAACCGGCCAAAGCCTTTGCTCACTATATTGTCGACAAACAAAAAGAACGCCAGCAAAGCCAGCGACAAAACAGCGGATTAACGCCGGAGCAGCTGGCGGCTCAGGGAGCTTCACAACAGGTAGTGGCGGAAGCCATTAAAACCGAGCTGATTCCCGATCGTAAAAAGCTGCGGGGATTTATCCGCTACAGTGGTAAAAATAAAGACCTGAGTCTGAGTTTCTCTGCCAGCCTGCTGGATAAAGATATTATCTTTGATAAAAGCAGTAACGAGCTGCGCATCACCAAGGTGCCGGAGTCGCTACTGAAACAATTAAAAGAATCCTGATTACCGGCAACGCCGAAGAATAAAAATCCGGACATAAAAAAAGCCGCAACTGCGGCTTTTTTTATGCTTTTAACTCAGGATTCAGCACTGGCTTCGGGCTGCAGTTTCTTCAGTAATAACTCACGAATGGAGTCACAGGTGCGGGTCACAATAAAAACGGCTGAGCGTTCGTTATAGGCCAACAAAGTACTTTCCAAAAAGCCCCACTTGCGCTCAACCTGGGTACGTAATTCCGCATCATCCAGTTCGGCAGTTAACGCCTTGAAGAGTTTATTCTGTTGTTCGATACCGGTATCCGTCACCGACAGACCACCGAAAATATTGATATTAAAAAACAGATAAGCAGAAACCATATGTTCAAGACTATCGAGCATATTTAATATGCGCCGGGTTTCATTATCCAGTACCGAGGTATCAGGAATACTGCCATCGAGTACCGCATACAGTTTGTTGTAGTTTTCATTCAGACGGATGGAAAAACTAACGTCTTCCGCTTTTGCTGCAATTGCACGGTTGCTGTCAACGAACTGAGTCATGTCTTGCCAGGCAGGTGCCAGCTCTGGCCAGGTTGCTTTAAGAGCGTTCGCCAGAGCCTGCCCTTCAGCCAGTACGGCATCCAGACGCTGTGCGGATTTACGATCACCATGCTGTAAAGAATAAAGGCTGAATTCAGCACTGCTGCGATAGGCCAGAGTCTGCAATAACAAGCGCTGGCGCACTGTGTCGGCGCTCAGGTTTACCTGAGGCTGGCTTGTATTTACCGGGTTTTCATCAGCATTCACCTGAGCTGTATTCATCAATACTGACCCAAGGGCCATCATCAGTAACAACAGATGCTTCACTCGTTCGTACTCCTTGTTTGCGGTGTTTGCTTAATACAGAGACAGGACAGTTAATCTGCCGCTTGTTGTTTTTTCATTGGCTGAACCTTCTCTTTAACCGGGCCATGGTGTCAATAGTGGTTTGTCATAAAGGCGGACACTAACCCCCGGAATTTTGTGGTACGTCCTTTTTGCCGGTAAGTGCGATAAGATTGTCGCGATACACCATGAAATCTGGGCATACCGTTCCAATTTAGCGGAAGTCATATGCCAAATGTATGACAGGGGTTTTAATGACCGAACACAATATCAGCCATTGGCAACACCCACACCACTTCAGTGGCAGCAATCCGGATGGCGAGCGCAATACCTTTTATGTACTGATTCTGACCGCCGTTACCATGGTGGCAGAAATTATCGCCGGCGCCTGGTACGGCTCCATGGCACTGCTGGCCGATGGCTGGCATATGGGCACCCATGTGGCCGCCTTTCTTATTACATTATTCGCTTACCGTTATGCGCGCCGCCATGCCAACAATCCGGCCTACAGTTTCGGCACCGGTAAGGTGAATGTTCTGGGTGGTTTTGCCAGTGCAGTGGCGCTGGCGGTGGTGGCCCTGGTGATGCTGGTTGAATCGGTGGTACGGGTATTTGAACCGCACGCCATTCAGTTTGATCAGGCAATTCTGGTGGCTCTGCTGGGCTTAGCGGTTAATCTGGTCAGTGCTCTGTTGCTGAAAGACCATCATCATCACGGCCATGCGCACCACGATCACGATCACGATCACGATCATCATGATGATCACAGCCATACTGGCCATGACCATAATTTACGCGCCGCTTACCTGCACGTACTGGCGGACGCCATGACCTCGGTGCTGGCTATTGCCGCGCTGCTGGGCGGAAAATTCTTCGGCCTGAACTGGCTTGATCCGTTAATGGGTATTGTCGGTGCACTGATTATTTCACGCTGGGCGATCGGTCTGGTTAAACAAAGCGCACCGGTATTACTCGACGCCAGTATCAGCGATCAACAGCGTGCCGCTATCCGTCAGACCATTGAACAGGATGGCGATAATCAGGTGGCCGATATTCATATCTGGAAAGTGAGTGGTAATGATTACGCGGCGATTATTTCGCTGGTTACCCACCAGCCACGCCATACCGATCACTACAAAGCATTGCTGAGTGATTTCCGCCAACTGGCACATATCACCATCGAGGTGAATGAATGCCGGATGCCGGAGTGCCCGGTTAACCGTCCGCAACATTAGGGCCTGTCGACACTAAGTAAATCCGGCCTGCTGAGAGCCAGTTTTTCTCAGAACAAGGAGAGAGGAGTGATATTAGCGGGCTAAATGAATGACGAGCGACGATGTTGATGGGAAAAACTAGCCTCAGCCCGGAGGGTTATGGCTAAAAATCCCTCATCCTGCGTTGCTGTTCGTTCGCTTAACCCGTTAGGCCACACTCTCAGCGCCTTGTCTGAGGAATTTTTAGCCGATAACAGGCCTGTTTAATTAGTGTCGACAGGCCCTAAACAGAACAAACATAAAGCAGGGAGTGCGATGAATAATCTTGCAGATAATATCTGGTCTTTTGACGGGGAAGCGGTACCTTTTTTCACCCTTCCCTATACCACCCGCATGACAGTGATTCGCCTGTCATGTGGCTCGCTCTGGATACACAGTCCAATCCGCCTGGATGAGACACTGAAGCAGCAGATTGATCAGCTTGGCCCCGTTCGCTATCTGATAGCACCCAACCAGCTGCATCATCTTTTTCTGCCCCAGTGGCAGCAGCAATACCCTCAGGCGCAGCTGTTCGGAACTCAGGGTGTGCAACAAAAACGTACCGATATCCGCTTTGACGGAGTGTTCACCCCCGACTTTACCGCCCCCTGGCAGGAGGATATAGAACAACTGCTGTTTACCGGCTCTGCGGTGATGGAAGAAGCCGTATTCTTTCACAAAGCATCAAAAATACTGATCGTGACAGACCTGATCGAAAACTTTGCCCCGGATTCTTTTACCCCACTGAAACGTCTGCTGGCCAAAGCCGCAGGGATTCTCGCCCCCAACGGTAAAATGCCGGCCGACTGGCGTTTAAGCTTTTTGTTTCACAAAGCTGAAGCCCGCGCTCATATGCTACGGATTATCAACTGGCAGCCGGAGAAAATCAGCATGGCACACGGCCTGATGGTTGACAGCAATGCCGTCACTTTTTTGCGCCGTTCATTCAACTGGCTGAATCTTAAACAAGAGGATGTGCAATGAGAGCGTATACAGGTTCCTGCCACTGCGGCGCTGTAAAATTTTCTTTTAGCCATGAAGAAATAAGCGAAGGCCTGCGTTGCAATTGCTCCATCTGCATCCGTAAAGGCGCCTTAATGACCAGCTTTGTACTGGCCGCGGATGAGATAACCATCGACGTACAGAATGACGCCCTGGCCACCTATGAATTTGCCAGCGGCATCGCCAAACATCACTTCTGCCGCCATTGCGGTATTTATACGTTTCACCAGACCTTGCGCAAGCCTGGCCATTACCGCGTGAATATCGGCTGCATTGAAGGTATAGACCCGTTCAGCCTGCGTACTGAAGTATTTGATGGTGCGGCGCTGTAAAACGCCGCCTGCAGCGGTTAAAACGCCTCAGCTCTTTTTGCCGGACTCATCAGCAATACGTTTCACCACCCGGGCGGCGGCAACAAAACCAAAGGTACCGGTCACCATGGTGGCCGAACCAAAACCCGATGAACAATCCAGCCGCGTGCTGTCGCCGTCAAAGGATTTGGTCTGACAGACACTGCCATCCGGCTGCGGGTATTGCAGCTGCTCGCTGGAAAATACACAGGGAATAGAATAATTACGCGCCGCATTACGCGAAAAATTATATTCACGCCGCAGTAAAGAACGCACCTTGCGCGCCAGCGGGTCATTAAAGGTTTTATTTAAATCCGCGACCTGAATCTGCGTCGGGTCAGTCTGACCACCAGCAGCACCGGTGGTAACGATACGGATTTTATTGCGTTTACAGTGCGCAATCAGCGCGGCTTTATTCTTCACGCTGTCGATGCAGTCGATCACATAATCCATGCCGGTATGGATTAATTCACGCTGATTATTGACGGTCACAAATTCCATCAGCGCATGCACTTTGCACTCCGGATTAATGCGACGGATACGCTCGGCCACGGCTTCGACTTTCAGCTTGCCGATATCACCGCCCAGCGCATGAATCTGACGATTGGTGTTGGTGACGCAGATATCATCCATATCGATCAGGGTGATTTCCCCAACGCCGGAGCGCGCCAGTGCTTCCGCCGCCCAGGAGCCCACGCCGCCAATGCCGACCACACAGACATGGGATGCGTGCAGACGCTGAAGACCGGCAACGCCGTACAAACGGCCAATACCACCAAAACGATCAAGATAGTCGGGAGTCATGCACACCTTTTGAGCAATAGCAGATCAATACCAGAGCAATATCAGGCGAACACAAAGAAGCGCCGCCGTTAATAACGGCGCGCAGTATATCAGAGGGTAGAGACGCGGGCTGCCTGCAGATTGGCAGATGTTGATGCCTGAGCATTGACCATTGGCTCTTTACGGCGCAACCAGCGAGCCGTTTCGGCAATACGGCGCAGCGAAGGCTCACCACGGTCATATTGCAGTAACAGAGTCTTGGCTTCGGATGCCGGCAACTCGCCCAGCAGACCGGCTTTCAGTTCCGGAATCGGGGCAATACGTGCGGTCAGGGTACTGACAAGTAACGGCAGGAACGCAGACGATAACCGTGCATGTTCACGATAATTAAGGGTTACAACAGCAGCGTCGCCTTCCTGCTCGATAACCAGATGGTCATTGGTCTTCAGCGGCCCTTTCACCAGCTCAAAAAAAGCACTGAGGTCGGCGGCATAGGTGTTCCAGACATCATCACCGTGAACCACCGCAAAAGCTTCCTGCCACAGCTGGCGGAAACGGTAGGCGCTGATCTTGTCTTCCAGCACTTTAAATTCAAGGCGTTCCGGCTCTGCAACAGCGGACTCGGTGGCGGCAGTCTTATCAGCCGCACTGACCTCAGCGGTATACAGTGCAGTCAGAAACCAGGGTTTATTGAGCGTCTGAAAAATACCAACGCCCTGTAACTCAGCCGCCTGACTCTGGACGGACCAGATCAGGGCAACAATAACGGTTAACAGATTACGCATGGTGAAGCCTCCACTCCTGCTTTCAAACAACTCAATAAACACCCGTATAATGTTCCCTCAATCAACGGGCCTCAACGACCCTTTGCGCCACCAGAGAAAGGTTTTGCAACCTCTTAAAATGTGAACTAATTCCTTGTTTTTAATCACAAAAATAAAGTCAGTTGCGGGCAAGTACAAAGCGGAAAGGGATATCAAATTCGAAGTTTTCTCCCTGCAGAAGCTCCGGCACCGGAGGGTATGGCGCGGCTTTTTTCGCAGCCCGTAATGCTGCCCGGTCGAGCAGACTGACCGCCGAACTTTCACTGGTATCGGCAAGCAGTAACTCCCCCTCGCGATTCAGCTGCAAACTCACACGTACCGTGCCTTCCAGCCGTTTTCTCAGTGCCTGATCCGGGTACTGAACCTGGCTATTGGCCAGCCGTAACAAGGCACGGTAATACTGCATCTCAGCCTGCTGCCGGGCGATCAGCTGCGCTCGCGCGTGCGCCTGTTCGGCTGCTGCCAGAACACGCTCTTTTTCGCGTTTTTCTGCCATTCTGGCCGCCAGATCCGATGCCGTTTCCGGCTGTTTTTTCCGCTCCGACACCTCCGGCAGCGACACCTGCTCTGTAACCGCTGGCGGCGTTTTTACTGCAGGTTGTGACAATTTTGGTACATTTGATTCCACTTTTTGCGCCACCACCGTTACATTTTCGGCTGCGACAGGTCGCGCCGCTGTGACCGGTTGTGCCCGGGCGGTGTGATCCGCATCACGTTTCAGCCAACCAGCAATAACCTCTGCCCGTCCCGGTTTCATTTGTCTGGCATCCCAACTGGCTTTCAGCTCGCTGCGCTCCGCTGCTTTCATCCGCAGCAGGTCTTCACGAAATCCGGGAGACTGCGGGAACTTGCCAATCCAGGCAGCCAGCAACAGACGCACAAAACTACCATCCTCAATCAACAGCACTTCCACATCATTGATCAGCACACGGCAGGGACCGCTTTCATTACTGATCAGCATCCGGTCTCCCTCACGCAAATCATCTTGCAGCAGATTGGTAAAGCGGCTGATATCTTCCAAACGCGCATTCATTTCCGCTTCACTCAGATTGATGGCCAGCCCTTCATTCCACAGCCGGTAAAAACGGCGCGGCGATATGCGCTCCGCCAGCACACGGATTTCCAGAGCCAATGGCTGCTCTGCGCTCAGCCACTGCTGGCTGTCGTTCAGATCGCTGTAGACAGCCGCCAGATACACATCGTTATTCAGACGGCGATAAGTTCCCATCGCCTGTAACTCAAGCGCCTGGGCAGGAGCCAGCCAAAAAGTCAGAAAGAAGAGTAAGAAGCGCATCGTCGGTCATCCTGAAAGATTTCCGGCGATTCTAATAAGAAAAGATGACAGAAAATTGTCGGCAGCAAGACCTGTGTCAGGACAGATTCACCAACTCAATAAAGGAAGTCAGCGGTAAGGCATCGCGCACCAGCTGCTCCTGACGTTCCGGATTACGGATGTCCTGTAAAGTTACCCGTGCCAGTACCTGGGTAATCAGCTGATTAATACCGCCCCAGTTAGCCGATAACGAGCAACTGGCCGTGATATCGCACTGGTGATCATCAGCAGCACATTCGGTCAGGGCAACCGGCCCTTCAAAAGCCTGCACCACATCCAGCATACGGATCTGCCCCGGAGCCCTGGCCAGGCGGTAGCCGCCACGGGCACCACGCTGTGCAATCACCAGCCCACTGTCGACCAGGGCTTTCATCACTTTACGTACCGTGGGCAGCGCCAGCCCGGTCAGACCGGTAATGTCATCGGTCGACAGCTTAACCGCACCGGCCTGCGCCAGCTCATTTAATACCACCACACCGTAATCGGTAAGCTTGCCTATTTTCAGCATAAACCTGTCCTGCCTGATTCCTGAGTCAGAAGACCATCCAAACGAGAATATGTCGCGATTGGTCAGAATTCATCCGCTTTGCTAGAATGCGCACATCCATTAAAGCATACCAATACGGTATTGATTAATATACCCGACTAAATTACTCTGTTATTACCCTGATCTGCGTTAGAATACGCGCTAAAAGCGCACTACACATCAGGCATCCCCCGGGACGGAGCGGATGAACATCAGGGTAAACGCCAGACGCGGGTCCGGCGCACAGCGGTTTCACTGAGCGGAACTGCAGGCAGATCGGGCCGCATCCATATGAGAGAGTTCACTATGAGCAGCAACGCTGAAATCGAACGCCGCATTGGTAATGACTACCAGGCCGGCTTTGTTACCGACATCGAGTCAGACACCATTGCACCGGGCCTGAGCGAAGATGTGGTGCGTTTTATTTCCGCCAAAAAAGGTGAACCCGAGTGGATGACCGAATGGCGTTTAAAAGCCTTCCGTGCCTGGCAGGAAATGGCTGAGCCAACCTGGGCGCATGTGCACTACCCGGAAGTCGATTTCCAGGCGCTGTCTTATTATTCCGCGCCGAAAAGCATGGCTGACAAGCCGAAAAGCCTCGACGAAGTCGACCCTGAACTGCTGCGTACCTACGAAAAGCTCGGTATACCACTTCATGAGCAGATGGCACTGGCCGGCATCGCCGTCGACGCCGTATTCGACTCGGTATCCGTTGCCACCACCTTCCGCGCAAAACTGGCGGAAGCCGGTGTTATTTTTATGCCGATATCCGAAGCCGTGCATGAGCATCCGGAACTGGTTAAAAAATACCTCGGCACCGTGGTGCCACAGCGTGACAATTTTTACGCAGCGCTGAACTCAGCCGTATTTTCTGACGGCTCCTTCGTGTACATCCCTAAAGGTGTACGCTGCCCGATGGAGCTGTCCACTTACTTCCGTATTAATGAAGCCAAAACCGGTCAGTTTGAACGTACCTTAATTATTGCCGACGAAGGTTCCCACGTGAGCTACCTCGAAGGCTGTACCGCACCAATGCGCGATGAAAATCAGCTGCATGCAGCGGTGGTTGAACTGATCGCGCTGGACAACTCCGAAATTAAATACAGCACTGTGCAAAACTGGTATCCCGGCGATAAAGAAGGCAAAGGCGGTATTTACAACTTCGTAACCAAGCGTGCCGTTGCCCATACCAATGCCAAAGTGAGCTGGACTCAGGTAGAGACCGGTTCTGCCGTGACCTGGAAATACCCAAGCTGTGTATTAAAAGGCGATAACTCGGTCGGCGAATTTTATTCCGTGGCGTTAACCAATAATTACCAGCAGGCCGATACCGGCACCAAGATGATTCATCTGGGTAAAAACACCCGCTCGACCATTATTTCCAAAGGTATTTCTGCCGGTAAAAGTCAGAATGCCTACCGCGGTCTGGTGCGTATGAATCCGACCGCCGCCGGTGCGCGTAACTACACCCAGTGTGACTCGCTGTTAATCGGTGATCAGTGCGGCGCCCATACTTTCCCTTATATCGAAAGCAAACATCCTTCTGCGGTCGTGGAGCACGAAGCCACCACCTCAACCGTCAGCGACGACCAGTTATTCCTCTGCCGTCAGCGTGGTATTGATACCGAGAAAGCCGTTTCCATGATCGTTAACGGTTTCTGTAAAGAGGTATTCAAAGAGCTGCCGATGGAATTTGCGGTGGAAGCCGGCAAGTTACTGGAAGTGTCACTGGAAGGTTCTGTCGGCTGATTAAGGCCAGACTTAACCGCGACTAAAAAATTGAAATTTATCTGCCACTGCGCGGATGACAGACTGAAAAAAGGTACTGCTAACCATGATCAGCATTAAAAACCTGCACGCCAACGTTGAAGACAAAAACATTCTCAAAGGTCTGAACCTGGAGATTAAACCCGGTGAAGTGCACGCCATCATGGGTCCGAACGGTGCCGGTAAAAGTACTCTGGGCAACGTTCTGGCAGGTCGTGATGGTTATGAAGTGACCGACGGTAGCGTCACCCTGAACGGTAAAGATATTCTTGAGATGGAGCCGGAAGAACGTGCCCGTGAAGGTTTGTTTCTGGCGTTCCAGTACCCGGTGGAAATTCCCGGTGTCTCCAACCTCGAATTTTTAAAAGCCTCTGTTGATGCCGTGCGCGCTCATCAGGGCAAGCCTGCACTGGACTCCGTTCAGTTTTTAAAACTGGCGCGGGAAAAATGCAAAGCCGTTAACCTCGACCAGAGCTTCCTTAAGCGTGGTGTGAACGAAGGCTTCTCCGGCGGCGAGAAAAAACGTAATGAACTGATGCAGATGATGCTGCTCGAACCGTCCCTGTGCATTCTCGATGAAACCGACTCCGGTCTGGATATCGACGCCCTGCAGGTGGTGGCCGAAGGTGTTAACGCCATGCGCGATGCCAACCGCAGCTTTATTGTGGTGACCCACTATCAGCGTCTGCTCGACTACATCGTACCGGATTACGTTCACGTACTGGCCAACGGCCGTATCGTTAAATCCGGCGGTAAAGAGCTGGCACTGGAGCTGGAAGAAAAAGGCTACGGCTGGCTGGAAAGCGCAGACAACGGAGCGGCGTAACATGGCAGAACAGTTTCACGCACAACAGCTGGCGCTGGCCACAGAGCAGGCCCGCAACCCGCTGCTGGCTGCCCTGAATGCAGCCGGTCAACAGGCCTTTGCCGCAGCGTCTGTGCCCAACCGTAAAACCGAAGCCTGGAAATACACCTCGCTGCATAACCTGCTGACCGGTGATTTTCAGCGTACTGCCAGCCAGTCGGACTTAACCGCCGGGCTGCGTGAAGTGGCTACTCTGGGCAGTTTAAAAGCAGCACGACTGGTATTTATTAATGGCCAGTTAAGCAGCGAATTATCCGATGCCCTGGCGCTGCAACAGGTTACCCTGTTCAGCCAGGCAGATGCAGAGCAACAGGCATTAATCAGCCGGCATCTGGGCACTGTACTGGCACAGGCCAGCAGCAATAACAGCGGCAGCGCGCACTTATTTAATGACCTGAATAATGCCGCCCTGAACGATGGCGTACTGATTCTCGTCGGCAAAAACCAGCGCCTCGAACAGCCGCTGCAGATCAGCTGGCTGAGCAGCAATAATCCGCAGCCTTTCAGCATCACCAGCCGTCTGTTAATGGTACTGGAGAGCGGTGCCGAAGCAACGCTGGTTGAGCATTATGCTTCCGATGAACAGCCGCAAAACAGTTTTACCAACGCCCTGACCGAGCTGGTGATTGGCGATAACGCCCGCCTGCAGCATTACCGCCTGCAATTAATGCAGGAAGATGCCCTGCACATCGGCAGCACTCATGTTGATCTGGCACGTGACAGCCAGTACAGCGCTTTTCATCTGGGCCTGGGCACCCGCCTGACCCGTAACGATATTGTGGTTAATCACAATGTTGGTGGTTCGCACTGCGAACTGAACGGCGTGTATATTCCGCAGAACCAGCAATTGCTGGATTTCCACACCTGCATTGAACACAAAGTGCCGCACTGCACCAGCAATGAAGTATTCCGCGGCATTATGAATGATAAGGCCCGTGCCGTATTTAATGGCCGTATTCATATTCATCCGCAGGCGCAGAAAACACTGGCCGAGTTAAGCAATAAAAACCTGTTGCTGACCAACACCGCCGAGATTTACACCAAGCCGGAACTGGAAATCTACGCCGACGACGTAAAATGTGCCCATGGTGCCACCGTTGCTCAGCTGGAAGAAAAAGCCATGTTCTATATGCAGAGCCGCGGCATCAGCAAAAAAGAAGCTGAAGTCATGCTCAGCTTTGGTTTTATTAACGAATTACTGGAAGCGTTACCGCACGAAGACATCGCGCTGGTATTGCGTCCGTTACTGGCGCACCGTTTTGGCCGCGATCAGTCGTTAAGCCGTCATCTGCTGGAAAATGAAACCGCCGGTCTCAGCGGAGAAAGCGCATGAGTACAATCAGCCCGGAACAATTAAACAGTATCCGCGAACAGTTCCCTGCCCTGCATCAGGAAGTGAACTGCAAGCCACTGATTTATCTGGATAACGGTGCCACCACGCAAAAACCGAAAGCGGTTATCAATGCGCTGAGCCGTTATTACGAGCACGATAACTCCAATGTTCACCGTGGTGCTCATACCCTGAGCGACCGCGCAACTGAATATTTTGAAAATGCGCGTAAAACCGTACAGCGCTTTTTAAATGCGGCCAAAGCGGAAGAAATTGTCTGGACCCGCGGCACCACCGAAGCCATTAATCTGGTAGCCGCCACCTGGGGCAGAAGCAATATTAAAGCCGGCGACCGTATTCTGGTCTCTGGTATGGAACACCACTCCAATATCGTGCCCTGGCAGATGCTGTGCGAACAAAGTGGCGCCGAATTACTGCCGATTCCGGTACTGGAAAACGGCGAGCTGGATATGGCCGCCTTTAAAACCCTGCTGACTCCCGAAGTAAAACTGGTTTCGGTTGTACACGTATCCAATGCCCTCGGAACCATTAATCCGGTAGCCGATATTATTGCTCTGGCCCATGCCAACGGCAGTAAAGTGCTGATCGATGGTGCGCAGGCCGTTGCTCACTGGGATATCGACGTGCAGGCGCTTGACGCCGATTTTTACGCCTTCTCCGGCCATAAACTCTTTGGCCCAACCGGCATCGGCGTACTCTATGGCAAAGAAACTCTGCTCAATGCCATGCCACCTTATCAGGGCGGTGGTGAAATGATTGAGCACGTCAGCTTCAGCAAAACCACCTATAACGTTCTGCCGTATAAATTCGAAGCCGGTACGCCAAATATTGCCGGCGCCATTGGTATGGCAGCCGCCATTGATTATTTAAATACCCTCGACCGCAAAGCTCTGGCAGCCCATGAAGATGCGCTGCTGGCGCGCGCCAACGAGCTGGCCGCAGAAATGGGTGGCATCCGCATTATCGGTAATGCCGCCAACAAGGCCTCGGTATTCAGCTTTATTCTTGAAGGTGCGCACCCGGCCGACGTCGGCACCCTGCTCGACCAGCAGGGTATTGCGGTACGCACCGGCCATCACTGCGCCATGCCGGTGATGGAGCAATTTAAAGTTCCCGGCACCGTGCGGGCGTCTTTCTCCTTCTACAATACGCTGGAAGAAGTGGACGCACTGTTTAAAGGCCTGGAAAAAGCCAAACTGTTTTTACTCTGAGGATGGAAGGACAATGAGCACCGAAACCTTTGATCCAAAAGCACAACCGGCCACCTACGACCCAAATGCGGTTGCCAGCGCCAGTATGACGGAAGCGGCTATCAGCCATATCCGCAAACAGCTGGCGAAAAATCCGGCGATGAAAGGTATTCGTCTGGGTGTGAAAAAAAGCGGTTGTTCCGGCTTTAAATATGATATCGAATTTGTCGAACAGGCTCATGACGGCGATCAGACCATTCGGGTGGCCGACGATATACTGCTGTTTATTGCCGCCGATGCTGCACCTTATGTGCGCGGCACTGAAATTGATTTCAGCAAAGAAGGGTTGAACAGCACCATTAAGTTCAACAATCCGAATGCCAAAGATCTCTGCGGCTGCGGTGAATCATTTTCGGTTTAACCGAAGCTGCTGAGGTTTGTTGAAAAACGTCACGGCAGTAGCAACATTCATGAAGCGTCACAAGCGCAGTAGCTTCATACAGGAGTCAACGTGGAAAGAAGAATGGTCGTGGCACATGCCACCTGCCCCGCCCGTATGGTGCCATCCGGTACGCCAACCACCATTCCGGCCGGCAGCTTTGTCACCATCAATCAGGCTCTGGGTGGCAATTACACCGTGACACTGAACGGCAATATGCTGCGCGTTGACGGTACCGATGCCGCGGCTCTGGGTCTTGAAGCCGAAGAAATTGAATTTGAACAGCGCAGCGACGGTCTGGTGCATGAAGATCAGATCCGTCAGGCGCTGCGCACCATTTATGATCCGGAAATTCCGATCAACCTGCTCGATCTGGGTTTGATTTACGGTATCGATATCGACAATAAAGCGGTAAAAATCCGTATGACCTTAACCGCGCCAACCTGCGGTATGGGCCCGGTACTGATCTCCGATGTTAAATACCGTGTGGCCAAGGTACCGAATGTGGAACGCGTTGAAGTTGAACTGGTGTTCGACCCGCCGTGGAGCCGCGACATGATGACCGAAGAAGCCCAGTTAGAAGCGGGTTTATTCTTCTGATAAAAAAACGGGGCATCAGCCCCGTTTTTTTATTTCCGCTTTAGCCTCAGGCTTCCGGCTCTTTGGTTCCCGCCGGGTTCAGATCCAGCAGCATGTGTCCATAAATGGACTGGCTCTGCAGATCCACCACAATCACCATCGCTACTCCCTGATACTGGCTGTTGATCAGCACGTGTTCGTACTTATCTTCCATACGGTACACATGGGTAACGTTACCGGCCCGGCAATCTGCAAAGGCAAAATCTTCGGGTGGAATCGCGGCAACGTATTCCCAGAAATCAACCACTGGCTCACCGGCCTCAACCCGCTGTGGGTTGATACGGGTTTCATGAAATTCCAGCGGGTTCAGCTTACGGGTCTGCATCGTTATCTCTCGTTAAAACAGGTTCTTCAGTTTGTCTTTAGCTTTTTCTGCAGCTTCTTTTTTCTTGCGCTCAGCTTCCGCTTTAGCGGCTGATTTTTCCGCATCCAGCTTGGCTTTAACTTCAGCTTTTTCCCGCTCTGATTTTTCGCGGGCTTCACGCTCTTTCTGCGCCTGATAATCTTCAAGGTTCTGACCAGCCAGCTCTGACACCTTGTTCAGGCGCTGATCCAGCGTGCCATCCAGCTGGTTAAACTCACCCAGTTTTCCGCCGTAGTCACCGATATAACTCTGCAGTTTCTGCTCCAGTCTGGCCTGCAGCTTCGCTTCAAGCTCCGCCTGTTTATCTTTGAGGCGGGCACCAAAAGCGGCATTTAATTGCTTATCCAGATCTGAACCTAAACTGAAATCCGGCGAGGTGATTTTACCACTGGCTTTGGCATTCACATCAAACTGCTGCACTTTCGCCAGTGCCAGTCCCAGTTCTTTGGCAAAGGTTGTTTTACCCTTACTGCTGAATTGAGTACGGCCAAACTGTGCATCACTCTGGGCATTCAGTTTACCCTGACTGACAACGGCCAGACCCTGTAACTGTACCAGTGACGAAGCCAGTTTGGCGCCGGCAACGCCCAGATTCATATCATGCAGTTGCCAGTCTTTAATATTCAGCGTCAGTGTATCGGTACCCGGCGTTTTACGGTGGTCGAGTACAATATCCACGCTCATATCTTCAACCTGCTTTAAGCCTGAGCCATTGATCAGAACCCGCGTCGGACGACCTAACACCCGCGGCTCACTGGTAATATCCTGCGCACTGATCAGCAGATTTCCGGAAGCTGTGCTTGCTGTCAGCTGTGCATTACGCAGTAAAAAGCCCGGCCATGGATTATCCGACGGAAAATGCACAAAGCGGCCATCCCGCGGAGCTTCTGGGCTTTCTTCCTCTGCCGCACTGTCTGCTTCATCTTTAGCCAGATACGGCTTTACTTTTTCATACCAGTACAGGGCTTTTTCCGCCCATTCACCAGCCTGCTCGCCGAAGAGTAAGGCACTCATATTGGCAGCACCACCGGCACTGAGCTGATATTTTCCACGAATACTGTCGAGGTCTTCACCCGGAGCTGCTTTTAATGCTTTGAGTTTGTCACTGATATCGCTACGGGCCTCAGCCACTGCTTTTTTGGCCGTTGCAATTGCGGCTTTGTCATTTTTGAAACGGGCTTTCAGTTCATCCAGTTTTTTCTTACGCGCTTTAAAATCATCCAATGATTTAAAGCTGCCGGAGGTCAGCGCTTTGATTTCCTGCTCGTACTGACTCAGGGCTTTATCATCGGGGACATTGCTCAGTGCATTATCGACAGCATTTTTATTGCTGGAGTAACTTTGCTGGAATTCGGTACCGGCCTGCTCGGTGCGCAGGGATTCTCGCGCCAGTATTTCTTCGGCACTGGGGAGGTCCACACTGCTGAAAGACGAAGCCGCCTCTTCTTTGGCTGCAACCTGCTCTGCTTCGTCTTCTTTAACCGCCTTTTTCTCCAGTGCACCGGAAGTCGTACGTGCAGTACCGAACTGCAGATTATCCACGGCCAGATCACTGATAATGGCTTTACCAAGAAACAGTGGCGCCAGTTCCAGTTCTGCGGTCGCTTTATCCAGCTGCAGCACATTGGTCATTGGCTTACGGCTGTCAGCAACCGTCAGATCATGAATAACAAAGCCCAGCGGGCTTAAACTGAGCGACACACTGTCCACTTCCACTTTGGCATCGGCGGCATCAGAGCCAAACGATTCAATGCCTTTTTCGATTAACGGGCCGGCAAGAAACCAGAACAGGGCAACCAGAACCAGGGAAATAACGATAAATGCGGCCAGGCCTGACCAGCGAATCCATTGCTTCATAGCCTTACTCCGCGATTGACTTATACAGGTTGTAGAATTTCGAGGCTTTTAATACCTGAGCAATTTTCAGTTTATTAAACCAGGCCAGTAAGCGATGACGGTACAGATTGATCAGTACTTTGCTGAGCACAAAAACCGGAACCGCGGCCAGCAAGCTGATGACCAACCCACCCAGTACCAGAGAATGATTAAACGCGGTCATACGCCAGAAATCGCTCTGATACATATCGCGCCAGGTGTCCACTAACGCCGGATTTGCCAGCAGACTTTCGCCCAGACGTGCTGCATAAGGATCGATAAACCAGGCCAGTGCAGAGAAGGCTGCGACCGCAAGGAAAAATGCACTCAGATTGATGCGCAGAATAAATGCCAGCAACATAATGAGGGCATTGTGCGGTGTAAACATGGGGGTCAGTGCGACGATCAGGGCTAATGAAAAGGCCAGCGCAATCTGGCCCGGTGCTGATT
Organism: Thalassolituus sp. ST750PaO-4; assembly: GCF_020320405.1. Lineage (NCBI taxonomy): Bacteria > Pseudomonadati > Pseudomonadota > Gammaproteobacteria > Oceanospirillales > Oceanospirillaceae > Thalassolituus > Thalassolituus sp. ST750PaO-4. The sequence continues at coordinate 319,364 of NZ_JABVCB010000001.1, forward strand.
CAGAATTCAGCGCTTTCAGCAGTTTTGCCAACATACTCAACATAATGCATTCCCGGCATCCTATTTAATGCCGCACACTATAGCATGTGACCTGTGACGAAACAGTGGACGTCACGGGTCAGATAAAATGAGCCAGGGCCTGTTAACACTAATTAAACAGGCCCTAGGAATGCACTCAGCCGGCACGGAAACGCAGTGCGATAAATACGCCGCCAATAATCAGTGCCATCGCCAGAATACTGAGCAGATCCGGCAATTCAGCCAGAATCAGACTGCCCATTAATGTTGCCAGAACCGGAACCAGCAACTGCAACTGTGCGGCCCGCTGTAACCCCAGCGCCGGCAACAGGCGATACCAGCCCCAGTAACCTAAACCCGATGCCAGAACGCCCGAAGTCAGTGCCAGCAGAATTCCCTGCCACGGCAGCGCATTTTGCAGTCCGCTTGTTACCGGATCAGCAAACCAGAATAGCCAGACCATCAGCAACGGCAGCAATAACAGGGAAGCGCTGACAAAAGCCCCCTGCACATCGCGCAGCGGTTGTGACGAGCCCTGCCCCAGCACCACAAACGCCGCCCAGCCCAGACCGGATAACAGCATTAATAAGGAAGGCCCCGGATCCGGCAGCTCATTGCCCGGCAGCAACAACATAACCAGCCCGACAAAAGAAAGCATAACCCCCGCCAGCGCCATACCCTGCAAACGCTGACCCCGCAGGTGGGCTACCAGTAATAAGCTGAGCTGCACGGTGGCAAATAAAATAAAGGCACCAACTCCGGTATCCAGTGCCAGATAGGCGTAAGCAAAAGCCAGGGCGTAGGTCAGCAGCGCAGCACCGGTATAAGCATCACGCCACTGCAGAGCCGGACGGCCGCCAAATGTCAGTAATAACGTCAGCGTCAGCGCCCCACTGCCAAGGCGCAGCGCACTGAACAACAGAGGATCCAGCTCATAAACCGAGAGCGCCCAGCGGCACAGCAGGGAGTTGGCGGCAAAAGCCAGCAGGACAAAAGTAATCAGTAACGGCACAGGCCCTCCGCGGGTGACAGATTAAGCCGATGAATGGGAATCATATTTTTTTGTCTTCTTTATCAATTAACATTTGTACTGCTCAGCAAGATCGTTGAATATTTGCAACTGTTGCACAAAAGACAGTAATTCGCCGCATCAGTCTCTTCTGTTTTCCCGATGACGATCACCCTGCCACCGATTGTCCTCATTGGAGCAAAAGAGCAAATTCTGCTTGCACCTGCCAGCGGTATTGTGAGCAATTTGGTTCACTATCAGCTCAAAGAGAACCTGTCTGACCAGCAAAACTGGCCCGCCAGATAAATCAGGTTCATAGTAAAAGCCACGCTCCGGGCCACTCAGGATGAAGCCTGGAGCGAATCAGAGCGGCGGGCAATGAGTAGTAAATCAGTAAAACAACGGATTGTGATTATTCCATACAAGTAAACAATCCATTCCGTATGGCTCACCTAGTCACCGCCGGGGTGAGCCGTTATAAATCTGCCATCAGATTAACAGCAGTATTCTGTGGGCCTGTTGGGAAATATCCCGGCCTATTCCACCACACCAGATCAACAAGACTGCTCAACGACGCACCGTCACTTTACGAGGACATTATGGGAAAATTTGAACCACGTATCCGCTACAGGCTCCTTCTCGCAGCAGCCAGCGCAGCATTGCTGACTCTGGCCGGATGCAGTGAGCAGCAAGCGGCTGCACCACAAGCCATGCAGATGCCACCACCAGCGGTCGATGTCGTCACCTTACAGAGCCAGCCTCTGGAGCTGAAAGACACACTGGCCGGACGTGTATCGGCATTCCGTACTGCGGAAATCCGCCCTCAGGTTAACGGCATTATTCTCAAGCGCTTTTTTGAAGAAGGCGCGACGGTAAAAGCCGGAGACAAACTGTATCAGATTGACCCGACGCTTTATCAGGCTGCTCTGGCCAGTGCAGAAGCTCAGCTGACCGTGGCTGAAGCCAACGCTTACGCTGCCAGCCTGAAAGCCAAGCGCTACAAAGAGCTGTCGAAAAAATCGGCGATCAGTGCCCAGGAAGTTGATGACTCAGAAGCCGCTGCCAAACAGGCTGATGCTCAGGTAAAAGCAGCCCAGGCCGCAGTGCGCAGTGCCAGAATCAATCTGGGATATACCGAGATTACTGCGCCGATTCCCGGTGTTATCAGCCGTTCAACCATTACTGAGGGTGCGCTGGTTTCTGCTCAGCAGGCAACCGCTCTGACCACCATCCGCCAGCTGTCACCTGTGTATGTTGATATTCAGCGTCCGGCCGCGTCTCTGGTGAAGATGAAAAATCCATCACTGTCGCGCGTTGTTACTGTTGAGCTGGATGACGGCACCCCTTACAGCGAATCCGGTGAGCTGCAGTTTGCCGATGTCAGCGTTGATCCGGGTACCGGCACCGTTAACGTCCGTGCTCAGTTTGATAATAAAGAAGCACTGTTGCTGCCTGGCATGTTTGTCCGCGCCAACGTACCAAGCCAGCGTATTGAAAACGCCATTCTGGTACCGCAAATCGCCATCATCCGTCAGGCCAACGCAGTTACCACTGCCATGGTTGTTAATGAAAGCAATACCGTCGAAATGCGGGTTGTTGAAGTCAGCCGCGCAATTGATGACCAGTGGCTGGTTAAAAGCGGCCTGCACAACGGTGATCGCGTGATTGTCAGCGGACTGCAAAAGGTAAAACCGGGCATCGTTGTGGCCCCGGAAGAAGCCAAGACGACCAGCGCCAAGCCTTAAGGAGAATCCTGAAACATGGCTAAGTATTTTATCGACAGGCCGATTTTTGCCTGGGTGATCGCCATCATCATTATGCTTGCGGGCGTGATGTCGGTGATCACGCTGCCGGTGCAGCAGTATCCGACCATCGCCCCGCCATCTGTGCGTATCAGTGCGGTGTATCCGGGTGCCTCGGCACAAACACTGGAAGACAGTGTGACTCAGGTTATCGAACAGAACATGACGGGTCTGGATAACCTGCTGTACATGTCCTCTCAAAGCAGCAGTGCCGGTAGTGCCACTGTGACTCTGACCTTTGCCGCCGGTACCGATCCGGATATCGCGCAGGTACAGGTACAGAATAAACTGGCGCTGGCCGAAGCCCTGCTGCCACAGGAAGTTCAGCAACAAGGCGTCAGCGTTACCAAGGCTTCCACATCGTTCCTGATGGTGGTCGGTCTGGTTTCAGAAAACGCCGGTATGAGCCGTGCTGACCTGGCCGACTTTGCCTACAGCCAGCTGAAAGATCCGCTGTCCCGTACCTCTGGTGTCGGTGAGATCCGTGTCTTTGGTTCGCAGTACGCCATGCGCTTATGGCTGCAACCGGAAAAACTGAACGCCTATGGTCTGACGCCGCTGGAAGTTAAAGCGGCCGTCGGTGAACAGAACACGCAGTTTGCTGCCGGCCAGCTGGGTGGCCTGCCTTCGGTGCAGAACCAGCAGCTGAACGCGACCATCATTGCTCAGACCCGTCTGGAAGCGGTGGATCAGTTTGAAAATATTCTGCTGAAAGTGAACACCGATGGTTCTCAGGTACGCCTGAAAGACGTTGCCCGTGTTGAACTGGGTGCAGAAGACTACTCAGTATCCAGCTTTTATAACGGCAACCCCGCAGCCGGTATCGCTATTCAGCTGGCTTCCGGTGCGAACGCTCTGGACACCGCCAAGGCCGTACGCGAGCGCATCAGCGAGCTGTCAGCCTTCTTCCCGGAAGGGGTTAAAGCGGTGTACCCGTACGACACCACGCCGTTTGTACAGATTTCTATCGAAGAAGTGGTTCAGACCCTGATCGAAGCCGTTGTACTGGTATTCCTGGTGATGTACCTGTTCCTTGGTAATTTCCGCGCAACCCTGATTCCAACCATTGCCGTTCCGGTGGTTCTGCTGGGTACTTTTGGGGTTATGGCCGCCTTTGGTTACAGCATCAACACGCTGACCATGTTCGGTATGGTTCTGGCCATTGGTCTGCTGGTGGATGACGCCATTGTTGTGGTGGAAAACGTTGAGCGGGTAATGGATGAAGACGGCCTGCCGCCAAAAGAAGCCACACGAAAATCCATGGGACAGATCACCGCCGCACTGGTCGGTATTGCTCTGGTTCTGTCAGCGGTATTTGTACCTATGGCCTTTATGAGTGGTTCTACCGGCGCGATTTACCGTCAGTTCTCACTCACCATCGTATCGGCTATGTTGCTGTCGGTGATGGTCGCCCTGATTCTGACCCCGGCGCTCTGTGCCACACTGCTGAAACCTGCTCACAAAGGTGAACTGGAACATCAGAAAGGTTTCTTCGGCTGGTTTAACCGTACCTTTGCCAAAGCGACCGATAAATACATGGGCGGCGTCAGCGCTACCCTGAGCCGTCCGGTTCGTCTGGTGGTTATTTACATCATCATGCTGTTAATCATGGCGTTCCTGTATGTACGTCTGCCAACCTCCTTCCTGCCGGAAGAAGATCAGGGCGTACTGATCAACCTGGTGCAGCTGCCACAGGGTGCAACTCTGGAACGTACCAACAAGGTCATGAAAAAGCTGGAAAACCACTTCCTCAGTGAAGAAAGCGTTGAATCTATTTTCACCGTTGCCGGTTTCAGCTTTGCCGGTCAGGGTCAGAACATGGGTCTGGCATTCGTTAAACTGAAAGACTGGGATGAACGTAAAGACCCGTCACAATCCGCTAATGCGATTATTGGCCGTGCCTGGGGCGCTGTCAGTCAGTTTAAAGATGCAACCGTCTATCCGATTAACCTGCCACCGATTCCCGAACTGGGCGTTGCTTCAGGCTTTGATGTAATGCTGCAGGATCGCAATAACCTGGGTCATGACAAGCTGGTCGGCATCCGTAATCAGCTGCTGGGCATGGCGGCACAGGACTCTCGTCTTGCCGGTGTGCGTCCGAACGGCATGCAGGATGTACCGATCTTCCGTATCGATATCGACTACGAAAAAGTGAAGTCTCTGGGTCTGAATATCAGCGACGTTAACTCTACGCTGAGCACCGCCTGGGGTGGCTCATACGTGAACGACTTCCTTGATCGCGGCCGGGTAAAACGCGTCTACCTGCAGGCTGATGCACCGTACCGCATGCTGCCGGAAGATCTGGAGCAATGGTATGTGCGTAACCGCGACGGTGAAATGGTGCCTTTCAGTGCCTTTATCACCACTCGCTGGGACTTTGGCTCTCCGCGTCTGGAACGCTATAACGGTGTTCCTGCGCTGAATATTCAGGGCCAGGCGGCACCGGGACTGAGTACCGGTGATGCAATGCAGGCGATCGAAGAGATTGTGGCCAAGCTTCCGCCTGGTGTCGGCATTGAGTGGACAGGTATGTCCTATCAGGAACGTGTGGCTGGCTCACAGGCTCCGCTGCTGTATGCCATCTCGCTGCTGGTGGTATTCCTTTGTCTGGCGGCATTGTATGAGAGCTGGTCGGTACCCTTCTCCGTCATTCTGGTGGTACCACTGGGGATTCTGGGTGCACTGATTGCGGCCAACAGCCGTGAACTGGCGAATGACGTTTACTTCCAGGTAGGCCTGCTGACAACCATTGGTTTGTCAGCCAAGAACGCCATCCTGATTGTAGAATTCGCCAAATCGCTGGTTGATCAGGGTAAAGGTATTGTGGAAGCGACTCTGGAAGCAGCCCGTATGCGTTTGCGCCCGATTCTGATGACCTCCATGGCCTTCATTCTCGGTGTACTGCCGCTGGCCATCAGCACCGGCGCTGGCGCCATGAGCCGTCAGGCCATTGGTACCGGTGTGATTGGTGGTATGTTGGCAGCAACCTTCCTGGCCATTTTCTTTGTGCCACTGTTCTATGTGCTGGTGATGAAACTCACCCACAAACTGCGCGGCCAGAACGCACAGTAAGAACCAGCGCCCGGCATCGCCGGGCGCTTTTTTCTCCCCTCATTATTGATACCTGACAGGTCATAAAGAGACAGCTGCATCTTTCGCTTGCACTTTTTGTCCTCATCGCACTACCCTCTGCACCAATACGATAAATAACAATAAGAAGGTTCCCTATGTTACGCACTCTGATGATGACACTGCTGTTGACGGCGACGGGCCCGTTATGGGCAATCACCGTAGAGAATGTTGATGTTCCTGACGTTGTTCCGGCAACTGCCGACTCGCCGGAAATGACACTGCGTGGCGCTTCTGTACGCCGGGTATATGGCTTTGTTGAAGTCTATGTTGGTGCTTTATATCTGAAGAACAGCGCCCTCGAAGATAAAGAAATTATCCGGGTCGATGATCCACGCCGCATGGTGTTCTACGTTACCTCCGAGCGTGTCAGTGCACGACGCTTCACCAACGCGATTCAGGAAGGTCTGGCCATTAATATCACCACCGGTGAAATGGCAGCCATGAGCGAACGTGTAAACCAGCTAGTCAGCCTGTTTGATCACAAGTTTGTTGAAGGTACTGTGGGTTATATCGAGTGGGTTCCGGACCTGCAGGAATCCCGCATCGTCATTGACGATACCGTGCGCGGCAGCGTTCCGGGTAAAGACCTGAATGATGCTTTACTGAAAATCTGGATCGGCGATCATCCGGTCAGTGAACGTTTTAAAGAAGAAGTGCTGGGTCACCGTGACAGCTGAGTAAACCCTAACGGCAGTATTTTTTTATCCTGTCGTTCAGAGCATCACGTCGTTGACGCTTTTTCTGCATTGCTTCAAGGCTGGTTGAACCATAAGGTTTGGCACTGAACAGGCGCAGATCGTAGCGTGCTTTTTCACATTTAGCCGCACGTTGCTGCGCCTGCTTCTGTTCTTTTTCCTGTGCCAGACGCTGAGCTTTGCGTCTGGCTTTATCCGCCTTTTCTTCTGCCCGGTAATCCCGCCCTTCTGTCAGCGAACGTCCCTCCCGCCTGGCCTCATCCGGTTCATACCGATTCAGCGGTTCAAGCTCTACGGTTTCGGCATGTTGCTGTGATGGCGGACGGTCAGAAAACTGCACCTGCCCCTGCTCATCCACCCAGCGATAAATATCAGCCTGTGCAGACAGACTGTTTAACAGCAATAAAGCGATCAGATAGTGAAAACTCATCCTTGAGTCCTCCGTCAGAAAATTACATCTGCGCCACCAGATTACGCACCAGCAGCTGCACGCTCTGGCGTCCGCGGAATTCATTAACATCCAGCTGAAACACGCAATGCGCCCACTCCGCCTGTGGTTGCGGCCAGACTTTGGGGTCGATATTAAACCAGATGGCATCCAGCGCCAGGTCCGAGCCTTTGGGCTGCAACACCAGCTTCAGATGACGTTCGCCAACGATACGCTGCTGCACTAAACGGAAATCGCCACTGAACAACGGCTCAGGAAATGCCTGCCCCCAGGGCCCGCCCCAGCGCAGCAGCTGCGCCAGCTCAAGGCTGAATTCCGCCGGACTCAGCTCACCATCGGTTTCAATCCGCTGCTGTAACTGCGCCTCACTCAGATGACGACAACAGACCTCATCAAATAAGCGCGAGAACTCTGCCAGCCCTTCAGCATGCAGAGTCAGCCCTGCCGCCATCGCATGACCACCAAATTTTTTCATCAGATGTGGCGCGCGTTTATCAACCTCATCCAGTGCATCACGCATATGCAAACCGGGGATAGAACGCGCCGAGCCTTTCAGCATGCCCTGTTCATCCGCTGCCAGGGCAATGACCGGGCGATGTACTTTTTCTTTGATGCGCGACGCCAGAATACCAATCACACCCTGATGCCAGTCCGGCTGAAACAGACACAATCCGGTAGGCAGATTGTCGTCCGCCTCAAAACGGCTTAAATACTGCAACGCTTCCGCCTGCATACCCTGCTCGATTTCACGCCGGTCACGGTTCATCTCATCCAGCGTCTGTGCCAGCTGCGACGCCCGTCCGGCATCATCACTCAACAGGCATTCAATCCCCAGCGACATATCGTCCAGCCGGCCGGCGGCATTCAGACGCGGGCCAATAGCAAAGCCAAAGTCGGCAGCAATAATGCGCGACGGCTCACGCCCGGCAACCTGCAACAGCGCCAGAATGCCTGCACTGGCATGCCCGGCACGGATACGACGTAAGCCCTGTTCCACCAGAATGCGGTTGTTGTAATCGAGCGGGACAACGTCGGCGACGGTTGCCAGTGCCACCAGATCCAGCAGCTGCGCCATATTCGGCGCCGGCTGTGGCAATTGCCCCAGCTCAGCCAGACGCGCGCGCAGCGCCAGCATCAGATAAAACACCACCGTACAGCCACAGGCCGCTTTACTGGGAAACTCACAGCCCGGCTGATTTGGATTAACAATGGCCGCCGCCTCCGGCAAGGTTGCTCCCGCCAGATGGTGATCCGTCACCAACACCGGAACTCCGGCCGCCTGTGCAACCTGAATTCCCTCATGGGAGGCAATACCATTATCCACCGTCATGATCAGATCCGGTTTCATCGACAATGCCACCTGCACCAGTTCCGGTGACAGGCCATAGCCAAAATCGAAGCGGTTAGGCACCAGATAATCCAGATGGCGCGCTCCCAGCAAGCGCAAAGCACGAATCGCCAACGCCGTGCTGCTGGCACCATCGACATCAAAGTCTCCGACCACCAGCAAACGCTTCTGCTGCCTCACTACCGGCAATAACAGCTCCACCGCAGCGGTGATGCCTTTCAGTAAAAAAAATGGCAGCAGCCCCTGCAGGCTGAGCTCAAGCTGTGAAGCTTCGGCTATACCACGGGCAGAATAAACGCGCTGCAAAACAGGGTGCACTCCGGGTAACTGCAACCCGACAGAGAAAGGACGCTGACTGATCTGAACCATGAATTATCGTCTGAGAAAAGAGGTGAACCTGCGTGCATAAGCACGGATACCGAACTGAGACCGGCAGTTTAACAGCCCCGGCTTTTCCTGTCCGGCTGGCAGCGGGATAAAGGAGCCGCTACTCCTGCGGTCTTACCCGTACAAAACGGGCAAAACGAGGTAAACCATGCTCCGTCAGACCGTTATAAGAGAACGTTACCTGCGCACCGAGCGGTGGTGGCGAAAAACGTTCATCATCACTGAAGCCGGTTCCCAGACGGAATTCGCGGCCATCGGCGGTACGTACAATCAATGCCCCCAGTGCCCCACGGTATTTACCTTCGCCGGCAACATAGCCAACAACTTCGGCTTCATCGTCCTGACTCAGCTTCATTTTTAATAAGTCATCACTGCGCGCTACCTGATACAACGACTGACTGCGGCGCAGCATTAAGCCTTCTCCACCGGCAGCAGTAATGATCTGCAGTTTTTTTTCCAGTTCCTGCTCGCTGCTGACTTTACTCTGGTCAAGCACTTTAAGCTGCGGGTTGGACTGTTGTGCTACCAGTGTGCGCAGCACCCACAGCCGCTCAGTAAAAGGGGCTGCCATTTGTGGCAGATCGAAGACCATGTATTTTACTTTCATCCAGTCATCGTCATTTGCATGATGACGTCTGACCAGACCACTGACAAAAGAGAACTGCCCGCGACCAGCCCATAATTCGCCGTCCAACGGATTTTTAGGTAACGCGGAAAGGAACCAGGCGGGCGCATTAATCGGTCGGCCACTGCGGGTTAATAATTGCTGACCATTCCAGTATGCACGGACACCATCAAGCTTTTCACTGACATAATACTGGCTGACGTCGATACCTTTGCTGTACACCTTGGCCAGCATCAACGGTGGCGGGATCAGTTCCGAAGCCATCAGCAGCTGTGGCCAGAACCCGACCAGCAGCAACATCAGCAGCGCAATTACATTATCCATGGCCAGTCCTCCCTGAACACACCATTGGTCTTTGCCGACAATCCAGTCAATCAAGCAATTGCTTCAGCCAAATACCAGCATTTACTGTAATTTTCACACTTTCAGACGAGTCTGCCCTGCTTTCATCTGTCTGCAGGCTGCGCGCTTGACAGAATAACGCTGAACGCTAATCCTTGAGCTTCCTTAATGTACATCAATATTATGCAATTTTATTTACTTGGCCTTGGCAGCAATATCGACCCGGAACAGCATCTGTTAAAAGCACGTGACGCACTCGCGTCTCTTGGCGTGATTTGTGCGGAATCAGCGATACTGAGAAGTGCTCCGGTCGGCGATACTTTTCATTTTGAATTTAAAAATCAATTGCTGATTCTGTCGTCAGAATTATTACCCGGGCCGCTGAAGCAACGACTGCAGAAAATTGAAGTGGATCTTGGCCGTGAGCCTAAAAATCCATCGCGCAAAGTCAAAGACCGCACAATAGATATTGATATTTTATGCACCGCAGCGACAGAAACCGACTGCCGCCACGCAATTCTGGAAGAGAGCTACTACCGCGAATTACAGCAATTGTGGAATCAGGAAGAAAACGTCTGATCGTAGCGGTTGGCAACAAAGCGCCCACCATCGACGCGCATCACCGTACCGGTTACCGCCTCAGCCTGCAGTAAATAATCGCAGGCACGGACAATTGCACCATAACCCAACTCTTCACCGATCAGCGATTGCGACAGCACTTTTTTCCGGTACGCCTCATCATGCTCAGGTAAAAACTGAATCGGCCCGGGCTGAATAATATTCACCCGCACCCTGCCCGCCAGACGCTGCGCCATGCTCAGGGCAAAATTCTGTAACCCGGCTTTTGCGGCGCAATATGCGGAAAAACGCTGGTTAGGAATATCGGCATAAATATCACTGAGACACACCATTGATGCGCCCGGATTCCATGCGCTGCTCAGCGCTTCGGTAATCAGCGCCGGTGCCAGTACATGAACGCGCTGGTGCATTTCATGATGGGCAATCAGATCACTTGCGGCGGCATCGGGGACAAAGCAGGAAGCATTATGAATAACCGCATCAAAATTACCCAGCGCCGGTAATTTCAGAGCCAGCTGACGGATATCCTCACGGTCTGCCAGATTCGCCCGTACACTGGTCAGTGCCGCATGATCGGCTAATTCATTTGCGCTGTTGTAGTGCGCAACAACCTGCCAGCCCTGTGCCAGATAATGTTCGGCCAGTACCTTTCCCAGCCGCCGCCCGGCACCGGTAATCAGAATACGTTTGCTCATGACTTTTCCACGCGCAGAAACAATAAAGCCGGTACGTTAACCGGCTTTATTGCAGCTGTCACGGATGACGGAAATTACTCTGCGTGCAGTACACGTTCATGACTGAAGTGCGCCCTGACTTTTTCCGCATCGTTAAAAGGTAAATTGCGGTTTTTACGTGACAGCCAAAGCTGAATACCGTCGTCATAATGTGACGATGCCGGATTACCGGACTGCCCACCGGCAACAATCAGATTCAGCGGTTCCGGCTGACTGAAATCGACGATCATACGCATTGCCGGAATATTCCAGACGGCATAATCCGAGCCCAAATCGTAGCCTGCCACATTCAGCGTATTACGGTTACCACCAGCCGGATACGGTCCGCGGTCGGTGTAATCTGCCAGACTTTCCACCGCCGCAGCTTTCAGACCGGAGAGAAATGGCAGCATGTGCGTGGTTTCGGTTTGCCAGTGATAAAACGCCAGATCACCCCAGCGCCACTGGCTGTCATCCTCACCTAACTGTTGCTGCAGATAAGGCCAAGTCGCCGCCAGTGCGCGGGCAATAATCTGCCCCGGCAATTCGCTATCAGCGGTATTCATATCATCCCAGAACGGTGCCCAATTGCTGCCCTGTGTACGCCCAAGTAAATGATCCTGATAACCGGAATAGGCACGGCCATTCATCGCCAGAAATGCCTGCCAGAGCTGGCCGTCTTCAGGCCCCAGTTCATCCATAAAAATCGCGCGGATCAGATTATGCTCAAAGCCACCCCACACCGCTGCGCTGCGTGAGCCTTCCGCCATATCGCCGTCAAAGCTGCGGATAATCTGCAGCACGTTCTCAGCATCAGCCTGCTGTGCCTGTGGTAAAGCTGCAATGCCATCGCGGATCATATTTCGCCACGCTTCAGTACCCCAGAGCTGCTGCACCTTGGCAACCAGAATATCGCGCCGGTCAGCCTGCATGGCTTCCATGCTGGCATAGTCGTGGCCACCCTCCTGCTGCGTCAGCATTTGCATAATGCGCTCGGAACGTTCCGGGTAATACCAGGAGCTGGTCAGACGCGGGCTGTAATCGGCTGCCACCGTGCGGTTATTACCTGTACCTAAATAACCGCTTTGCGGGTTACGTGAACGCGGTGTATCGGCCCCACCCCAGTAACCCTGCCAGTCATACTCGCCGGTCCAGCCAGGGCTTGGAAAATGGCCGCTGCCGGCTTTGCGTTTGGGGTAATTACCCGTGACCTGCCAGGCAACATTGTCTTTGTCGCCATAAATCACGTTCAGGTGAATAAAGCCGACGCCATTTAATGCCTGCTCGGCTTCATCCATGGTTTTGGCTTTACCCAGATTAAAAAAGGAGTCGATGGTGTTATCCGGAAATTGCGCCGTCCAGCTTAATGCCAGACCAAATTCCGAGCTGGCCGGAATAGCGATCATCTCATGTTTGGGTTTGCCCTTAATCGCCGCATTCAGCAACGGGCCATGGCGTGTGGACTGCACTTCAATGATCACCGGCTCTGCACCTTTAACCTGAATGGTTTCGCTGCGGCTGCTGACCGGATACCACTGCCCCTGATACAGATATTCGGTTTTACCATCGCGCTCGCGTAATTTCTCCAGAAACACGTCCTGGGTATCCGCCATCACCATGGTTTCACCCCAGCCGATATGGCCGTTGTAACCGGTGACCAGCGCCGGAATTCCCGGCAAGGTAATGCCCACGCCGCTGTATTCCGGGCTTTTCACGCCCATCAGAATCCAGGTCGACGGATGCGATAACAACAGGTGGGTATCGTTGGCGACCAGTGTCGCGCCGGCGGCGGTTTTATCTTTATGTACGCCCCAGTTATTGGAGGCGGCAATGCCCTGACCGTTAATCCGCTTCAGCTTCTGCTCAACCGCAGCCAGATAGCTGAGCTGTTCTTTAAGGGCAGCCACAGAGCTTTCCGTGCCGGATAAACCCACACCGGCAAGTTTATTGGCTTCTGCCACATCAATGGATTCATCCGGATAAATAGGCGCCAGATACGCCGCTTTTTCCACGCCCAGTTTTTCTGCCAGCTGCAGAAAGCCCAGCTCTTCGTGCAGATTAAAACCCACCCCCAGGTTGAGCATCACAAACAACCCCAGCGTATTAGCGGGCTGCCAGGCTTCCGGCTGATAATCGTTGATGGTCAGCTCCAGCGGCAGACGATCACGGTGGCTGTTAATGTAAGCGTTAACTCCGGCAGCAAAGCCTGTGAGGTGCTGTTTCAGCTCCGGGCTTAATGCGGCATAGCGTTCTTCAATAATCTGCGGAATACCCAGGGTGCGCATGTAGATATCCATATCCAGCGCGATATCACCGGTCATCTCCGCTAAGCGGCCACGCGCCAGCAGATTCATCGATACCATCTGCGCCAGACGGTCTTCTGCCATGGCATAGCCGATGCCGAAGGTCAGATCCTGCAGGCTTTGCGCTTCGATAAAGGGCACGCCGTATTCATCGCGACGGATACTGACATCTTCCTGCAGACCACGAACCTGAACCACACCCACAGAAGGATCAAGATTGCGTTCGCTGATCCAGTCAAATACCTGGCCGCAACCCGCTAATAAAGTGGAAGCTGCCAGAAGCGGCAGAAACAAGGCCTGACGCAGACCCATGTGCTGTTTGTACTTTTTATTATTCACAGAGATACCCGTGCCGCAGTTGCGACTCATAAGAAAAGGTGAGAACGCAGCGGATTATGGCGGGCAGGCCAACAGGCGAACAGGGACTTTTGTGCCAAACGGACACGGAATGACAAGCAATAAAAAAGCCCGTATGCGAACATACAGGCTTTTTATCAATTTTGGTTGCGGGAGCAGGATTCGAACCTACGACCTTCGGGTTATGAGCCCGACGAGCTACCAGACTGCTCCATCCCGCGACAATTGCTTCACTACTTTCTGACGTTACAACCAACAGAAGCGGTTGGTTGCGGGAGCAGGATTCGAACCTACGACCTTCGGGTTATGAGCCCGACGAGCTACCAGACTGCTCCATCCCGCGTCAGAGGCTGCGAATAATACGGATGACCCCTTATGCTGTCAAGCCTAACATTTTGTTTTTTAGGTATTTTTCCCGCAACGACCAGGAATTTACAGAAAAGTTGCATCATCGTCTGGCGTGTATGGAATACAGGTGGTACGTTATCTGAACAAAAAATAACAACAATAAAAATCGAGCATATGAGTTCGCATCCGACCAATACTTTGACGACGGCGGCTTTGCAGCCATTGTTGCGTTTGTTGGAAAGCAAAGGTTTCTCCGGCATGGATTTGCTGTCACCAGGCCAGGAGGCCAGAACCGAGCATGTTTCCAGTCAGCGCATGTCCATCAGCCAGTTCGACCGGCTATTGGAACAGGCCAGCAAACTGCTTAACGAACCTGCCATCGGCCTTGCTGCCGGACAGCACCTCGACCTGCCCAGCTTTTACCTGCTGGGATTCCTGCTGAGCAGTTGCCAGACCGGCCGGGAAGCTCTGACCATTCTGCGCCGCTATTATTCGCTGATCAGTGATACCCGCTCACCCGATCTCTTTGTCGGTCATGAAAGCATTAAGGTGTTGTACTACGTTGCCGATGGCAGCGCCTTTGGCAGCCATGCCCGCAGCGAGTTTATTGCGGCCAGCATTCATACCGCAGGGAAAGCCTTCGGTGGCAGCTATTACCAGGTTCAGGGCGTTGGCTTCCGCTTTCCGGCACCTTCCTACCGTGACCGGCTGGAACAGTTCTTTGGTATACCGATTCAGTACAATCAGCCGCACAACTGGATCTCGTTTTCCGGCAAACTGCTGGATAAACCACTGGCTCAGGCCAACCCTGAACTGTTCAATGCCCTTCGCCGCCAGGCAGAACTATCGACGACCCGCTTCAGCCAACTACAGGCTTTCAGCCGCAAGGTGATGCATATCCTGTATCAGTGGCCGGACTCCATTCCGATCACCAAAGAGGCGGTCGCCGATCTGTTGAGTACCAGCAGCCGTACCCTGACCCGTCGCCTGCAGGAAGAAAACTGCCAGTTCTCTTCCCTGCTGCGTGATGTACGGCTGGAGAAGGCCAAGCAGGCTCTGGAACGCGGTCATACCGACGTGCAGCAACTGGCCATTGAGCTGGGATTTTCTGACCGTAGGGGGTTTGAGCGGGCGTTCAAACAATGGACGGGCGAAACTCCGGCCGCCTACCGGCGTAATTGCCGTTCACGTCAGGAAACAGTGGAAGATATGGCTGAGGCAGACTGACTCAGCCAATAAAAAAAGCGGCCAGTAGCCGCTTTTTTTATTGCCGGGTGCTGTGCTGTTCTACCAATCACTGGCAGACAGGGCAGCACGGACGGTACGCATTTTTTCAGACTCTTCCAGTGCAATCAGATTTTCAAACAATTGCCGTGAGTCGTTATTGGTCGCCTCACTGAGCATCTGCCGGTACAGGCCGATCAGATAATCATCGATTTTCAATGCAACCCTGGTTAACTCATCCACCGAAATATCCGGATGCAGATCGCGGCAGCCTTTCAGAGCATCGCTGATTGAACCTGGTTCAAACTGGTGCCACTCCGTCAGAACTTTCTGGCTGACATGTTCCTGCATACTGACCATCGATTTGGCCAGAGTATCCTCATGAGCAGCCAGCAGCTGCAGCATCATATCGACCCTCTCGCGCTGCGTCTGATCCCGCAATTGCTGGTACAGGTTACGCGCGTGCTCGTGTAAGCGACGGCCGTATTCAAGTACATCTTTGACCGTGGAGTAACTCATATCTCTGCTTCCTGTTCAAAGGCTCTGGCTCAACGTTCAAGCTTCAAAAACCCCTGTGGCCCTCCGGCACTATCACCTGAAGGCATAAAACACAGTGGATAGTTAAAGCATAGCGTCCGCAGCGGCATACGCCATTGCGCAGGATCAAGCAGAGCAGCCAGCGCAGGCTTTATTCGTCGTCATCACCGGATTCTGCAAACTGATCAGCCAGCTGCTGACGGAAAGGACGCACAGCGGATTTATCCTGCTCGCTGACATTTTCCACCGCACGCATCATCATCAGCGAAGCGCCCATCATTTGCTCCATCATCATTTTCTGTTCAGCAGGCATACCTTCAGACTGACGGATCTGTTCGAGCTGGGCTTCCAGTTGTGACAGGCTGACTTGCTCGTTTTCCATTTCCAGCGCCATATAGCCCATGGTTACACGACGGGAAATTTCAGCCCAGTGTTCGATATTCTTATAACCGCCAGCCTTTACCTGCTTGCTGAAGTCGTCGTACAAACCAGCGGCTTTCAGTTGCTCAATCCCTTTATTGAACATCGCATCAATGCTGGATTCACCGGCAGTGAAGTCTTCTTCCGGCAGCTGATCTTCATGCTGGTCCAGCCAGTTTTCGAGTGCAGGCATGGCTTCCATCCAATGTTTTACATCTTTTTCTGTCAGATCAGCGGCCATTGCCAGTGGTGCCAACAAGCTGAACAACAGCGTCATAACGATGCGCATGAGTATCTCCCTGAGAGTGTTTATTAAAACGTTATTAATGATAAGTCGGTTACGTTAGTCGAGATTGACCTGCGCGGCAATAAATCTCAACCGCCACCGCTTCATCAAAATCACCAATGGCGGGAAGTGTCGAACTGACCATGGAATGCAGGCAATCCAGCTCAACAAAGTCCGGCGCAACAAAACGACTTTCGGCCAGAATCCAGTCGGGAATACTCAGCATCAGCTGTTTAAGATCGGCACTGGAGCTGATGTCATACAGCACATCGCTGGCCAGCAGCAGATCGACCTGCGGCCACTCCCCTTTTACCGGCCAAACCTTTACCCCATTCAGCGCGGCATTTTCGGCTGCGGCCTGCAGTGCATGATCATCCAGATCGGCAACCCAGACCTCAGCAGCTCCGGCCTTTGCTGCAGCAATCCCCACCAACGCTGAGCCACAGCCAAAATCCAGTACCTTCTTTCCGGCAACAGCATCAGGATTAGCAACAATCCATTGCGCCAGTGCACGCCCGCCTGCCCAGGCAAAGGCCCAGTACGGCAGACGCTGCCAGAAAGCTCCGATGGCCTGCGTATCCAGAGTTAATTCACTGTCCGGCAGGCTGAGCAGCCACAGCGTTAACTGCTCCTGTATGAGTTTTTCCGTAACAAGCTGCGCCCCAGGCAATATCAATGCCTGCTGCAGCTGTTTTAGCGGTGCATGGTTGATTGACATAAAGAACTCAGAACTCGCCGGTTTAAATTATTAATATGCACAAAAGCAGACCAGAGAACGCTTACAGCCAGTGTTTTTTAAAAGCTATCACTTTTTCCAGATAACGCCGGGATTCGGCTTTCGGGTGTTTGTGCACAATCATGCGGTAAACCTCCTCGGCCGACATTGAATTAATGCGCTGAACAGCTTTTTTACGGTCTGGATGAAATGCTTTAAGCAGGTTTCCTGCACCGCCGTTATAAGCAGCAATGATGCAATACTCCCGCTTTTGCCATCCCTGAATATCACGCAGATAAACATCCCGCAGAATCGATAAATACGCACTGCCAGCGTCAATATTATTCGCCGGATTTAACAGGTAGCTGCGTGTCGGCCGGTCATCACGGCCATAAATACGCTGATAGACATCACGCCCCGCAGTGTTCTGCATCACCTGCATCAGGCCATAGGCGCCGGAATGTGAAACGGCAAAAGGGTTAAAGCTGCTTTCCGTTTCAATCACCGCCAGAATTAATGCCGGCGACAATTTATAGCGAGTTGCAGCCCGCTCCACCTGTGGTCGGTAGCCTTCCGCACTACGCTGCTTATGGCTGCGCACCATGGCGACGTCCACCCAATAGCGTGCGCCTTTATGTTGTACTTTATGCTCGGTCAGGTACTGCGCGAAACGCTCTGCCCGCCAGGGGTATTCAATACTTTTGCCGTCCTGATCAAGCACCTGCCCGGCCAGAAAAGGTTTGCCGGTAATACCCATATCGGCAGCCGTGTACAGATCCACGGCAGAAGGATCCGCCGGAGTCAGCAGCGTAGCCACCAATGCCTGACGGATTGCCGTTAACGGCGTTTTACTGCGCTCACTTTCTACACGGATACGCCCGGCTGCAAAGTCGATATGAACCCGGGTGTGGTAATCATCCAGATATTTCACCATCGCATGGGCCGATGCTTCTTCGAAGTCCTGTCCCCAGACCTGATTGGCTTTTTCCGAAAAGAAGGCGTACTCAAGAATCACCGCCTGCACATCATCAGAGAGTTCAGCAAAGTTATCCGGCAATCGTCCGTCGTCTGCCACCGTCGGCAGACAAAAAGAACACAGCGGCAAACAAAGACAAAACAGCGACAGTCTTAACAGGCGGGAATAAGAAGAGAAAAACGGGAAGAGATTTAAAGTCACAAAATACACGGGCAGCAAAGATTGCTGCCCAGTGTAATCGCCATACCGCTGAATGTCAGCGCACAGCCTCGCGGCGGATAGCATTCGGCGAAAAGTCGTCGGCATCCAGCTCCTGGCTGAAATCGATAGTGGCGCCACGTTCGTTATCCAGCCCCTCGGCGTAGTAACGACCACTCTCAAGATCGTAGGTTACTTCCAGAGTCGGATAAACCAGCTGAACATCATAGTAGTTAATGGTGTGTGCTTCGGTAACCTGCCACAACTTGCCTTCTTCATCGTACTCTTCGGCGTAGATAATCGACCATGAGTCTTCATCCACGTAGTAACGACGGGTTGAGTAACGATGGCTGTAACCAAGACGCAACTTTGCTTCAACCACCCACACGCGATGCGCTTCGTAACGCAACAGTGACGGGTTAATGTGATGATCCTGCAAAATATCATCAATTTTCAGCGTGCCCTGATGAACCTTGTAAGCGTTGTACGGAATATAGATTTCACGCTTACCTTTCAGCTCCCAGTCATAGTAATCCGGTGCGCCGTTAAACATATCAACCTGGTCGACGGTACGGATGGAGTTGGTGTTGGAGTCAGCGGTGTCATACGCCAGATCAGGAGTGCGGCGCAGACGACGCTGGCCCGGCACATAAATCCAGGATTTACGTGGTGAACGAACCTGATCCAGCGTTTCATGCACCAGCGTAATACCACCGGCAAGCTGTGCCGGTGCCAGTGTTTTACGCTTCAGGAAGAAAATTTTGTTATCCAGATCGGTAGGTTCTGCACCCGGAATGCTGTACTGAATAAAGTATTCGTATTCACGTAATGCATCAATGCGCTGCCCGCCCTGAGTTACCGATGATGCAACAGCGGTATAGGCCATAGAGTGGCCTCGGAAGCGTAAGGTATGGTTCCACAACACTTCCAGACCATTCTCGGGCACCGGGAACGGGGAAGACATCGTCGCACCGGTAACACCAGCGCCGTATTTCATCAGTTCAGCACGACTGGCGTTGGTCTTAATCGCCTGATAAACGTAGTCAGGATAAGACGCGGAGCGATGAGTCGGATAAACCTCAAAGTAGAGATCAGGAAAACGCTGCAGCAGTGCGACCTGACCATCAGTCAGACGCGAACGGTGCTCTGCGATATTAGCGGAAGTAATACGGAAGCGTGGTTTGTCGGCAGCAAAAGGATCGGCATGAAATGCGCCGGGTTTATGCGTTTTATCGAGAGGAAGACCACCTTTCCAGGCAGGAATATCTTTACCATTACCCAGTTTGTCGGCACCAACCGGCGTCAGGTCTTTCCCAAGGCGGGCAATATCTTCCGGCGCAACGGCAGCAATGGCCGGTAAAACAGAGCACATCAATGCAGCAAACAAAAACCGTCGTTTCATCACATCACCATTGAGCCATATTCAGGGGGCGTGCAGGCTACTGATTGGTGATTCTATGATCAACCACGTGTTACAAAATCACTACAAAACTCTGTCTGCCGCGGAAGGGGCGCAAAAAGTCCCTCCGCGGCCGATGAGCACTACATGCAGTCAAACAAATGCTGGCGCCATTCCCATACCCCATAGGATAACGGTTACCGCCATACATCCGACCAGCGCACAAAGCCCTACAGTGAGCATCGAGCTGGCAAAAATGAATCCGCGCTCTTCCGGGATATCCATAAAAATGGGAACACCCGAATACAGCAGGTAAACGCTGTAACAAACCGCAGCCAGCACGACCATGACATCCAGCCAGAGAATCGGTAACAGACCAATAAAACCAGACAAGAACATAGGAGTGGAGGTAAAGATGGTAAAAATCAGACAGCGCTCATAGCTGGCACTGACACCAAAGGTCCGCTCCATCCAGAACATTGCGTAAGCCACCATCGCCACGCCGAACAGCAGAGCAAAATAGAAAGCGACAGCCATAGGAAGAGCGCTTTCAGCACTGAGTTTTACCACATCACCGCCGGCGATACTCCAGCCATATTGTGTGGTACCGATATACAGCGACACCGGCGGAATCAGTGCCAGAAATATCAGGTTACGGACAAACACTTCCAGAATGGAACCGGCCCGCTCCCGACGAATTTCATCCCACTCACGACGTGGATGGTACAGCAGTCCGAACATATGATTTGCAAACATAGTGCTCACCTCTTTGTGTGACTACGTTACAAGGATTATGCGCTCTGAACAGACAAAGCAAGCTGGCACCGTTTTATGCAATAAGCTTGTCTAAAAACCCGCGCCTTCAGCATCAGCAGCAATAAAGGAACGCAAAATGGCTCATTCGGCCTTATCCCACCGCCATCATACGTGGGAACGTTTGTCGCAAATTTTGCTCCAGCTGCACTGCTAATACCGGCAGGCTCAGGTGATGCTGACTGGCCAGAATTGCTGCCAGCAGTGGAATACTGGCCGGACTGTTGTTATCAGGCCCCCAGAACGCCGGCTTCATATCCGGACTATCGGTTTCCAGCAACCAGCAATCCAACGGCAGAGAAGCCACTGTACGCCGTAACTTATGCGCCCGCGGATGACTCATTGCCCCGCCAATCCCCAGACGAAAACCCAGCTTACGCCAGGCTCTGCCCTGCTGTTCACTGCCACTGAAGGCGTGCACCATTCCACCGCAGGGGAACTGTTGCTGACGCAGATAAGATACTGCTTCATCATGTGCTCCGCGGATATGCAGAACCAATGGCAGCTGATATTTTTTTGCCAGCATCACTTGCGCCCGGAACCAGAACCACTGCTCTTCGCGCTGTGTCGCATCCGTCGCCAGCACCCAGTCGAGTCCGGTTTCTCCCAATGCCACAAGTTTCTGACCAGAAAGCTGATCCTGCAGGGTTTGCTCAAGCCAGTTCAGGTCATCCTGCTGATGCTGAGCGATAAAGTACGGATGCAATCCAAGAGCATAATAGAATGGCCGCTGACGACAGAACACCGCCAGCTGTTCACACTGAGAACGCTGTACGCCGGGAACCAATAAACCACGAACCCCCAGACGCTGAGCCAGCGCCCATTGTTCGTCACGTTCGTCATCCAGGCGGGCGAAATCAAAGTGGCAATGACTGTCGAACCAGCCCGATACTGTGTCATGCATTAATGTCATTTATTGGAATGCCACATTAAAAGCAAAAATTTCATTCCACTCATGGAGTATCTGCCGCTAGTCTGCTATCAATAATCGAGGTTTAGTTGCGGAACTGCCCATGGAACTGGCTTCACAAGAACTGCGTGAGCGCATTGTTCGCCCAACCCTGCACTATCTCGGCAAGCATTGCCATGCCTCCGAGAATATTCTGGTCGCCATTGCTCAATGGCAGCAACAACATCCTCAGGGACGCACCGAAGGTATCTACCCGATTGACGCCGGACTGCACCAGAAGGTATGGAACCAGCACCTTGCGTTTGATCCTGAGCTGGCCAGTAAAATCCGCGGTCTGGCCTCACAGCGTGAATTCCTCAATAATCCGCACATTGAGCTGATTACCAATCTGGCCTACGCCACGGCTATTGCCTGGGCAGTGTATCTGGCCTTTCCACAGGTAAAGCACGCGACAACAGCCTGCACATCAGGCAATTCCAAACCGTCCCCTTGCCCACTGACTGAAAGCACGGCACCGCTGTCCGGAGTCAGCGCAGGTTAAGCTTAGGCTTCAGCGCCTTCCACAACGCCTGATAATTACGTGCCAGCGGCACCGCTGGCTGCTGCTCTACAATCGGGCTGCGCAA
The DNA here is from genome assembly GCF_020320405.1 of Thalassolituus sp. ST750PaO-4. NCBI lineage: Bacteria > Pseudomonadati > Pseudomonadota > Gammaproteobacteria > Oceanospirillales > Oceanospirillaceae > Thalassolituus > Thalassolituus sp. ST750PaO-4. The sequence continues at coordinate 341,574 of NZ_JABVCB010000001.1, forward strand.
CTCCAGCATACGTTCAGCACTGGCGGAAAAGGCCACAAAAGTACGCAACACTTCCGGATAATTCTGCAGCTCGGTATTCACCCAGCGCAGATGTGCCGGCTTACGCCGGTCAATCATGGTAACAAAGGGCAGCCACTGGGATTTTTTCGCCCAGTCAAACTGGGATTTGATCTGGTCGTAGGCACGAATCGATAACACCGAAGGCTCAACCGGAATCAGGATGCGGTCCACTGCCCGCAAGACGCCCTCCATCTGCGGCGTAATCATCGGCGGGCAATCGATAATAATCAGGCCATAGTCTTCGGCCAGACGACCGAGCGCTTCCGCCATCCGTTGCCGGGCTTCTTTTTTACCGCTCAGACTCTGATGAAATTTACGCAGCGAACTGTCGGCCGACAGTACATCCAGGCGCGGTACCGTACTGGGCTGAATGTAGCGGCTGATGGGTTCATCACTGCTCCATAAAGCATCCTGTTTATGGCCCTTATCGATGCCCAGAATCCAGCTTGCAGCCCCCTGCGGATCGAGATCCCACAACAGGGTTGGAATCTTGTCCCGCGCTGCCAGCGCCGCCAGATTCACTGCAGTAGTCGTTTTACCAACCCCGCCCTTCAGCTGATAAACAGCCATTGCCCGCATGATTAACTCCTTGTTAAAAAACCTGCCGCCCTGAGCGGTCAGTCAAAACTGACGTTACAGCCGCCCAGTCCACAATAGCCATTGGGATTTTTAGCCAGATACTGCTGGTGATAGCCTTCGGCCAGATAAAATGGCACATCAACCAGAATTTCGGTGGTGATATCCCCCATGCCGGAGGCGTATAAGCGCTGCTGATAGTGCTCCCGGCTGGCCTCAGCCCTTGCCAGATCTGCGGCCTGCGCCAGATAAATGCCGGAGCGGTACTGGGTGCCGATATCGTTGCCCTGACGCATGCCCTGAGTCGGATCATGACTTTCCCAGAACACCGCCAACAGTTTCTCCAGCGTCAGCTGCTGCTCATCAAACCAGACCCGCACCAGCTCATTGTGGCCGGTCATACCACTGCAGACTTCCTCATAGGTCGGATGCTGCGTATGCCCGGCGCCATATCCCACCGCCGTTGAATAAACACCGTGCAGAGACCAGAACTTGCGCTCAGCCCCCCAGAAACACCCCATGCCCAGCAGAATCTCACTGACTCCGGCCGGACGTTCACCGGCGATAAGGTTACCGTTCACATAATGCTGCAGCGGCACCTGATACAGAGGTTCAGCCCTGCCCGGCAACGCCTGATCGGCTGTGGGGATAGACATCAGTTTTGGACGCCACATAATGCACCTCATTTCTCTGCGCTGATATGGCCTATTATGACCCGAAACGCATCCGATTATTCGCTCAAATTTCTGGGTACCGGCAGCGGCGGCCAACCCGACATGGGCTCCGCCGCCGCAGTGCTGGAACTTAACCAGCAACCCGTACTGCTGATTGACTGTGGTTACGGCACTTTAAGTGCTTACCAGAAACACTATAAACGCCTGCCGCAAGCGATCTATATCACCCACGGCCATCTTGATCATATCGCCGATCTGGAGATTCTGACGGTTCAGGCACGCCTGCAGGAGCACCCTCCCATTCGCTTATATATGCCGCTCAATCTGATTACCTTACTGCATCAGCGACTGGCAACCTACCCGGGCGCCATGGCCGAAGGCGGGCACAACTTCTGGCAGTCCTTTCAGCTGCTGCCGGTGACCGATACTTTTATTCATCAGGATCTGACCTTCCGCCTGCACGCCACACGCCATCACCAGCCCGGTTCCAGCTATGCCCTGCATTTGCCCGGCGTATTGTTTTACAGTGGCGACACCCGTCCAATACCGGAAATACTTTGTCATGAGCTGAGCGGTCAGGAACGGATCTTCCATGACTGCGGCCTTCAGCCCAATCCTTCCCATACCGGTCTGGACGATCTGGCGCGCGAATATCCGCCCGCACTGCGTCAGCGCTTCGTGCTTTATCACTATGCCAATGAACAGGCCGCCGCAGCGCTGGAACAGGCTGGCTATCAGGTCGCCCGCCCCGGCGACAGCATCAGCCTTGGCACGGAAAGCAACCCATGAATACCAGCTCACAGCCACACCACAAAGAACAGGATGAGCAGCAGCTTAACCAGGCCATCAGTGCCATGCTCGACGATGCCCGCGTCAGCGCACAGTCACTGCCACAATGCCCGCAAATCAGCCTCTGGCTGGTTGAACCTGAGAGCATGCGCCGGGCGTTCAGTCAGGAAGAAATCCTGCGTATTCAGACCTACCCCGCTTACTGGGCCTTCTGCTGGGCCAGCGGTCAGGTGCTGGCGCGGGAGATTCTTGCCAACCCGCACTGGGTCGCCGGTAAAAAGGTGATGGACTTCGGTGCCGGTTCCGGTGTGGTCGCCATCGCCTGTGTATTAGCCGGCGCGCGCGAAGTCATCGCCTGCGATATCGACCCTGATGCGCTGTTATCCTGTGCTGCCAATGCACGGCTGAATAACGTTGGTTATCGCCTGCATCCGGACTTATTCGCCTTTGACGAAGACCTCGACCTGCTGATTGCCGCTGACGTGCTGTACGACCGCGCCAACCTGCCATTACTGGAAGTGTTTCGCCAGAGAGCGCAGCAAGTCATCGTCGCCGACTCACGCGTTAGGGATTTTCATTTTCCACCTTATGTGGCCACCGGCCGCAGTGAATCCTTCACCGTACCTGACCTCGACGAGCTGGATGAATTCCGCTGGGTAAACCTGTACCGGGCATAACAGCAAAAAGGCCGCGATTGCGGCCTTTTATTTACCCTGGAAACACCGGATCAGGGAGCCAGAGGAACGTCAGTCAGGGTACGGTTACCGTAACCTGGTTTGACCTCCATCTTCTTCTGTACTGACGCGGTGTAGGTTTCGCTGGTGATGGTATCGACATAAACCCACTCACAGCTGGATTTCGCCGGAGTAAATTCCACCAGCATATAACCACGCTGGGCGGAGTTCAGATACTCCAGATCATCCACCAATGTTGTTACTGCCTGCTCAAAACCCGCCTGCTGAGCAGCACGAACGGCCGGATCAGGGATAGCACCAAAACCGACATAGGTTTCAAAGCCGGGCGAGGTAACCGATGAGGTTGCAAATTCTACCCCGACCGAACCATTACTACGTACGGTCTCTCCGCTTGCATTCGCCGGATACAGATCGCTGGCCCAAGCGTTATGGGTATCCCCCGCCAGAACGACCAGATTCTTATCCAGCAACTGCGCTCCCTGCAGAATTTCTTCACGCGCCGGGAAATAGCCATCCCAGGCATCCAGATTATAGGGAGCCTTCTCCTCCACACTTGCACGTTCAGCTGCAGATACCGTTGGATCGCCAAGAGCAATGCGCCCTTTAATCGTTGCCAGATCAGTAAGCAATTTTGCAACCTTCGCCTGCACCGCAGAAGCGTCCTCACCCTTTTTAATTTTTTCTTCAATTTCACCAAGGCCAGTTAACAGTTCGAGGGGTATAAAAATACGTCCCATCAGCACCTGCTGACCCAGCACCTGCCAGGTGGCTGTACTGTTAAGCATGGAGCCCATTGCAAACTGCTGCTGCTCTGTTCCCAATAAGCCACGGTTGAGGTCCCCCAGAGCGGCGCGGAATGCAGCGGTATCAACATCAAACTTTGATGAATCCACTTCGTTTGGCACCAGATAATCCTGATAGCTCAGCGGCTTATCACGGGCATACATACGCGTATCCAGCATGGTCAGGTTGACCAGATTACCGAATTCAAAAGCACGCCAGATTTTGGCGGTATCGCCGCCGCTGCGGATCGGCAGCCACTCGTGGTACGCCTGAATGGCTGCAGCACGACGTTCTTCAAAAGAGCCTTCGTCTTCATCGTGGTTTTCAGCGCCACCTTTCCAGGTATCGTTGGCCAGTTCATGGTCATCCCAGACACAAATAAACGGCTTTTTCTGATGTGCCAGCTGCAGCGCGGTATCGGTACGATATTTGGCGTAACGGGCGCGGTAATGGGTCAGGGTCAGGGTTTCGACCAGCGGGTCCGGGTCACGGACCTGAGCGGCAGCAGGTGGATACTCATTAGCACCGTACTCATAGATATAGTCCCCCAGATGCACCACAACATCGGCATCGCTGTTAGCAATTTCGTTGTACACGTTGAAGTAACCGGCGGGCAGGTTGGCGCAGGAGCACACCGCCAGTTTCACACTATCCACACTGCCGACTGGCAGAGTGCGGGTCTGACCAACCGGAGTGACAGCGCCGTCTTTACCGGCGAACTGGTAGTAGTACAGCGTATCGGCATTCAGGCCGGTAACATCGACTTTCACGGTGAAGTCGCGGCGGCTGTCGGTGTAAACAGAGCCACTGGCCACCACGTTGCTCATGGCTTCGTCGGTTGCCACGACCCAACCTACCTGAGCTTCAGCACCAGTGTCGGATGGGGTTATGCGGGTCCAGATAATCACACTGTCAGCCAGTGGATCACCAGAGGCCACACCATGACCAAACACCGTCAGGTCACGTTTGTTATCATCATCGCCAAAACAACCGGTTAAGGCGGCAGGAACGGAAACTGCGCCAGCACCGGCGGCAACAGACTTTAAAAAACTACGGCGGCTCAGATCAGCTCGGTTAGACATTAGATCACCTTGTATTGTTCTATTTTGTTATTGGAATAGGACTACATTTCTAAGTCAGAAGTATTACAAGGACACCGTCTTTTCCAGCGCAAAACACGGTTTGGCTCAATAAAGCACTGCACTGTCCGCTTAGGTGAATACATTTGGTACATATGAACCACTTAAAGCGGAACAGATTCACAATCCGATGTTCCCCTGCTCCGCGGTAGCTCTGAACGGCCCGATCCAGTAAACTCCTGCTCCTTTATTTTCAGTCATGGTCCAGTGCGGATGCTCGATAAAAACGCCCTCTCGCAATTACAGTCGTTGAAGCAGGAAATCCAGTTGAGCACGCCCCACTTTGAGGGCCGGGTACGCTCTACCGGTGGCCGCTTTGGTTTCGTCAATACCGACGATGGCCAGCAGTTTTTTCTCGCCCCGGATGAAATGGATAAAGTCCTGCCCGGCGACCGTATTGAATTCCGGGTTGAACCCGCAGGCGAAGGCAAAGAACAGGCAATTATTGAAAAACTGCTGAGCACCGAGCTGAACGAATTTTTCGGCAAATACATTGTGCGGGGTAAAGGTCACTTCGTGGAGGCTGATCACCCTACTCTTAATCGCTGGATTTTTGTGCCGCCGGCCAAGCGCATGAATGCCAGTGATGGTGATCTGGTAAAGGCTCATATCAGCCAGCATCCATTCCCGAAAGGTAAAGCTCAGGCAGATATCGATACCATTATCGGTAAGCCAACCGACGCCCATATTGAGCAGACCTTTATCAAGGCCAAGTGGCAGTTACCTACTGAGTTTGACGATGCCGTCAGCACTCAGGTCGCCGAGCTGACCGCTAAAGGGCTGGACGATATTCTGAGCGAGCGCACAGACCTGACTCATCTGCCCTTTGTTACCATCGACTCTGCCGGCACCCGCGATATTGATGATGCACTCTATGCCGAAGCCCGCAGTCAGGGCTGGGCTCTGTGGATTGCCATTGCCGATCCGGCGGCGTTAATTCAGCCCGGTACAGCGCTCGATCATGCGGCCCTGCAGCGCGCGACCTCGGTGTATTTCCCCGATCAGGTTGTACCTATGCTGCCAGCGGAATTATCTGAACAGCTCTGTTCGCTGCAGGCTGACCAGTTGCGTCCGGCCATGGCGGTTGAACTGCGCATCGGTGAAGCCGGTGAGATCGAACAGATTCATATCTATAACGCCACCATACGCAGCCGCGCCAAACTCAGTTACAACCAGGTTGCACAATTAATTGATGGCGAAAGCAGTGATATTCCGGCCGAACTGCATGGTCATCTGGTGCACCTGGATAACTGCGCCCGCGCACTGGCCGCCTTCCGTAAGAACCACTGTCTGGTGATGGAAGACCGCCCGGACTTTAAACTCATCACCGATGAGCAAGGCAAGGTTAAAGACATTGTGCGTATCGAGCGCAATCAGGCCCATCGTCTGGTAGAAGAATGCATGCTGGCCTGTAACCGTGCGGTTGCCGGTTGGCTGGCAGAAAAAGGCAGTGGCTTCTTTATTGAACACGCCGGTGTCCGTACCGAACGCCAGGGTGAAGTGGCTGCGTTATTAAAAGAACATCTGCCACTGGAGAAAAAACCCAGCCTCAACAGTCTGGAAGACTATGTCAGCCTGATGCAACAGGCAGATGCCAGCAACAGCGACTTACCATTGCGTATGATTATCAGTCGCCAGCTGGAGCGCAGTAATTTATCGCTGGATGCCAAGCCGCATATGGGTCTGGGCTTTGCGTACTACACCACCTTTACTTCACCGTTACGCAAGTACAACGACCTGCTGATTCACCGCATTGTAAAAGCCTTGCTGACAGACAGCAGCGTGCAACTGCCGGATGAAAGCATTCTGCTTAATATCCAGAATGCGCAAAGCAATGCCCGTATGGCCGCCAATCAGGCGGAAACCTGGCTGAAACTGCTTTGGCTCGCACAACAGGATAAAGAACAGCTGTACGACGCCAGCATTGTGCATATGAACTCAACCGGTTTCACCGTACGTCTGGACAATACCGGTATCGAAGGAACAATCGACCGTCGTAAGGCTGGTAACGGCTGGACATTCGAAACCAAAACCCTGACACACCGCAACGAAGAACAACGCTTTATCCTTGGCCAGTCGGTACGGGTAAAACTGACGGACGTACAACCTCAGGCTCGTATCGCCCGCTTTGTACTGGCATAGAAGCAGTTAATATCTGCAACAGATAATAAAAAAGGGAGCTAAGCTCCCTTTTTTATTAATCGCTAATCACTGTAATGGATTAATCGATTTTCCAGGTACGAACAACGGCAAAACCGTGCAGCTCAATCCATTCGTCCAATTGACGTGGATTACGCTTAATTTTTTCGACTTTTTCCTGAGTCGCCGGATTACGGTAAGTACCTACCGGCAGCTTTGGTTTTGGCAGAGAAGATTCTTTCTCAGTTTTAACGGCTTTTGGTCCGCGTGGCGCAGTGCGGGCAAAATGCTTTTTCAGATTGTTATAAATTGAGGAAGGGTTGTCCTGCTTGGCCATACCAACCAGCCAGGCTTCAATCTGCTCTGAGCGGGAAACGTACAGTTCTTCTTCCGTCAGACGATTCTGATTACACAGACGTTTAATGGTAACGTCGAACTCTTTCAGGCCTTCCAGCTTATGTTCCTGATCTTTACGCAGTTGCTCCAGCTCCTGAATTTTTTGCTGGTGCTGTTTAATCTGCTTATCAATATCAATGTCAAATACGCTCACTGCTTAACCTCTGTGTGTTAACGGCATAGTAATACGACTGATATCTGTAAATAGGATATCAATACTAAGAATAGGGTATTCACGCGGACTATTACGGCAGACGCCGTACAGTTCGGAGATATTACGTTCCGCCGTGATTATAGCGGTGCCGTCATATATTAAACAATCAATAAAACTCAACATATAAATGACAACAGACTGTTTTATAAACACATACGAATAACGCAGGAACTTATTGGTTAAAGCACCAATAAATTGCACGACCTTGTCATGAGACAATGGAATCTATGAATAAGCGCAGGGCCTCTTGTGCAATCAAATGATAAACATTATCATCTTTTCTGTTTACTCCTTCCCGCCGGATCAGCATGACATCGCAAACTCTTGATCAGCTCAGCGTTGGTACCCAGGCCCGTATCATCGGATTTACCGCCACCGAAGCCAACTTCCGCCGTAAACTGCTGGCCCTCGGGTTGATGCCGGGTGCTCAGATTGAAGTACGGCGCTTCGCTCCGTTAGGTGATCCGATGCAGATTCAGCTGCGCGGCGCCTCTGTTAGCCTGCGTAAGCAGGAAGCCTCCATTATTCAGGTAGAAGTCATCGTATGAACCGAGCTGTTATTGGTGTCATCGGCAATCCGAACTGCGGTAAAACCACCCTTTTCAACGCCCTGACCGGTGCCAAACAAAAAGTGGGCAACTGGCCTGGCGTAACCGTTGAGCGTAAAGAAGGCAATCTGGTATTGCGCGGTGTCAGCCATAAACTGGTCGACCTGCCCGGCACCTACGCCCTCGACAGCCACGACGATGAACTGTCGACCGATGAAAAAATTGCCCGCGAATTTGCCTTAAGCGGCGAAGCCCAGCTGATCATTAATATCCTTGATGCCAGCAATCTTGAACGTAATCTGTTCTTAACCTCACAGCTGCTGGATATGGGCGTACCGGTTATCTGTGCCGTTAATATGCTCGATGTTGCCGAGCGCGAAGGCATTCATGTTGACACTCAGCTGCTGTCACAGCAGCTCGGTGTGCCGGTGGTGCCTATTGTTGCCTCTACCGGGCGCGGTATCGAAGAGTTGTGCCGCATCCTGGCCCATCATCTGGAACATGCCACCGTTGCCACGCCACTGCTGCGTCTGGATAGCGACTTTGAGCAGGCCGTTAACCAGCTGAAAGAACAACTGCAGGAAGCCGTGGCCAATCCGTTCTGGAGCGCTACCCGCGTACTGGAAAACGACATCTACGCCAGCGAAGTGCTGCCGGTCGAACGCCGCACTGCCGTTCTGGCATTAGCCCAGCAACTGCGTCAGTCGCTGGAAAAACAGCATGGTCAGCCGATTGACGTATTAATGGCCAACAGCCGTTACCGCTCGATTCAGCATATTCTGCAGCAGTCACTGACGGTCAATACCAAAGGCCGGACACTGAGTGAACGCATCGACGACTGGGTACTGAACCGCTGGCTGGGTATACCGTTCTTTTTTGGCGTGATGTACCTGATGTTCACCTTCGCCATTAACATTGGCGGTGCCTTTATTGATTTCTTTGATATCGCCTTTGCCACGGTGTTTGTTGACGGCACACATTATCTGCTGGATGGCATCGGTGCCCCGCAATGGCTGGCAACCCTGCTGGCCGATGGTCTCGGTGGTGGTATTCAGCTGGTTGCTACCTTTATCCCGGTAATCGGCGGTCTGTACCTGTTTTTATCGGTGATCGAAGATTCCGGCTATATGGCCCGCGCGGCCTTTGTGATGGATCGCCTGATGCGCGCCGTCGGCCTGCCGGGTAAATCTTTTGTGCCGCTGATTGTCGGTTTCGGCTGTAACGTACCCGCGGTGATGGCCGCACGCACCATGGATACCCATAAAGACCGTCTGCTCACCATTGCCATGGCGCCTTTTATGTCCTGTGGTGCGCGCCTGTCGGTGTACGCCCTGTTTGCCGCCGCGTTCTTTACTGAAAACGGTGCCTTTATGGTGTTCAGCCTTTACGTGCTGGGCATTGTGATGGCCCTGCTGACCGGTATTGCGCTGAAGAACACGCTGTTCAAACCGGATCTGACGCCCTTCGTTATGGAGCTGCCGGCTTACCATATTCCAACGGTGAAAGGCATTCTGATCAAAACCTGGGAGCGGCTGAAGTCCTTCTGTCTGCGCGCCGGTAAAACCATTATTACCGTGGTAGTGGTACTGAGCTTCCTTAACTCACTGGGCAGTGACGGTTCCTTCGGCAACCAGAATAAAGAAAACTCAGTGCTGTCGAAAATTGCTCATGTGATTACCCCGGTCTTTAAACCGCTGGGCGTACAGGAAGATAACTGGGCTGCCACCGTCGGTATTATCACTGGCATCTTCGCCAAAGAGGCTGTCGTGGGCACACTGGATGCGTTGTACAGCCCGGAGACCAGCGCCGACAGTGAATACTCGCTCAGCGCCGGCTTGCTCGAAGCACTGCAGACCATCCCGGATAATATTGCCGGCCTCGCCGATAACCTGCTTGATCCGCTCGGCCTGAGCCTGATCAGCGCCGACCAGGGTGAAGAACAGGGGGTACATACCACCACCTTCTCGACCATGGATGCGCTGTTTGGCAGCCAGCTGGCCGCTTTCTCCTATCTGGTATTTGTACTGCTCTATACCCCTTGTGTTGCGACCCTTGGCGCGATGGTCCGGGAAGCCGGTTTACGCTGGATGCTGTTTGTCGCCGGCTGGAGCACCGGGCTGGCCTATACCACCGCAGTGATTGTGTATCAGCTTGGCAGCCTTCCTCAGCACCCGCTCAGCTCTGTGCTGTGGGTAGGTGGCAGTATTGCCTTTATCGCTCTGAGTCTGTGGCAGATGCGCCGCTACGGCCAGCAGCACAGCGCCCGTCTGATACCTCTTACCCCCGTCTGATTTACAGATCATGTACTGCGGTGACTGAGCTCACCGCAGACAGACCTTTTTTGACAAAAGTTCCCCTTCAACTAAGAAACAAGTTCTAGGCACTTCGCCATGCCTGCGTTAGAATGCGCGCGCTTTTTTTCGAGGAGTTCACAATGGAACTTATAGCCGACCAGGGACATTTATTTATCATCCTGGCCTGCATTTTCGGTGTATTTATGGCCTGGGGAATTGGTGCAAATGATGTTGCCAATGCCATGGGAACGTCAGTTGGTTCCAAAGCCATCACCATCAAGCAAGCTGTCTTTATTGCCATTGTCTTCGAATTTGCCGGTGCGTTTTTTGCCGGGGGCGAAGTCACCGCAACCATCCGTAAAGGGATCATTGATCCGGCGGTCATGTCGGGGCACCCCGAGCTGCTGGTATTCGGCATGCTGGCTTCTCTGCTCGCGGCAGGAACCTGGCTGTTAATCGCCTCTTATGCAGGCTGGCCGGTATCCACCACGCATTCTATCGTCGGTGCTATTGTTGGTTTTGCCGCCGTCGGTATCTCCATGGAAGCCGTTGAATGGGGCAAGGTTGGCAACATCGCGGCCAGCTGGGTTGTATCCCCTGTGATTGCCGGCTCGATTTCTTACGTCCTCTACAAAAGCGTCAAACATTTTATTCACGACACCAAAGACCCTTTTGCTCAGTCCAAGCGTCTGGTGCCGTTCTACATTATGCTGGTCGGCTTTGTTATCTCCATGGTAACCCTGCTGAAAGGCCTCAAACATCTGGGTCTGAAGCTGGATTTTACCGATGCTATCTGGATCTCTCTGCTGATCGGTGTTGGCGTTATGGCGATTGGCCGTTTCTTTGTCAGCCGCATCCATGCCGATCCGGAAGTGTCTGAAGAGATCCATCTGGCTAACGTTGAAAAAGTATTCGCTGTTCTGATGATCTTTACCGCCTGCGCCATGGCTTTTGCTCACGGCTCCAACGATGTGGCCAATGCCATTGGTCCGGTTGCCGCGGTATACAGCGTGGTCAGTCACAGTGGTGAAATTGCCGCCAAAGCAGCAGTTCCTATGTGGATTCTGCTGGTCGGCGCGGTGGGCATTGTGATTGGTCTGGTGACCTTTGGTCATCGTGTGATCGCCACCGTCGGTTCCGGCATTACCGAACTGACCCCTAGCCGTGGCTTTGCCGCCACCCTGGCTGCCGCCACCACCGTTGTTGTTGCTTCCGGCACCGGCCTGCCAATCTCCACGACTCATGTTCTGGTTGGCGCAATCCTGGGTGTTGGTCTGGCCATGGGTACCGATGCCCTGAACTACCGCAAAATCGGCTCTATCTTCGTTTCCTGGCTGGTAACCCTGCCTGCTGGTGCGCTACTGTCGATTATCTTCTTCTTTATCTTCCGCGCGATCTGGCTGTAACCAGCCCGCCGTTGATAATAAAGCGCCTGTATGGCGCTTTTTTTATGCCTGTAATCTGTCAGGCAGCGAACTCATCACCTCCTCACAACCCCCTTAAGACCGGCCAGTGCAGGTCACCTGCGGCCAGCTTCTGGGTTGAATAAAGCGGCTGTGGCATAACTGGATCATGACGCTCTTAAAAAAATATGGTACATATGTACCACCAATAAAAAGAAACATCAGTGATCAGCCCCATGCTTATAGCGGAACAGTCCATGACTCAAATGTATTTTCAGAATCTGACACGGGGTTTACAGCAGGCTGGTATCTGCACCCCCACACTGGTTATCGATAAAGAACGCCTGGATCGCAACATTGATCATTTGATCGATGTGCTTAACCGCGGCTTCGATTACCGCATTGTGGCTAAGTCGCTGCCTTCCATTCCAATGCTGCAATACGTGATGCGCCGTACCGGCACTCAGCGCTTAATGAGTTTTCATCTGCCGTTTCTGATGCATCTGGTTGAACATATTCCGGCTGCAGATGTATTGATGGGTAAGCCAATGCCGATTGCTGCCGTACGCCATTTTTATCAATGGCACAGCCAGCAAACCAGCAGCATGTGCTTTGCTCCGGAACTGCAGCTGCAGTGGCTGATCGACAGTAACGAGCGCCTGCAGCAATACGCAGCTCTGGCCCAGGAGCTTAACCTGCGCTTGCGTATCAATCTGGAAATTGATGTAGGGCTGCACCGTGGAGGCTTTCAGCCTGATGAATTGTTTGTCCGCGCGCTGAAAACCATTGCCGCCTCTCCTCTGCTGACACTGTCAGGTCTGATGGGCTACGAAGCTCATATCAGTAAAATTCCGGCCTTTCTCGGCGGTAGCGAAAAAGCGCTCGAACAGGCAAAGAACAGCTATCGCCAGTTCACCACACTGATTACAGACACCCTTGGCAGTGACGCTCTGGAAGGGCTTTGTCTGAATACCGGCGGCAGTTCAACCTATCCGCTCTACGAGCAGGACAGCATTGGTCTGGTTAACGAAATTGCCACGGCCTCAGCACTGGTTAAGCCGACCGATTTTGATGTATTCACACTGGAGCATCACCAGCCGGCGGTCTTTATTGCCGCACCGGTATTGAAGGTGGTTAAAGACCCGGAAATCCCGATGGCCAGTGGCTTATCCCGTCTGCTGCGGGTATTTGGCCGCCTGCCTCATCAGGCCTGTTTTATTTACGGCGGCAATTGGCTGGCACAACCCTGCTATCCCGCTCCGTGCCAGCGCGCCAGTATTTTTGGCCATTCCAGTAACCAGGAACTGTACGAGTTACCGGACGGCCATGACATTAAACCTGACGATTATCTGTTTTTCCGTCCGACCCAGAGCGAATCCGTATTCCTGCAATTCGGCAATATTGCTTTGTATGAGCAGGGCCGGATCAGCGAATGGTGGCCGGTATTCAGTTATCCGGACAAGTTCCCGCCCACCAGCCAGCTGCAGAGCCTGCCGGGCACAGAAACCCTGAATGCCTGACCAGCCATTATCCCTACAATAAAAATACCGAGGAATCATCGTGTCTGCTGTTATTACCCTGATTGCCTACCTGTTAGTACCGGCGCTGTTGGTTGTTCTTTGCCAGCGTGTCAGCTGGCTGGATAAAGCCGGCGTGGTTGTGCTGTCATTTGCCAGTGGTATTGCTCTGGCCGCCACCGGAATGTTGCCGGACCTGGCTGGGGCCGAAGCCCTGAAAACCGTACAAACCAATCTGTCAGAAATTGCCATCGCACTGGCCTTGCCGCTGCTGGTGTTTTCCATTGATGTGAAAGCATCATTCGGTATGGCCGGCGACACGATGAAAAGCATGGGTGTGGCCTTAATTGCAGTCATTATTGCCAGTGCCGCCGGGGCTTTTATTTATGCGGATTCGCTGGCCAACGTCTGGCAGATTGCCGGCATGTCGGTCGGCGCTTACACCGGTGGTGGGCCGAATATGGCCGCCATCAAGACCGCTATCGAAGCCGATGAAAATACCTTCACCACCATGATCACCTACGACATTCTGTTGTCGGCACTGTATCTGATGTTTGTGATGACACTGGCCAAGCCGATTTTCAGCCGTTTCCTGCGCCCTTACCGCAGTCAGGGCGAACACGCTTATCACAGCGAAGAAGAAAAGTTTGGTCATATGGCCGATGAAACCGCCAACGCCTACAAAGTGCTGGCTAATGTCAAAGCGCTGCCAAAGACCGCACTGGCTCTGCTGCTGTCCGCCGTCAGCGTCGTCATCGCGCTGGGCGTGGCTTCACTGGTGCCGGGCAGTATGAGTTCTGCGGTGACCATCATTACCATCACCACACTGGGCGTGCTGGCGTCTTTTGTGCCGGCCATCCGCAATCTGCCCAACAGCTTTCAGCTGGGGATGTACCTGATTCTGGTGTTCTGTTTCACCACCGGCACCATGACCGATACCAGTATTGTTACCAACCTGAACGTCGACCTGTTTGCCTATATCAGCATTATTCTGGTCGGTTCACTGATTCTGCAGGCCATCATTTGCCGCCTGCTGAATATTGATACTGACACGTTTTTAATCACCTCATCGGCCGCCATTATGTCGGTGCCTTTTATTCCGGTGATTGCCGGAGCGCTGAAAAACCGCGAGATCATTCTGCCGGGCTTTGCCGCGGCCATCATCGGCTATATCGTCGGTAATTATCTCGGTGTCGGCGTCGCCTTCTTTACCCGCTGGCTGCTTGGCGCCTGAGATGTTATTCCGGCGCAGCACCAGGCTCCCGCAAAATCAAACCATCCTCCTTGCCGGTGCATCCGCCGGCATGGCCCGCCAGCTCGCGCTGTTACTGGCACAGAGGCCTAACCGTTTTATTCTGTTTGCCCGCCGCCAGCACGAACTGCAGGAGCTGGCAGAGCAATTACGCGCACAGCAGTGTGAGGTACTGACAGTCTGCGGTGATGCCTGCCGGGAAGAAGACACTAACAATGCCGTATCTCTGGCAATGGCTCAGTTCGGGCGTATTGATCTGGCGTTGCTGAATGTCGGTGCTGGTCCTGAGCAGCGTATGGCAGAAACCTCCGTTGCCGATATCCGCCAGTGTATGGAACTGAATTACCTGAGTCTGGCGAATTTTCTGCCGCCGCTGATCACTGCCATGTGCAGCCAGCAGGCGGATAAACGCGGATTACGTGGCACCATCGCTCATACCAATTCTCTGGCCGGATTTATTGGCTTACCCATGCAGGGGCCGTACAGCGCAGCCAAAGCCGCCGCCCGCTTGCTGATGGACAGCTGCCGGGTTGAGCTGGAACCTGAAGGGCTGAAATTTATTTCGCTGTATCCGGGCTTTGTGCAGACCGCACGGGTTAACCAGTACGATATGCCCGCCCCTTTTGCCATCAGCGAAAGCAAAGGCGCAGAACGGATGCTGCAGGGCCTTCTGAGTGGCCGTGACGACTATCTGTTTCCCGGCCCGTTAAGCTGGCTTATCCGTCTGGCACGTGTCCTGCCCAAATGCGTCAGTAAGCGGCTGTTGCGGCGCGTACTCTGAAAATGCACCGTGTGCTCTGAAAAACGCACAGACAAACAAAGCGTTATACTGGCCACCTTATTCGTGGAGCCATTTATGACCAGTCCAACCTATCAGCGCCAGAATTTTCCCGACCGCATCGTACTGGAACCTTCAACACCAGCCGACAGCTGTATTATCTGGCTGCATGGTCTGGGTGCCAGCGGTGATGATTTTGTCCCGGTGCTGCCGCATTTGTTACAGGCTCTCAATACCACTCAGCCCCCCGTGCTGCGTGCCATTTATCCGCATGCACCACAGCAGCCGGTAACCATTAATGGCGGCATGGTGATGCCCAGCTGGTACGATTTACTGGCCACCAGCCCCAGACGTCAGATTGATGGCCAGCAACTGAGCGACTCCGTACAGCGCATCCACACTCTGATCGATCAGCAAATTGCCGCGGGTATCGACAGCCGCCGGATTCTGCTGGCCGGTTTCTCTCAGGGCGGAGCCGTTGCTTATGAAACCGCCTTCAGCTACCCGCAACCACTGGCCGGCTTGATGGCGTTATCAACCTATATTGCCCGCCCGCTGCAGATAAACGCCGCCAATCAGCATCTGCCGGTGCTGATTGCTCATGGTGATTATGATGCCGTGGTCAGCCCGGAGCTGGGCGAAGAAGCCAGCCGGTGGCTGGCACAGTCTGGTATCAATGCAGAAAGCCACCGTTACCCGATGGCGCATGAAGTGTGTCTGCAGGAGATTGAGGATTACGGCCGCTTTGGAGGCCGCTGTTTAAGCACAAGGGTTTAGGCACAAGGCTTTAGGTGCTATTTCGGGCTGAGCACAAACTCAGCCGCCAGGCTAGTCAGTTTGCCGGCCAGCTCCCGCTGCTCTTTCGCCGTTTTTCTCATAAAGTTAGACGTCGCGACGGTGTGCTCGGCAATTTTATAAATACTGCGCACACTCCCGGCGACTTCCTGATTGGTGGCCACCTGCTCTTCGGCCGCTGCGGCTACCTGATCGCTCATATCACGGATGGTTCGCACCGCACTGCGGATATGGCCCAGCTCCTCGTCCAGCGATGAGGCCAGTTTTACCGTGTGCTGTACCGCTTCCTGTGATGATTCTACCGCCACAAAGGCCTGTTTCGATTCCTGCTGAAAACGGCCGATAATGCTTTCAATTTCCGATGTTGAATCCTGCGTCCGCTGTGCCAGCGTGCGCACTTCATCGGCGACCACAGCAAAGCCCCGCCCCTGTTCTCCGGCCCGCGCAGCTTCAATAGCAGCATTCAGTGCCAGCAGATTGGTTTGCTCGGCAATGGATTTGATCACATTCAGCACACCACCAATGGCACCGCTGCTGTCGTGCAGGCTGCGGATTACCGTCGATACCTGATTCATCTTTTCATCCAGCTGACCGATGTAATTCAGACTGCTCTGCACCGCTTCGCCACTTTTGTCAGCCGTGTGGTTAGCCGCATCCGACTGATCAGCGACCCGCTGGATATTGCCGGCAATTTCTTTGGTGGCAACCTCCAGCTGACCAATAGCGGTAACGACCTTCGCGGTTTCATTCTGCTGCAGATCCATTCCCTTAGTACTGAGTGAAATGGTGACGTGGTTCTGCATGGAAATCAGCGTCAGCTGCTCAGAGATCGCGGTGATGTGTTCTACCATCGATGCCATCCGCGCCATCATCTGATTACAGGCGCGTGCGGCTTCGCCCAATTCATCATCCAGCAATACCGGCACCCGCTGGTAAAGGCACAGATCATTTCCTGCGGCGGTCAGGCCGATATGCAGTTGTCGTATCTGCTGGTACAGCAGATACGACAACCAGAAGGCCAGCAATGCGGTAACACTGACGGTGATAACAGCAATCAGTATTCCCAGCCAGAATTCCTGCCGGGTGTCCTGCAGAATCCCGCTGGCATTATCCAGCAGCGCTTGCTGCTGCCCGTCTTCCAGAATTTTTAATGCCTCAATTCTCTCTGTCGCTGCCGCAAACCAGTCGGTGGGAGATACCCCGAAGCCGCTGTCGCCCTGCAGCGCTTTTTCACGTAAACGTGAGACGTTCTGCACTGCAGCTGACTGCTGGAATTGACGGTACGCTGCCAGAGCCTGAGCATCCGCAATGCGTTCAAAGCTCTGCAGAAATGCATCCTGCTCCGATACCAGACGAACAAAGCGGGCGAACAGTTGTGGAGTAAAAGCATCTCTGGCAAATACATTACTTAAAACCGCCCGCTCAATACCTGCCCGCTCTTTGCCCTGCAGAAAACTGTAATACGCCTGCAGCTGGCGCACGGTTTCACCATGGCCGGTAAATTCGCTGGCCAGTGCCGGCACAATCAGCAGCCGGTCTATGGTTTGGGTATAAAACGCCAGAACATCAGGCAACGCTGCGGTCTGCGACAGTACACTCTGGCGCAATGTATTTAGCGTTTTCAGATTAGCCTGTGCATCATTGATGGCCTGATTCAGCTTGGGGTAAGTATTGAAACTCTGCTGTTGCAGAAAGTCGCTCCAGCCACGGATGCGCTCATCGGCTATGCGCTGTTGCTGCGGCAACGCCTGAACAAACGTCTGCCCTTTACTGCCCAGAAAACCTGCGGACATACCACGCTCTTTCTGCAGCTCGTGCGCCAGCGCACTGTTCAGTGCTGAAATCTGCACCAGTGCCTGAATATCGGACAGCTCCTGCATATGATTCAGATTGCTGAGCAACCAGCGCCCCTGCAACGACAGCAATGCCAGTAAAGGCACAGCAATTAACAGCAGTAATTTGCCTTTTACGCTTAATGATTTCAGCAGTCCCATGCTGAGTCTCCCTGTGAACCCGGTGTCTGGCATTCAGAATAGACAGATTGACAAAACTCACAGGTAGGGTGATTGACAGATACGACAAAAGCCTCAGATATCTGTACGAACTGGCGGATATATATCCAGAAATAAGGCTGATATGGCTAGCGGAGAGTATTAATCTGACAAACCGGCTGAACGGGCGCAGTTACGGCCATCATGTTTGGCACGATAAAGCTGTTCATCGGCCATATTGAGCAGGTTTTCAATACCGGAAGTGGAATCCGGCAGCAGTGTCGCAACACCGGCGCTGATGGTCAGGTGCTCACCAGCAGACGACATGGCATGGGGAATCTTCAGCGCCCGGACGGAATCCAGCAGACGCTGTGCCAGTAACGTGGCTCCGCCATTATCAGTATCGGGCAACAAACAGGCGAACTCTTCTCCGCCGTAACGGGAGAGGCTGTCATGCGGACGCTGTAATGCAGAACGCAGAGCATGGGCAACATCGCGCAATGCTTTATCACCGGCCAAATGCCCGTAGTGATCGTTATATTGTTTAAAATGATCAATATCGATAAGAATCAGCGACAACGGCTTCTTATCCCTCCGTCCCTGACGCCAGTGCAACTGCGCCTGCTCATCAAAACGACGACGGTTTGCCACACCGGTTAAGCCATCCTGCATTGCAATTGAATGCAGAATATCACGCTGCAATTTCACCACCACGTGAGTCCTCACCCGGACAGAAACGAGCGCTGGGTTGATTGGCTTGGTTATAAAATCGACGGCACCCACATCAAATGCCCGTACTTCGTCGACGACATCCTGCTGTGCGGTAACAAATATCACCGGGAAGTTTTCCAGCGTCTGGTCGGCCTTTAATGCCGTGCAAACCTCATAGCCATCCATATCCGGCATCATAATATCAAGCAGCATAATATCGGGTGGGTTCTCGCTGCACATATCCAGCGCCTGACGGCCACTGGTGGCCATAAAGACGTCAAATTCTTCTTTCAGGATTTCATGCAGCGTGCGGATAACCAGTGGCTGATCATCAACAATCAGCAAACGTGGTTTATGCGCCAGACCAGGGATTAACTCCGCCAGTGTCTTTCCTGAATTCATTCCCACTCCTGCACATCGGTTAATGTGTGCTGTGCTGCCCTGAAATCCAGCTGCTCAATCTGCTCCAGCAACTTACTGAATTTTAGTGTATTTCCGGGAAAACGCGCCCGCGGCCATTGTTCAATCAAGGCCAGTGCCGCCATATTGTTTTCCCGCAGCAGGATACCGAGCTGAGTTAACGCTGCGCGCCAGCGTTCGGCCGGCCAGTTATCACTCGTTTGCTGTTGTGGTTGTTGTTCTTTCTGCTGCTGAGCATCAGCAGAAGAAGTCATATCCACCAGCGTCTGATGTGAAACCTGCAGCAACTGCTCAAGCTCAGCGAGCAGAGCTTCACCATCGGAATCCTCAGCTGCAACATTATCTGCAGCACTTATTTCTTTAAATTGCTCTTCCAGCTCGCTGCTGCGCCGCGCCAGAGCAACAGCCCCCATGGTTGCGGCAGTACCCTTAAGGGTATGCAGGGTCGCGCTGCTGTCCTGCCAGAGCCGCTGCTGCCATTGCTGTCTCAGTGTCTGCAGCAGTGCGCTCATATCCGTCAGGAAGCGTTCGGTCATACTGGCCAGCAAACGGCGGTTATGGCCAAAGCGCCGTAACAGGGTGTCCATATCCTCAACTATAGTCATTGCCACAGGCTCCGGCGCTGAAGGGACCCCAACCAACTGCCGCAGAACATGTACCAGATCATCCAGATTGACTGGTTTACCTACGTGGGCATTCATTCCTGCAGCAACACAAGCCAGCCGGTCAGCTTCTGAAACATTAGCCGTCATCGCCACAATTGGCAGCCCGGCAAAGCGGCTGTCAGCACGGATACGCCGTGTGGCTTCCAGACCATCGATATCCGGCATCTGCATATCCATAATCACGGCGTCATAGCCCCTGTTCTGGCTGACAACCTTATTAACACCCGTTAAACCGCCTTCAGCCAGATCCACAACAGCCCCTTCTGCCTGCAGGAGTTCAAAGGCAATTTCACGGTTAATTTCATTATCTTCCACCACCAGAATTTGCAGGCCCGCAAGGCGCTTCTCGCTTTCTGAAGGAAGCACAGAGGATGGTTCAGGCAGGCGCAGTGCACGGGCGACGGCCTCTGACAGCTGCACCGGAGTCAAAGGCTTGCTGAGAAATTCGCGGAATGGTGGATTGTCACTGCAGAGAACCTCAGCCAGAAACTCCCGTCCATAGGCGCTGATCAGTATTACCGCCGGTGCCTGCTCAGCCAGAGCATCGCTGATGGCCTGAGCCACTTCCACTCCGTCAGCATCCGGCAGACGCCAGTCCAGCAGCACGGCCTGATAAGGTTTTCCCTGACGATGAGCGGCAACAACCGCAGCCACTGCTGCGTTACCATCCGGTTCCAGATCAACCTGCCAGCCCAGTGAACGGCCATCGCGCTGCAGAAGTTCTGCACTCAGAGGGTGATCTTCCACCAGCAGAATCCGCGGTTCCGCTAGTGCCGGAGCGAAAACCGGCGGCTTATAAGGTTCGGCCAGCACAACAGGTAATTCCAGATCAAACCAGAAGCAGCTGCCTTTGCCCAATTCGCTGCGCAGATTCAGTTCAGAGCCCATCATCGCAGCCAGACGTTTGCAAATCACCAGGCCCAGGCCGGTACCGCCAAAGCGGCGACTGGTTGAAACTTCTGCCTGGGTGAAACCTTCAAAAATACGCTGTTGATTCTCCGCAGAAATACCAATACCGGTGTCTTCAACTTCTATACGGAAGCAAACATCTGCAGCCACCATTTTCAGCTGCCGCACACGGACTCTGACGTATCCGTTCTGGGTGAATTTCAGCGCGTTACCAGCCAAGTTAATTAATATCTGTTGCAGACGATTGCTGTCTCCCAACAGGGTTTGTGGCAGCGACAGATCCAGATCAAATACCACCTCGACCGGCTTACTGCCCAGATTGCCGGAAATCACCACGGCCAGATTGCGCATGATTTCATCAAGGTTAAACGGGTGAATATCGAGCTGCAGTTTGCCCGCTTCTATTTTTGAGTAATCAAGAATGTCATTCAGCAGGCTGAGCAGCGAACCTGCTGCACTCTGTGACTTAGTGACATAGTCCCGCTGCCGTGCGCTGAGGCTGGTCTGTGCCACCAGTTTCAGCATGCCCAGTACAGCATTCATCGGAGTACGGATTTCATGACTCATATTGGCCAGAAACGCTGATTTTGCCGCACTGGCAGCATCCGCAGCATCTTTGGCTTCACGCAGGCGGGTTTCGTACTGCAACTGCTCGGTGATATCGCGGTTAATCCCGGTTACCCGCAATAAGGTGCCATTTTCCAAGCGCTCAACCGCTGCTCCGGCCTGAATACTGCGTTCACTACCATCCGGCAGCACAATGCGGAAAACCGGATCATAAACACCGCGGCCTTCGACAGCAGCCTGCAATGCTTCCTCTGTGCGGGCCAGATCATCCGGATGAAGGCGCATCCGCCAGTGTTCATACTTCAGACCATTGCTGCGCAGGCTGAGCGGTTGCTGGTACAGCTCAAACATACGGTCGTTCCATTGCAGCTCATTATTTTCCGGCGTCCAGGACCAGACCCCTAATTCGGCAACCTCAGTCGCCATTGCCAGCTGAGCGGAGGTTGCCGCCAGAACCTTCTGCTGCGCCCGTTCTTCACTGATATCGGTCATAATACCGACAACAATGCGCTCCCCTCCCAGGTTCATGGCACCAAGGCTGATCTGTACCGGAAAGACGCTGCCATCTTTACGCCGGGCCTGAATTTCGCGGTTAATACCAATCACCCGGTTGCCGGTCATTTCACGGAAACGCTGCATATAAAGGTCGTGACGTGAGGCAAAAGGTTCTGGCATCAACAGGCTGACATTCTGGCCAATTACCTCCTCAGCCAGATAGCCGAACGTTTGTTCACCGGCCGGATTGAACGAGCGGATGGTGCCAAAACTGTCGATGGTAATAATCGGATTAACTGCGGTATCAAGAATAGCCTGAGTAGTCACCAGACTTTTTTCCAGTGCTGCTTCACTGGCTTTACGCGCGCTGATATCGACTGCAATGCCCAGATAACCAACGATCTCACCTGCAGTATCGCGCATCGTCGTTACCGACAGGCTGACCAGCAAACGCTGACCGTTTTTGCGTATGTACGTCCATTCGCGGGTTTCGGCACCCGTCCGTTCCGATTGATGAACAAAAACGCGAAAGCCGCGGATTTCTTTGCCATATTCGCGCTCCAGTTCAACCGAACGGGCTTCAATCTCTTCTGCGGCGTGCAACACCGCCGGCGACTGAACACCGACAAATTCTTCCGCGCGATAGCCCAGCATACATTCAGCCCCCTGATTAAACAGAGTGACGATACCGTCTTTGTCGGTGGCAATAATTGAAACTTCAGAAGCAGAATCAAGCACGCTTTGCAGCAGCTGACTGAGGCGTTGTGCCTCACCGGCACGCTCTTCCACCTGACGTTCCAGATTGGTGTTCAGCTCGAGGATTTTCGCCTGCGCGGCTTTTTGTCCGGAGATATCGCGGACGCTTTCCGACACCCCTACCACTTTACCTTCCGTGTTACGGATTACGGCATAGGAAACCGACACATCCAACAATGAACCGTCGGCACGGCAGCGCTGTCCCTCCTTCGGCAGCAAGTGTTCCCCCTTTGAGGCAGCAACGCATACCTGATGCTCTTCTTCCTGTAATTCAGGTGGAATAATCAGCTCCATTAACGGGCGTCCCAGGGCATCCGCTTCAGCAATACCAAACATTCTGGCCGCTGCCGGATTCCAGCTTTGTACATGACCATGGCAGTCCTGACTGATGATGCCATCGGCCGAGCTTTCAACGATGGAAGCCAACCTTCTCTGCTGCGCCAGAAACTCTCTGCGCCGCACGCGGCTGTTGATCTGCATCGCCAGCAGCGCACTGATAAGCACACTGATAAGAGAACCCAGGGCAAAAACAATCGCTGGCGAAGGCAGATTCAGTTCACGGATAAAAGAGGGATAAACCCTGAAGCGGAATTGCCAGTGGCGACCGTAAATGGTGCGCTCAATCTGATAGCTGCCAATATTTGCAACCGCAGCGGGTGTTTGGTTATTAAAAAAGCTGACCGGTTGCTGTGCATCGGTAATATCGACAATTTCCAGCGCCAGCTTATGCTCGTGCAAGCGCAGATCTTCCATCACTTCTGCCATTAACAACGGCGCATAACTCCAGCCATAGCCAAACTGTTCACGCCCGGCCTGGGTCTGCGGCGTTTTACCGCCCTGATAGACTGGCATAAGAATCAGAAATGACTGTTGTGGGCTGCCGGTTGCCTGCACCAGCGTAATCGGTCCGGTTAGGCGTACCTCACCACTGAGCAGGGATGACCAGGCCGCTTCGCGGCGATTATGTTCTGACGCAATATCCAACCCGACCGCCGCGTCGTTACGCTCTACCGGCTCAATATACTGAATAACAAAGCGTTCACCGCCATGAGGGGTGAGCTGGCGGATACGGAAGTCCGGCCAGCCATCAGCCTGAGCTGTCTGTATAAAGCGTGCTTCATCAGCTTCCGCCACCCGGCGAATAAAGCCAAAGCCGCGGGCGCCGGGGAATTCTTCATCAACATCGCGGGTGGCACTGTAACGCTTTACCAGATCGCGGCTCAGATCATCACCCGCGGTAAGAATGGCGCCGCGCATACCTCTGAGGCCGTATTGATAAAGCTCAATGCGGCGCTCTACCTGAGTGGTCAGGCCATGCGCCTGCCTGTTCAGCGAGTCGTGCAAACGTTCTGCATTTAACTGCCTGATTTTGACCGACAGAAACAGGCTGATCAGCAGCCCCAGCGTCAACGCCAGCAATACCCAGCGCCAGAGCTGGCGATGCTTCCCTTTGGTTATAACGTTCGGCACGCAGACGTCTCCTTATTGTCCCCAAAAAAAGCGCCTTCGCGCGCTATCGCCAAGCCTTTTAAGACTAGCTATCCCGGCAGGGATCACCAGCGGCTGAACCCTTTCCCACCTTCTGGTATCCTTGCGCCTCTTTTTTGCCAGAACGCCAATGCCAGCGTTCAGCCACAATGTTCATCCGCAAACAGGAGCGTACCGTGATCACCATGTACGGCATTAAAAACTGCGACACCATCAAGAAAGCCCGTAAGTGGCTGGAAGACGCCGGTGTTGAATACCAGTTTCATGACTACAAAAAAGACGGCTTAAGCCCTGAATTACTCGATGGCTGGATCAGCGAACTGGGCTATGAAGCCCTGCTGAACAAGCGCGGCACAACATGGCGCAAACTGGCAGACGACATCAAAGACAATATTGATGAAAGCAGCGCCCGTGCAGTGATGCTGGATAATCCGTCCATCATCAAACGCCCGCTGCTGGATACCGGCAGCCGCAAAGTACTTGGCTTCAGTGTTACCGAATACACCGATCTGAACTTCTGAACTGACTTAAATAGAACGCGCATCAGCGCCCGATCTGAGGAATGACTATGACAAACGCATTTGCCCTGGCCATTGGTGTCGGCACCAAAAACAGCAAAGGTGACTGGCTCGAAGTATTTTACCCGCAGCCGCTGCTGAACCCGGCCGCTGCCCTGATTGACGCGGCCAAAAGCGCTCTGGGCTATGAAGAAGGCAACGTTGCCCTGGATGTTGACGGTGGCGAACTGGAAGCCTTTGCTGCGGCACTCGACAGCGCCGATCCGCTGCAGGCTGCCCTGGCCCGCGCCTGCACCGAAAGCGAAAAGCCGGTTGTGGTGACTATTCTGGCCGCCGACGAACAGGCTACATCCACGCCTGAGGTTTACCTTAAGCTGCACCTGCTGTCTCACCGTCTGGTAAAACCACACGGTCTGAATCTGGCCGGTATGTTCGGCCTGCTGCCCAATGTGGCCTGGACCAATAAAGGCGCAGTCGACCTGGATGAACTGCCGGCCGCACAGCTGGAAGCCCGTCTGAACGGCGATCTGCTGAGCGTAAACAGCGTGGATAAATTCCCGCGCATGACCGACTACGTGGTACCGAAAGGCGTGCGTATTGCGCACACCGCGCGCGTGCGTCTGGGCGCTTACATCGGCGAAGGCACCACCATCATGCACGAAGGCTTTGTTAACTTTAATGCCGGTACTCTGGGCGTTTCTATGGTTGAAGGCCGTATCTCTGCCGGTGTTGTGGTCGGTGACGGCTCTGACCTGGGCGGTGGCTGCTCCACCATGGGCACACTGTCTGGCGGCGGCAACATCATTATTTCTGTCGGTGAAAAATGCCTGCTCGGCGCCAACGCCGGTATCGGTATCCCGCTGGGTGACCGCTGCACCGTTGAAGCCGGTCTGTACGTCACCGCCGGTACCAAAATTCAGGTACTGGACGATCAGAAAAACGTGGTTGAAGTGGTTAAAGGCCGTGATCTGGCCGGTAAATCCGACCTGCTGTTCCGTCGTGATTCCATCACCGGTGCCGTTCAGTGCGTTACTAACAAGAGCGCCATTCAGCTCAACGAAGAACTGCACGCCAACAACTGAGGCAGCAGTATGTAATGCGGCTGAGCGTTCTGCTCAGCCCGTTAATGAGCCGCAAACCAGTGCGGATGCTGCAGATACCAGCGAACGGTATCCAGCATCGCAGCGGCAAAATCATGCTGCGGCATAAATCCTAATTCTCTGCTGATTTTTCCGGCATTAATGGCGTAACGCACGTCATGCCCCGGCCTGTCCTGCACATGGGTAATCAGCTGTTGCGAACGTCCGGCGATGGCACTCAGGGCCTGCGGATAACGTTCTGCCAATAAAGCATCGCGGGCAAACTCATCATTGAGCAGGCCACACAACAACTGAATAAACTGCAGATTCGTCTGTTCATTATGGCCGCCGATATTGTAATTACTGCCTGTTTTTCCGGCGCCAAGAATACGATCGATACCTGCTGCGTGATCCTTTACATATAACCAGTCGCGTACCTGCTGACCATTACCGAATACCGTTAAAGGCCGCTCAAACAGAATGTTGGTAATCATCCGTGGCATCAGTTTTTCGGGATACTGATAACGGCCAAAATTGTTGGAACAATTCGATAAACTCACATTCAGCCCGTAGGTTCTCGCCCAGGCATTTAACAAATGATCAGACGCTGCTTTGGTGGCGGCATAAGGATTACTCGGCTGATAACGGCTGTGCTCGCTGAAAGGTTCACCCTCTTCACCCAGATCACCGAACACTTCATCGGTTGAAACATGATGAAAACGATGCGGCAACACCGTATCGCCCGCCTTAAGCGGTTCTTCAATCCAGACCTGCCGGGCTGCCTGTAACAAATTCAGCATGCCGACAATATTGGTTTCGACAAATTGTTCCGGTGCACTGATCGAACGGTCGACGTGGGACTCTGCAGCGAAATTAACAATCGTATCCAGGCGATAAAAAGCCAGTAAATATTCAACCAGGCTGCGGTCGTTAATACTGCCCTGTACAAATACGGTATTCGGCCGTTTTAACGCCTCAGCTAAATTGGCTTTATTACCGGCGTAACTGAGGATATCGAGCACCACAATAAAATCCTGCGGATGCTCTTCCTGCCAGTATTCAACAAAGTTGGCCCCGATAAATCCCGCACCGCCGGTTACCAGTAAACGTTTCATCAGAGAGATTCCAGACTACGCTGCAGGCTTGCGCGCCAGCAGACAGGTTGACGTTGCAGCCGGGCATTTAATGCCGCCGAATCAAGCGCGCTAAACGCCGGACGTTCGGCGAGAATCGCCGGATTATTTGCCGCATAGGCAACACTGCTGAGCGGGGTAATTTCGACCTTTTGTGTTAACCGGCCGGAGCTAAGCGCCTGCCGCTGTATTTCACAGGCAAATTCATACCAGCTGGCCACACCGCTGCCTGCCCAGTGATAAATCCCCTGTAATTGCCCGTTATAAAGCAGCCACGCAGACTGCCAGATAACTTCAGCCAGCTCTGCTGCGGAAGTCGGTGACCCATACTGGTCATTCACCACCTGCAGATCACGACCGGCCTGCATTAAGTTGAGCATGGTGCGTAAAAAATTATGGCCATAATGGCTGTACAGCCAGGCGCTGCGGATAACCAGCAGATCGTCTTTTAAAATACCGACCGCCTGTTGTTCACCCGCTAATTTAGACTGACCGTAAATATTCAGCGGGCCGGTTTCAGCCTCTGGCGTCAGCGGTGTATTGCCGCCTGCGGAAAACACATAATCGGTGGAAAGATGCAGTAAACGCGCGCCCTGCTGACGACATATTTCGGCCAGAACTGCAACGGCCTGAGCATTAACGCGGTGCGCTTTTTCTGGCTGAATTTCCGCCTGATCGACGGCGGTAAACGCCGCACAGTTAATCACCAGCTGCTGTCCTTCACAGGCCTGGCGCAATGCGTTGTCGTCGCAGATATCCAGTGCCTGATGATCGCAGGCGCGCAGTCTGACCCAGTCCGGGCAGCTTGCCTGTAAGCATTGCCCCAGCTGGCCGCCGGCGCCGGTCAGTAATACGTTAACCGGCGTCATACGAAATAATCGGCCTGTTTAAAAGAGGAGCCTCTGGCGTCTTTTTCAGACAATATGGGCTCGCCCTGTAACGGCCAGCGGATAGCAAGATCCGGGTCGTCCCAGCGCAGAATGCGTTCACTTTGTGCGTGAAAATATCCGCTACAGCGATACAGACATTCGGCCCGTTCACTCAGGGTATAAAAGCCGTGGGCGAAACCCGGCGGCACCCATAACTGGTGGCGGTTCTCAGCGGATAATTCGAAGCCCTGCCAGCGGCCAAAGGTTGGCGAAGAGCGGCGCATATCGACAATCACATCAAACACACGGCCTGCCACCACACGCACTAATTTGCCCTGCGGCTGTTCCAGCTGATAGTGCAGTCCGCGTAAAACCCCCTGATGGGAAGCCGAATGATTATCCTGCACAAAAACCGCGCCCCCGGTCAGATCGTCCAGCCATTCCTGACGGAAGGTTTCCATAAAGAAGCCGCGCTCATCTTCATAGAGTCTGGGTTCAATAATGTACACATCGTTAAAGACGGAAGACGGCGTCAGCATGGTGGTATCCACAAAAGAAAACGGCAGCGGAGCAAATAAATACGAAGCGCGCGTTATAGCACGCGTCCGCTTAAACCAACAGTGTGACGCGGCGGGAAAGCACAATGGTCAGGTTATTCTACCTGCAGTGTTCGCCGGTCAAGCTCGCCCTGGGCATCCATCACCACCACTTCCTGTTCACCGGTCACGCTGAAGCGGTAACTAAGGGTTTCGGCCTCGCCACTGCTGCCAACGTGCAGGCCATTTACATACCAGTCGCGTGGACCCAGCCCGCCCTGAGCATGCAGCGAGATTTCCGGTAAGGCAGCGCTGCCGCCGGCACGGGTACGGCTGGAGCGTAAAATCAGGCCATCCTGAATACCGGTAATCTGCAAAGGCTCCAGTGCCAGCGCCGGAGGCTCGCTGCAGCGCGGATCAACGGCGGGTAAACGGTTACGCAGGCGCTGACTGGCCGGAAGCCAGTGTTCCAGTGGCCGTGGCCAGAGTGCCAGCTGGTGTGCTGACCGTGCGGATACATCACAGCTGCCATCGACCAGCAGGCCGCGCTCGCTGGTCCAGTAAGTTAACGGGTTGCGCCATAAACCATCGCTGCGTTCATCGCGTAAGGTCGGCGGCAGCTGACGCCGTACCAGCCAGGCTTTATGGGTCTGGAAGCACTGATCGGCCGGTGTTTCCGCGGCACTCTTACCCAACGGCCAGCAAATGGTTTCCTGACTGACCTGCTCTGGCTGCGGCAACAGCTCAGGTTTATGTTCGATGCGGTCAAATAGCTGGAACAACACCGGCAGCGCACTGAGCGCACCATAATGGCCGGGCGATGGCGTACCGTCCGGGCGGCCAAACCACACGCCAATGGTATAAGCAGGAGTCACACCCACCGCCCAGGCATCACGGAAGCCATAACTGGTGCCGGTTTTCCAGGCAATGCTGCGGTCGTTATCCTGCAGGGCATAACTGCGCGCACGGTCCGGACGCGGACTGCGCAACATATCATTCAACACCCAGGCGGTTTCTGCCGAAAATAACCAGCGAGAGCCGGCAGCCGATGGTAATTCTTCCGTCAGATAACGCAGCGGCCACACCTGCCCCTGATTAGCGATGGAGGAATACAGCTGCACCAGCTGCGCCAGCGATAATCCACCACCACCCAGCGCCATACTCAGGTTGGCTTTACCGTCACCGGGAATACGGTAGCGTGCTCCGGAATTGGCAAGAGCGGCGGCAAAGCGCTCCGGAGTAACGGCTTCCAGCACCTGCACGACCGGTAAATTAAGCGACTGCCGTAACGCCTCGGTGGCCGACACCGGGCCGGAAAAATGGCGGGTAAAGTTTTCCGGCTGATAATCGGTAAAATAACGCGGTACATCACGCAATAAACTGGCGGAGTGAATCAGCCCGTCTTCTATCGCCAGACCATAAATAAAAGGTTTTAAGGTTGACCCCGGCGAGCGCTGCGCCTGCACCATATCGACATGGCCGAAGCGTGAATCGTCGGCAAAATCGGCCGACCCGGCATAGGCGCGCACCTCGTGGCTGGCATTATCCAGCACCAGAATGGCGGCAGAATGACTGGGCGGAAAACGCTGAATTTCCTGCGCCAGATAATCTTCTATCTCGTACTGTAAATCGGCATCCAGCGTGGTTTTAATCAGGCTTTTATCGGCATTTTGCCGGCGTAATTCCCGCGCCAGTAACGGTGCCAGCTGCGGTGTATGCGGCTGATAAGCCAATACAGGTTCCAGCAGCGCCTGCTGATAATCCGTCGCTGTAATCACGCCAAATTCCAGCATCCGCTGCAGCACTTTATTACGTGCATTTAATGCCCGCTGCGGATAGCGGTCGGGGCGCAAACGCGACGGTGCCTGGGGTAATACCGCCATTAATGCCGACTCGGCCAGCGATAAGTCCAGTGCCGGTTTATCCAGATATAAACGACTGGCCGCCCCTACCCCTTCAATCACGCCGCCCATGGGCGCGTAATTTAAATACAGAGTGAATATTTCATCTTTGCTGTAATGCCACTCCAGCTGTAATGCCCGCAGTGCCTGTTCCAGCTTGCCACCGACGGAACGGGAATGCGGGTGAAAACGCCGCGCCACCTGCATGGAAATGGTCGAACCACCGGATACCACACAACCGCAGCGCCAGTTTTGCCAGGCGGCACGCAGCAGCGCGAAAGGATTTATTCCGGGGTGATAATAAAACCAGCGGTCTTCGTAATTCAGTAATGCGTCTTTATAAAAAGGCGATACTTCGTTCAGTTCTACCGGATAGCGCCAGACACCATTGCTGTCGGCAAAGGCACGCAACGGCCGTTCATGGCGATCAACCACCAGCTGGGCAAAATCATTCTGCGCGCCTTCTGTCTGGCGTTGCGGATCGGGTACGGCCAGTGGCCATAACCAATCGGCACTTTTTAACAGCAAACAAAAAAATACCAGCCACAGCAAATATCGTGTTGCTCTGGTGCGTGGCAGGCGGAAAAAACGTGCCGCGTTAAACGCGGCACGGTTGGCGGGTATGTTACTCACTCAGAGGACTCTTCTGACTGACACTTCAACATCAGAGAGTCAGGGCTGAGTAACAAACAGAATATCCGGCGTGGTACCCAGCGCACGGGTTTCCGGGTCGTACATATCTTCGACCAGCGGTACCGGCACCTGATAATTACCCGGCGTTACCGCCCGCACCAGATAAAATACCCGGGTGGTGCTGTAAGAATCGGCATCAATAGCGGCGACATAACGGTCGTCACGGTATTCCTGATGAGAAATACGTGAACGGCGCTGCCATTCTGCCACCGGCTGAGTATCGATATTGATTTCATCCAGTTTGATCGATGCGCTTAAGTTCTGATTTTCCAGCTCCAGACCGGCCGGTAATAAATCCACCAGTAATAAATCCGGACGGCGTTTATCGGCTTTTACTTCCAGCTGCACCAGCATCAGCTCACCGACTTTCATGCGCAGCGCACCGTCATCTGGAATAATTGCCTGACCATCGGTAGTGAAATAACGGCGCTGAATACTCACACCATTACTTTCTGCCGGCGGTGCCAGTTTGCTGTGGCCCTGATACATCAGTGTGGCGAATAACGGATCGCTGCTGGTATTGCTCAGTGTTACGCCATCACGCAGGCTGCTGCCACTTTCCAGCAAGTTAAATTCACCGGCCTGCTGCAGGGTTTTTAATACGCTGCCCATGCTCAGTTCACCACTCCACTCATCGCCCGGCACACGATCCAGCTGTACCGCCGCCATAAAGACCGCATTACGTTCCTGGGTGCTCAGATAGGTACGGCGCTCCAGCATACGCGCCAGCGCTTCAGCACGGCTGAGCGCAAAACTCTGCTGCTGGCGGTACTGCAGTAACAGGCGTACGACCTGTGCAGTATCACGCACGCGTGAGCCGTAATCACCGAGGTAATAATTTTCTTCACGCTGTACGGTTTTCAGCTTTTCCATTAACTGATCTGACAGCTGCTGGTCGCCCTGTAATTTCGCCGCCAGTGCCAGATGCAGTAATGGCAGTGCCGGTAAATCCAGACGCGCCTCACCCGCCAGGCGACGGATATCACTCAGCGATGCTTTTTTATGCCGCGCCAGAACATAGGCCGCGTAACTCTGATAAATCTGACGGTAGAGTTCCGGACGATCATTCCAGCGTTCGCTGAAATTACCGCGGCCACGCAGATATTCCTGCAGACGGCTCAGGGTTTTACGCAGTACATCGGCATCAACACGTACACCTTCATCCTGTGCATCGGTGAGGAAATCACCGGCATAGGCGGTCAGCCAGTGCTGCTCATAATCATCATGGTTTGACCATAAGCCATAGCCGCCATGATTCATCTGGCGCTTAACAATACGATCCATACCGCTGTCCAGCGCGCTTTCACGCTTACGACCGGTACTGTTTTTCAGACCCAGATCGGACAGCTGGTCAGGCGTTGCATAAATCCACGGATAGGTGGAGCTTAACGATTGCTCCAGACAGCCATACGGATAGCGCAGCAGATATTCGAGCTGGCTGCGCGGGTTTAAATTCACGCGGTTATTCACACTGAGCAATGCTTCCAGCGACTGCGGAATCCAGCCATCCATCTCGCTGCCGTCCAGCACCAGACGTTCGCCCGGCTGCAGTACCATCTGTTTCTTTTTGGTCAGCGCCGGATGGGCGGCACGGCTGTTGAGTTTCCAGCTCTGGGTCAGTGAGTAATCACCGGCACCGGTTAACTGCAGACCAATTTCAATCTGTCCGGCCGGAAATTCTGCACGCAGAGGTAATAACAGGGTTTGTTTTTCACCATCGGCCAGCGTCAGCTGCTGGGTTAATGGTGTGTTGTCACGCACGACTGCCGGGCCACTGAGGCTGAATTGCAGAGTCAGTGCCTGCTGTTCACCACTTAAATTGGTAACGTCCAGCGCTACGCTGGTTTCATCACCCACGGCGACAAAACGCGGCAACGACAGTTGTGTAACCACCGGCGCTGCGACCGTGACTTCCTGTTCCAGACTGCCGAAGCGTTCGTCATCAAAGGCCAGCGCCATTAAACGCAGACGGCCATTAAAATCGGGTAATTGCAGCGGAATGCGGGCAACGCCATTTTTCACCGCCACCTGACCGGAAAACAGCGATACGATCTGTACTTCGGCGCGGGCTTTTTTACCGCCACGGCTTAATTCCGGGGCATCACCACCAAAACGCTGAGTCGCCATGCGGTTGTTATTCAGACCAATTAAATGGCTGTACATGTCGTACATATCCACCAGATAACGGCGCGGGCTGAAGAACCAGGTAAAAGGGTCGGGGGTTTTAAAATCGGTGATCGACAGCACACCAACATCCACCGCCGCCAGGGTTACCCAGGCATTGTTTACCGCTGCGCCATTGCTGTCACTGATCTTCACTTCGGTGACGACACGCTGGTTCGGCGTCCACTTTTTCGGGGCATCGAGGGCAATATTCAGACGGCGTGGTTCACGATCCAGTTTCAGATGCATCAGCCCCACGGAACGGGTCGGGGTAATGCGCTGTTTGTTGTCGGCCGGCTGTAAATGCAGCGCGCTGATATAAATATCGTGACGGTTCCAGGATTCATCGACCGGAATATCCAGCGTGGCTCCCTCAGCCGGCGTCGTAACCCGGGCACTCCACAACAGCTGATTACTTTCAATCAGCACCAGGGTTTCACCGGCCGCTGGCGGTACAATTTTCAGTTGTGCGACATCACCGGCGGCATACGCAGCTTTATCCAGCGCCAGTACAACTTTATCCGGGCGTGCGCCCTGTTCGGCATCCTGAGCATCTTCCCAATACCAGTACCAGTCTTCACCGGCATCAAAGGTCATGCTGCTGATTAAACCGGTGCTTTTATCGGTAATTTCCAGACGATAGCTGCCGAAGCTGACCGGCACCGATACTTTTTCGGTATTACCGGCAGTGATGCTGCGTGTCAGTGTCAGTTCATTAAATTCACGCTCGCTGGTTTCCACATACCAGCCGCGGTTGCTGGAATAACGCCAGTGGTAACGGCGATTCTGATTTATTAACCGTACCTGCAGATTATCGGCCGCCAGTTTTTCACCCTTGGCGTTGGTTTTAACCAGTTCAAATTCGGCCTGTGAATTACGTGCCGCACGGTCGCCAAACAGCGGGCGGATACCGACCAGCTCATTACCTGGCAATACGCGGGCAACATGGCGGCGCACCACCGGGCGACCGCCGGACTCGAACAGGCTGCCGGTGACGGTAACGGCCAGCGGCGATTTGGCACCGTCCCAGCGGGAATCGATTTGCAGAGTGATTTTGCCGTCTTTATCCAGAACCGCACCGTTTTCAATAAACTGCTGATTCCAGTCGGTTTCACGTACATTGCCAAAATGGAAATCCGGCCATTGTTCAAAAGGATGCGCCAGTGACGATACACGGATGCTGGTATCAAAACGGTTACCCGCCGCTGGTGCACCGTATAAATATTCGCCCAGTACCGGAATATTCAGACGCTCACGGCTGGTGAAATAACGGGTGGTGTTCTGCCCCGGATTAAAGGTCAGTTTCAGACGCTCAGGCATAAAGTCTTCGACTTTAAACTGATACACCACGCGGTTTTTACTCACGCCTTCAACTTCTAAACGCCAGTTACCGGTCTGGGCATCGGCCGATAGCGGATATTCATACTGATAATAACCACCGGCAGCCGGCTGCCAGTTGATGTCTTTTACTTTCTGACCATCCGGGCGGATGATGCGGCCTTTTAATGGCCGTGAATTAACACTCTTACCATCATCGTCACGCAACAAAGCGCTGAAGGTAGCAGTCTCGCCGCCACGGTAAATATCGCGCGGTGCATAAATAAAGAGTTCGGCACTGTTATACGGACGATCAGCCAGACGGAAATCGGACAGGTCGAGCGCCGGAGTATTTAAATTTACCAGACTGACGGATTCATCTTTACGCACCACCAGCACCTGGCCGTAATCAATTTTACGGCGAACGCTGACACGTCCTGCAGCACTGCTGCTTGCTTCGAAGGCAACACTGCCGTTGCTGTTTAACAGCTGAACCTGCGCGCCTTCGACCGGCTCCGGGCTGCCCAGGGTATTCAGATAAACATCAAAGCCGTTGCCGTAATTGCGGATATGCACACCGATATCGGTAACCATGAAATAGGTGACGGCAAGTTGGTTATCGTACTGTCCGGGACGGGCCATCACGGCCAGATAAACACCCGGTTCACGCAGCGCCGGAATATCCTGCAGCGGTAAATTAATCTGGCGGCGCTTGTTACGCTCGGCCGGCAGGGTGAAGCGACCTTCGTGCACTAAATCGGAGAACTGTGGCAATTCATCCAAACGGTAATAGCTTTCGCTCTGGCCACGGTTTTTCCAGTTAACCAGACGCACCAGTTTATCCGGATTAACCCGGTGAAAAGCCACATTGGCTTCGCTGACGTTTAAGGCATACAGCGGCAGACCGGTATGCAGATTTAACGGCAAGAAATGGCCATTACTGGCAAAAGCGAGACTGGCACTCAGCGAACCGAATTTCACATCACCACGGCTGGGTTTGTGCAGGGTTTCACCGTTAATCGCGCGGATACCGGCATCAACGGTTACCCAATAGCGGCTGTCTGGCTCAACACTTTCAAAATACGCGGTACGGCCATCATCGGATAACACCCAACCACCATTCACCGGCTCGCGTTTGCTGTTATCCAGTTCGCGTTCAACCAATAAATAGCCCTGAAAGTTTTTGCTGCCATCCAGCGGCACAGAAAAGGTAATTCCTATGGCACTGCCATCGTCATAATTCTGCTCGCTGATATCCGCTACCTGTAAAGGTACGCCAGCGTACAGTTCGGCCGTTGTCAGCTTTTCGCCGGGGGCTTTAGCATCGGCCTGGGCTTTTGTCCCTGCCGGAGCGACGGATTCAACCGGAATGGCGCTCGACGCCGGAGCCTCGGCTACCTGATCAAGTGACGGCTCACTGACTGCCGGAGCAGAACTGGCTGACGAGCTGCCGGAATCATTATCGCTGCATCCTGCAAGCAATAGCGCAGAGGTAAAAATGGCGACAAGCGCCAGACGTGGGCTGATCATGATGTAGTCCTTAGAAGTACCCTTAACCGGGCCTGTAGTCCATTGTGCATTCGCTGCTGACAGCAGAGCCGCCATCCTGAAAACGACAGAAGCCGCTTTATTGATAAGCCGCGAAGTATATCCGAGGGGGAAGCCACCTTCACCTGAAAATTCTGCCG
Source organism: Thalassolituus sp. ST750PaO-4 (assembly GCF_020320405.1). Lineage (NCBI taxonomy): Bacteria > Pseudomonadati > Pseudomonadota > Gammaproteobacteria > Oceanospirillales > Oceanospirillaceae > Thalassolituus > Thalassolituus sp. ST750PaO-4. Next base: position 377,525 of record NZ_JABVCB010000001.1, read on the forward strand.
CAAAAGCGGTCTATGTCACACATTAACGTCGCCGTGCAGCTCCTTGCAGCAAGCGCTCTTCGGCTACGATGGCACGGCCATGGGTGCCCGCCCCGGCTATTCCTGCCGCATCTTCAAGGCGGACTTCGAATTCGTAAAAGTCGGCCGGTTTGCCCAGATACTCAGCGCTGACTTTCACACTCGCTCCGACTGGCGTCGGCGCTATATGGGTCACATTCACATGCACTCCGACCGAAAGTTCACCCGCAGCCAATAATGGCGTCATCAGCCGTGCCGCAGCCAGCTCCATTAGGGCAATCATTTTGGCTGTTGCCAGTACCTCAGGAAAACGCTCTTCTATTGTTGTGCACAATCCCTGCGCCGTATACATCGCGGTAATTTCTGCTTCCAGCTCGTAACGGTCACCAATCTGCATAGGGGCTGCTCCGGAGGAAATAGGCGTTTTATCGCAGATTCGTTGCCATTCTCCAACACAATGTTGCAATTGCGGCCAGCACAGACGTCTATAGTTAGGGTCTGTCTTACTATTAATGACTTTGAGATTAACTTTGCCTTACCTCAGCTCTCTGCGTCCGGCAGCCCTGCCGTTTATTGTTCTGCTGGCAGCTTGGTTTTCTCTGCCTTACATGCCTCGCTGGCATGCCGACTACGCCCTGCTGCTGCAGGCACTGCCGTATGGCTTGGGTGTATTGCTGCTTTTATTAACCCAGCTGTTTAATCAGGGCCGTATCGGCCAGATGGCCATCCTGACGCTGGTGACCTACGCACTGGTACAGCAACGCTTACAGGTTCAGCTGAGTGACGCTGACACTTACTGGGTATTTTTCTGGCTGTGCCTGCTGTGGCCAGTCAATGTGGCGCTGATCCGCTATTTACCCGAACGGCGGCCGTTCTCTCTTGGCGGCATAATATTTCCCGCCATCCTCAGTCTGCAGTTTCTGGTGCTGGCGGCACTGAGCGTCAGTGACTGGTATAGCGCCAGCCTGAACTGGACTGCCGACTTCCGTGAACAGGCCAGCGCCGGCCTGTTGCCACTGCCAGCGTGGATCAGTTTTACCCTTAGCGCCGCGCTGATTATCAACCGTCTGCCACAACAGAGCGATACACCACTGGCCCTGCTGGCGCTTTTGCTGTTGCATGGCTGGTTATTTTACCGGCTGGATGCGAGCCAGATTTCTGTGCTGGTCAGCAGCCTGTCGCTGCTTTTATTGTTTGCCACTCTGCTGATCAACAATCACCACCTGGCCTTTATTGACGAGCTCACCGGTCTGCCCGGTCGCCGGGCCCTGATGAATGACCTGAAACACCGTCATGGCCGCTACCTGCTGGTGATGGCCGATATCGATCATTTCAAACAATTCAACGATACCCATGGCCATGATGTCGGCGATGACGTACTGCGCCTGGTTGCCGCCCAACTGAATAAAACCAGCGGTGGCGGACGCGCTTACCGTTATGGTGGCGAAGAATTTACCCTGATATTTCCGTCATCTGAGCTGAGCCAATGCCTGCCTTTTATTGAGGCAACCCGCGCGCGCATCGCCAGCTATCCGCTGGTTGTACGCAACCGTCAGCAACGCCCCGAGACCCAGCGTCAGGGCAAAAAACAGCGCGGCCAAAGCAATAACAGCAAAACCCTGAATGTCACCATGAGCTTTGGTGCCGCGCGGCGTAACAGCGGCGAAAGCATCGAGGACTTAATGAAGCGCGCCGACAAAGCGCTGTACAAAGCCAAAGAAAATGGCCGCAACCGGGTGGAAAAGGCGAAATAGAACAGGATCAGCGTTATCATAGGCGCTGATTCTTTCAGCCTGTTATCTGCATGAATAAAGAAAAACGCATCGAAATATTTTCCCGCCTGAAGGCCGAAAATCCGCACCCGGAAACGGAACTGGAATACAGCACGCCCTTCGAACTGCTGATTGCCGTGCTGCTGTCGGCTCAGGCCACCGACGTCAGCGTCAACAAAGCAACACGCAAACTCTACCCGGTAGCCAATACCCCTGAAAGTATCCGCGCGCTGGGGGAAGAAGGTTTAAAGCAATACATCAAAACCATCGGCCTGTTTAACAGCAAAGCCAAAAACGTCATCAGGTTGTGCGAGATTCTGCTTGAACAACATGGCGGCGAAGTGCCACAAACCCGTGAAGCACTGGAAGCCCTGCCCGGTGTCGGGCGCAAAACCGCCAATGTTGTGCTGAACACGGCCTTTGGCCAGCCAACCATTGCCGTCGACACCCATATTTTCCGCGTCTCTAATCGCACGAAAATTGCGCCGGGTAAAAATGTTGATGAGGTGGAACAGCGCCTTATGCGGGTCGTGCCAAAAGAGTTTCAGCTCGACGCCCACCACTGGCTGATTCTGCATGGCCGCTATGTCTGCGTGGCGCGCAAACCCAAATGCGGCGCCTGTATCATCGAAGACCTGTGCGAATTCAAACAAAAGACATCTGACTAGGAGCTTCCCATGCGACTGTTACACACCATGCTGCGCGTCGGCGATATGGACCGCGCCATTGAGTTTTACACCAAAGTGCTGGGCATGACCCTGCTGCGCAAGCACGACAACGAAGAATACCAGTACACCCTGGCCTTTATCGGTTATCAGCCGGAGAGCGAAGGCGCAGTGCTGGAGCTGACCTACAACTGGGGCACCAGCGAATACGATCTGGGCAGCGCTTACGGCCATATCGCCATCGAAGTGGATAACGCCGCCGAAGCCTGTGAACGCATCCGTAATCATGGTGGCAATGTCGTGCGTGAAGCCGGCCCGGTTAAAGGCGGCACCACGGTGATTGCCTTTGTTGAAGACCCGGACGGCTATAAGATTGAACTGATCGAGAAACGCGCCGACGCCCATAATTTCTGAGCGGCGGCACGCTGTATAGCTCAGGGCTGGTAGCGGAAATGCAGTACCTTTAAGCCGCGCCCGGCCTGCGCTTCAATAAAGACCGGCGGATTGGCCAGCCGCTCCACCAGCACACAGTGCGGAGCATGCTGAGCCACTTCTGCCAGCAGAAAATCGTCGCCCAGATCCGGGGCATTCAGACACAGCAGGCAATCACCACCGGCGACCATCAGCTCCGGCAGTCGCCGCAGCAGCTTGGCGTAATCACGGCGGATATCAACACTGCCTTTCTGAAAGGTCGGTGGATCGCAGATCAGCAGATCATAGGGGCCATGCTTTTTAAGCCGGCCAAAAGATTTAAAGATATCCACCCCTTCAAACACCACGCGGCTCAGATCGTGGTCATTCAGACGATGATTCTCGCGGCCATGACTCAAGGCCGCGCGGCTCATATCCACATTCACCACTTTACTGGCACCACCGGCCAGCGCAGCCAGTGAGAAGCCACAGGTATAGGCAAACAGATTGAGTACCCGCTGCCCATCACTGTGCCCCCGCACCCAGCGGCGGCCATTGGCCATATCCAGAAACAGCCCGGTATTCTGCGAACGGTTAAGGTGCAGCCAGTAGCTCAGACCATCCTCTTTAATTACCAGCTGTTCCGGTAGTTTGCCGCACAGCAGGGTAAAAGGCGCGCCAGGACGACAACGGTGCTGCACCACCACACTGAGCTGACCGGCATGATCGGGACGGCAACGCTTAAGGCCTGCCAGCAACTGTTGTTCAAGCTCTGACAGCCAGGATTCGTCCACTTCGGCGTACAGGGTGACCAGTACCAGAGGCGCATACCAGTCAATATTAAGGTGCTCGAAGCCCGGCCAGGCATGCCCGCGGCCGTGGAAAAGTCGTTGTGCCTGATCGTCAGCAGGCCACTGAATATGCTGAAACACCGGGCTTTCCTGTGATTTTGGGCGCGCAAGTTTAGCAAAAGATCGCCACCTGCGCCTGTAACTGCCAGACAGTTGCAAATAGTTGCCAAACTGCCTTGCTAAGGCTTGGTAAGGGGGAATAAGTAAGATACTATAATCGCGCCTGTGCAGGTGTGCAGGTGTGTTGGCGAGTGCTCCATATTCGTAAGATATGCAAGATACTGGTCGATAGCGGCATTTATTGATTGTCTTCCCGGTTCGCCGGCCAGTATCGATGAAAATGCCAGAAGATATAGCAAGGCCGATCGTTGATTGGCGCATTACTCAGGAAATAAAGCATGGCAAATTTAGTTCAAGGCACCGTCAAGTGGTTCAATGACGAAAAAGGTTTCGGCTTCATCGAGCAGGAATCTGGCAAAGATGTATTCGTACATTTCAGTGCTATCAACGGCGGTGGTCGTAAGACTCTGCAAGAAGGCCAGAAAGTAACTATGGAAGTTACTCAAGGTCAGAAAGGCCCACAGGCGGAAAACGTAACTCCTCTGTAAGCCTTTCGCCTGATCTGACTTTCGGGTCAGATCAAGCATCTTCTGGCAGCCCACATGCACTCCGGTGTTTGTGGGCTGTTTCATTTCTGCCTCCCCTGTTTTCCTGCCGCTCACGGTACAGAATTGGCCTGCCCAACGCTTTCCTGCGACGCAGAACCTGTTAATCTTGGGTCATTATCAGCTGATTGTTACTCCGATGATTGATCAGGGCGAACTCTTTGACATTCCCAGTCCTTGCCGCCGTATCTGCGAACTGAACAACCGCGGCTACTGCAAAGGCTGCTTCCGCAGCCGTGACGAACGTCTCTACTGGAACCAGTTTACGACCTTCCAGAAGCAACTGGTGGTGAATCTGTGTGAAAAGCGCCGCCTTAAGGTGCTGAGCGCCAAACAACAAAGTACAGCCAGCAACGAAGAAGAAATTGTCATACCGCAGCTGGATATGTTTGCCCCGCAGCAGGATATGCCTGTTGCACCAGCAGATACTGCTAGTCCGGACACCGACATCCGCGCAAGCATTGCTGAACCGGAACACAGGGCTACTACCGAAAGCCATCCTTCCGTAGCCAAAGCCGAAAAGCGTGAGCATGACGTGAATGTCAGCCTGTTCGAAGAGCCCATAAGTACTGACACAGACACGCCTGCCAGCAGCGCAACAGAGAACGCTGCACTGCAACAGATAATCACGGCTCAAGACAGCAAAGAAGAGAAAGAAGAGAAGAAACCACGCGCCCGGTCACAGACCAGAACGCGCAAAGCCGATGATTCTCAGCTGGATATGTTCAGCTGAGCCGGCTCATTCTGTCAGCTATCTATGAACAAAGGGCGACATTCACCGCCAGATCACGCTTCCACTGCATGGTCATAGAGGTTGCCCGTGTTGGCTTATATTCAGCGCCAACCCAGCCTTTATAACCCGAGGTTTCGATACAGCGGAAAATAGCAGGAAAATCCAGCGTGCCACTGCCTGGCTCGCCGCGTTTTGGTATATCAGCAAACTGAATATGACCAATTTTCGCGGCATGCAGATTAATAAAATCGCAGACGTTATGCCCCATCAGCGCCATATGATAAATATCAAATTGCGCTTTAATCGCCGGATGATTCAGCTCGGCGATAATATCCAGCATCTGCTGGCCCGATGAAATAAGAAAGCCCGGCATATCGCGGGTATTGATTGCTTCAAAGGTGGTGGTGATACCAAAAGGCGCCAGGCTTTCAGCGGTTTTCAGCAGATTCTTTTTAAATGTATCGAGGTAAAAAACCCGTTTATTTTCGTCGTTACAACGCCCCGGCAAGACATTCACACACGAGACTTTTAATGCCCGCGCGTAGTACAGGCATTCAACCATCGCGGCTGCGTATTCGGCGGTTTTTCCCGGTACAGCAGCCAGCCCCTCACCGCCTTCCATTAAATCGCCGGCCGGTACATTAATCAGAACGCAGCGCAGATTATTTTCGCTCAGCGCCTGCTGAATGTGTTCTATCGGTGTGTCGTAAGGAAACTGGATTTCCACCGCCCCGAAGCCATCATGGTGCGCTGCGGCAAAACGCTGCAAAAATGGCAGCTCAGTGTACATCAGGGACAGATTTGCGGTGAGTTTCACCCTTGTTTCTCCGTATACATAGTCACCAGAGTGCAGGGATCCTTTTCTGCGTTACCCTGGCTTGCGTGCAGACGCATTAATTCTGCACCCAGTCCGGCCATTGGAATGGCACTTTTCATTATTCTGGCCAGATCATTGGCCATATCCAGATCTTTTAACAGCGTCTTTACGTGCCACTTCACAGGGTCAAAATCGCGTTCTGCCATACGCGGGCCGGTCAGCTGCAGAGGCACTGAATCGGCAAATCCGCCTTTAAGAGCCGCCGGAATCTGTGCCGCATCGACGCCGGATTTTTCCGCCAGCGCCATCACTTCAGCCATGACCAGTACATTGCAGCTTACCAGCATCTGATTACAGATCTTGGTCACCTGTCCCGCTCCCACAGGCCCCATACGGGTAACCCGCTGCGATAGCGGTGCCAGCAACGGGCGCAGCATGTCTATCAGCGTTTCGTCACCACCGGCCATAATCGCCAGAGTGCCCTGTTCCGCCCCGGCCACACCACCGGAAACCGGCGCATCAATCCAGCGCATGCCGCAGGCCGCTTCCAGACGCTCGGCCATCTCCCGGGTCGCCGCCGGGTCAATACTGGAGAAATCAATCAGCACCTGGCCGGTACGACCATGAGCTGCAATACCATCAGCCGCGAAAACAACAGATTCAACCGCCGCGGTATCGGTTACGCAGAGCATCACTACATCGCTTGCTGCCACAAGCTCAGCAACAGAAGCTGCAACCTGCGCTCCCGCCTGAAGCAGAGCAGTGGTTTTATCAGGGTTACGGTTCCAGACCATAAGCGGATAGCCAGCAGCTAACAAACACTGACTCATGGGTACACCCATCAACCCCATGCCAATAAAACCGATTCGTTGTTGCTGCATAACCTGTTCTCCCGAAGTCATCCAATAATATCAAAGACTTAGCGTTGCTGTATGTGGATTTATTGGCGCTTTCCGCCTTTTATGTGACATTTTTTACTGTCCGGAGCAGCAGTATTTTCCCACCAGGACAGATTCAGAAAATTACAATAAAGAATCACCACAGATTACCCGTTCCGGATTCCTCGCCTATGCTTTATTGCAGTGAAACCCAAAGGAAGTATAACTATGAGCATGGCTAACATTTTCGCTGAGTCCCAGACACTGCCCCATATTCCACGCGTCGTGCAGGAATTAATTGAAAGTTTCCGCGATGAAGACGTTAACGTTGATGACATCAGCAATAAAGTGGCACTGGATCAGGCACTCACCGCAAAGGTTCTGCGTCTGGCCAATTCCGCCCATTATGGTGTGTCACGCACAGTTTCCAATCCCCACGATGCCATTATGCTGCTCGGCTTTAATACTCTGCGTACCATGGTACTGGCCTCCGGCGTCACAGGTGCTTTCAAGGCACCGGAAGGCTTTGATCAGAAAAAATTCTGGCGTGATTCTTTTGCTATTGGCGCGTTATCCAAGTGGATTGCCGGCTATGTTAAAGATTGCGACCGGGAAACTGCCTTTACCTGCGGCATGTTGCACTCCATCGGTACCTTGCTGATGCATATGGTCATTCCTGATGAACTCAAAAGCATTGATGATGCTGAAACGCTGGGCGCAACACGCAATACACTGGAAACCAGCCTGCTGGGCTACAACTATGCGGATGTTGGCGCAGAGCTGGCCAAACGCTGGAAATTCCCGGAAGAAATGCAGCAAGCCATACTGCAGCAACATAATCCCGAAAGTGACCAGCCTTATTCTCAGCTGGCGGGCGTAATTTACATCGCTAAATATCTGAAAGATGCTCACGAAAAAAACTGGACTGACGAGCAGATTATTGAACAGTTCCCTCTGGCCGTTGCTGAAGTGATTGGCATGGATACGACCCGGGCTTATGCGGATGTGGCGAAAACCACCTCACTGGAATCCGGCCTAGACAGCCTGCTGGAATAAACGCGGTCAGCGCAAAAGAAACAATAAATAAAAAGGCCCGGTTGGGCCTTTTTATTTATTTTATGTTTCTGATAATTCAGCTGAACCCACCTGTTGCAACGGATCTGCCGCAAACCACTGGCGGCTTAGCTCTACCCTCTCCGCTGCCGGCCGGAAAATATCAGCATCGGACAGAGCATCAATTTTGCGTAAGCGTGGTAACAGACCACAACCGTTAGCAACCTGAATGGTCAGTCCCGGACGGGCATTTAACTCAAGCAACATCGGGCCGTAACGACGGTCAAGAACCATATCGGTACCCAGATACCCCAGACCCGTCTCCTCATAACAGCGCGCTGCCAATTCCAGCAGTTGCCCCCATTGCGGGATAACCAGCTCTGATAATTCCCGTCCGGTATCAGGGTGACGCTCAACACTTAAACCATCCTGCACCGCATTTAACGGCCGCCCGGTAGCAATATCCAATCCGACACCAACCGCTCCCTGATGCAGGTTTGCTTTGCCATCAGAACTGCGGGTAGAAAGACGCATCATCGCCATCACCGGATAACCACGGCAAACAATCACACGAATATCCGGCACACCTTCAAACGAATAACCACCAAGCTTGGGATCAAATTCGATCAGCTCTTCAATAATGGCAATATCCGGACTGCCGCCAAGACTGTATAAACCAGAAAGAATATTCGATACGTGACGCTGTAATTCCGCCAGGGTCACCAGAGTTCCGCTGTTTTTGACGTACTGCTCATCATCATACCGGCTGAGAACCAGAATGCCTTTGCCACCACTGCCTTTCGCCGGCTTAATGGCAAAGCCCGGAACATCACGTAACAGATCAGCAAGCAAAGAAACATCGTGCTGACTCTGAATAGTACCAATTAATGCCGGCGTGGTTATTCCTGCTTTTTGTGCCAGTAATTTGGTCTTCAGTTTATTATCAACCAGAGGATATAAACGGCGTGGGTTATAACGGCTGATATAGCTGATATTACGCCGGTTCATGCCCAGAATTCCGCGCCGTTCAAGACGCCATGGCAAGGTAAACACGTTAGTTCCCAAACGCCTTGAAGCGTTTCAGCTCCAACAGACGATAGCCGGTGTAAGAACCGATCAGCAGTACCAGTGCCAGAACAATGAACTGAATGCCAATAAAGTTGAATGTTAAATGCCGCACCCAGGGGTCACTCATCGCCCAGTAAGCCAGCACAGCAGTCAACAGACTGCCACCGCCCTGCACCATTACCTCACGACCACCTTCTTCCTCCCACAGAATCGACATCCGTTCGATGGTCCAGGACAGAATAATCATCGGGAAAAAGGTAATTTTCAGACCTTCAGTCAGCCCCAGTTTATAAGACAGAACACTGAAAATACTGATAATGGCAATCACGGTAATAATCACAGCGGTAATCCGCGCCACCAATAATAAATTCAGACGGGATAAATAACCGCGGATAAATAATCCTGTGGCAACCACCAGTAAAAAACCGACCAGACCGGTAACCAGAGAAGTCTGAATAAATGCCAGAGCAATCAATACCGGCATAAAGGTGCCCGAAGTACGGATACCAATAACAATACGCAGAATACAGACAATCAGCGCACCGATAGGAATCAGCAGAATGGTTTTAAACATCGCCTGCTCTTCCACCGGCAGACTGTGAATCGAGAAATTCAGGAAATCATGCTGACTGGAGAGATTTTCAGCAATATTTGCGTAAGTGGACTCTTCCCGTTTCAGCATTGAGAAACGGATACTGGAATCGGTACCGCCGGTAACATCCAGAACCGGAGCCCCGCGCTGCTCCCACAATAATAACGGCGTATCAGCAGCCAACAATACCGAGGCGCTGCTCTTCTCGCCTGGCAACTCAAATATCTGGCTGTCGTTGCCATTCCACACCCGTAACAAAGGCGTCAGACTCTGGCGGCGACGGCCATCCTGCAGGTTAAGACCATACACTACCGATGCCGGCACACGTGCTTTATGCAGCATTTCTACCCACAGTTCCGGCAGCTGATCGGCATAGTGGGTACGAAGTAATTCAATATGCTGTGCGGTTTCATCTTCACGGAAACGCTTTAATAATTCCCGCGTCAGGCTGTAGTTATCAGCCGAGGTGGCATAAGCCGCGGCCAGCACTTCACTGACGGCACTGGCATAAGGCTCCGGCCAGCTGACCGGATCGATTGCCGGTGGCGGCAGATCGGCACCAGACTGCATCTGGCTGACCAGAATTTCGGCACGATAAAACAGTTCCTGTTTCCCTTTGGCACCACGCACGGTCCACTCGGCACGGGGTTCATCACTGTCCATAAAATTCAGACCATAACCTGGTGATGCACCGGCTTCTTTTAATACGGTAAAGCCATCCTGTGCCGACGGACGAGCCATCGATACTTTGACCGGCCCGCCATGCGCATTAAATTCGACCTTGGCTTCCACCGACCAGATGGTCTGGGTTTCGCCATACACCAGCGGTACTTCATACATCCAGTGACGATGCAATGTCAGTACGATACCGACCACCAGTAAAAAACCAACCAGCAGAAAAAAAGGCGCGCGGGAAAATGACAGGGATCGGATGTTCATAATATTGGCATCGCAGGCTACGGTGTGTTGGGAGCCGGTTCAGCGTTCACCGGAGGTTCTGCAGTGGCCGGCTTGCTGCCATCCACAGCATCTGCCGCCGGGGCTGAAGTACTGTTTTCAGGAGCGGCTTTTATCGGCGTTTTAACATCCGGCTCCGCTGCTTTCTTTTTCAATTCAGCCGGTTCGCTTGTTGCGGGAGTGGTAGCCGCGGGCGGCGATTTTTTGGCCGGAGCAGCAGGCGGTGCTGTTACCGTTGGCGTTTTTGCTGATGGTACAGGCGCTTTTGTCACCGGTGCAGTATCCGGTACAAACTTGGCGTGCAGGAAGCGACGGCCAACATCAATCAGGGTTACGTCACGTAAAAACTCACGGCCCAGCAAAATGGGATAGGTCATCTGTGAACGGTCAGTGAGGGTAAACTCGGTATCCTGCTGCAGCGCTGAGCCAAGATTTACTGTCAGGGAGACCACCGGCCGGCGGTCTACTTCATCGCTGGAAGCCTGACGGATCAGCACATGACGCACCAGCGGTGCTTCGATCTCAATCGGTTCAGCCTCATCATCGTGCTGCAGCCAGAAACGCACCCAACGCTTACCATTGCGTTCAAAACGCACAACATTCACGGCACTCAGTGATGAAGTTGCCGCACCACTGTCAATTCGCGCCTGATAATGATGGCCTGGCGGAGACAGGTAAATCCATTCGCTGGCACCAATAATGGTTTTGCCATCCATCAGGGTCGCCGGAGCTTCCCGTGGTGGGCACTCAGCACCGGAAAAAGTCGGCGATGCGGCCGTCAGCGCCTGCAGTTGTTTATTCATACGGACCAGCTGTAAACGCTGACGACGAAGTTTGTCATCCAGCGCAGCAACGTCTGTACAGGCCGCAGCAGCAGGCACCGGTTGAGCAACCGGCATCTTCTGATCCAGCAGTTGTTCAATGTCTGCCAATGTCAGTTCACGGTGTTCCCGGCCTGGCCAGACAGAACAACCCGAAGTGATCAGGGCAATACAAGCTATGAGGAAAAACGATGCCCGAGGGGGCATAACAACCTCCACCAACAGAGAAATGCGTGCGGCATTTAACCACAGAAAGCGGGGGAATCTGAACACAGGTACAACCTTTTACCGCGTTATTTACAGTGATACTGATTTATCCCCGGTTCAGAGCCAGGGCTCCTGCAGCAACAGATCAGGCGCATACGGCGGGGTTCGACCGGCACATAACAAAAAAGCTCCCGATGGGAGCTTTTTTGTGAGCAACAGGCTGTTCCGGTCAGGACATCTGCGACTGCAGATAGTTAGGCAGGCCGATTTTGTCGATCAGACCCAGCTGCTGTTCCAGCCAGTGAGTGTGATCGTTTTCGGTATCATCCAGCAGCACCTGCAACATATCACGGGTCTGATAGTCCCGAACCTGTTCACACAGGGCCATGACTTCCCGCAGATCGACGATAACCTTGTACTCCAGATCAAGATCGCTCTTCAGCATTGCCGGTACGTCTTTACCGATATTCAGCGGCACCCGGGTTACCATATCAGGTGTCCCGCCCAGAAACAGAATGCGCTCAATGAGCTTTGAAGCGTGGCCCTTTTCATCTTCGAACTCGTGATCAATGCGCTCGTACAGTTTTTTCAGTCCCCAGTCATCGTACATACGGGAATGGATAAAGTACTGATCCATGGCGCTTAATTCACCGGCCAATAACTCGTTTAATTTGGCAATAACCTGTGCGTTACCTTTCATATCCGGCCTCCTCTTACATCATGGACTGTTGATAATTTTCGATGCCAACCTGGGCAATCAGAGATTGCTGGGTTTCCAGCCAGTCGAGGTATTCTTCTTCGTATTCCTGAATCTCTTCCAGCAGCTCGCGGCTAACGTAATCTTTAACCGATTCACAATAGGCAATGGCTTCTTTGAGGACTTCCAGCTGCTCGACAATCTGATCCAGATCGCACTGCAACATTTCGGCGGTATTTTCGCCAATGCGCAGACGATTCAGCTTCTGCAGATTAGGCAGACCTTCGAGAAATAAAATGCGTTCAATCAGTTTGTCGGCCTGTTTCATATCCTTGATGGATTTTTTGTAAGCCTTTTCATCCAGCTCAGAAAAACCCCAGTTTTTAAACATGCGGGCATGGAGAAAATACTGATTAATCGATGTGAGTTCGATGCTGAGAAGCTGATTCAGATACTCGTTTACTTTGACGTCACCCTTCATGGCCGCGCTCCTTAAAAACTGAATAAACCAGTCTATGAATTAGCGCCGGGCTGCGCAAGCGTTGGTCAGAAGAAGACAATATAAATGACTTCGATTATTACCTGCATTGGTAACAAGCGAACGGACGGCCACTGTGAGCTCAGTGGTCCGCCGGTTTGGTGCCGATATGGAAGCTGCCATCGGAGTGAAACTGTATAACCTGCGAGCGTTTTTTCCCTAACAGAAAAGGTTCGTCGTCGTAGAATAAAAAATTCTTCCAGTAACGGCGGAATATTTTCCAGCTGGTCTGCACCACATGCTCGGAGTGATAGCAGAAATACACCACCGTATTGTCGTCCCAGCTTAAATGCGCAGCAATCAACTCAGGTAATTCATTGCTGTCACTGTCCCAGCATGTCTGCCAGTCGCCCTGCTCTGCCCAGACGCCATTACGTGCCGGCCAGTCATCACCAAGAAAGTGGCTGGCATGGGTCGCTTCTTTACTGATGTTCTGGCGCCAGAACTGCAAGGCGGCTACGGCAGTCAGCGGTTTGATATGTTCCAGATCTTCTGCAGCCACGGGCAACTCCCGATGGCGGAAAATCCAGCCTTGTTTGTAATCCGGCCAGGCAAGGTAGTTCATACAGACTCACAGCGAAAAAGAGCCATAAGGGTAACATTTTCAACGGCAACTGCGGAATTGATCCGCGGGAATTATCGCATGACCACTGAGCGGCGGGGCTCAGCCAATAATGCGGTTACGGCCCAGCGATTTGGCACGGTACAGCGCTTTATCGGCACTCTGCACCAGATTTTTGATACTTTTTCCATGCTCGGGACAAGCCGCCAGACCCGCACTGACCGTCAGCGGGATACGGCGGCCAGATGCTTTAAGGCTGGCATTTTCCAGTTGCTGGCGCAGCTCTTCACACACACTCAGACCAGCCGCAAGACTGGTATCCGGCATCAGCAACAGAAACTCCTCGCCTCCCCAGCGCATCAGAGTGTCACTCGCCCGCAGCCGTGAACGGAAGGTGTCAGATGCCAGTCGCAGTGCCCTGTCACCCACCTGATGTCCAAACTGGTCGTTGATGTTTTTAAAGGTATCCAGATCCAGTAAAGCAATCGTGAGCACGGTACGTTGCCGGATCGCCAGCTGTAACTGCTGTTCAAAGACCGCATAACCGGCACGGCGGTTCAGCAGGCCGGTCAGTTCATCAATGGTCGCCAGTTCCCGCAACCGGACTTCCAGCTTTTTGTATTCATCAATATTGTGCACCATGCCCACCACCCGCAGTGCCCGGCCATTATCATCGCGGGCACAGACATAACCGCGGTCATGTACCCAGATATAGTCGCCGTTGCGGGTTCTCAGACGGTATTCAATATCGTAAATATCCTGTTTACCGGAGACGTATTCTTCGGTTTCGGCCAGAATGTGTTCGGCATCCTCCGGATGCAGACTGTCTTTCCAGGTAAACAGAGTGTGCTGCACTTCGTAAGGGCCGTAACCCAGCATACGTTTGAGCTGAGGGGCATAAAACACGTCGTTGGTGGCCAGATCCCAGTCCCAGATACCGTCCGAGGCTTCATTGAGAACAAACTGCATGATCGGCTCAAGATCATGCAGTGTTTTCTCGATTGCCTTACGCTGGGTAATATCGCGTACCGAAGACAGCAGATATTCCGTACCATCCCAAACCACCACATGGCTGGAAACCTCTACCGGAAATTCGCTGCCATCTGAGCGGATATGGCGGCCGGAAAAGACATAGTCAGGGTCTGAGCGGATTGCCTGCACCACCAGCTGCCAGTGAGCAGAATCGCGGATATCCCGCTGCTGATCAAAGACCGTGCGCTGCACCAGCCGCTCACGGCTGAGCTTCTGCTGGCGGCATGCTTCGTCATTCACTGCCACTATTTCTGCAGTCTGCGGATTGACGATGTAGATGGCTTCTTTCAGCTGGTCGAATGCCTGCAGATAACTGAGCAGCTCCGGACCATATTCATGGGTCATATCAATACCTGTTCAGGCGGTATTTCCGGCAGGACAATCCAAACCTTTGTCTCAAAGAATAGACCAATTGTGCCTCTGTACAGGAATGCCAGATATAAAAAAGGCCACTCAAGAGTGGCCTTCAGCAGCACCGTTTAAGGTATCAGTCCTTAAAGGTGTTTTTTGCGATAAAGCTTTGTACCGTTGCCAGATCAGCAGGCAGCACATTCAGACGCTCTTCACGTTCCATCAGATCGGTCAGGTGATGCGGCAGTTTTGGCATATCGAAACCGGCACGCAGTACCGCTTCTTCAAACTTAACCGGATGCGCAGTTCCCAGAGTGATCATCGGAATGTTCTGGTTACGACGGCACTCGCGCGCTGCTTTCACGCCGATGGCGGTATGCGGATCAAGCAGATATCCGGTTTCACCGAAGACTTCCTGCATAGTGGCGACCGTCATATCTTCACTGACGGCATAGCTGTCGAACAGTTCACGGGCTTTGGCAAGCTTATCTTCGTCCAGAGACACCACATCTTTTTTGGCGTTCATGCGTGCCATCAGATCCGCCAGTTTGGCACCGTCACGGTCATACAGATCGAACAGCAGACGCTCAAAGTTGCTGGATACCGCGATATCCATCGACGGCGTGATGGTGTGCTGCAGCGGGTGTACTTCGTACTGATTCTTGCTCATCAGACGATGCAGAACATCGTTGCTGTTGGTGGCGATGATCAGCTGTTCAACCGGCAAGCCCATTTTCTTCGCCATGTAACCGGCGAAAATATCACCGAAGTTACCGGTTGGAACGGAATACGCCATTGGACGCAGCGGGCCACCCAGGTTCAGTGCGGAATAGAAGTAGTAAACGATCTGCGCCATGATGCGCGCCCAGTTGATGCTGTTTACGGCTACCAGTTTGCGCTCACCACGCAGGAACTGCTGGTCACCAAAGCTGGCTTTAACCATGTCCTGCGCCTGGTCGAAGTTACCTTCGATGGCGATATTGAAGATGTTGTCACCTTTAACCGTGGTCATCTGGCGACGCTGAACTTCAGATACCTTGCCGTGCGGATGCAGAATAAAGATGTCGACGTTACGACAGGCTTTGGTGCCTTCAATCGCGGCAGAACCGGTATCACCGGAGGTGGCCCCCATGATCACCACTTTCTCGTGGCGGCGTTCCAGCACGTAATCCAGCAGGCGACCCAGCAATTGCAGAGCGAAGTCTTTGAATGCCAGCGTCGGGCCGTGGAACAGTTCCAGTACGTATTCGTTGTGGTCAATCTGCTGCAGCGGAGCAACCGCTTTATGACCGAAGCCTGAATACACCTCATTCAGCATTTTCTGCAATGCGGCGGAATCCACACAGCCTTCCACGAACGGGTAAATCACCTTGTGTGCCAGTTCGGTGTACGGCAGGTCACGCCAGGATTCGATCTCTTCGAGGGAGAATTGCGGTACGTCTTTCGGCACATATAAGCCGCCGTCGGTGGCCAGGCCGGTCAGCAGTACGTCTTCAAAGGTCAGTTCCGGCGCATTACCGCGGGTAGAAATGTATTTCATCATGGGCGAAAGCCTGCGTGTCTTCCAAAGGTATGAAAAGGGGTGTGTAAAAAATGCGCGTAGTTTACATGGTTAAGGCCGCCGCTGCATCTTGCCTGCGGCCTGTTTACCGACAACGGCCGGCTACAGCTGCTCAAGCAGCTCCGGGCGGTAATCATCCACGCTCGGCGTCAGTCCCAGTCGCTCAATCTGCTTCTCCAGCTGGGCAATCTGAGTGTTCAGTTCATCCATGGTCAGCGTGTTGTCTTCCAGCTGGTGCAGATGCTTTGAACCGTGCAGGAAATAGTACTGAATGGTCACCGCCAGCGGGTTATCAGCCTCCAGCGCCGCATTCAGCTTTGCACTGGCCCGGTAAATCCGGTTCAGCGCCTGCTTCAGGCGCCAGACGTACATTACCTCAGTCAGCGCAGGATGATCTTTAAAGCGGTTAATCAGCGCCGCAATCACTATGGCGGCGGTTGCCACTCCCGCCGCGTTGAGCCAGAAATTGGACTCTGCACTGCCCCACAGGGCGATATATAACGTTGAAAACCCCAGCGACAGAACCAGCAGCGTTGCGACCAGTGCCGCCTGAAAACGGTTCAGATGTTTTTTAAAGCGGGCCTTATCAATATTCTCAAGTTTCATGCTTACTCCTGCGACGACAGCGGACGAAAGAAATCGCCCAGCTCGCGGTATAAATCTTCGTTTAAAAAGCAGGACACATATTTGCCCTGTTTTTCGACCCGGATCAGCCCGGCATCCACCAGCGCTTTTACATGATGAGAGACGGTCGGCGCGCCAATGCTGAGCTTACTGATAAAGTCAGCGACACCACAGCCAGCTACCGGGGCCGGTAAGCCGGTGCGGCTGTGCTCTGTTAAGGGCTGTTCCGCCTGATGATGACGCACAACTTCCAGATACATCTGCAAACGGTTGGGATGAGCCAGTGCTTTAAAGGCATCGGCCAGCAGGTTCACCCCTTTATCGGTCAGTCGGCACATAGATTCACTGTGAACATCCGGAAAGTGGGCGGCAGTGTACTTCAGCCTCCGTCGTTTTAACACGATGGCAGGATAACACTTTGACAATCATCAAACTGTTTCTTAGCATCCGGTCAGTTCGACAACTGTCAAACTATAAACAGCCGCAAAATAAAAATAACCGTATCAGCCAACGGAGTTCTGCCATGCGCACCTTCCATAACAAAACCGCTCTGATTACCGGTGCCTCCAGTGGCATTGGCGAATCCTTTGCCCGCCAGCTGGCCGCCGCCGGTTGCCATCTGATTCTGGTGGCACGGCGCGAAGACAAATTACTGGCGTTAAAACAGGAGCTGGAGCACAGCGCAGGCATCCGCGTGCAGGTGATCAGCCAGGATCTGGCTCAGCCCGGCTCGGCCACAGAGCTGTTTAATAAAACCCAGGCACTGCAGCTGCCCGTCGACCTGCTGATTAATAACGCCGGTTTTGCCCAGCATGGCTATCTGCTGGACGTGCCGATGCCGGTTCACAGTCAGATGATCCAGCTGATGGTCACCACCCTGACCGAGCTGACCTGGCTGTTCGCCGCCGATATGAAACAACGCGGCGGCGGCCATATTCTGCTGGTGTCATCCCTGCTGGGCTTCTTACCCGGCCCGCAGTTTGCCAGCTACGCCGGCAGCAAAGCCTATGTACTCAACTTTGCCGAATCGCTGGCGCGGGAACTGCGCCCGCACAAAATTCACATCAGCGCTCTCTGCCCCGGCGGTACGGCCACCGAGTTTATGGATGTATCCGGACAGAAGATTGAAGGCCTGCGCACCCTCGCCATTATGAGCAGCGACTCAGTCGCACGAGCCGGTCTGAAAGGCGTGATAAAAGGCCGGGCCAGCGTTGTCCCCGGGCTGCTGTATAAAGCCTCGGTGTTTGGCATCCGCTTTATTCCGCGACAGCTGCAGGCTATTTTCGGTGAAGCGGCAACGCGCTAAGCGTTGCTGTTCTGCTGATCCAGCCATGCCTGAACGGCAGGGCCTGTGCCTATGGGCCAGGCCTTCAGCTTATTAACCGCAATGTGCTTATAGGCGGCCAGCTCGCTGGTATCCATCACGATTTCCCCTTCGGCGTGCACCTCATACACCAGCAACAGCTGGTTGGCCTGAGCGAAGGGGTAATGACCCAGAAAACGGACGGCGGTACTGCTGAGCCCCAGCTCTTCTTTAATCTCGCGCACAATACCCTGTTCCGGCGTTTCACCAGACTCCACAAAACCACTGACCAGCGCCAGCATCCCCTCCGGCCAACCGACATTATTCACCAGCAGTACATGCTCTTGCGTTTCTGGCTGCGGCCGGTGCAGAACGATTGCCGCAACCACCGGAACCGGGTTATTCCAGTGGATAAACCCACAGCCAATCCGCACGCAGACCCGTCGCTGATCCACCTTCCCGGGTTGCAGCTCAGCCGCACAATGCGGGCAATAACGAAATTCCGGCATTCTGTTTTCTCCTGAAACATCAATGTAACGCTGCGATGAAATGCTGAAACGAAACGCAGCAAAACCGGCGCCACGCACATCCCACGTTTCCCCAGTTATAACTGCTTAAACCTGACAGCAACATGAACCGTTGCAAAAAGCAGTGGCTATCTGCCGACTTCTGGCACAAATGCCTCCTGTAAGCCTACCTACCAGTAGGTAGGCTAATCACAGTCGATACTAACAAACGCCCAGAGCGATGCCGCAATGACCACAAAATCCGCCAATGCCCGCCAGACCCGTCAGCAGCTGATTGATGTTGGCGCTGACCTGCTCTGCCGCCGTGGTTATACCGGCTTCAGCTATCAGGATCTGGCGCGCGAACTGGGCATCAGCAAACCCAGCGTGCATCACCACTTCGCACAGAAAGCCGACCTTGGCCTGGCACTGTGTGACTGGACCGAACAATGGCTGCGTGATGGTTTCGCGCACTTTGATCAATATGGGCAAAATGCACCGGACAAACTGCAGCGTTATCTGCGTGCCGCCGCCAAACATACCTTTAACGAACATAAGCAGTGCCCACTCAGCGCCCTGCACAGCGATCTGGCGCAACTGCCGGATGCCATGCGCGCACGCCTGAGTGACCTCAGCCGGCTCGAAGTGGATTGGGTTGCTGCGGTGTTCAGCCAGGGGCTGGCAGACGGCGAGCTGCAGGCTCCGGCCACTGCCAGTGCCCAGGAACTGGCGCAGTTATTTATTTTTGCCTGCAAAGGCGCGCTGTATTACGCCCGCCTGTTAGGGCGTGAACACTTTGAGCAGAGTATGTCGCTGTTGCTGCAACAGTGGCTGCCGGATGCACAACCGGCGCAATCACGTACACCCCTTTAACAATTTCCGACAACCTTTTAACCATTTCCGAAACAGTAAAAAACAGCCAACAGGAATACCGATATGAGCAATGTCCACGGCGCCGTCAGCGCCCTGTTTGAACCCATCACCCTCGGCCCGCTGCAACTGAGCAACCGTATTGTTATGGCTCCGATGACCCGCACTTACTCGCCGGGCAACGTTCCCAATGAGCTGGTCGCCGCCTACTACGCCCGCCGTGCCGAAAATGAAGTGGGTCTGATCATTACCGAAGGCACCTGTGTTGGCCATAAAGCCGCTAACGGCTATCCGCGCGTCCCTTTTATTTATGGTGAAGACGCACTGGCCGGCTGGAAAAAAGTGGTCGATGCAGTACACGCCAAAGGCGGCAAAATCGCTCCACAGCTGTGGCACGTTGGCGCCATCCGTAAAGAAGGCGTGGAGCCTGATCCGTCAGTACCGGGTTACAGCCCGTCCGGTCTGGTCAAAGCCGGTAAAGAAAATGGCGTAGCCATGAGCAAAGAAGATATTCAGGAAGTGATTGAAGCCTTCGCTCAGGCAGCTGAAGATTCCAAACGCATTGGCTTTGATGCGGTGGAAGTACACGGCGCCCACGGTTATTTAATCGACCAGTTCTTCTGGGAAGGCTCTAACCAGCGTACTGACGAATACGGTGGTGATCTGGTTGCCCGTACCCGTTTCGCCTGCGAAA
This sequence comes from Thalassolituus sp. ST750PaO-4, assembly GCF_020320405.1. Lineage (NCBI taxonomy): Bacteria > Pseudomonadati > Pseudomonadota > Gammaproteobacteria > Oceanospirillales > Oceanospirillaceae > Thalassolituus > Thalassolituus sp. ST750PaO-4. The sequence goes on from NZ_JABVCB010000001.1 coordinate 397,771, forward strand.
TTGTCTCTGCCATCCGCGACCGTGTTGGCCCGGATTTCCCGATTATTTTCCGTTTCTCCCAGTGGAAACAGCAGGATTACAGCGCCCGTCTGTGTGAAACCCCGGAAGAACTGGAAGCTTTCCTCAAGCCACTGGTCGAAGCCGGTGTCGATATTTTCCATTGCTCAACCCGCCGTTTCTGGGAAAAAGAATTCGCAGGTTCCGACCTGAATCTGGCCGGCTGGACCAAAAAAATCACCGGTAAGCCGGTGATTACCGTCGGTTCTGTTGGCCTGAATGCCAGCTTTATTGATGAAGACAAACGCGACATGGTTGACGCCTCCGGTGTTGCCACCGCCTCCATCGATGAACTTGGCCAGCGCATGGCGGCCGGTGAGTTTGAACTGGTGGCCGTTGGCCGTGCACTGTTGCAGGACCCGGAGTGGGTATTGAAAGTCAAGGCTGGGCGTTACGACGAACTGGAAGACTACGATAAAAAATCGTTAATGCAGCTGGTGTAAATACCACGCAGATAACGCAGAACGGGCCTGATCAGGGCCCGTTTTTATTTCTGTCCGTTAACCCGGGCAATAAAAACGCTTTTATATTTTCCCGCCAGCGACAGAGTAGGCATTTGCGCAACCATCTGGCATGCTGCTGTTTTTATCCATCCGGATTCCCGCAATATGCCTGCTTCTCATACCAGCTGCCTCTGTGGTGCAGTAAAAATAACCGCAACCAATATCAACCCTAAATTTACGGTATGCCACTGCCAATCCTGCCGCACCTGGGGAGGCGCGCCTTTCTTTGCCGTTCAGTGTGGTACAGAGGTTACGTTCGAAGGCGAAGACAATGTGAAAATGTACCAGTCATCCGCCTGGGCATCTCGCGGATTCTGCAGTGAATGCGGCACTCACTTGTTTTATAAATTAAAAGAAAGCGGTGAATACAACATGCCCGTTGGCCTGTTTCCAAAGTTGGAAGGATTGAAAATGGTGATGCAATATTTCAGTGATGCCCGGCCTGATTACTACTGTTTTTCAAATGAAACTCAGGAAATGACAACCGCTGAAATCATGGCGTTTTTTGCTGAAAAAATGTAACCGCACCACCAGTAACCAGCTCAGCAGCAATCCGTCCCCTGCGCCATCCTGCGCGTTGCTGACACAGCCAACCATCAGGCAGTGTCAGCATTGACCAGCAGCCGAAGCCCCGGCATAGTTCAGCCAACTTTTCAGGCTGTACGCAGGACGCTTTATGAACTGGATATTCAACAACCTCTTCAGCATTATTCTGGCCATTATTATTATCAGCCTGAGCTGGAAACTATGGCGTAAAATCGCCATTAAATTGCGTGCCCGGCATATACAGAATTATGCCTTTCCCGGCACCTTAAAACGCAAGGTGGCACAGCGCTACCCCCATCTGGACGAAGCTCAGTTGGCGCTGGTAATGGACGGACTGCGCGAATATTTTCAGATCTGTAATATCGCCGGACGTAAACCCGTTGCCATGCCCTCGCAGGTGGTCGACCTCGCCTGGCATGAATTTATTCTGTTCACCCGCAAATATCAGGAATTCTGCCGTTCCGCTTTTGGCCGTTTTCTGCACCACACACCGGCCGAAGCCATGAGCACGCCAACCACCGCCGCCAACGGCATTAAACGCGCCTGGCGTATTGCCTGCGCGCGGGAATGGCTGTCAGCCAAACAGCCCAACAAACTGCCGTTACTGTTTGCGCTTGATGCCCAGCTGAATATTGATGACGGATTTTTTTACCAGCTCAACTGTCAGATGGCAGCAACAGGCCCAAACAAGAAAACACAACACGACACAACGCCTTACTGTGCCAGCCATATTGGCTGCGCTTCCGGTTGCTCCGGCAGTGGCGGCTGTAGCGGCAGTTGCTCATCGGGCTCCGACAGTGGCTGCAGCAGCGGCTGTGGAGGAGATTAAACGAGAGTGATCAAACACTCACAATCACAACAAAGGACTCAAGCATGTTAACGGATACAACCGGGCTGTTTTTATCGCTGATTTTTGGCTCCATCGGTTTTGGTTATTTTATTTACGGTAAGCGCCAAAGCCATAAAATCGCACTGTGGAGCGGCGTTGCCCTGATGATTTACCCCTACTTTGTATCTAATCACTACGCCATGGTGATGACCGGAATTGGCCTGATGCTGGTGCCCAGGTTTTTACGTCTGGACTAACCCCGGCACTCATACTGTCCAGCAATGCTGCGCTCATAATGCAGACGCAACCCAGCCAGCCCCATACACTCAAATGCGCTTCTCCCAGCCACCAGGCCGTTAATACCGCGGTGACCAGTTCCATAATAATAATCAGCGACGAGCGGCTGGCAGGTAAATGACTGACGCCCCATTGCGAGCCGAAGGATACCGCCAGAAGCCAGGTTGCACCGTACAGCATGGCCAGCAAAACGGCATTTTCCGATACCTGCAACAGCTGATCGGAATTCTGTGTATCCGTCTGCCAAAGCCAGCTCAGCAACATAAAAAATGCGGCCCCCAGCAACATACTTTCTGCTTTTAATACCAGCGCAACCTGCTGCCCTTTACGGAATAAAATATTATTCGCTGCATAGGTAAAACCGGCAATCAGCCCCAGAGTATCGCCTGTTCCCCAGGGCGTTTTCAGTAAGGCCGCCTGCCAGTCACTCCCCGGCTGAATACCCGCCACCAGCACCACCCCCAGCAAAGCCAGCATAATCATCAGCGCTTTGCCGGCACTGACGGTCTCATGCAGAAATAATCGTCCAAGCAAGGTGCTCCACACAGGTAACAGATAAAACAGCACCATGACCCGCACCACATTGCCTTCCAGCAGCGCCAACGAAAAACTGGCATTGGCCAGACCACCGACCAGAAATATTCCTGCTAACAACGCTTTATTCTGCTGCCAGTGCACCAGCACCCTGTGCCACTGACGCCACAGGATCACCGCGGTCAGCACACTGGCCACGCTGTACGCCAGTAGCAGCAGTAATGAATGACTGATTCCGGCGTTTTCAATAGCGTTCAGTGGTATCCAGGCACTGCCCCAGAGAACCGACGCCAGAAACAGCACCGCCGCAGGATTCAGAAATTCACGCATACACACTCCCCGAAGCACCAAAACAAAACATGCGGATAAAAACTGCCCTTAAATGCGGCATAATTTTCTGTTTCAGATTTATTGATATGTTTCTCGCCCGACAATTTAGGGCATTTCTGTATGCCCTGTGCGCAAAAATCATTCATTTCCGTGCTTTGTAAGAATTGGCACACCATTCGCAAATACCGTTGAGATGCGAAAACAATGGGGTGTTCTGCATCGCTCGCGGAATTGCTACACTGAGTTCCGTTAATAGGTCGCTAGGGTTCCGGTTTGTGTTGTTAAACACGAACGACTGGTCCGAGAGCAACCGACCTCAGCCGCGTGCGGGGGTTACACGGAGGGATAAAAGCCCGGGAGATCACTGGAACATTCGCTCAGGCCAGCCTGTGCAATGCCCCTTGTATCCGCTCCGTTAACCCGAACAGGAGTGCGCTTATGCGCCGGCTGATTAATCAGAGAATTTCCCGCCCACTGGCTTTTTTTCTGGGCGCCCTGCCCTTCATTATCGCCATCCTGCTCTATATGGCAGCCTCAACCGAGCGCCTGAGCGAAAATCCGAATGACAAATTACTGCCCGCCTTCAGCACCATGGGCGACACACTGCTGCGCATGGCGACCGAAGAAAATAAACGCAGCGGCGATATTCTGCTCTGGGTCGATACCCTCGCCAGCCTTGAACGCCTGGCCATGGGCGTTGGTATCAGTGCAACTATTGCTCTGTTATTTGGTTTAACGCTGGGTGCCCTGCCGCTGCTGCGCGCAAATTTATCACCCTTTACCACCGCCATCTCGATGGTGCCGCCCATGGCCCTGCTACCGGTACTGTTTATTGTTTTCGGTCTCGGTGAAGTATCGAAAGTGGTGCTGATTGTGATTGGCATCACGCCATATTTAATCCGCGAATTACAAAGCCGTGTGTCTGAACTGCCGACCGAACAGTGGATTAAGGCCCAGACGCTGGGCGCCAACAGCTGGCAATTAATGCTGCGCATGGTGCTGCCGCAAATGCTGCCACGCCTGGTCGATGCGCTGCGCCTGTCGATGGGGGCTGCCTGGTTATTTTTAATTGCCGCCGAGGCCATCGCCTCAACCGAAGGGCTTGGCTACCGGATTTTTCTGGTACGCCGTTATATGGCAATGGACGTCATCCTGCCTTATGTGGTGTGGATCAGCCTGCTGGCGATTATTTCTGATCAGTTACTGAAACAACTGAACCGCAAATTATTCCCCTGGTATCAGCCGCAATAAATGCACTGATCTTCAGACGCAGGATAACCACAAGGTGGAATATTTATGAGTTTTATCGAATTTAAAAAAGTCAGCAAAACCTACGGCGATCAGCCGGTGCTGGACAATATCAATCTGAGCGTTAAAAAAGGCGAATTTGTGACCATGGTCGGAGCATCCGGCTGCGGCAAATCGACCTTTCTGAAAATGCTCTCCGGTCAGGAAAGCGCCAGTAAAGGCCAGTGTCTGCTGGATGGTCAGCCATTAACCGACGAGCCCAGTGTCGACCGCGGTATTGTGTTCCAGAAATACTCGGTATTCCCCCATCTGAGCGTACTGGACAATGTCATTCTCGGGCTGGAATTTGCCCAGAGTAAATTGCTGGCCCGCCTGTTTGGTAAAGCCCGTGCCCAGGCCAGAGAAAAAGCCATGGATCTGTTGCAGCGGGTAGGACTGCACAGTGCCGCTAATAAGTATCCGCATGAACTGTCCGGCGGTATGCAGCAACGCCTGGCCATTGCTCAGGCATTAATTAAAGAGCCAAAAATCCTGCTTCTGGACGAACCCTTCGGAGCCCTTGATCCGGGTATCCGTGCCGATATGCACCAGTTAATTCTGGATTTATGGCAGCAGACCGGTACCACTATTTTTATGGTCACCCACGATATTGGTGAGGGTTTTTATCTCGGCAGCCGTTTATTGGTATTCGATAAAGTCCGCCACGACCCCATGGTTCCCAATGCCTGGGGGGCGACCATTACCTACGATTTAAAACTGAACCAGAGCAATCATGGCCAGCTGGCTAAAAGCGGCGACAGCGCTCAGGAACATTCTTTATACAACGATATTCAGCACTCCGTTCATGCCACAGCCCGTGTGCAGGACGAAGCTGGCATCGGGGCAGACATAAGCGCCTGAAGGAGAACATATGACTCAGTTAAGCAAAAAACATCAGCAATTTTATCAGGGCGAGGCCGTTTATCAGGATACGCTGGGAGGCGGATGCCACTGGTCGATGCGGGTAAAAAAAGGCACGGTCATCACCTTTACCGACCTGCACGGCGGCGCCAACCTTGGCCTGTTAATGTTTAACCCATACGACCTGCTGGAAAAGTACAACGCACCGGATACCTTAAAATGCCAGCATACCTTTAAGCTGACTCAGGGCCACTGCCTGTATTCCGACATGGGCCGTATTTTTGCCTCTGTTGTGGCCGATGACTGCGGCTGGCACGACACCGTCTGCGGCAATATTAATAAAACCATGGTGGCAGAAAAATGGGGCATTAAAACCTATCAGGAAGCCCGTAATGGCTGGACACAGAACGGCTATGACAGCTTTCTGGTGGAGTTCGCCAAATACGGTCTGTCACGCAAAGATATGGCCGCCAACCTCAATCTGTTCAGTCAGGTTCAGACCGATGATCTGGGTAATATGCGCTACATCGGCGATGCATCAAAGGCCGGCAATGCCATCACTTTACGTTTCGAAATGGACACCCTGCTGATCATGCACACCTGTCCGCACCCGTTAAACAATGCCACCGAATATCCTGTGCGGCCGGTGCACTACCATCTGGGCAGAGCCGCCGCCATTGCCAGCGATGATGAGTGTAAAAATCACTGTGCAGAAAATCAGCGCGGTTTTCACAACAATTTTCTCTATAACTTCTGCGAAGCCTGAGGAGCCGAATCATGATTAAAGCAAGCACACTGCAGCCCCAGGATGCCAGTTTCCGCCAGACAGTACTGGCCGGTGATTATTTTATTCACCGCATCGAAGCCGGACAGACTCTGCGTATTCTCGATCTGGAAGGTAATCAGGCCGCCGATACGCTGTTTTATAACGCCGATGATCCGGGCGAACGCTACAGCGCCACCGATACCATCCGCGCCCAGGGTAATGTGTATCTGACGGCAGGCTCGGTATTAATGACTAACGAAAACCGCCCGCTGCTGGAAATTGTCGCCGATACCTGTGGTCGGCATGACACCTTAGGCGGTGCCTGCGCCACCGAATCCAATACCGTGCGCTACAGTCTGGAAAAAAAGTGCATGCACGCCTGCCGTGACAGCTGGATGCTGGCCATTAACGAGCATGAAGAATACGGGCTGGATAAAGCCGATATTACCCACAATATTAATTTCTTTATGAATGTACCGGTCACCGCTAAAGGCGGACTGACCTTTGCCGATGGCATTTCCGATGCCGGCAAATATGTCGAACTGAAAGCCCTGATGAACACCATCGTGCTGATATCCAACTGCCCGCAGCTGAACAACCCCTGCAATGCCTATAACCCGACACCGATTGAAGTGATTGTCTGGTAATCCTGCCTGCCGATCAGAAAATTCATATTTCAAGCAGCCGGACGACCGGCAGGCTTCAGTATTTATGCAGGACGACCTGCCTCTTGTGCAACAACATACGTGAAGTGAAACAAGACATTTAAGAATGAGGCAAGACCATGTTTAAAAAAGTCTTAATCGCCAACCGTGGCGCCATTGCCAGCCGTATTATCCGCACCCTGAAAAAAATGAATATTCAGGCGGTTGCGGTTTACCATCAGGCCGACCAGCATTCGCTGCATGTCCAGCAGGCCGATGAGGCTTACTGCTTAGGTGATGGTACGGTCGCGGATACCTACCTGAATCAGGAAAAAATCCTGCAGATTGCAAAAGACTGCGGTGCTGAAGCCATTCACCCCGGTTATGGATTTTTAAGCGAAAATACCGGCTTCTCCCATGCCTGCGATCAGGCTGGCGTGGTCTTTCTTGGCCCCACCGCCGCACAAATGGATGCCTTTGGTTTAAAGCATTCGGCGCGTGCACTGGCGCAGGACAATAAAGTTCCGCTGCTGCCGGGCACCGAACTGCTGACCGATATTCACAGCGCCATCCGTGAAGCCGGGCGCATTGGTTATCCGGTGATGTTAAAAAGCACCGCCGGTGGTGGCGGTATTGGTATGCAGCTGTGTTACAGCGAGGCCGAACTGCAGCAGGCGTTTGCCTCGGTAAAACGTTTAAGCGCCAATAACTTTGCCAACGATGGCGTATTTATCGAAAAATTTGTCGAAAAAGCCCGCCATATCGAAGTACAGATTTTTGGTGACGGTAAGGGCCAGGTACTGGCATTGGGCGAGCGCGACTGCTCCATTCAGCGCCGCAATCAGAAAGTGCTGGAAGAAACACCGGCACCGGGTTTAACCGCACAACAACGTGAAGCCTTGCACAGCACAGCAGCGCGTCTGGGCCGCTCGGTTAATTACCGCAGTGCCGGTACAGTCGAATTTATTTACGATGCCGATTCCGGCGAGTTTTATTTTCTCGAAGTGAATACCCGCTTACAGGTTGAGCACGGCGTTACCGAAGAAGTCTACGGTATTGATCTGGTGGAATGGATGGTGCGCCTCGGTGCCGGAGAAACGCTGCCACTGACAGAGCATTTCATACCCAAAGGCCACAGCATTCAGGCACGGATTTATGCCGAAGATCCGGCACAGGATTTTCAGCCCTGCGCCGGATTATTAAGCAATGTCCGCTGGCCTCTGATAAAAGAGACTTCCGGTTGGCCATCACTGCGTATTGATACCTGGGTAGAAAGCGGCTCAGAAGTACCGGCTCTGTTCGATCCTATGCTGGCCAAAGTGATTGCCACCGCCGCCAACCGCGATCAGGCGCTGGCAACCCTGGCAGAAGCGCTGGCCAACACGGAATTGTACGGACTGGAGTGCAACCGCCGTTATCTGCTCGATATTCTTAAGGATAAGCGCGTACAAGCCGGTGATGTGTACACCCAGTTATTAAAAACACTGCAACACCAGCCCACCAGCGTGCAGGTATTAACCGCCGGAACACAAACCACCCTTCAGGATTTACCCGCGCGCATTGGCTATTGGGATATTGGTGTGCCACCGTCAGGCCCGTTCGATGGCTATTCTTTTGCTCTCGGTAACCGTTTACTCGGTAACGCAGAGCAGGCCGCGGGTCTGGAAATTACCTTAAAAGGCCCGGTGCTTAAATTTAACGCACCGACAAGGATATTACTGGCTGGTGCCACCACCAACGCCAGCCTGACCCGAGCGGGCCTACCCCCTGGCAGCCTGAGCCACAACAGTACAACCAGTGATATTGAATTCTGGCAGGTCATTGATATTAATGCCGGCGATATTCTCGACTGCGGCAGCGTTGGCAGTGCCGGTGCACGGGCTTATTGTTTAATTGCCGGTGGTTTTAACTGTCCGGATTATCTGGGCTCAAAATCCACCTTTACGCTTGGTCAGTTTGGCGGCCATAACGGTCGCGCATTATTACCGGGCGATGTGTTGCATTTTTCCGCAGATAATAAAGCAGAACCTGCAACCCTTAACGATCCGGCTTTGCTGCCCACGATTGCCAATGAATGGGAATTACGGGTTATTTACGGCCCACACGGTGCACCTGAATTTTTTACCGACAGCGATATTGAACGCTTCTTTGCCCACACCTGGGAAGTGCACTACAACTCCAGCCGTACCGGTGTGCGCCTGATTGGCCCAAAGCCAGAATGGGCACGGGCCGACGGTGGTGAAGCCGGGTTACACCCATCCAATATCCACGACAATGCCTACGCCATTGGTACCGTCGATTTTACCGGTGATATGCCGGTGATTTTAGGGCCGGACGGCCCGAGTCTGGGCGGCTTTGTCTGCCCGGCCACGGTGATAACCGCGGATTTATGGAAACTCGGCCAGTTAAAAGCCGGTGATAAAATCCGCTTTCTGCCGGTGAGCCAGCAGACTGCCGTTGTCTTAAACCGCGCACAGCAAAACAGTCTGACAACACTGAGGGCAGAGGATTGTGCGGTTGAACGCTGGTTACCGGACAGCCCGATTGTGCACAGCATCGCTTATACCGGTCAGGCAGACTCACACCCGACCGGTGTCGTTTATCGCCCCAGCGGTGATCAGTACTTACTGGTGGAATACGGCCCGCTGCAGCTGGATATCCGCTTGCGCTTCCGCGTTCATGCCTTAATGCAGTATTTAAACACACAGAATATTACCGGCCTGTGGGAGCTGACACCGGGCATCCGCTCGCTGCAGCTGCACTACGATTCCAGCCGCTTAAGTCAGCAGGAATTACTGCAGATATTAATTGCCGCCGAAGATCAGCTGGGCGACTTGCAGGATGCCGAAGTGCCGTCGCGCATTGTTCACCTGCCACTGTCGTGGAACGACGAAGCCTGCCAGCTGGCGGTGAATAAATACATGCAATCGGTACGGGCCGACGCGCCCTGGTGCCCGGATAATATTGAATTTATCCGCCGCATTAATGGCCTGAACTCCATTGATGAAGTGAAAGATATTGTCTTTAACGCCAGTTATCTGGTGATGGGCTTAGGCGATGTGTATTTAGGTGCTCCGGTGGCAACACCCATGGACCCGCGCCACCGTCTGGTCACCACCAAATATAATCCGGCGCGTACCTGGACGGCGGAAAACTCCGTCGGTATCGGCGGTGCTTATATGTGTATTTACGGTATGGAAGGTCCGGGCGGTTATCAGCTTGTTGGCCGTACCTTGCAAATGTGGAACCGCTATAAAACCACCGGCGAATTTACCCAGCCCTGGCTGCTGCGCTTTTTCGATCAGGTACGTTTTTACGAGGTCAGCCACGACGAACTGATGACGATCCGCCAGCAGTTTCCCCATGGCCAGTATCCAATAAAAATCGAAGAAACCCGCTTTAACCTGGCGGAATACGAACGCTTTTTGCAGGAACAGGGCACAGGTATTTCAGCCTTCCAGCAGGAACGGCAAAAAGCCTTTCAGGCAGAACTTGAAGAATGGAAAGCCTCAGGAAAATTCCATTACGACAGCGAACCTTCGGTGCTGGAAGAAAGCGATGAGCGCCCGCTGGCAGACGGTGAATTCAGCATCGACAGCCATGTATCCGGCAACGTCTGGCAATGTCTGGTTAAACCCGGCGATCAGGTCAGTGCCGGTCAGCCTCTGGTGGTGCTGGAATCCATGAAGATGGAAATTGAAGTCAGCAGCCATCAGAGCGGTACCGTGGTGGAAGTGCTGCGCACAACCGGCCAGAGCGTCAGTCCGGGCAAAGCCCTGGTCATTCTGCAAACAGCCGGTCACGGGGAGTAATTACTCCCCACTTCTCTGTGGCAGGTACTGGTAATGCCCTGATCATGCTGCAAACAGCCGGTAACGGGGAGTAATCACTCCCCACTTTTCTGTGGCAGGTAATGGTAATGCCCTGGTCATTCTGCAAACAGCCGGTAACGGAGAGTAATCACTCCCCACTTTTCTGTGGCAGGTACTGGTAATGCCCGGTAATCCGGTAACGGAATAACATATCCTCCAGCACCGGACCGGCGCCAATGTTATGCACGATTAACGGCCTGCCGGAGCCTGACGCATAGCGGTCACTGACCACGCCAATATGCGGCAGGTTGCCCGGCAGCATCCAGGTGACCAGATCCCCCGGCTGATAATCGGCCGGGTTATCACTGACGGCTAATGTCTGGCCATTACGCTGAAAAAACGCCTGTAAATTCGGCACCCGGCGATGGTCAATATTTGTATCGGTACGGGTCATACCCCAGATACGGCGCGATGGGTAAGCGGCAAAATCAGCCACCATATCTTCGTGCACCCGTTGCTGTAAATCGATCCCCAGGGCGCGGTAGCTGCGGATCACCACATCGGTGCACACGCCAATGTCTGGCGCCACATCACCATTGGGATAGGCAATTTTCTGGTAAGCGCCGTCATAGCGCACCTGCTGAGTCGTACGCTGCAATGCTGCGGCCACCAGCTCCTGACGGAAAGCCGCGGCGCTGCCCTCCCCGGCATTAACCTGCACTGTGGCCAGTATAAAGACCAGCAGCGTTATGCCGGGCAACCATTTGAATGTCTGCATCCTGTTCATAACCTGAGATTCCTTTCGTTAATGGTCAGCGGATATCTGAGCATCATAAGGCATAACCCTAGCCTTACCCGCATCAGGATTGACCAGAATTCCCGCCGTTAGTGCCAACGGCAATAAACGCCAGACCTCGGTTTCAACCAGCAATCTGTGCATATTGATCATTGCTCTGTTATTCCGGGTTTGCCATCATGCCCGCCATACTGAACCGATGAGACCATCCCTATGTATCAGGACATTACCTACAGTCTGGAAAACGGCATTGCCGTAATTACCCTGAACCGCCCAAAAGTGCTGAACGCCATCCGCGTACAGACTTATAAGGACGTTATTGCCGCCCTGCACGACAGTGATGCCAACGATGAGGTTAAAGTCATCGTGATGACAGGCGCCGAAGGCCGTTTTACCGCCGGTAACGATCTGGCCGACCTGCTGCCTGGCGGCGATCTGCCTGCAGTTCAGGACGGTGTTGCCGGCATTTTTGATGCCTTCGCCGGTCTGCAAAAGCCTCTGATTATGGCGCAGGAAGGTGTGGCCATCGGTATTGGCGCCAACATGCTGCTGCATGCCGATATCGCTTACGCCGGTAACAGCATCCGTTACAGCCTGCCATTTGCCAAAATCGGTGTCACTTCTGAAGGTGCCTGCTCGGTACTGCTGTCTGAAGCCATTGGTCCTAAGCGTGCGGCAGAACTGCTGTACACCGGCCGTTTCTTCTCCGCCGCCGAAGCCGAAAAATGGGGCCTGCTAACCGCCGCTGTGGAAGACGGTAAAGCACTGGAAACAGCGATGGCCACCGCCAACGAGTTACTGAAAAACTCTCAGGATTCGATCCGCGCCATTAAAAAACTGGGTCGCGCCGAAGGCCACCGTGAGCGTGTTAATAAAGCCGTTAAACTGGAGATGGAATTATTCTCCGGCCTGCTCGGCACACCAGAAACTCAGGCGCGTATTAATCACGTGCTGAAAGGCGGTAAATAAGTTCAGTACTTTTAAAGCACTACTGAATAAATAATTCAGCGGTGCTTTAACACTGAACCGTTTAAGACGTTCAATAAAAAACCGCCGATTGCGAACAACCGGCGGTTTTTTATTTTAAGGCAGGCACTGTATCCCCGTTTAAGCACAACAGAGCACACTACGAATAAAACGTCGCGCTGACCGCGATCAGGATATTGATTTTCCTGGCATCAGAATCCAGATAAGTACCATAATCGGCAGGTTTTTAACCACTGGCGCAAACGGATGCCACCAGAATTCAGGAGCAATAACCGACAGCAGTACGCTATAAACCGCAATAGTGATCAGCTGTATCTGAAAACACAGACGTTGCGCCCAGGGCAGTAACAGCCATAGTCCTAAAAGCGCATCCACAATACTGCCACCATAAAGCAGCCAGGGAGCCAGAGCATCGGCTACGCCACCCTGCTGTAAGATCACCAGACCAACATCCTGCGCCGTCGCGACCGACACCAGCGCCGTAATAAGCCAAAGCAGGCTCAAGGTCCAGCGACCGAACGTTTGCTGTAATGCCGTCATATTACCGCCAGAGGCTTAGCCACCATCAACCAGAAAAGCACCAGCATTGCAGCGAATGCCGGTATTCCCAATGCAATCCAGAGTCGCATCAGACGTTTAAAGCGTGCGCTTAAAAAACCATTTTCCATACAGGCTTCGCGGTGTAACTGATACTGAATCCAGACCACCGGCAGCCAGCAGCAACCAATCAATATAAACAACCCGGCGACCGTCAGAAACCACGGCGAGGTAAAACTGACATTCAGCAGAGACATCAACCACACACCGGAGATTAGCTGCACTAAAACCGCCGGAGCGGTAAACAACCAATCCGCCAGAATAACGATCCGGCTGACATTACGGATTGTTTCCTGACTGCGGCTGAGAACCGCCATTAACATAAAAAAAGCAATGCCACTGCCGGTGCCCATTAATACGACCGCCGAGAGAATGTGCAGCGTTTTCAGCAGAAAATAATCAGTCACCCTGCTCCTCCCTGATCACCAGCCCTAAGCTCTGTGCATAAGGGTAAAATTCCGGTAGTGAAAATTCACCGCTGCAGGCTCTGGCACCTGGATTCACCTGCCCTGCCAGCAATTGTCTGGCGATGATGATGGTCGACAATGTGGGGATAAAAGGGCCAATACCATCATAAGCCTCCAGACGCCAACAAAGCCTGCTGGCTGCACCCTGCGTATTCAGCCCGGCGATATCAATCTGCATCGCACCATCAGCGCTGCCCAGTTTACTGAACCAATGGCTCATCCGATAAATCAGAGCCGTTGCCGGTGCCCAGTTTTTAATCAGGCGCAGACGCGCCAGTGAAGCCATCGCCAGCATCGAAAAATGCGGAAACGTCAGCTCAAGACTGGCCTGAAAACGTACCCGCTCAGTAACCGCAAACTGCGCCGGGAACAGTTCCAGATCGGGCACATCCACATTCGCCAGCCAACGCCATCCCAACCTTGGGCCAAAATATTTACGCCGGGAATTCATCCAGCCATACACCGTACGTACACGTCCCTGTTCAAACACAGAGAAAGGACGGCCGGTGTACGACAAAATGCCACGCAGCGTTGCTTCACCGCGTTCAGCCTGATTACCCGGTGCGATAGCAATATCAATGCTGTCGATCTGCCGGAAGTCTGATTGATAATGTTCAATAACCGCCGACGACAGCCCCGGTACCGAGCTGGCACCACTGATGATCTGCACTCCGGCGTCTTCAGCCTGTTTATTAAGTAAGGTTATATCGCAGACAAAACGACGGTCATCGGCAAGATCCAGATAATGCGCACCAACCGCAATACAGGCTTCGGCAACACGATAATTCTGCCCCTGAAAAGGACCACCGGTATGAATAACCAGAAACGGCGTTAAATCCTGCAGCTGTGCGCGGAAATCGGCCGCGTTGATATCCAGCGCAACGGCCTGTAATTCTGCTTTGGCTGACGGCTGCAACTGAGCAACCAGGGTACGAGCCTTATCTGAATGACGCCCACTGCACAGTAAGCAGATACCGCTGTCCTGAGCCAGAGTCTCACAAATGCGCTTACCGAAGTTTCCATAACCGCCCAATACAACGACTGTTTTCATCCTGATGACTGGTGCCTCGCTCCTGGTTTCTGATAGCAGACGCAGTATAACGGAGTGCCGGAGCGGGTAACCATGCTGTACTACACACTCTCCGCTGTTTTTCCCCGTTGTGCGCAGTGGCAGATCTGCAGATACCCAGCCATCTCTGCTAATCACTCTTTCTGGCATTGATTGAACCCGGCAACCTCAGTACCCTCACTTTCAATACCCCCAGTGATAAGGCAGGGATACCGGTATCAGAAACCGCTTTAAATATTCAGGATTTTTTCTGCCAGGCGTAAAAAGAACACGGGATTCAAGGAGTATTATGAGAAAAATACGCACGATACTGACAGTCATGATCATCGCATTTATGTTTGCACCACTCTCTCAATGCACGAGGACGATCGTACTGACACCCAATGGAGGAGGTGAGGGGGTCAACGAACTGAGCCGCGAAAGGGTGACAGAAACCTACGTTGTCTACGATAAAATTATGTCGCAGATTTCGACCGATCTCATTGAAGCATTCCTGTTAATTACTACCTTTTTTGCACCGCTGTTCATTAACCTGCTCAACCCCGAGTCTTACCGGATGAAGCTGTTGAACAACATTGCACAGTTAGCAGCAGGTGGATGGTTACTTTATTTCAGTGTTGTCGTTGTTTTTTTATTGGGCGATGCCCTGCTCTTTGGTTATCTGTTCTGCACGATCGTCGCCAGCCTGAATCTTGTAAACCTTTATGCCCTGTTCAGTCTCATTAAAAACCGCACAACACAGCAGCACAGTGCCGATATTCCGCCTCACTGAACAAGGGCACCTTGATCTGAACTTTTTCAGTAAGCCGGAGCCGGCGCTGAATTATTAAGAGGTGCCTAGGGCCTGTCGACACTAATTAAACAGGCCTGTTATTGGCTAAAAATATCTCAAACAAGGCGCTGAGAGTGTGGCCTAACGGGTTAAGCGAACGAACAGCAACGCAGGATGAGGGATTTTTAGCCATAACCCTTCGGGCTGTGGCCAGTTTTCCTCATTAACTTCGTCGTTCGTCATTCATTTAGCCCGCTAATATCACTCCTCTCTCCTTGTTCTGAGAAAAGCTGGCTCTCAGCAGGCCGGATTTACTTAGTGTCGACAGGCCCTAGGATAACCCGTTTTAACGCTGGCGGTTAAACTGCCGCTGAGCTGTGCAAAAACGCCGGTTAAATAACCGGCGCTTTTATTTTTACCGCACCAGGGCCTGTTAACACTAATTAAACAGGCCCTAAACCCGCTGTTTTTCTCCCGGCTTACTCCAAACGATCGCGCTGCTTCAGCCGCTGCCGGTACTGCCCGGGGGTAAGGCCCACCACCTGTTTAAAATCATGAATAAAATGTGCCTGATCGAAATAGCCGGCGTTATAAGCCGTTCCGGTCAGATCGGCTGGCGCTGTTTTCAGTAATTCCCGTGCATGCTGAACACGACGGATACGGGCCAGCTGTTTCGGTGTCAGACCGACCCATTGCCGGAATAATCGCTCAACCTGACGCTCTCCCAGTGCCATACGCCGGGCCAGATCGGCGGTAGAAAACTGCCCGCTGTCTGGCAATGAAGGCAACAACGCCACCAGAGGATTTTTTGCCTGAATCTGCACATCCAGCTGCCGCAGCAGCCAGAGTTCAATCTGTTGCAAACGTTCATTGACCGCATCCACTTCCCATACCTGCTGCCAGCTTGCTTCCAAAGGCAGATCGGTAACCGGTAACAGACAACCATTCAGCTCGGCCAGCGGCAGCTGAAAAAATGCATGTGCCGCACCAGGATAAAAGCGCACGCCAATAGCATCGACCTGACCGCTCAGTGTCAGGGTACCCGTACGTTGCGCAGGACCAATTAACAGACAGGGGCTGAGATAAGGCTGGCCATTGAAAATCAGCGGATCGGCAAAATTAAACACCACACCCGAACCTCCTTCAGGGTGCAGAAATTCATCGGCCAGTGCCGACTGCCCCACATGACAGCGGATATGCCAATAACACTGTACCAGCGGCTGTAATGCCGTTGTTGGCCGGAAAAACCGGAATCCAAGATGAGTAAGATGCTGTGTCATTGCCATACCCGTGCAGCGGTTCTGCCGCTGCATTGCAGACGGCGGTTCTTGCCAGTCTAACAAACCTCCCAAGCGCCTCACAGCACCGTAAAAGCCTTGCGCATGTCGTATTTTTACAATTACTGCCGGGAGCTGGCCGTTACTCTGCACAGGTATTTCAACCTCATCACGATTAACCAAATGCAATAAGGAGAGCCTTATGACTCAGCGTCTTAACTACTATCAGGCGGCCCCCACCGCCATGAAGCCCTTAATGGCCGGTGAGCAATATCTGAAAGAATGCGGACTGGAAAAATCGCTGCTGGAACTGGTGAAACTGCGGGTTTCGCAGCTGAACGGCTGTGCCTATTGTCTGGATATGCACAGTAAAGATGCCCGCGCAGCCGGCGAGAGCGAACAGCGTCTGTATACGCTCAGCGCCTGGCGTGAAGCACCCTTTTTCAGTCCGCGCGAACAGGCGGCGCTGGCCTGGGCAGAAGCCCTGACGCTGTTGTCTCAACAGCATCCGGCAGAGCAGCTTCTGGATGATGTGCGTCAGTCCTTTACCGATGCCGAGCTTACCAGCCTGACGCTGGCCATCTGCAATATCAACAGCTGGAACCGCTTTGCCGTGGGATTTGGTGCTGATGTGGGCTCTTACCAGCCGGGTGACTTTGACTGAGGCTGCCAGCTCAGAGCGCTGACCGCCTATCCGGGCTGGCCATTCAGGGCCAGCTCATCGCCGGCTTCCGGCTGGGTCGGTTGCTGCGCCAGCGGAACCAGCCGCAGTGACAGCATCGTCGTCGCTGAATTCCGGCAACGTCAGTATACGGAGCAACAGACCTCCCCAGCAGAATCCTTTACTCAGGTCACACAAGGAGCCTCTGTCCGCACCAGTAATGCGGGGGCTGAACAACGGGGGGCTGAACAACAGCCGCTTATTACCGGAAATACCAGGGCCTGTTAACTCTAAAAATCCGGCCTGTTTAATTAGTGTTAACAGGCCCCAGGCTTTAATCTGAATGTCTGCTGGGTGCTGAATACGGACATTTATCAGCAATCATTACTCCTTTAAGAGGTTATATTCGATGCCTGCTCTGTCTTCCGTTCCTGAACATTCTTTTCTTGCCAGTTGCCAGACTTCCGGAGCCTTTACCGATTGCTACACCATCACAGTGCCTGGGAATTTGGGGTTAGCTGAATTTATAGAAGCCTTTTATACGACGCGGCTGTTTAAAACCGAACGCTGGCTGCTGGCTAAAATATTGGCTTGCCCATCCAGTGACAGCCAGGTGCGGGATCTCGCCTATAGCGCAGCCAACCGCTTTTCAGCATGGCGCGTGGAACAGAGATCGGATCGTGAAATTTTGCTGGCCTTTGGTCAGACGCGCTCATGGCTTTATATTGAACCCCTTGCAGAGAGATTAAAGAACGGAGAGGCACCTGCAACCCGCTTATACTTTGGCTCTGCAGTATTCCCGGCACGCGCCGGAGGGAAATTCGGTTTTCTGTTTCATGCCCTGGGAGGCTTTCATCATCTATATTCCAGATGCTTACTGGCTGCAGCAGCCAAACGGCTAACAGTCACCGGGAGCCATTCCTGCTGATTATTGATAAACACGTTTCTCTCGCCGGCACGGAGCTATCCCCGCTCATAAAAAAACCGCACTCCGTTTCCGGTATGCGGTTTCTTTTTTATCGTGGTTGGCAAGTAAAGCCGCGGGCGGGTATAAAAACCTCAGGCAGCAATCACCTGTTCCAGCTTTTCCAGCAATAAGGTTTTTTGTTCTACCGCAATAAAGCTGGCCTGAATGCTGTTGGCGGCCAGTTGTGCTGCCTGACCGCGGGTCATACCCAGATGATCAGCCAGAGCCTGATAATTGGCGAGCAGATAACCACCAAAAAATGCCGGATCATCGGCATTAACGGTAACGCAAAGACCACGCTGCAGTAATTGCAGAATCGGGTGCTCGCTCATGTGCTGATACACCTTTAAGCGGGTATTTGACAACGGGCAAACGGTTAATGGAATCCCTTCGGCTGCAAGGCGTGTCATCATCGCTTCGCTGTCAGTGCAGCGCACCCCATGGTCAATACGCTCTACATTTAATACGTCGAGAGCACCTTCGATATAAGCAATCGGGCCTTCTTCACCGGCGTGGGCCACACGATGCAAACCGAGCTCAGCGGCGGCAGCAAACACCTTGGCAAATTTCTCCGGCGGGTTACCCAGTTCGGAAGAGTCGAGCCCGACACCAATAAATAAATGCAGATAAGGGATCGCCTGCTCAAGAGTGACAAAAGCCGCTTCTTCGCTCAGGTGACGCAGAAAACACAGAATCAGGCCGCTGCTGATGCCAAGTTGCTCCTGGCCATCCGCCAACGCACGGCTGATGCCGTCCAGCACGGTTTCCATGGCAATGCCGCGCTCGGTATGTGTCTGCGGGTCAAAGAAGGGTTCTATATGCACCACGCCCTCGTCATGGCAGCGTTGCAGATAAGCCCAGGTTAAATCGTAAAAATCCTGCTCGGTACGCAGCACGTCAGCACATTGGTAGTAAATATCGAGAAAGGACTGCAGATTGGTAAAGTTGTATGCTTGGCGGATCTGATCCACATCCTGATACGGCAGTTGAATGCCATTACGGGCAGCCAGCTCAAACATCAGTTCCGGCTCCAGCGAACCTTCCAAATGCAGGTGCAGTTCGGTTTTTGGCAAGGCCCGTAAAAAGGCTTCGTCGGCCAGCTCAGTTGCTGCCCGTGTATTCTGCAGGATGTGTTCAAATCCGCTCATGTTGATCTCCTTGATTAGCCTTTGTTCTGGGTACGATAGGCATAGGTGGCAGCAAAGCGCGATAAAATCCACTCGCCACTGGTAATTAAAGGATAGCGTGCATCACGCTCGGCGGTAATACAGCTGGGAATACAGCTTACCGGTGTGTCGTAACGAGGTTCGACAAAGAACGGCATGGAATAACGATGCACACCGGGGGCCAGGTTGCGTACACGATGCTCGGTGGAGCGGTAATAATCGTTGGTCCAGCGCTGCATTAAATCACCGATATTCACCACCAGCGCATCTTTAACCGGCGGCGCCGCAACCCATTCATCGCGGGCGTTACGTACCTCCAGACCACCGACATCATCCTGCAACAGCAGGGTCAGGCAGCCGTAATCGGTATGCGCGCCAGCGGCCTTGGCATCGGCATCCACCACCTGGTCGGCCGGACGCGGCGGGTAATGGATCATGCGCAGCACGGAAATATGCTGATCATCAAAATACTGATTAAAAAAGTCATCGGGTAACTGCAGTGCAATCGCCATGGCTTTTAACAGGCGACGGGCAACGCTCATCAGCAATCCGTAATGCTGATTCATCTGCTGCTGAAAACCGGGCAATACACCGTATTGATTCGGGCCGTAAAGCTGTGGACATGCCTTAACAACCGGATGCTCAGGATGGATATCGAGCGCCATATCGAAGGTTTCTTTCCAGTCGCTTGGCTTGCCCGGGTCCAGCTGTTCAGCACCGGCACTGCCCCAACCACGGTGGTTGCTGCTGTTGGCAATCAGTATCTGCTGTTTGAGCTCTTCCGGCTGGGCAAAAAATGTTTTTGCCAGGGCAAACATACTCTCAAGCTGGGCTGAGGAAATACCGTGTCCCTGAATATAGAAAAACCCGATCTCACGGCAGGCCTGATCGATTTTGTCCACGACCGGTCGCCAGTCTTCATGGTTGTCACTGAACAGTGGGGAAATATCAATGAGGGGAACATTATTCATCGTCATAGTTCGTGCCTTTTTTATTAAAAATAAGCACCTGGCGGCCAACAAGAGTCTTGCGAACATCCGTACCCGGCAGGTGTCTTTTTACGCTGTGGATAGTTATCTGGCGCAAAAAGAAGTCCGGTATTCACTCTTACCAAGAGGGTATTTTGGAACCGCGTTTATGCTGCGATGCCTTGCGGCACAACCGATAAAGGCGTTTCCCTTCTTACCAAGAGAATGGCGTCTTGGGCTCTTATGGTCTGGCTTCCATGCAGGCAGAGCGGCCGTAGCCGCCCTGCCGGAACAATGACACGTAGGTCAGTATTATTTCGGGATAGTAGCGTCAATGCCTTCGATAAACCAGTTTACACCGGCCAGTTCTTCGTCGGTCAGGGTGTGGCCGGCTTCGATCACCAGCTTACCTTCATTGCTCTTCATTGGGCCGGTAAATGGCTTCAGCTTACCGGATTTGATGTCATCATGTGCTTTTGTCACCGCGGTTTTTACATCAGCGGGCAGGTTGTCATTAACAGACGCAACCACCAGCATGTCTTCAGCAAAACCACCCCAGAAATCTTCCGGTTTCCAGGTGCCATCCATAATTTCCTGAATGGTTTTGATGTAATGCGGAGCCCAGTCATCACGGATAGAGAACATGTGTGCATTCGGTGCAAACTTGCTCATATCAGATGCCTGACCAATGGCTTTTACGCCACGCTTTTCAGCGGCCATCAATGGTGCTGGTGAGTCGGTATGCTGAATCAGCACGTCAACGCCCTGATCGATCAGAGCATTGGCGGCTTCGCTTTCTTTAACCGGGTCATACCAGGTGCTTACCCACATGATTTTGATTTTTACATCCGGATTAACGGATTTAGCCGCCATATATACGGAGTTGATATCGCGGATAACTTCCGGAATCGGGAAAGAAGCAATGTAACCAATGGTGTTGGTTTTGGTCATCATGCCGGCAGCGATACCGGAAACATAGCGACCTTCATAAGCACGCAGTACATAGGTAGAGAGGTTTTTGGCGCGCTTGTAACCGGTTGCGTGCTCAAAGAATACTTTTGGAAAACGCTTGGCGACTTTTTCAGTCGGGTTCATAAAACCGAAGGAGGTGGTGAAAATCAGATCATGACCGCTCTGCGCCATCTGACGGATCACACGCTCGGCATCTGCGCCTTCAGGTACTTTCTCAACAAAGGTGGTTTCGATTTTGTCGCCGAAGAATTTCTGCGCTTCCATACGACCACGGTCATGCTCATAAGACCAGCCATAATCACCCACCGGGCCAACGTACACGAAGCCAACTTTCATCGGATCTTCGGCCATTGCGCCAGTGCTCAGACCCAGCGCCAGAGCCGCAGACGTTACCCAGCGTTGCCAGTTCTTGTGTTTCTTCATCATGGTTTTGCTCCAAAGGTAGTACCTGCATGCAGGCTGTTAAAAACAGATTCATTGCCAATTTAGCAATAACTTGGCCAACTGGTCAGGAATAACAGAAATATGAATAAAACCGCCACATTATGCCAGAGTTGCAGGGCAAGATTGGCCCATAAAGATGGAAACCAGCAAAAATCCGCACTAAAAAACAGCCGTGATGCACCGTCTGCGCACCAAGACGGATCATGCAGATACAAAAACGGGGAAGCCGTTAGCGGCTTCCCCGTCAGAACCCGAACGCAGATGCGCTCAGTGGTTGGTCAGTGGTTCCTGCCCCGCTTTATCCGGGAAGGAATAACGCAACACGCGTTTAACCACCGTCAGGTACTGATGAACAAACGAGCCGGTGTTATAAGGGATGCCATGCGTCTTACACACCTGCTCTACCTTTTGCGCCATCGCAGGATAATGACGTGCCGGAATATCCGGAAACAGATGATGTTCAATCTGACAGCTTAAATGGCCGGTCAGAATATGAAACCAGCGCGCACCTTCAAGGTTGGACGAACCCAGAATCTGGCGGTAGTACCATTGACCGCGGGTTTCGTTTTTACATTCCTCTTCACTGAAGGTTTGCGCGTTTTCAGTAAAATGTCCGCAAAAAATAATGGTCGAGGTCCACAGATTACGGATCAGGTTTGCACACAGGTTGCCCAGCAATACCGACCAGAAAACCGGAAAGCACAACAACGGCCAAAAAATATAATCTTTAAAAACCTGCTTGCCGATTTTGCTGAAAAAAGCCGATTTTAATTCACTGCGGCTGATCGGCAGATGGCTCTCTTTACGCCGTTTGCCAAAGAAAATACGTTCAGCAGCTAACTCGTGATACGCCACGCCCCATTGAAATAACAGGCTCAGATTCAGGTAAGTAAAAAACTGCCAGAGGTTTTTCTTACGCCATGGAATATCGTCACTCAGGCGCAGCAGACCATAACCGTAGTCACGGTCTTTACCGATAATATTGGTGTAGGTGTGGTGCTCGTGGTTGTGATAACGCTTCCAGGAATCACCATCGCCGACAATATCCCACTCAAAATTGCGCGAATTAATGTGCGGGTCATTCATCCAGTCATACTGGCCGTGCATCACGTTATGACCAATTTCCATATTGTCGAGAATTTTAGCCAGCGCCAGCATAAGAACCCCGGCAACCCAGAATAACGGGTGTATAAAACCGAGCACAATCACCAGCCGGGAGCTTAAATCCAGCCCCCGCTGAAAACGGATAACACGACGAATATAATCGGCATCGGCCTGGCCGACGTTGCTCAGGGTTTCATCGCGGATGGCATTAATTTCCTGTTCAAAACTTAACAGGGTTTCTGCTGATGGAATACTTGTTGTCATTATTAGCCTCACAAATCCAGAATCAGGTCGCTGGCGGCAACCGAAATACACAGCTGAATATCTTCGCTGCCGGTATCGGAATAGGTACCGGTTTTGGTGTTAAACACCACCCCGCTTTCCTTTTTGCAGATGCACTGATGGCAGACGCCAATACGGCAACCACTGACGGGTTTAAGTCCGGCCTGTTCTGCGACATCAAGGAGTGTTTGTGCCGGTTCAGCGGCAACGTCGGCATTAATTGCCGAACGTTTAAAGGCCACCAGCGTGTCACTGGCATTGGCACGCTGCATATCAATGGGTGCCGCACCAAAATATTCAAAACGGATCTGCGCCGGATCAACCGCAAGCTCACTCAGTACGGCACGCGCGGCCTGAATCATCGGCGTCGGGCCACAAATCATAATGTCGCGGGCGGAGAAGTCCGGGCAATATTCACGGATATGCTCTGCACTGATAAAACCATGATCTTCGTTGTTCAGCAGTGTCAGACTGAACTGCGGCATATCCAGCAGCAGACGGTCGAATTCTTCACGGAACAGAAAGTGCTGTGCATGGCGGGCAAAATACAGCAACTGCACCGGGCGCGCAGAGCCCTCACGCTGCAGTTGCTGCAACAGCGAACGGAAAGGTGTGATGCCACTGCCACCGGCAATCAGCAGCAAGGGAGCAGCGCTCTGACTGGCAATAAAATCCCCCTGTGCCGCTGACAGAGTTACCAGTCCACCACCGGCAAAATGCTGGCGTAACCAGGGCGTTATACGTCCCTGATCCTGTACGCGGATGGTCAGCTCAATCAGTCCGGTACGGGCAAAATAGGCGGGAGAGGATGAAATGCTGAAGATCCGGCTGACCCGGCGGCCATCCTGTTCTGCGCTGATTTCAACGTATTGTCCGGCCTGAAAACCCGCCCAGCCTTTAGCCGGACGCAGCACCAGTGAATACACATCCTCGAGCTCCGTACGTACTTCGAGTACGCGGGCACGCCAGCCAGCGGTACTCCAGTGAGGCAGAAAAAGCTGGATCAGCGGTTCAAAATAAGCAGAAAAATGGTCGTGCTGGGTCAGGCTGGATGCCAGCCAGCGGCGCAGCCCCACACCTGTTGCTGCAGCAAGCGGAGCTGGCCCGGAGGAGCGCGGTGAGAGCGCCGGGTCGGTCATGGTCGTCATAATGCACCTGATTCAATGTGGACACATCTGCGTGTGTTTGGTTATCAGCGCGTGTTTTAACGACTCATCCGACTAAAGTCCAACAGCGAAAATCCAGCACAAAGTCAGCTCTTTTTCAGCAGATTCAATGCACACAAGCCGAGTAAGTGCTCCCTAACCCACAATCAGCCATCAGGCTTAGCCGCGCTTGCAGGACTGACTCTCAGCTCAGAGAAAACACACCGACTCTTTAAGAATTAATGAACCAAAGGAATTAATATTATGAAAATGGCCAGATAATCGCGACCATAAAGAGGTAATCCGCACATCAGAATTACAGCGTTGCCTGCAATACCGGAGACGATGCATTTTCTCCCGCAACAGAATCGCCCTGCAGCGCCTGCCCCTGACTGACCACGCGGTTCCGGCCGGAATGCTTGGCCAGATACAATCGCTGATCGGCCATACTGTAGAGGTGAACAAAATCCTTTCCGTCATCACCGAGGGTGGCAACTCCGGCACTCAGCGTCGGTGTGACCGGCAGACCCGCGACCAGCGGATGCTGTTCCGCCAGGCCAGTACGTAAAACGTCGGCAACAGCATGTGCTTCTTCCCGCCCACTCCCGGGCAGCAGGATGCAGAATTCTTCGCCACCGAGGCGAAAGGCCGAATCCCGGCGACGGATATTCCGCTGAATATGAGACGCGACAGCCACCAGAACCTGATCGCCTGTGTCATGGCCGTAGTGGTCGTTAATTTTCTTAAAATAATCGAGGTCGATCAGCAGCAGACTGAGCGGCTGTCGCTGGACTTCGGCCTGCTGACGCTCACGGTTAAAGATTTCAGTCAGACGCAGACGGTTATATAAACCGGTCAGAGCATCTCTGGATGCCAGCTTCAGCAGGATTCTCTGCGAACGTTCGCGGCTTAACTCATAAATATGAGAGAAGGCCCACAAGGCAGCGGCACACACCATCACATTCGCCAGTACAACCGTATTAATCACTTCCGGGTTACTGTGGAAGCGCCAGATATAAACGATGGCTGCCAGCGTCATAAAAAGGCAGGCCATAGCAAAGCCGCGCCACAAACCGAGCAACAGATAAGAAACAATCGGAATCAGCAGTACCCAGACAAACATACCGTAGCTGATACGTGGGTCAGACAATGCAAACAGGATGATGGAGAAAAACGGGATCAGGTACAGAAAAGACCACAGCCGCAGGGCTTTCAAAGCATCGACATTACGCCATAACCACAACGAGGCGATGCTCATCGCCAGCTCAGCCCAGGCCAACCCGACCAGTCCGCGCTGAATATTAATAAGGAAGTACAGGATGCCAGCACCGCTGACCATTAACAGCAAAACCTTAAAAATCACACGCTGGTGAAGGGATTCCGGGGTAACCGCCATGATGTTTCCTGTCAGGGCCTGCCACCACGTAAGAAGAAGACGGGAACGGCAAGGCGATAAGGCATGACCAGACAACTGCAGAGCCACAGCTATTGGTAAATATACGCCACTGATATTGATATTAACGAGTAATACCTACCGAGACGATGGATCTTCTGTGAGTTTTGGTAACGCCTAAAGGCAACATGCCGTTGCAGAATGTTACAGCCTGCAGTATGCCCCTCCCTTTCCCCGGCAGCGGATAACAGCCATAAAAAAAGCGACCCGAAGGTCGCTTTTTCTGAACACTAACGTGTCAACATTTTCTAAGAGATCTTAGATGTTGTTGAACTGGTTAGAAGTGTTCTTAGCACCGCCTGCTTTCAGTGCGTAATCACCAGAGAAGTACTCTTTGTGATCATCACCGATGTCAGAACCGGACATGTTCTGGTGCTTAACGCAAGCGATACCCTGACGGATTTCCTTACGCTGTACGCCAGCAACATAACCCAGCATACCGGCTTCGCCGAAGTATTCTTTTGCCAGGTTGTCCACAGACAGAGCAGTGGTGTGGTAAGTAGGCAGAGTGATCAGGTGATGGAAGATGTTCGCTTCACGTGAAGATTCAGCCTGGAAGTTCTGGATACGCTTGTCAGCTTCTGCAGCCAGCTCAGACGCATCGTAGTCAGCAGACATCAGCTTGCTACGGTCGTAAGCAGAAACGTCTTTACCTTCAGCAACCCATGCATCATAGGTCTGCTGACGGAAGCTCAGAGTCCAGTTGAAAGATGGAGAGTTGTTGTAAACCAGTTTCGCATCTGGGTGAACTTTACGAACGTCGTTCATCATGTCACGGATTTCGTGAACAGTTGGGATCGCAGTTTCGATCCACAGCAGGTCAGCACCAGCGTTGATAGCGTGGATACAGTCGAATACGCAACGCTCATGGCCAGTACCTTCACGGAACTGGAACAGACCAGAAGCCAGACGCTTAGGACGAACCAGTTTGCCATCACGGCTGATCAGTACGTCACCCGCTTTGGTTTCTTCAGGAGTTACTTCTTCAACGTCCAGGAAGGAGTTGTAGATGTCGCCTTCGTCACCTGGCTCGTTCACAACAGCGATCTGCTTGGTCAGGCCAGCACCTTCGGAGTCGGTACGTGCAACGATGATACCGTCGTCAACACCCATTTCCAGGAAAGCGTAACGCAGAGCGCGGATTTTAGAGTGGAAGTCAGCGTGTGGAACAGTAACTTTACCGTCCTGGTGACCACACTGCTTCTCATCAGCAACCTGGTTTTCGATCTGCAGTGCACAAGCACCAGCTTCGATCATTTTCTTAGCCAGCAGGTAAGTGGCTTCTTCGTTACCGAAACCAGCGTCGATGTCAGCGATGATTGGTACGATGTGAGTTTCGTAGTTATCGATCTTAGCTTCAACTTCTTTGGCTTTAGCTTCGTCGCCAGCAGCGCGTGCAGCGTCCAGTTCACGGAACAGGCCACCCAGTTCACGTGCATCAGCCTGACGCAGGAACTTGTACAGTTCTTCGATCAGGTCAGCAACAACAGTCTTCTCGTGCATAGACTGGTCAGGCAGAGGACCGAAGTCAGAACGCAGAGCAGCAACCATCCAGCCAGACAGGTACAGGTATTTACGTTCGGTAGTACCGAAGTGCTTCTTGATGGAGATCAGTTTCTGCTGACCTACGAAACCGTGCCAGCAACCCAGAGACTGAGTGTATTTGGTTTTGTCTGCATCGAATGCAGCCATGTCACGACGCATGATAGCGGCAGTGTACTTAGCGATATCCAGACCGGTTTTGAATTTGTTCTGCAGACGCATACGGGCTACAGATTCTGGCTTGATAGCAGACCACTGAGCACCGTTCTGTTCGATCAGCGCCTGAGCGGTTTTGGTTTCAGCTTGGTATGACATGAATCAGTCCTTCAAGTTGGTGGGTGACGTTCGTCCTGACAGTCACAATGACTGCGGGCAATACGTTAAATGCAGGCGAATAGTAGTGATTTCATCCCCATAATTGAAATCAATACCATGTATACCTGATATTTCTTATATGAATGAAGGAATCAAACAAGAGATGTCAGCCCGACAAGGCTGAGCAGATGCGCGGGAAGCCCCGGCTAATCAGTCTTAACAGGCAGTCTGACGGTAAAGGTCGAGCCTTCGCCGGGTTTACTTTTTACCAGTATTTCGCCGCCGTGCTCTTGCACCATGCCATGGGAAATCGACAATCCCAGGCCCGTGCCCTCCCCAACCGGCTTGGTGGTAAAAAACGGGGTAAACAGGTAGCGCATGTTCTCTTCGCTGATGCCGTGGCCGTTATCGCTGACCGCAACCTCAATCCAGCCATCCACCAGCCGGCTGCTGATACGGATCAGACCATTTTCCGGTACGGCCTGATTGGCATTGGCGATCAGGTTGGTAAACACCTGATTGAGCTTGCCAAAATAGCCCTGAATAACCGGTAGCTCACCATAATCAACATCGACCTGCGCATGGTATTTGGTCTGATTATTAAGAATATTCAGCGCCCCACGCAGGCAGTCATTCACATCCACCGGCGCTTTTTCACCATCATCCTGGCGGATAAAGGATTTCAGATCGGCCACAATCTGCTTTACCCGCTCCAGCCCTTCAATGGTTTCCAGTGCCAGACTCTGATAATCACTGAGCAGGTAGGCAATATCATATTGTAATAAGGCATTACGCCAGCCATCACGCAGAGATTCGGCAGTGTCGCCTTTAGCGATGATACCGTCCATATGATGCAGAAAGCGCTGTATATCCTGCAGACCTTCCACCAGACTGGAAAAATTGCTGTAGATATAGCCCAGTGGATTATTAATTTCATGGGCGACCCCGGCGGCCAGGACGCCAAGCGAAGCCATCTTTTCTGATTGCACAACAATCTGCTGCTGCTCCTGCAAATTGCGGTTTACTTCTTTCAGCTGTTCATTGGTCAGAAAGAGTTCACGCGAACGGTCTTCCAACAATTGCTCCGCTTGTTTACGCAGCTGTTTCTCCCGCAGGTAGGCTTTTTCGTAATCCATCTCAGACATCGCGACCATTACCTCTCCAGCTTAATGTGCAGACTGCAACAATCCGCGCCCCGGTGCATACAAGGATCATGCTGCAGCTGATATTTCTCGCCAAAATGCTCGGCACTGCCGGCGATCAGGCCTTCTGCCAGCCGGCAAAGCTTACGCGGAGAGCGATAATTCATCGTGACTTCGTCACTGCTGCCACCTTCATAGGTGAAACTGGGCAAAGCCGCATCCGGATAGAGTTTCCTCACCTCGACATGCACGATGCGGTCAACCGATATCAGGAAATCAATCAGGCCACTGGCGTTATCGAAAAATCCCGGAAAGCGCTTGTAGAACTCTTTCACCATAAACTCACCAAAGCTGAACACCAGCTCATCGGCAGGTTTACCCGTTACCTCGCTGGCTGCAGCAACCAGTTTCAGTAACTCCTCGTCCGGATAGGTCTGGGTTGAGATATACAGCCCATCAGCACCGGCCTTATCGAGTAGCGCATTCCAGCCAGCAAGGCCGAACTGCTCCTCGACCATGTCACGCAGGATGTCAAAAACCACACCTTTCATCGGAAGTCTTCCCGTAACAGACCAGTTTGACTTCAGTTTAGCCAATCAATCTCCGGTCACTCAGATCTACCTTCCGGCTGTCAGAAGAAAAGTATCTTAATAATGTGGTTTTAAGACCGTCTTGTACGCGAATGCATCAGACAAACTCAGCGGCTGCCACTGCGCTTGACCAGGCCCACTGGAAGTTAAACCCGCCCAGATGACCGGTGACATCCACCACCTCGCCAATAAAGAACAAGCCCGGGAAGCGTTGCGCTTCCATGGTTTTGGATGACAACTCAACGGTATCGACCCCGCCCAGTGCCACCTCGGCGGTGCGGTAACCTTCGGTTCCGGCCGGTTTAACCTGCCACTGATGCAGCCCCAGAGCAATGGCATCCATATCAGCACCGGACAGCTGAGCCAGCGTGCTTTGTTGCCAGACAGAGGATGCCAGCCAGTACTCGGCAAACTTCTGTGTGGTCAACTCCG
The DNA here is from genome assembly GCF_020320405.1 of Thalassolituus sp. ST750PaO-4. Taxonomy (NCBI): domain Bacteria; kingdom Pseudomonadati; phylum Pseudomonadota; class Gammaproteobacteria; order Oceanospirillales; family Oceanospirillaceae; genus Thalassolituus; species Thalassolituus sp. ST750PaO-4. The sequence continues at coordinate 427,385 of NZ_JABVCB010000001.1, forward strand.
CCAGCCAGTTTTTCAGCGTCAGCTTTGGCCGCTCATGCTGCAACTGGCGCAGCAGCGCTGGCACATCCTGTTCAGGCAGCAGATTAATCATCAGGCTCTGTCCCGCCTGCCAATAAGACGAAATCTGCAGCATGGCGGGGCCGCTGAGACCCCGGTGGGTAAACAGCATATCGTCGCGGAAAACCTGGCCCGCGCACTCCACCTCTATATTAAGTGCCGTGCCGGACAATGCCTCACTCAGCTGCTTGTTATGATCGGTCAGGGTAAAAGGCACCAGACCCGCCCGCGGCGGATATACCTTAAGACCAAACTGCTGCGCCAGTTCATAGCCAAAGCCTGTCGCTCCCAACGTTGGAATTGACGGCCCGCCGGTTGCAACCACCAGCGACTCACAGCCAAGCAAGCGACTGCCCGCCTTCATCTGATAACGACAGCCTGACTGATCGCTCTGAGCAATATCACTGGCTGCGGTGTCCAGCCAGATCTGCACGCCCTGCTGCTCACACTCGCTGAGCAGCATATTGAGGATGTCCGATGCTTTGTTATCGCAGAACAGCTGGCCGTCTTTCTTTTCGTGATAGGCAATACCATGGGATTCCACCAACGCAATAAAATCCCATTGGGTATAACGTTTCAGCGCCGACTTACAGAAATGCGGGTTATGGCTGAGGTATTTATCCGGGGCGACAAAGTAGTTGGTAAAATTACAACGCCCACCACCCGACATAAGAATTTTCTTACCCGCTTTATTGGCATGATCAACAATCAGTACCGAACGGCCACGGGCAGCCGCTTGTGCAGCGCACATTAATCCGGCGGCACCGGCGCCAATGACGATAACATCAAATTTCTGTAGCATTTCGGTCATAAAATTATTCAACGCGCCGCGGTCTGTGGACAGGGCGCTATTATGCCACCGAATCCAATAATAAAGAGTAGTTGCGCTATGGAGTTGTTTGATCGTCAGGGCTTACTGCAGGCCACCGGCCTGACACCGCGTAAACTGGAATTTCTGCTGCGCCTGCTGAAAGGTCCGACACTGAACCGTATCTACAATCAGCTGGACGAAAAACAGGGCATCGATATGATTGAAAATGCCCTGCACCACCTGAAAATCCATCTGGATTACGACCCTGCAGCCCTTGATGCGGCCATTCCTGCAGAAGGGCCTTTTGTTACCGTGTCCAACCACCCTTTTGGCTTTCTTGATGGCGTTATTCTGCTGTTGGTAATTGGCCGGAAGCGCCCCGAATTCCGTGCGGTTGCTAATTTTTTACTGAGCTATTTTGCACCGATATCCGACCTGTTTATCACCGTGAACCCATTTGAAAATTCAGGCCCGAAAGGCATGGGCGGTATGCGTAAATCTCTGGCTCAGCTGGAACGTGGTGAAGGGCTGGGGCTGTTCCCCGCCGGGGAAGTGTCAACCTGGTATAAAGGCCAATCCGGTGTTTATGACCGCCCCTGGTCAATTTCCAGTATGCGTCTGATCCGCAAAGCCGAAGTGCCGGTCATCCCGATTTATTTTCATGGTCATAACAGCCGCAGTTTTCATATGCTGGGAAAAGTGCACCCTGCGCTGCGCACGCTGCGGATTCCGGCAGAATTCCTGAAGAAACAGAACTCAACGATTCAGATGGGAATTGGTGAACGGATAGAATGGCAGGAACTGGCACAGCTGGAAAGCAATGAGGCCATGCGCGATCTTCTGCGTCGCCGCACCTACGAACAGGCGATTAAGTTCCGCCGTTAAGCGCGCATTAAATCCGTTTGTTCAGTCCTGCAGCAGGGCTTTTACCGGTGCATAACTGCGCCGGTGAATTTCGCAGGGACCAAGCGCCTGTAAGGCTTCCATATGCGCGGCGGTGCCATAACCTTTGTGTTTGGCAAAACCATACCCCGGATACTGTTTATCCAGTTCCAGCATTTCCCGGTCGCGCTGAACTTTAGCCAGTACCGAGGCCGCGGAAATCGCCGTTACCAGACTGTCGCCTTTAATGATGGTGGTTACTTCGAGCGGGGTTTGCGGCGCTTTATTACCGTCCACCAGCGCGTGCTGGCAAGGCAATTTAAGGCCGTCAATCGCGCGGCTCATTGCCAGCATACGCGCATTAAGAATATTCAGCCGGTCAATCTCTTCTACCGTGGCACGGGCAATACAATAATCGAGCGCTTTTTCACGGATTTCATCGAATAATTTTTCACGCTTTTTTTCCGTGAGTTTTTTCGAATCGTTCAGCCCTTCGATCGGATTTTCCGGATCAAGAATGACAGCTGCAGCCATAACGTCACCGCATAAAGGGCCGGCGCCGGCTTCATCCACACCGCAATAAGGAATGCCCTGCCCGAACAGGGATGCTTCGATTTCGGTCTGAAAAGCAGTGGCTTTTTCAGTTGTGATAGCGTCAGTCATTATCGCTGCAGCAAAGCGCTGATCGCATCCGCCGCTTCATCATCGGCATTACGCTTCAGCTGGCGGTGAATAAACAGAAAAGTTTCATGCAGCTGATGCATGGCGTCAGAATCTTCCAGACGCACCAGCAGTGCTTCAGACAGATTTTCAGACGTAGCCTCGTGCTGAATAAACTCCGGTACTAATTCGCGTCCGGCCAGTAAATTAGGCAGCGAAATATAAGGCTGAGTGACCAGCTTTTTCAGAATTTTATACGTCAGTGGCGCCACGATATAACTCACCACCATCGGTTTTTTCAGCAACATGGCTTCGAGAGTCGCTGTACCGGACGCCAGCAAAATAGTATCGGCAGCGGCCATACAGGTATGCGACTGCCCCAGCACCACTTTAACCGGCAGGCTGGCCGGATAGGCGGCGAGCATAGCTTCAATCTGATTGCGGCGCTCGACCGAGGCGGCCGGAATAATAAATTGCAGGTCGTTGCGCTTCAGCAACATGCGTTCAGCAGTCTGCAGAAACAAAGCTCCCAAGCGTTCGACCTCACCACTGCGACTGCCGGGCATCAGACAAACCACCGGACGTTTGCTATCCAGTCCAAGCGTTTCCCGGGCCGGAGCGACCGGTGTTTCAAACGGGATTTTATCTGCCAGATGATGGCCGACAAATTTCACCGGCACCTGATGTTCTTCATAGAACCGGGCTTCAAACGGAAACAGCGTCAGCATCAGATCGACGGCTTTGGCTATTTTAAACACGCGCTTTTCCCGCCAGGCCCAGACCGAAGGACTGACGTAATGCGCGGTTTTAATACCCGCTGCACGTAATTTCTGTTCCAGAGTGAGATTAAAATCCGGGGCATCGATGCCGATAAAGACATCCGGCGGATTTTTCTTCCAGTATTTGACCAGGTCACGGCGGACCTTCAGCAGCTCGAATAAGCGCCCGAGTACTTCCACCAGCCCCATTACCGCCAGACGTTCCATCGGTACAAAACTGTGGAAACCATGAGCCTGCATCAACGGGCCGCCAATACCTTCAAACTGGGCATCGGGGTAGCGGGCTTTAAGAGATTTAATCAGGCCTGCGCCGAGCATATCGCCCGACGTCTCACCGGCAACAATAGCAATACGCATAATTATCGGATAATGCCCCGTGACGCAGCCTGCAGACTGTCAACCAATAAGCGCACGCCATCGTCCTGCCCGGCCAGAGGTACCAGTTCTTCCAGTGCCTCAGCCAGAGTCAGCCCCTGACGGTAAAGAATTTTATAAGCATTGCGGATCAGCATAATGCTTTCTTTGCTGAAACCACGGCGTTTCAGGCCTTCACTGTTAATGCCATGCGGAGTCGCCGGATAACCCAGCGCCATCACATAAGCAGGAATATCTTTTAACACCACAGTACCGGCGCCACACATAGAGTGTGCGCCGATCAGGCAAAACTGATGCACCTGCGTAGCACCGCCCAGAATCGCCCAATCACCAATTTTTACATGGCCGGCAACGTTGGTGTCGTTGGCCAGAATGCAGTTATCACCAATAATGGCATCGTGTGCGACATGTACATTCACCATAAACAGGTTATTACTGCCGACGATGGTGGTGCCATTATCCTGCACTGTTCCGCGGTGGAAAGTGCAGGCCTCACGGATCACATTGTTATCGCCAATCACCAGTGTGGTTGGCTCTCCGGCATATTTCTTGTCCTGGCACTCTTCACCAATGCTGGAGAACTGAAATATGCGGTTATTCTTCCCAATAGTCGTTGGCCCGCGAACAATCACATGCGGGCCAATAACTGTACCTTCGCCGATTTCTACATCCGGACCGATAATGGAAAAAGGCCCTATTTCCACGTTTGCCGCAATACGGGCACCGGGATCAACGATGGCTCTCGGGTCTATCATGCTTGCTCCAGCTCTCTCTCTGCACAGGTGATTTCTGCCGCACAGACCACGTTATTATCAACCAGTGCACGGCAATCGAATTTCCAGATACCACGACGGCCACTCATAAAGCGGGCTTCGAGACATACCTGATCACCCGGCACAATCGGACGCTTGAAGCGCACATGATCGGCACCAGCAAAATAATACAGTGTTGTCGGCTTACGTTTATCGCCCAGCATGGTCAGCCCCAACAATCCTGCTGTCTGGGCCATAGCTTCCAGCGTTAATACGCCGGGCATGATTGGGTGTCCGGGAAAATGGCCATTAAAGAATTCTTCATTAATGGTGACATTTTTAATGACCCGGATATTGGCGCCGTCCTCGGCGTCCAGATTCACTTCCTTAATTCGGTCAACTAACAGGAACGGATAACGATGTGGCAAAAATTCCTGTATCTCTTGAATAGTGTGCGCTGGCATCAAGCTTTACCTTCGTGACTTTTTTCTAACTGTTGCAGCCGTTTGGCCATAGAATCCAGTTGTCGGAAGCGAGTTGCACTGCGACGCCATTCATTCAGCGGCATCTGTGCAGTCCCGGTCGCATATGCCCCTGACTCGGTGATCGATTTACTGATCGTGGTCATAGCAGCCACATGTACGCCATCAGCAAGGGTCAGATGCCCGGCGATACCAGCACCACCAGAAACCGTACAGTGTTTTCCGATAGTAGTACTGCCGGCAACACCTACATTGGCCGCCATTGCGCTTCCCTCACCCAGACGCACGTTGTGGCCAATCTGAATAAGGTTGTCGAGAATGACGTTATCTTCGATGACGGTATCGGCCAACGCACCACGGTCAACACAGGTATTGGCGCCGATGTCGACGTCATTACCGATACGAACCCCGCCGAGCTGGGCAATTTTATGCCAGCGGCCTTTGTCCGGCGCAAAGCCGAAACCATCCGCACCAATCACTGCACCGGAATGTATCTGCACCCGATCACCCAGCACCACATCGTGGTACAGCGTAACGTTAGCGCGCAGCAGACAATCACGGCCCAGCACACAGTGGTCGCCGATCACGGTATTGGCGCCGATTTCACAACCGTCACCAATCACACAATGTTCACCGATCACCACATTGGCAGCGATACTGACATCCGCCCCCAGAGTTGCACTGGCAGCCACCACCACAGAGGGGTGGACGCCATGCACTGGTTGCGGACGGTTATCAAACATCTGGGTCACAAGCGCAAAGCTCAGGTAAGGATTGGCCACAATCAGAGCAGCGCCTTTTACCTCTGCCGCTTCTTTGGCACCAACGATTACCGCTCCTGCATTACTGTCTGACAGCTGGCGGCGGTAACTGGCATTGGCCAGGAAACTGACATCGGTCGCGGTCGCATCTTTCAGGGTATTCACCCCACGGATGACCACATCGGCATCACCAATCAATTCGGCTCCCAGTCGCTGAGCCAGTTCACCTAAGCTTAATTGCATCATCATGTCCCGAAATCGCTTACTTGGCGTTCAAGCGTTCCAACAACAACTTGGTCAGATCCGTCTTTGGTGATGAGTAAATCACCGCACCGGACTGAAGCACCACATCATAACCGCCCTCATCGATGATTGCTTTAAGCAACTTTTCAAGTTGAGGCAACTGTGTTTGGAAAAATTCGCGCTTCCATTTCTGTTCCAGCTGTTGCAGCTTACGGCCATAGAATTTGTATTCTGTTGACTTCTGTTCGTAGTCATTGGCCAATTTGCGACGCTCATCATCGCTCATTACGTCACCGTCTTTCTCGGTTTTTTCTTTCAGCGCCAACAGGTCTGTTTCCAGACCTTTCAGCTTTTCAATATCGGTTTTGTTATCGGCTTCGAACTGCTTAATCGAAACTTTTGCTGCATCCGACAGGAACAGTGCACGCTCCATATCGACAACGCCTACTTTACCTGCCTCTGCTGCTGCAACCTGAACACACAGTGCCGCCATTACCGCAATAAACCAACGCATCCCAGACTCCTTATTTATTTGTCGTTATACAATCAGAAAACCTGTCCCAGCGAGAACTCGAATCCTTCTGTACGGTCACCGCGTTTTTCGTTCAGCGGTACCGAATAGGTAAAGGTCAGAGGTCCGATCGCTGTAATCCAGGTCAGCCCTACCCCGGTGCTCAAACGCATCTCAGCCAGATCAATCCCCTCATTACAATAAGGGTGTTTGGTGAGTGTCGGAACATCAGCATCATAAGGCACATAGCATTCACTGGTGAATGCATTTCCCGCATCGAAGAACAGAACACTGCGTACCGAGCGGCGATCCTCAATAAAAGGCAGCGGGAAAATCAGCTCGAAACTGGCTTCAGCCAGGACGTTACCGCCCAGAGCACGTTCACTTTCGAGATAGTAAGGCGCGGTGACAACGGAGCCATCGCTGTTGGTTTCGTATTTCGGCTTATATTGATTGCTGTTGCTGACCAGTACCGCCGCACCGTCTTCGTCGGTTTTATACACCACGGTTGGCGCGGAGGTGTCCACCACCGGACGACCCAGCTCATCGGTTTCATACACGACATTACCATCAGCATCGGTCTGTACCACACTGACCGGTGCGTATTCAGGCAAACCTTTAGGCCCGAGACTGTTGGAGCGATAACCACGCACCGAACCGATACCACCGGAACGGAAGTTCTTGAAGAACGGCAGGCGCTCAAGATCGCCGAAGCCATCGCCGTAACCCAGATCGGTACGCAGACGCAACGCCCATTCTTCAGCAATCGGGAAGTAATAGTTAGCGGTGTAACCCAGTTTAAAGTACGTCAGGTCACTGCCCGGCACGGAAACGTCTGCAGACAATTTATGCTCGGTACCTGCCGTTGGGAACAGACCACGGTTCAGGTTGTTATAACGCCAGTTCAGGCCCAGCGTATATTCATCAAAGTTGTCACCTTCTTTCTCCAGAAAGTCGACAATTTCCGCCGGCACCGTGGTGCCTTCAAACATTTCGGTATTGGCAAAACCAACAGAGAACGATAAACGCTGACGGCTGGAAATCGGGTAGCCGAAGGTCACGTTACCGCCTTTGGTGTTGGTCTGATAATCACTGACCGTATTCAGGCTGGCATAGTCGGTTTTACGGTAGAACAGGTTAAAGCCACGGCTCACACCGTCGATGGTGTAATACGGATTCAGGTAAGAAAAGTTATACGACTGCACGGTGTTGTTTTTCTGCACACCAAGCGACATACGGTTACCGGTACCGAAGAAGTTATTCTGGCTGACACTGGCCCCCAGAATCATGCCGCTGCCTCCGGCGTAACCGATATTGAAGTTCAGACTGCCGCTGAGTTGTTCTTCAACGTTGTAATTCACGTCAATCAGATCGTCGGAGCCCGGAACCGCTGGTGTTTCAACATTTACGGTTTTGAAGAAGCCCAACTGATTCAGACGGTTTTTACCGGCATCAATTTTATCGGTCGAGGCCCAGCCACCTTCCATTTGCAGCATTTCACGGCGCAGCACTTCATCTTTGGTGCCTTCGTTACCGGTAAAATTGATGCGGCGAACATACGTACGCTTACCCGGCTCAACAAAGAAGGTCAGATCGACGGTTTTATCTTCGTCATGAATTTTCGGAATGCCATCAACCTTGGCAAAGGTGTAGCCATCATTGCCCAGACGCTTGGACATCAGATCACTGGAATAAGTAACCAGCTGACGGGAAAAGGTATCGCCCGTTTTAATCAGCTGCAGGCGGGTAAATTCGGCTTCATCCAGCACCAGGTTACCGGCCATTTTGATGTCTTTCACCGAATACACATCGCCCTCAGTGAGGTTAACGGTGATATAAACCCCTTCTTTATCCGGGGATACCGATACCTGAGTGGATTCGATGTTAAAGCGGATATAACCACGGTCGAGATAATAAGAGCGCAGTTTTTCCAGATCGCCGGATAATTTCTCACGGCTGTATTTGTTGTCGCTGGAATACCAGGACCAGAAATTACTGGTCTGCAGCTGGAATTGTTTCAGCAGTTCGTCATCGCTGAACGCTTCGTTGCCGACAATATTGATGTGTTCGATGGTGGCGACGCTGCCCTCTTCGACATGAATTTTCAGCGACACACGGTTGCGCGGCAGACGCACAACTTCGGTTTCAATACCGGCATCATAACGGCCCTGTGCCACATACTGACGTTCCAGTTCCAGCGAGATGCGTTCCAGCGTAGAACGTTTGAATACCAGGCCTTCGGCCAGACCCGACTGCTTCAGACCATCCAGCAGCATTTCCGTCTGAATGGCTTTGTTACCGTCAATTTCGATACCGGTAATAGTCGGCAGCTCAACCACCTGTACGATCAGGATATTGCCATCACGCAGCAGCTGCACATCATTAAATAAGCCGGATTTAAATAAGCGCTTGGAGGCCGTGACCAGACGGGCAGAATCCACCTGATCGCCCACATTGACAGGAAAAGCTTCGAATACCGTACCGGCAGATACCCGCTGCAGACCTTCAAGACGGATATCTTCAACGACAAAGGATTCGGCGCGGACGATGGACGACAGTAACCCCAGAAAAAGCGTAAACAGCAAAGAACGCATGTAAATAGTTATCCAAGCAACTCGGCAATCAACTACAGCCGACTTATATCGTTGTAAAAAGCAACCAGCATCAGGCTTAACAGCAGGAATAAACCGAACTGCACGGCAATGATCTGAACACGTTCTGGCAGAGGTCTGCCGCGTACTACCTCAGCGAGGTAAAACAGGATATGCCCGCCGTCCAGCATGGGCACCGGCAATAAATTCAGTACTCCGAGAGAAATACTCAACAATGCCAAAAATCCGATAAAGGCTTCCAGCCCTCCCGAAGCCGAAGCGCCGGCTACTTTAGCAATGGTGATAGGCCCGCTCAAGTTCTTTACCGACACATCACCCAGTACCATCTTCCACAGGGAATCGAGGGTAAAGACAATCAGATCGCTGGTTTTGTTCACACTCAGCCACAAACCCTGCACAACACCGGCATGGCTGGTTCGCATCCAGTCTTCAGGAATCTCTGGCGCGACCACTCCGGCGCCGACAAAACCGATAACGGAGCCATCGTCCAGTGTCTTACTGCCAGGCGTCAGGGTAAGGCCAACCAGTGCCCCCTTACGCTCCAGCGTCAGCTGCAGAGAGACTCCGGGCGCAGCACGGACATGCTCAACCCAGCCATACCAGTCGGCAACAGGGTTGCCATTGATCGCAACGACATGGTCTCCGGCCTGAATACCCGCCGCTGCGGCAGCACCGCCAGGCTGAACCTCACCAACCACCGCCGGTACATCCAGCCGGCGTGGTTCAATACCCAGCCCGGCTAACGGGTCCGGTACTTCCTGGTGAGCCAGCCAATCCTGCAATTGCAATCGGGTTGAACGCTGAGTGCCGTCTGAGCTTTTCAGTATCATACGGATATCAGCGTCCTCGCCCAGAAAACCCACCAGCTGCCAGCTGACTTCCTGCCAGGTCGTGGTTTCGTGATCATTAATAGCAACGATTTCATCGCCACTGCGCACCCCGGCCACCGCCGCTACCGAGTCTTCTGCCACAGTACCCACCACGGGTACAAAGCCGCTGGTACCGGAAACAAACAGCAGCCAGTAAGCCAGCAGGGCAAAAATAAAATTGGCAACCGGGCCCGCCGAAGCAATGGCAATGCGCGCCCAGGGCGACTTACGGTTAAAAGCCTGGTCAAGCAGATGCTCGGGCACCGGGGCTTCACGCTCATCCAGCATTTTTACATAGCCGCCCAGCGGGATAGGAGCAATGGCAAATTCAGTACCCTGCCTATCGGTAAACGACCAGAAGGGCTTACCGAAACCGACCGAAAAGCGCAGCACCTGCACGCCGCAACGGCGCGCTACCCAAAAGTGGCCAAATTCATGAATCACCACCAGCAGACTGATGGCGATAATAAAATACAGTAACGTCACGCGTTCACTCTCCCGTTAGCGGCATCCAGCTGTGCGCCTGCACAGTCACGTGCCCACTGATCCGCGGCCATCACATCCGCCAGATGCTGAATCGGCTGCACATCATGCCGGGCCATAACCCGGGCGATCAGGGTTGGAATAAAACTGAACGGAATTTGTTCCCGCAGGAAAGCCTCGACGGCGATTTCGTTGGCGGCATTCAGTACTGCAGGCATAGTGCCACCGGCGCTGAACGCTTCTTTTGCCAGTCGCAGACAGGGAAAGGTTTCTTCGTCCGGCGGGGTAAAATCAAGGCGGGCGATACTGAACAGGTCCAGCGACTGAACGCCCGCATCAATACGCTCAGGCCAGGCCAGGCCATAAGCGATCGGCGTACGCATATCCGGCTGCCCCAGCTGGGCAATGACCGAACCGTCACAGTACTGCACCATAGAATGGATAACACTCTGCGGATGCACCACCACCTGAACATCATCGGGCACACAGTTAAATAAGAAACAGGCTTCGATCAGCTCCAGCCCTTTATTCATCAGGGTGGCGGAATCGACGGAGATCTTCTGCCCCATCGACCAGTTAGGATGAGCCACCGCCTGTGCCGGTGTAACGTTCTCCAGTTCTGCGGCCGTGCAGCCGCGGAAAGGTCCACCGGAGGCCGTCAGCAGAATTTTCCGGATGCCGTGAGCGCTGAAGTCACCGCCATAGTTATGCGGCAGAGCCTGAAAGATCGCGTTGTGTTCACTGTCGATCGGCAACAGCGTGGCACCACCGGCACGCACCGCCTGCATAAACAGCGGACCGGCCATAACCAGACTTTCTTTGTTGGCCAGCAGCACCCGCTTACCGGCTTCGGCCGCGGCCAGTGTTGGCAGCAACCCGGCTGCACCAACGATGGCGGCCATGACCTGATCAACTTCTTCGGCTTCAGCAACCTCTACCAGCGCACGGGTTCCGCTCAGAATCGTGGTCTCGCAGCCACAGTTCAGCTGCGCCTGAAGACGCCGGGCAGCGTCACTGTCTGCCATCACGGCATAGCGGGGAGAGAATTCGCGTACCAGTGCCGCCATTTCATCGGCACGGGTAGCGGCGGTAAGCGCAAAAACCTGATAGCGCTCAGGGTGGCGCCGAATGACGTCCAGGGTGCTCTGACCAATCGAGCCAGTGGCACCCAGCACGGTAATCTGGCTTGTCATCCAGCCAGACCCCAGTCAAGAATCAGCATAAAGAAGGCGAATACAGGGACGGCCGCTGCCATGCTGTCAATGCGGTCCAGTACGCCGCCGTGACCCGGCAACAGGGAGGAACTGTCTTTGATACCACGGTGGCGTTTCATCATACTTTCCACCAGATCCCCCAGCACAGAAATCACCATGGTGATAACGGTGATGGCCAGCAGACGCCAGGCATCGTGCAGATCCATCGGCTGCACCCAGGTATGGACGCAGGCACCGAATATCAGCGCGACCAGCAGAGTGGTTACCAGACCACCCCAGAAACCGGCCCAGGATTTACCCGGACTGACATGCGGCGCCAGCTTGGTATTGCCCCACTTTTTACCGGCAAAGTAAGCACCGGTATCAGCACCCCAGACAATCAGCATCACGTAGACAATCAGCAACGAGCTGTGCGGCTGGGTTTTCAGGTGCATAAACCCCACCCACATAGGAACCAGTACACAGAGGCCCAGCAGTGCCCGGACAGGACGCGCCGCCCACAGATCGGTACCTCCCGGATAGCGCTTCACCAGCGCAAAGGCAACCACCCACCAGGCCGTACCAACCGCCAGATAACCAATCAGGTATTGCGGGTGCATTTTCAGAACCCGGGCACTGATATAGAGGCACACAAACACTACCAGCGCATAGGCAACACGGCTCCAGTTACGCTGGTAACCGGCAATATTTGCCCATTCCCAGGCGCCAATGGTGGCGATAGCTGCGATGAAAATAGCGAATTCTTTCAGCGGCAGAAAAAAAATGCCGATGATCATCAGGGGGGCCAGCACCAGCGCTGTCAGTACGCGTTCCTTAAACACCTTGTTTCACTTCCTCTAACTGGTCGTCCGTGCGGCCAAACCGTCTTGTCCGGTCTGCAAACGCAGCCAACGCTTTTTGATATTCTTCTTCTTTGAAGTCGGGCCAGAAGGCATCGGAAAAGTAATATTCCGAATAAGCAGTCTGCCACAGCATAAAGTTGCTGATGCGCTGCTCACCTCCGGTACGGATCAACAAATCCGGTGCCGGTAAGTCACTCAGCCAGGTATAACGATGAAAGAGTTGTTCGTCGATATCCTGTGGCTGTAATTTTCCATCCTGCACATCCTGTGCAATACGCTGTGCGGCCTGGGCAATATCCCACTGTCCACCATAATTGGCCGCAATCACCAGCGTCATTGCGTCGTTATCGGCGGTCAGCTTTTCCGCATCGGCAATCAGCTGCTGAATTTTGCTGGAAAATCCCTGCAGATCACCCATTACCCGCAAGCGGATATTGTTGCGATGCAGTTTTCTGACTTCCCGCTCCAGCGCCACCACAAACAGCTGCATCAGCGCGCTGACTTCATTCGCCGGTCGCCGCCAGTTTTCACTGCTGAAGGCAAACAGCGTCAGCACTTCAACACCGGCACGTGCCGAGGTTTCCACCACGGCACGTACGGCATCAACGCCAGCTTTGTGGCCAGCCACTCCGGGCATAAAACGGCGCTTAGCCCAGCGGTTGTTGCCATCCATAATAATGGCAACATGGCGCGGCACCTGGCCCTGAACGGCCTGCGTATCATCAATACTGGTTGACATAAAATTTGCCGGTTTATACCTGCATCAGGTCTTTTTCTTTGGTTGCCAGTGCGGCATCCACGTCGGCAATAAACTTGTCGGTCAGTTTCTGAATCTGATCGTCGCTGCCACGCAGTTCGTCTTCAGAAATCAGTTTTTCTTTCAGCAGATCTTTTGCTTTGCCGTTGGCATCGCGACGGATATTACGGATCGCAACACGGCCTTTTTCGGCTTCAGCGCGGGCCTGCTTGATATAGGTTTTACGGGTTTCTTCGGTCAGGGCAGGCATTGGCAGACGAATGGTGTCACCGTTGGTCGCCGGATTCAGACCCAGGTCAGATTTCAGAATGGCGCGCTCAATCTGTGGCACCAGGTTCTTTTCCCATGGGTTGATCGCCAGGCTGCGGCCATCTTCAACAATGATGTTAGCAACCTGAGAAATCGCAGTCGGCGTACCGTAGTAGTCGACCATTACACCGTCCAGAATGGCCGGGTTAGCACGGCCGGTACGGATCTTTTTAAAAGACTCCAGCATCGCCTGCAGACTTTTATCCATGCGCTCTTCGGCGTCTTTTTTAATATCGTTAACCATCGTTATTTTTCCTCACTCACGATCAGGGTGCCGTCATCGCCACCTGTCATCAGGCGGGCCAGCACTCCGGGCTCATTCATATCATAAACACGCAGTGGCATGTTATGGTCACGGGCAAGACAGATCGCGGTTAAATCCATAACACCCAGCTGTTTTTCCAACACTTCCTGATAAGTCAGGCAGTCGTATTTTTCGGCATTCGGGTCTTTCTTCGGGTCGGCAGTATACACACCATCGACGTTGGTTGCCTTCAGAACAACATCGGCATTAATTTCGATACCACGCAGACAGGCTGCGGAGTCGGTGGTGAAGAACGGGTTACCGGTACCGGCAGAGAAAATCACCACATCACCACCTTCCAGCGCGCGGATGGCACTGCGGCGATCGTAATGGTCAACCACGCCACTCATCGGGATGGCCGACATAACGCGGGTCGGCATATTGGCACGCTCCAGAGCATCGCGCATGGCCAGCGCGTTCATAACCGTTGCCAGCATGCCCATATGATCTCCGGCAACACGGTCGAGTCCGGCTTCGCTCAGCGCTTTACCGCGGAACAGGTTGCCGCCGCCAATCACCAGACCGATCTGTACACCAATACCACGCAGCTGGCCGATCTCAAGTGCCATGCGGTCGAGTACTTTGGGATCGATACCAAAATCCAGCTCGCCCATCAGGGCCTCACCACTGAGTTTCAGCAGAATGCGTTTGTACTTGGGACTTTTTTGCTCGGCCATGGAGATCTCCAGATAGATAATAAACTCGGCAACAGGCAGACCCGCCTGACTGTTGCGTTACGGGATGGGCACCCCGCCCTGCGGCACAAACCGCCGCTGATACTTGGCGTATCAACAGACACCAGACAACCGCGTTAGTTGCCTGACGTCAAATACAAATATGCCGGGCGAGCCCGGCATATCATAGGGTATTCAACCGCTGGTTATCCTACCCCGTGCTTACAATCAGCCTTTCAGCTGCGCAGCAACTTCAGCAGCGAAGTCTACTTTCTCAACTTCGATACCTTCACCTACTTCCAGACGCAGGAAGGAAACAACGTCAGCACCGGCCGCTTTAGCCAGCTGAGCGATAGTCTGCTCCGGGTTCTTAACGAACGGCTGATCCAGCAGGCTGTTTTCTTTCAGGAACTTGTTGATACGGCCAACCATCATTTTTTCGACGATTTCGTCTGGCTTACCAGCCATATCTGGCTGAGCCTTGATGATTTCTTTTTCTTTCTCAACAACTTCAGCAGGCATATCTTCTGCGCGCACAACACGTGGGTTAGCAGCAGTTACATGCATTGCGATATCTTTAGCCAGTTCTTCATCACCAGCGGTCAGGGCAACGATACAGCCCACTTTACCGTTAGAGTGCAGGTAAGCACCCAGAACCGGAGCTTCCAGAACAGACGGACGACGTACAGTGATGTTTTCACCGATTTTCTGAACCAGAGCCATACGGGCTTCTTCCAGTTCACCTTCCATCAGCTTGGCAACGTCAGTTTCTTTGGTAGCAACCAGTTTGGCCAGAACAGTGTCAGCAAAAGCAGAGAAGTTTGCATCGCCGGCAGCGAAGTCAGTTTCAGAGTTAACTTCAACAACGAAAGCAACGCCATCTTTAACTTCGATACGCAGTTTACCTTCAGCAGCAGCACGGTCTGCTTTTTTAGCTGCTTTCAGACCAGAGTTTTTACGCAGGTTTTCAATCGCCAGATCGATATCACCGTCGGTTTCAGTCAGTGCTTTTTTGCACTCCATCATGCCCAGACCGGTACGTTCGCGCAGTTCTTTAACCTGAGCAGCAGAAATATTTGCCATGTGTGTAATCCTCTATCAGTTAACTTGTCAGTAAATTGCACCTAAAAAAAAGGGGGCAAGCCCCCTTTTTCCGAGCGTCTGAGATTACTCAGCTGCTTCCTGTGCCGGCGCTTCTTCTGCTACTTCGACGAATTCGTCTGCAGCCACACCATTTTGCTGCTTGCCTTCCAGTACGGCGTCTGCGATTGCAGAAGCGTAGATCTGGATAGCACGGATAGCATCATCGTTACCTGGGATAACGTAATCGATACCGTCAGGGTTAGAGTTGGTATCAACCACACCAATAACCGGGATACCCAGTTTGTTGGCTTCCTGAACAGCGATACGCTCATGGTCAACGTCGATCACGAACAGTACGTCCGGCAGACCGCCCATTTCCTTGATACCACCGATAGAACGCTCCAGCTTCTCCATTTCACGGGTACGCATCAGAGCTTCTTTTTTGGTCAGCTGTTCGAAAGTACCATCGTTTTGTTGCGCTTCGAGGTCACGCAGACGCTTGATAGACTGACGGATGGTTTTGTAGTTGGTCAGCATACCGCCTAACCAGCGGTGTGCGACGAAAGGCATGCTGGAACGCTCAGCCTGCTCTTTCATGATCTTACCTGCAGCGCGCTTGGTACCAACAAACAGAACTTTGTTGTTACGGGCAGCCATAGACTCAACCAGTTTCAGCGCGTCGTTCAGCGCAGGAACGGTGTGCTCCAGGTTGATGATATGAATTTTGTTGCGGGCGCCGAAAATGTACTTGCCCATTTTCGGGTTCCAGTAACGGGTCTGGTGACCGAAGTGTACGCCTGCTTTCAGCAGGTCACGCATGCTTACTTGTGCCATGATAACTACCTTAATAAGTTGGGTTAGGCCTCCACGTACCCATCTCTCCGACCCTTGCCATCTCTGGCCGGGCACCCCGGATCAACGTTGTGATACGTGTGTGTCATTTACATGGAACGGATCAGTCCGTTTCACGGCGATTTTTTCGCGGGCGCTTTATACCACTTTTACCCAGCCAACGCCAGCACAAAACAGCCTGACGACGGCCTCCGCCACGTAATCCGGAACGCCCCGGCCGCCGCTGAGCATCACAAACGACAGGCGCAATTTCTGATTAAAGCTAACGATGAAGACCATTGGTTCAATACCGCGGCCACAACCAGTACAATGGCGTCCTAAACAAGTCTGATGAACAGGTAAACAACTCCCCATGAGTGTCATCATCAAGTCCGCTGAGGACATCGAGAAAATGCGCGTTGCCGGCCGTCTGGCGGCTGAAGTTCTGGAAATGATCGGTGAATATGTAAAACCCGGCGTTTCTACCGGTGAGCTGGACCGCATCTGCCATGACTACATTGTGAATGTTCAGCAGGCCATTCCCGCACCGCTGAATTACCGCGGCTTTCCGAAGTCTATCTGCACCTCAATCAATCAGGTGATCTGCCACGGTATTCCGAGTGATGACAAGATCCTGAAGAAAGGCGACATCATTAACATCGATATCACCGTCATCAAAGATGGTTACCACGGCGACACCAGCAAGATGTTCTTTGTCGGCGAAGCCAGTCCGGCCAACCAGCGCCTGGTGGAAATTACTCAGGAGTGTCTGTACCTGGGTATCGATCTGGTCAAACCCGGCGCCCGCCTGGGGGATATTGGCCATGTGATTCAGCAGCACGCCGAAAGCAACCACTATTCCGTTGTACGCGAATACTGCGGACACGGCATTGGTACTGTCTTCCACGAAGATCCTCAGGTACTGCATTACGGCCGTCCGGGCACAGGCCTGGAGCTGAAAGCCGGCATGATTTTTACCATCGAGCCAATGATCAATCAGGGCACCCGTTTTAATAAGCTGATGAAAGATGGCTGGACCGTGGTCACCAAAGACCGCAAGCCGTCTGCTCAGTGGGAGCACACCATTCTGGTAACGGAAACCGGCGCAGAAGTGCTGACCCGTCGTCAGGAAGAAACCCGGTTCGGACAATAATCCATGGATGCTGTGGCGCCTGCGTTACCGTCGATCGACTCGCAGCAGTTACTGGCTGATCTGCAGACTGCGGTTTCTCCGCTGCCGGTGGTCAAGCCAGTCCTGAAGCGTATTCAGGAAGAAGCCCACGCTTATTTCCGCGCCACGCTGGATGCCAGCACACTGGTACCGCTGCGGGCCCGGCTGATTGATCAGATACTGCAGTGTCTGTGGCAGAACAGCCGCTTACCCGCCACCGATCTCGCTCTCGTCGCTGTAGGTGGTTACGGCCGTGGTGAACTTCATCCGCATTCCGATATTGATGTGCTGCTCCTCGCGCGCAATGAAGCAGCCATCAATGCCAACAGCGAGGCCCTGCAGGGCTTTATCACCCTGCTGTGGGATCTGAAGCTGGATGTTGGCCACAGCGTGCGCACGCTGGATGAATGCGTCAGCGAAGCCGAGAAAGATCTCACCATCATCACCAATATGATGGAAAGCCGCTCACTGGCTGGCGATACAGAGCTGCACCAGCTGCTGAAACAGGCGACCGCCGCCGATAAAATCTGGCCCGCTCAGGCATTCTTTAATGCCAAGTGGCAGGAAGTGCAGGCACGTCACCGCAAGCACAACGATTCGGAATACAACCTCGAACCCAATGTTAAAAACTCTCCCGGCGCATTGCGCGATATCCAGACCATTACCTGGGTAACCATGCGCCACTTTGGTCAGGGCAGCCTGCTCGCTCTGCAGGATAAAGGCTTTCTGACACCGTTTGAATTTGAGCGTCTGGAACGCAGCCGCCATTTTTTATGGCAGGTACGCTACGCCCTGCATATGCTCGCCGGGCGTGAAGAAGACCGCCTGCTGTTTGATCTGCAGCGCGAAATTGCCGAATTACTCGGCTTTGCTGACGATAAAAAGTTACTGGGCGTAGAGCGCTTTATGTCGCGCTTCTACCGCAACCAACTGGCAACGACCGAACTGTCCGATCTGTTACTGCTGCATTTCAACGAAGACTTTATGAAATGCGACAAGGTCAATGAGATAGAAACCCTGAATGAATATTTCGTTCTCTGTAATGGCTATCTGCAGTTAATCGATAAAGATCTGTTTAAGCGCGAGCCGGGCTGGCTGCTGCAGGTATTCCTGCTGATGGCCAAAACGCCGCAAGCCAAAGGTATTCACTCCGATACCATCCGCGCCCTGCGTGATCACCGCAACCTGATCAATGACGAATACCGCACCAACGCCGGACACAATCAGATTTTTATGCAACTGATGCGTAACCGCTCCCGGGTAGTCCGTGAGCTGTCACGTATGATGCGCTACGGCATTCTGGGCCGTTATATTCCGGAGTTCGGCCATATTATCGGCATGATGGAACACGACCTGTTTCATATTTATACCGTCGATGAACACAGCTTCCGCATGATGCGTTTTCTGCGTCACCTGCGCTTTGGCGATGTGCGCGAGCGCTTCCCAATCGCCTCGCGCCTGATTCATAAAGTGCAGAAAAAAGAAATTCTGTATCTGGCTGCCCTGCTGCACGATACAGGTAAAAGTATTGAAGGTGATCACACCGCCAATGGCGGCGATATTGCTGCCGCTTTCTGCCGCCAACATAATTTACGCCCGACCGACAGCCATATGGTGGCCTGGCTGTGTGCATCGCATCTGACGATGTCACAGGCGTCACAGCGTCTGGATCTGAATAATCCGGATGATATTCACCAGTTCGCGCTGGAAATGGGCGACCAGAACCACCTCGATCTGCTGTATCTGATTTCCGTTGCCGATATTGTCAGTACAAATCCGAAACTGTGGACCAGCTGGCGCGCAGAACAGATGCGTGACCTGTACCGCAATACTCAGGCTGCGCTGCGTCGCGGTCTTGGCAATCCAATTAATAAAGAAGACTGGATCGAAGAAATTCAGCAGGAAGCCATCAGCAAGCTCACCGCCAAAGGTCTGAGCGAAGAACGTATTCTGCAGATCTGGGGCGAGCCCGGTGATGATTATTTCCTGCGCGAAGGAATCGACAATATTGTCTGGCAGACACTGGAAATTCACGCCCACGGCAGCAGTAATAAACCGCTGGTTTCCATTCGTCCGACATCAGACCGTCAGTTTGAAGGCGCGACGCAGATCTTTATTTTTATGAAGGATCAGCTGAATTTATTCGCAGCCACAACCGCGACACTGGATCAGCTGAATCTGAATATTCAGGATGCCCGCATTATGACCTCCGAGCAGGAACATAATGCCGTCGACACCTACATCGTACTGGATGAAAACAACGAACCGATTGAGGACCCGCAGCGCATAGAAAAAATCCGCGCCACCCTGATCGAAGCCCTGTCACATCCGGAAGACTACTCCACCATTATTCAGCGCCGTACACCGCGTGCGCTGAAACAGTTTCAGGTTGAAACCCAGGTTTCCATGAGTAATGACCCGGTAATGCAACGTACGGTACTGGAAGTGATTGCCGCCGACCGACCGGGCTTACTGGCGCGCATGGGCGCTATCTTTGCCGAATTCGGTGCGCAGATGCAGGGCGCAAAAATTCTGACGGAAGGTGAGCGGGTATCAGATATTTTCTTTATTCTCGATGCTAATGGTCAGCCATTCTCCGATGCTGAACAATGCCACAAACTGAAAGATGCCATCATCCACGGCCTGGAAGAGCAGGTAGAGGCACAATCTGCCGTATAACTCGAAAGGTTCGGTCGAAAAATAGCGCTCTTTTTTCGACCGGACTCAGGCTAGAGTATCTCTGATAAATACATCTGAAAAAGGTGCAAGGAGATATCCGATGAACGAACGCCAACTGCAACACATTATTCCCAGCCATCCGACCTCCGATGGCGACGGTGTAAAAATCCGCCGCGTCGCCCTGTTCGATCAGCCGGTAGCCGACCCTTTTCTGATGCTCGACGAACTCTCTTCCGATAACCCGGATGATTTTATCGGTGGCTTTCCGCCACACCCGCACCGTGGTATGGAAACCCTGACCTACCTGCGTCATGGCAGCCTGGAACACCGCGATCATATGGGCAACCGTGGCATGATCAACAGCGGCGGCGCCCAATGGATGTCCGCCGGTCGCGGAGTGATTCACAGCGAAATGCCTGCCCGTGAAATGCAACAGCTGCATGGCTTCCAGCTGTGGATCAACATTCCTGCCAAAGACAAAATGCAGGCACCGAAATACCGTGATGTCAGCGTTGCAGAAATTCCGCTGATCACTCACAGCAATGGTATGCAGGTTCGGGTGATTGCCGGTCAATGGCAGATTGAAGGCAACAACATTCAGGGGCCACTGACGGATCTCGCCGCTCATGCCGGTTATCTGGATATTGAATTACCCGCCGGCAGCTCACTCAGCTTGCCGACACCGGCAGAGCAGAATGTCGTCGCTTTTGTGTATCAGGGGCAATTACAGACACAGCCGCTGGCACCAGAAAAGTCATTACTGGTATTTGACAAAGGTGAGCAGCTCATCCTGAATGCACAGAGTGACACAAAACTTCTGCTGTTGAGTGGCAACACGATCGGAGAAAAAATCGTTCACTACGGACCTTTCGTCATGAACAGCATCGAAGAAATTGAACAGGCTATTCAGGACTACAATGCCGGGCGCTTTGGCCGAGACTGAACGCCATCTCTCAGAAAACAGACAATAAAAAAGGGCCCCAGGGGCCCTTTTACATTCTATGCATCCGGAGATGGTTTTTTACGCTTAATAGGAGCAAAACCTTCAGAATCCATCAGTGTTCCTGTTGCTTTCGGACGACTTGGACGCGGACCCAGTTTCTTTTTCTCTGACACATTTTTCTTACTGCCTTTAGCCCCCGCACCTTTAGCCCCGGAACCTTTAGCCGCCGCTGTTTTTTTACCGGCTTTTGGCTTTTTCTTGGCTCCGGCCGCCTTGCCGGACGACTTCAGTTTTTTCGGACCGCGATAGCTGCCTTTTAATTCCGGAATTTCACGGGATTCCATCAGCTGCTGCAAATACCGCTCGATAGAAGCTTTCAGATTCCACTCATGGGCAGCAATCAGACTGATGGCCAAACCGGTTTTTCCGGCACGACCTGTACGGCCGATACGATGAACATATTCATCACCTTTACGCGCCAGATCGTAGTTAATCACCAGATCCATCCCTTCAACATCCAGACCGCGTGCTGCAACATCTGTGGCGATCAGAATGTTGCGCTTACCTTCACGCAGAGACTGCATCACATAGTTACGCTCGTCCTGGGTCATATCGCCATGCAACATAGCAATACCGTTACGGTGACGACGCAGAAATTCGTTCAGGCGCTGCACTTCAATGCGCTTATTCACAAAGATAATGGCTTTATCGTAAGTCTCATTGGCCAGCAACCACACCAGCAAGCGGTCTTTGTGGGCATTGTCATCCGCCAGAATGCGTTGCTGGCGAATATACTCATGCTGATCCTGCACAGTATGGGTGGTGATTACTTCCGGCTCACGCAGCATGGCACGAGCAATACGGCCAATACCTTCATGACGCAGAGTCGCAGACAGCATAAAGGTCTGGCGATCTTTATTGGCATGCGAAACCACCAGATTCATGTCTTCAGCAAAGCCCATGTCCAGCATGCGGTCTGCTTCATCCAGAACCAGAAACTCCAGGTCCTTAAGTTCTGCCGTGCCACGTTTAATATGGTCAACCAGACGACCCGGTGTAGAAATAATAATTTCCGGGTTTTTACGCAACACAGCGGCCTGATATTTGAATTCATCACCGCCAGTCAGCAAGCCGACATTCAGATGAGTCAGATCAGCGAATTGCTGAGCCGTTTTAAAGACCTGACGGGCCAGCTCCCGCGTTGGAACCATGACCAGTGCACGGGTCCCGGCATTCGGCGCCGCTGCTTTATTCAGCAAAAGCTCCATGATCGGCAACAGATAAGCCAGTGTTTTACCACTACCGGTTTCCGCACAGACCTGAACATCCTTTCCAGCCAGTGCCAAAGGAAGCATCAGCTCCTGAACTTCAGTCGGGGTAGAAATATTAAGCTGTTCCAGGCCGGTCAGCAGACGGGCATTAAATTCGATATTGGCAAACAAGGGATTACTCTCACGTGTAAACGAAGCTGCAGTATAACAAAAGCCAGGCATCACCACCGTTTAAGTTATTGCAGGTATTTTCTTCAGACAAAGAAAAACCCCCGCCAGCTCAGCTGACGGGGGTTTAGAATAAGAGCTTGACGATGACCTACTCTCACATGGGGAAGCCCCA
>NZ_JABVCB010000005.1:0-46199 GCF_020320405.1 Thalassolituus sp. ST750PaO-4
CTCAACACGGCCGGTAACAACAGTACCACGACCCTGGATAGAGAATACGTCTTCGATTGGCATCAGGAAGGCGCCGTCGATAGCACGCTCTGGCTCAGGGATATAAGAATCCAGAGTTTCTACCAGCTTCTTAACAGCGGTAGTACCCATTTCGTTCTCATCTTCGCCGTTCAGGGCCATCAGAGCAGAACCCGGGATGATTGGAGTGTCGTCGCCTGGGAAGTCGTATTCAGACAGCAGGTCACGCAGTTCCATTTCAACCAGTTCCAGCATCTCTGCGTATTCTTCAGAATCGGCACCGCCGCAATCTTCAGCCAGCAGGTCAGCTTTGTTCAGGAATACAACGATGTAAGGTACACCAACCTGACGGGACAGCAGGATGTGTTCACGAGTCTGAGGCATTGGGCCGTCAGTAGAACCACATACCAGAATCGCGCCATCCATCTGCGCAGCACCGGTGATCATGTTTTTAACATAGTCAGCGTGGCCCGGGCAGTCTACGTGTGCGTAGTGACGGTTCGGAGATTCGTATTCTACGTGGGAGGTAGAAATGGTGATACCACGCTCACGCTCTTCAGGAGCATTGTCGATACCGTCGAACGCTACCGCTGCACCGCCCCATACTTCGGAACATACGCGGGTCAGAGCCGCAGTCAGAGTGGTTTTACCGTGGTCAACGTGACCGATAGTGCCAACGTTTACGTGGGGTTTTGAGCGTTCAAACGTTTCCTTTGCCATGACCCTGTCTCTTTGTCAGTGTGGTTATCGTTTCTTTGTTACATACACAAAAAGGCAGGCCGCCGGCCTACCTTTTTCTGAATAATGGTGCTGATACCCAGAATCGAACTGGGGACCTCATCCTTACCAAGGATGCGCTCTACCGCCTGAGCTATATCAGCGAAATTTGGAGCGGGTAGCGGGAATCGAACCCGCATCATCAGCTTGGAAGGCTGAGGTTCTACCATTGTACCATACCCGCTTATTCAGAAGACTTGCCGGGACAATGGCCACACAGCTCGCCTGCTGGCTCCAACAACCCATTCCTGCGGGTTGTTAAAAGTGGTGGTGGGGGCTGGATTCGAACCAGCGAAGCTTTCGCGTCAGATTTACAGTCTGATCCCTTTGGCCGCTCGGGAACCCCACCGAAGTGGCGCGTATTATGTTGATGGGAGGAATACCTGTCAACACTTTTTCGCTTATTTATTATCAACTTACGAATTTACAGCAAAAACGGCGCCGATTGTGCAGATTACGTACAATCAGCCTGCCTGGCTGCATTCAACCAGCTCCCAGCTGATCTCTTTATCGCCCGCCTGAATGCGCTCACGCATGCGCTCATTGAGTTGTGAAACTTCGATAACCTCAACCCAGTATTCGCGCACCGACTTGGTAACCACCAGCACTTCTACCGGTATTCCGGAACTCTCCACATCTTTCTGCAGACCATAGGCCGACTCTTTGTTGCGGAACAGTCCCAGTGAAACACCTTCTGCCAGATCGCCCTGGGTAATGATGTAGCTGTCGAATTTCCGCTTCTGCAGCTCCTTTAAAGTACGCAGGGCTTCTTCGCGGGTAGCCCGTGGCGGAACATGCACCCAGTACTCAGAAGGCTCACCACTGGCGATTTCAACAATATTAATCCGTCCGTGCAGACTCAGCGCCGTTACACGCGCCAGCAGATGGCGCGCATCCAGTTCATCGGCATAAGGGCCAGCTACGTAACAGAGCGAATCACGGTGATCGCTGGTTGCGCGCGGAGCGGCAGGCTGCAAACTATCTCCGGCCTCACTGACAAGCTGCAGGCGCTTGACCGACCCTGGAATTTCCAGTGCGCCAGGCGGCGCCGCATTAACTTCACCCTGCTTTTGCCAGAACGTCGCCAGCAACAGCAGGTTGCCAAACACTAAGGTAAAAAAGATCCAGCGCATAAGGAATCCATACCATCAAATACAAGATCAGGCCGGTACTCACAGCCCAGCTGTGTTGCCAACCATAAACCATCGCCACCGGTAACAAGCAACAGATGCTGTGGATAGTCCTGCTGAACAGAGCGCACCAGTGCAACCTGCTGGCGGTAAACACCGGAGCTGACACAACCAACAGTGTCCCGCCCCGGCAACAACTGCTGAGCAGCCTGCTCGTCATTATAAGGACGCACACGCTGCGTACTGTTAAACAGCGCCTGCTGCGCCAGCTGTAATCCGGGGACAATAAAACCACCGTCATGGTGATTGCCTGCTGACATTAAATCAACCGTCAGTGCCGTACCGGCATCGGCCACTATTAATGCAGAAGAATAATGACAACGCGCCCCCAGCATAGCCAGCCAGCGGTCCACGCCGAGCCTTGCCGGGTCAGGGTAACAATGCACAAACTCGGGGTAATTACTTACCGGCTGCGCCAGCCAGTGCAGTCTGGCGCCATAATGCGCATGCAGACTCTGATGCAGCCCGCTATTGTCGCGCACACTGGCAACCACAACACGGTCACATTGCGCCGGGAAAAGACGCCCCACTTCAGCATCAGACATCTGTGCCAGATCGGTATGAGCAACGCCCCCATGAGCCTGCACAACACCGGCCTTGCGCCACTGCCATTTTATGCGGCTGTTGCCGGCATCAATCAGCAGGACGGACACTGAGCTCTCCGGCATTAATAACTTCAATCCCGTTATCCGTCTGCAGCATTAATTCACCTTTACGGTTAACGCCTTTTACCCTGCCGCGCTTTTCATGAGCGGCGGATATGATGCGCACATCCTGTTGATGGTAAATATCGCGTTCCGACCAGTATTGCTGATAGGGAGCAAAACCATTGCGCTGAAACTCATCCACAACGGCAAGCAACTCATCAAGAATGGTGGCGGCCACTTCATTACGCGACAGATCCGGCTTAAAGCTGCGCAACTCGGCCCAGGGTTGTTCAATACTTTCCGCATCGCTGTTGCTGAGCGCCAGATTCAGTCCGACACCAATAACAACCTGACAATGGCTGCTGTACTCACCGGTCACTTCCAGCAAAATGCCGGCGAGTTTTTTTCCGTCGGCGTAAACATCGTTCGGCCATTTCAGACCAATGCCATTAATACCCAGCCGGGCGAGTGCTTTTTCGACCGCAATAGCCGTCATCAGACTTAACCCTTCGAGGGCAGCCATACCGCCGGCAAATGAAACCAGCAGTGATAAATAAATGTTTTTACCAAAGGGGCTGACCCACTGCCGGCCACGGCGGCCGCGACCACTGACCTGCTTTTCAGCCAGCACGGCATAACGCTTACCCATATGATCGCCGGCACGTTCAAACAGATAGGTATTGGTAGAACCAACATCCAGCAGAATTTCCAGAATATCGAGACGCTGACTCAGGGTTTGCTGAATACGCTCTTTGTCCAGCAACTCGATAGCATCCTGCAGGCGATAACCTTTCCCTTTAACGGACGAATAGGGAATATTCAGCTCGTCGAGTTTTTTCAGTTGCTTCCATACCGCAGCGCGGCTGACGCCCAGCGTTTCGCCCAGCTCTTCGCCGGAATGAAACTGACCATCCGCAAGTAATTCAAGAATCCTGTTGAGCATAGTGCTACCTCCGCGCTGCAATATACCCGATCAGCCTGCCCCACACAGCACACCATAATAAGAAGCAGGTAATTTTACCGGCTGCACAGCAACAGCGCTTTCAGCCATACTTTATGCAATCCGGATAATCAGGAACCGCGCACGCCGGTTCACCATCAGAGGCAAACATGGTCAAACCCCTGCTGATACTGTGCCTGTTGATAAGCAGCTCCGCCTTTGCCGCCGAAGCGATACGGGTTCAGCCACAACGGACTGCCGTCGATGGCAGCTACCTTTATTACACCGACCTGTTACGCCTTGTGCTCAATAACACCAGCAAAGAATATGGCGACGCCGAGCTGGTCAGCATCAGCCGCCTGACCCAGGCGCGGGCATTTCAGGCGCTGCACGATAATCTGATCGATGTGTTCTGGGCCGGCACCAGCCGCGAACGTGAAGTCTTCGTACAGCCTATCCGCATCCCCCTGCATGCTGGCTTGCTTGGTTTCCGTATTCCGGTTATCCGCAAAGCCGATCAGGCACGCTTCGATGCCCTGCACAACCTCAGCGACCTGCAACAGCTAGGCGCCTGCCAGGGTGACCACTGGCCGGACTCGGACATCCTTGAAGCCAACGGTTTTAATGTACAGAGAGCAACCAAATTTGAAGTGATGTACCAGATGCTTCAGGCCGGCCGTTGCGACTACTTTCCGCGCGGTATTAATGAAGTCTATGCCGAGGTCAGCCACGTCAGCCGTAATGATCTGATGGTCTACGAACGCATCATCCTCAACTACCCATTTCCGATGTACTTTTTTGTCAGCCATGACAACCCGCGCCTTGCCGAACGGCTGACCAAAGGTATGGAGCAACTGGCCGCCAGTGGTGAACTGCTGAACTTCCTGCAACAACATCCGACAACGCGCGACATATTCCCCCTCAGCCGGCTCAGCAACAGCTGGGTTATTCCACTGCACAACCCGCTTCTGCCCGAGCTGACCCCCTTGTCCAACAAACGCCTGTGGATTGAACTTCCCTCCAGCACCAGGCAGTCACCCACTCCCTGAGTCGCGCAATCAGCTGCCAGCCTTTGGCCCGGGTTCTTCTCACATCACCAGAAAAAATGTCCGGTATAAAGAATATGCGTTCTCTCTATGCAGACAGCGCCGGTGGCCGGAACTGACTCGCCCATAAGAATGAGCGCCGCGGCACACGCAGTGCGGGATACAGCCGCATGCTGGCAAAAATACTGGTAAAAAATTGATCGAAATCAGGGCATCTGAAACCACCTTGTGAGCCTGAAATACAGCATCACCCCCACCGGGCCTGCATTGCGACTAAAGCCCAACATGTGTATAAAACGCCCGTTTGAATTCTGGCCGGCAGACACAATGAGCCACAAGCTCGCGCTGGCAGGCACCAACAGTGCCGAACTGTGTACAGATTTTTACCTACAGGCGAAATCGAATGGCAACAAACAAGGTAGATGTACTGCTTGTTGGTGGCGGGGTTATGAGTGCCACTCTGGGCACCCTGCTCAACAAGCTTGATCCTTCCCTCCGACTGACCATGGTGGAACGCCTGGATCATGTCGCCCATGAAAGTACCGATGGCTGGAACAATGCCGGTACTGGCCACGCAGGCTATTGCGAACTTAATTACACTCCGGAAAACGAGCAGGGCGATGTCGAAATCAACCGCGCCCTGACCATCAATGCCAACTTTGAAGTATCCCTGCAGCTGTGGACTTCTCTGGTTGGCTGTGGCGACCTGCCGGCACCGGACAACTTTATCAATCCAACCCCGCACATCAGCTTTGTCTGGGGTGAAGATAACGTTGCTTTCCTGCGTCAGCGCTGGGAAAAGCTGTCCGCGCATCATCTGTTCAAAGATATGCAATACAGCGAAGACCACGATGTGCTGCGCCAGTGGATGCCACTGGTGATGGAAAACCGCGACCCTGCTGAAAAGATTGCCGCTACCCGTATTAACTACGGCAGCGACGTCGACTTCGGCTCCCTGACCCGCAATCTGGTCGAAACGCTGAAAAAGCGTGAAGCCTTTGAGCTGCTGCTGAACCACGAAGTCAGCGAGCTGGAGCAGAACAAAGACGGTAACTGGAAAGTACGCCTTAAAGACCGCGTCTCCGGTAAGAGCAAAACCATCGAAGCCGGTTTTGTCTTCCTTGGTGCCGGTGGTGGCGCCCTGCCGCTGCTGCAGAAATCCGGCATTCCGGAAAGCAAAGGTTACGGCGGCTTCCCGGTTTCCGGTCAGTGGCTGGTCTGTAAAGACGAAGCCACCGTTAAGCGTCATTACGCCAAGGTCTATGGCAAAGCCGCGATCGGTGCGCCACCGATGTCGGTTCCGCATCTGGATACCCGCATCATCAACGGTACTCCGGCGCTGTTGTTCGGACCTTACGCTGGTTTTACCACCAAGTTCCTTAAGGCCGGCTCCAAGCTGGACCTGATCAAATCCGTACGTGCCAATAACCTGCTGCCGATGATGGACGTGGGTATGAACAATATGGATCTGACCAAATACCTGATCGGTGAAGTGCTGCAATCCCACGAAGACCGCATGAAATCCCTGCGTGAATACTTCCCGGGCGCTGACTCCGGCAAGTGGACACTGGCCGAAGCCGGTCAGCGTGTACAGATCATCAAAAAAGACGGCCGCGGCCGCGGCAAGCTGGAGTTCGGCACCGAACTGGTGGCTGCCAAAGACGGCTCGCTGGCGGCCCTGCTGGGGGCGTCACCCGGCGCTTCGGTTGCCGCGCAGGCGATGATCGAAGTGATCGAACGTTGCTTTAAAGAGCGCCTGGAGAACGGCTGGAAAGCCCGCCTGCAGGAGCTGGTGCCATCCTATGGTGAATCTCTGGTCAACAATGCCGAACTGCTCGGCAGCATCCGCCAGAACACCCTGAGCACCCTTGGCCTGCTGCGCGATTAACGCGCGCAGGTCAGCTGACAATTTCAAGATAATCCAACAGGAGTTTTACCTATGTTGATTGGTGTACCTAAGGAAATCTATCCTGGGGAAGCCCGGGTCGCCCTGATCCCAGCCGGGATTCAGACCCTGCTGACCGCCGGCTTTGAAGTCGTGGTACAGGAAGGCGCAGGCGATGGCGCCCACTTCAGCGATGAAGAATACCGCAGCAGCGGTGCCAGCATCGCCCCGACCGCTGAGTCGCTGTACGAGCAGGCTGACATCATCCTGAAAGTCCGTCAGCCACTGGACAGCGAAGTGCCACTGCTGAAAGAAGGCACCACCCTGATCTGTATGCTGGATGCTTGGTTCAACCAGCCGCTGATTCAGCAACTGGCCGAGCGTAAAGTGCGTTCTTTCGCGCTGGAATTTATTCCGCGCACCACCCGCGCGCAGTCTATGGACGTACTCAGCTCTATGGGTGCGATCTCCGGTTACCGTTCAGTACTGACCGGTGCTATGGCACTGCCACAGTACTTCCCGATGCTGATGACCGCTGCCGGTACTATTCACCCGGCGCGTGTATTCATCATTGGTGCCGGTGTTGCCGGTCTGATGGCGATCTCTACCGCCCGTCGTCTGGGTGCCGTGGTTGAAGCCTACGATACCCGTGCGGAAGTCCGTGAACAGGTTGAATCCCTGGGTGCCAAGTTCGTTGAATTCGACCTGCCACACGAAGAAGGCGGCGCCACCGGTGGTTACGCCAGCGAGAAGTCTGAAGAGTTCTACCGCAAGCAGCGTGAACAGATGACCGCCAAAGTATCCCAGGCGGATCTGGTTATCACCACCGCGGCGATCCCGGGCAAGATGTCTCCACGCCTGATCACCAAAGAAATGCTGCACTACATGAAGAAAGGCTCTGTGATCGTCGACCTGGCTGCCGAGCGTGGCGGTAACGTCGAAGGCACCGTGGCCGGCGAAAAAGTGTACGTCGATGGCGTCACCATCATCGGTTACACCGACCATCCGGGCCGTGTACCTGTGCATGCTTCTCAGCTGCTGACCAAAAACATCTCCACCTTCCTGCTGAACATGTCGAAAGAAGGCGTGCTCAACGTGAATATGGACGATGACATCGTGGCCGCCACTCTGATTACCGAAGACGGCGAAATCAAACACGCGGGCCTGAAAGCCCAGATCGAGAAGGAATAAATCGGATGGAAATGTTCATCATGAGCCTGACCATTTTCGTACTGGCGATCTTCGTCGGTGTGGAAGTGATCAACAAAGTACCCCCTACGCTGCACACCCCGCTGATGAGCGGTACTAACGCTATTTCCGGCATCGTCGTGGTTGGCGCCATCCTGAGTTCCGGCGGCAGCGAGCACACCACTGTGCTGTCTACCGTACTGGGCGTCGCCGCCATCATTCTGGCAACCATCAACATCGTGGCCGGTTTTATGGTAACCGACCGCATGCTGAACATGTTCAAAAAGAAATAAGGTAGCGGGACACAATGGAAATTCTGATTAACTTAGGTTACCTGGCTGCCGCCGTACTCTTTATCTTCGGCATCAAAGGCATGACCACTCCGAAAACCGCCGTGCGCGGTAACCAGATGTCGGCTATCGGTATGCTGGTTGCGGTGATTGCCGCCCTGCTCGACCACAACGTGGTGCGTTTCGAATACATCATCATCGGTGTTCTGGTCGGTGGTGCAATCGGTGCCCTTATCGCCAAGAAAGTGGCCATGACCGATATGCCGGAAATGGTTGCCAGCCTGAACGGTATCGGTGGCGGTGCTTCCCTGCTGGTTGCGGCAGCCAACTACCTGGAAAGCCAGAAGCTGGCGGAAATGGGTCAGTTCACGGCCTCTTACGACTGGTCGCTGGCGGTTATTCTGTCGATCCTGATCGGTGCGGTTACCCTGACCGGTTCTTTCGTTGCCGTGGGCAAACTGAAAGGCAAAATCGGCGACAGCAACAAAGTTATGCTGTTCAAATGGATCGTTAAACTGTGCTTCCTGGTTCTGATCAGTGGGGCGGCGTACTTCGCCATTGTTGATCCGCTGAACTCCGACATGCTGGTTGCCGGTCTGATCATCATCTGTCTGATCCTGGGTGTTTCTCTGGTGATGCCGATCGGCGGTGCCGATATGCCGGTTGTGGTATCCCTGCTGAACTCCTACTCCGGTCTGGCCGGTGCCGCTGCCGGTTTCGTACTGGGCAACAACGGCCTGATCATCACCGGTTCTCTGGTGGGCGCGTCCGGTATCATCCTGACCACCATCATGTGTAAGGCGATGAACCGCTCCCTGACCAACGTTCTGTTCGGTGGCTCAATGGCCGCAACCGCTGGCGTGAGCAAGTCTGAGAACGATGCTTTCTACGAAGGCAAAGTGAAGTTCTCTTCCGCTGACGAACTGGCGATGCTGTTAGACGGCGCGCAGAAAGTGGTCTTCGTTCCTGGTTACGGTCTGGCCGTTGCTCAGGCACAGCACGCCACCCGCGAACTGGCCAACATGCTGGAAGCCAAAGGTTGTGACGTGAAATACGCCATCCACCCGGTTGCCGGCCGTATGCCTGGCCATATGAACGTACTGCTGGCGGAAGCCGAAGTACCGTACGACCAGCTGGTTGAAATGGACACCATCAACCCTGAGTTCTCGCAGACCGATGTGGCCATCGTACTGGGCGCCAACGACGTGGTTAACCCGGCAGCCTCCAAAGACCCGGCGTCGCCGATCTTCGGTATGCCGATTCTGGACGTACACAACGCCAAGACCGTTGTGGTGGTGAAACGTGGTCTGTCACCAGGTTTCGCCGGTATCCCGAACGAACTGTTTATCCGCGACAACAGCCTGATGGTATCCGGCGACGCGAAGAAAGTTCTGCAGGAAACCATTACTGCGCTGAAAGATCTGTAAGACACTTCAGTACGCAGAAACAGAAAAGCGCCCCTAGGGGCGCTTTTTTTATGCCTGACGACTGCCCTGCGGCGACCGTCAACAGCCCGGACACCACCTGCTGTCATTCGAATCCGGTTGTGCGGTTAAAGCTGCTTCTTCCTGCAGCATGATTCTGTGCATTACCCGGTTGCATGCTTAGCGCGGGTCCGAAGGCGGATGTGCTTTCAGTAAGTCGATAAAGTCCTGCAGGTATGGCGGCATATCCTGTTTAAGGGTAACAGCATGCCAGTGACGATTGGCCCATTCGACATTCAGCGAGCGCAATACCACATCCCCCGCATCTGACCAGCGTTTTACTGCCCAGCGGGCCATCAGCGTGATGCCCAGACTGGCACTGCACCATTCCAGAACGGCTTCGGTCAGGGGCATTTCGGTGACGTTAAGTTTGCTGATTTGCGCATCATTAAACATGGCACGCAGTAAACGACTTTTGCCTGAGGGATACAGCAATAAATGCTGATCAAGCAATTGTGCAGGCTGAACAGAATCTGACCGGGCTAATGCATGGTCCGGTGACATCACCACAACAATGTCATCGTTAAACAGAAGGTGATTCGTGAATTTTCCAGCAGACGGTGACATCCGGATGGCAATGTCCAGTTCACCGGATTCTAATTGTTGGCAGAGGTTATTGCTGATTTCCGGCTGCAGCTGAATGCGCACATCAGGGTATTGCTGCTGATAGAGGGGAATAATCCGGGGCAGCCAATGGAATGACGTATAGCATTCTGTCGCCAGGCGAATGCAGACATCATTGCCCCGTTTCAGATTATTCAAGTCGTCGTGCATCGCGGTCAGCTCATCAAATATTGTCCCGGCTGCTTCCAGAACCCGCTGTCCGGCAGGGGTGATCACCATTTTCTTTCCATGGCGATAAAACAGACTGATGGCCAGGGTTTCTTCAAGCACTTTTAACTGATGGCTTAATGCTGACTGAGTGAGATGCAAGCCACTGGCGGCAGCAGAAAGACTGCCGCTGCTGGCAATCGCCCGTATCAGGCGCAGATGGCGAATCTCAAGACGCTTGAGCAGAGATTCCATAGGGCTTGCCCCTCAATAAAACTAATTAAACAGATTCATCATTATTACAAAAACAATGAGATAGATTCACCAATCGCTCAATTCTACACTGCCCGGGTACTGACCACTACCTGAGGAACTACCTATGTACGCACTGTATTATCAGCCTTTCGCCTGCTCCTATGCGGTTCATATCGCGCTGGAAAAAACCGGTCAGCCCTTTGAGTTGCATAAGGTGAATTTACGCAATGGCGAGCAGCAGTCAGAGGCTTTTCTGGCGCTGAACCCGCAGGGACAGGTGCCCGTGCTGCAATATGCTGACGAGACTCTCACCCAGGCCGGGGCCATTCTGTTGCGCTTGTCTGAACGGCATCCTGAGGCTGCGCTTATGCCAGAGCCTTCTTCACCGCTAAGAAGTACGGCGCTGCAAATGCTCTTTTATATATCGAGCACCCTGCACCCGGCTTTTTCGATGCTTTTTTACCCGGAGCGTATCGCCGCATCTGCCCGTGATGAGGTAAAAAGCAAAGCGCTGGAAAAAATTCAGCTGCAACTGAGCCACTTAGAAAGGCGGCTCGGGCAACATACCTATTGCGCCGGTGAGCAGGTATTTGCGCCGGATTACTTACTGCTGGCGATTTTAAACTGGTGCCGCCTGTTTCAGATCTCTCTCAGCTCCTTTCCCAACATTAAGCGGTTTCTGGCCGATATGAATGAAAGAGCCGAAGTGAAAAAAGCACTGGCGACGGAGCTGCAGGAAATGGCGGCTTAAACAAACCTATCCCCGGCTCCGCTTGAGGTGCTGTGCATAAACAGCATCTCAGCTGCCCGGCTACGGCACCCTCGCCCTGACCTTCCTTTACCCATAAGCCCGCAGCCCTGGGTTAGTATTCATATTTTCATTAACAGTGGAGTCAGAGATGAGCGGCAACCACATCCGCGTCTGGGATATTTTCGTGCGCCTGTTTCACTGGCTGCTGGTCGCGGTGATCGGTTTTGCCTGGTGGACTGGCGAACAGGGCGGCGACTGGATGGAGTGGCATAAACGCTGCGGCTATACCGTACTGGGGCTGGTGATCTTCCGGGTGCTCTGGGGTTTTGCCGGTACGGCCTATGCCCGCTTCAGCCATTTTATCTATTCCCCGAAAGCCACGTTCGCTTACCTGGCGGCCATGCTGAAAGGCCGTGAGCCTCTGTACCTGAGCCATAACCCGCTGGGTGGCTGGGCAGTCGTGGTGTTACTGCTGTGGTGTACTTTACAGGCCGGCACAGGCTTATTTGCCAACGACGATATCCTTACCGAAGGGCCGCTGGTGCATCTGGTTGGCTACGATCTGAGTATTGAGATTACCCGCTGGCATAAACTGCTGTTCGATGGTCTGCTGATCATCGTCGCGGTTCATATCGCCGCAGTGCTGTACCACCAGCTGCTGCGTAAAGAGCCGCTGCTGCAGGGCATGCTGACGGGGAATAAAGCGGCCGGCCATAGCCACAATCAGGCAGCCGACAGAGTGTCTGTGGCAGTAAGCGCTGGCTGGCTGAAAGGCCTTGCGCTGGCAGCGATTGCCGCCGCCAGCGTCTGGGGACTGATCAGTCTTTAAACGGCTCAGTCTTTGAACTTGTCGTGGCAGGACTTACAGGTCTTCGCCACATTCATAAAGGCCGGGCGGATGGCGTTCATATCGCCGCTGGCGGCGGTTTCTGCCAGAGCTGCGGCGTTGGTTTCAAAGTCGGACATAATGCCGGCAAAGGTTTCCCAGTCTTTTTCAATCGCTGGTAAGGCATCGGTCGAGCCGCTGTAGCTGCCGTTGTAAGTACCGGCGACAAAACCTTCCAGTGGCATCTTGCTCAGCGCTGCCAGGTTATCCGCGCGGCGGGTAAATTCAGCCGCATTAAACTCCTGCTTGCCTTTCACCATGTCGCCCATCGGGCCGAAGTTCCACTTCACTGCCTTGTAGATACCCTGACGGTATTCCACGGCGTCAGATGCTTTTACTTCAGCCAGGGTTGCTGCACTGATGGCCAGCAGTGTGGCAACGATTCCGGTACGTGTTATCAGGTTCATGCTTTTATCCTCTCAGCATTATCAGTTACCGCTGCAGTGTATCGGTCTGGCCGCCACAGGCTATAAACCATTACCAACCTTTACATTTCTATCAATAAGGGCGTTAACCGGCCCGCGCAGCAACCGTCATTACCGCTTTTAATCAGCGCCATCAGCAGAACTCATTATCCGTGTGGTTATGCCCGCGCCTATGCTGAAAGTTCAGGCTAAAGGCTCAGGCTGACGGCTCATAGCCGAATGCACCGCGTGGCATTCACCGGAGAAATAGAGGACATCACGAATATGATTAAACAAGCGTTTATCAGTGTTTTCGCCCAGTTAGGCGCTCAGGCAGCGGCCGATTCCTGAGTTTCAGGAGCGGCAGCATCGTCCTGCAGTAAGGTGGGGAGCAGAAAAGGCATCAGCGTCTGCGGCGCCAGATCCAGCAGCAAACCCGGCAGGGTGACGGTGAGCGGTGGCAGCCAGCGTGGCGGGCTGTAAGCCAGTTCACATAACTGGCACTGCCCTTCACCGCCGTTACCCAGTCGCTCGGCCAGACTGTGTACGCTGCCCAGTACGATCAGGGCAAGACACAGAAGTAGCAGGGTGAAAGACGGGCGACGACGCATAGCACCTCCGCAGTGGTAACCGGTCAGAACAGAGTTAAGGAGAACACCTGTTCAATCCAGCTTAGCCGCATGGATATTGAAGTGCACCTCAATCGCCCGCTGCACATCACGAATGGTCGGTGTTTTTTCGGTATGCACCAGAATAATCAGCGACTGTGCGTGTACGTGATGATCACCGTCGGGATGGGTAACCACCTCACCGTCTTTGGTCACATACGCCAGCGGTGTGCCCAGATTGGCCTGCACCACCGCATTCACCACATCGGCCCAGCGTTCGCCTTCCAGCCAGACCGGAAAACGCACCGGGTGATCGTCGGCATGGGTAAACATATCTTCAATCACCAGCTCCACGCCGGGTGCGACCATCGCCCGCACAATGATTTCCGGATAGGAGCGGATCGGGCGCAGCACGGTTTTAATCTGCAGCTTACGCAGCCTGGCGCGGTTGCTGTCTTCCACACACTCAACAATAGTGATGTGGCCCAGGTGCAGCTCAAACAGGCGGTAAGCAATATCGAAGGTGTAAGAATCACTGTCGGCGGAATATTCGTCACGCGCCAGCACCACAATATGGCTGGCACGCTCTGCCCCGGCACGTTTTAAATCGTCCGGGCGGCTGGCCAGGCCGGTGGTATGAACGACCCCCAGCTGACGCAGGCTGTCGGGCAAACCATCGGGGAAATCGTCATTCAGCAGCTGGATCGGCGTATCGCGGTATTCGTCGCTTTCACGAATCTGCATGATCATGCGCTGAAAATAGGCTTCGCGGTTATATTTGGGCGAATTAATAATGAGAATATGATCGGCCATGTTCCAGTCCCAGTGTCCGGTGCGGATACGTTCCCGCCGCGCAATGCGGAAATCCACATAATCGCTGATTAAAAAAGTCATAAGTGTGATGCCGCAGATAAACATCAGCAGCATGGTGGCGGCCTGACCGGCCGGGGTAGAGGCAGATACATCACCATAGCCCACAGTAGTAAGCGTGGTCATGGTCAGCCAGATGGCGTGCCAGAGCGCCATCTCCTCCAGCCATACCATCGCCGCCACGTGCAGCGCCGCAAAGCCCAGCAGCACCAGCGCCGAGCGGATAACCGAGCGACGGATATTGGTATCAGTCTGATACACCGCATGCCGCACACGGCGGTGATGATGGATAAAACGGGTTACTTTATTCATGCCCGCATCATAGCCCGGCCCCAGCGCATCCCCAAGCCATCAGTACCTGAAAAATATGCCGTAATCCGCTACACTCGCGCTATTTCTTACCGCGAGAGTCAGCTTATGGGTTACCACATTTACGGCATCGGCAATGCACTGGTCGATAAAGAGTTTGAAGTCGGCGATGAGTTTTTCGCCAAGGCCGGTATTCAGAAAGGCATGATGACCTTAATCGATGAACAGCAACTGGCCAGCATGCTGGAAACCCTGAGCACAGATTACGGCCTGAAAAAACGCGCCTGTGGTGGCAGTGCTGCCAACACCATTATTGGTGCCAGTTATTTCGGCGCGAAAACCTTTTATACCTGTAACGTAGCCGCTGACGAAGCCGGTGATTTTTACGTGGCCGATTTAAAAGCTGCCGGTGTTGATACCAATATTGGCGGCGAGCGCGATCAGGGTGTAACCGGTAAATGTCTGGTGATGGTAACGCCGGATGCCGAACGCACCATGAATACCTATCTGGGAATTACCAGCGACCTGCACGAAAAGCACATCCACGAAGATGCTCTCGCGCAGTCGGATTATGTCTATATTGAAGGCTATCTGGTGACCTCAGACACCTCCCGTGCTGCGGCCGTACGCGTACGCGAACTGGCGCGCAAACACGGGGTAAAAGTGGCGATGACTTTCTCCGATCCGGCGATGGTGCAGTTCTTTAAAGACGGCCTGCTGGAAATGCTGGGCGACGGCGTCGACCTGCTGTTCTGTAACGAACAGGAAGCCAAACTGCTGGCCGATACCGACGACCTGAATATCGCTATCGACGTCATTAAGCAACACGCCAAAACCTTCGCTATTACCCTCGGCGCCGAAGGCGCACTGGCGTTCGATGGCGAAACCCTGCATAAAATTGCGCCGCACAGCGTAACCGCCGTCGACAGTAACGGTGCCGGCGATATGTTTGCCGGCGCTTTCCTTTATGCCATTACTCAGGACTATGGTTTTGATGTTGCCGGACGTCTGGCATCCGCCGCTTCGGCTCAGGTTGTCAGCCAGTTTGGTCCGCGTCTGGATGCTGAACAGCACGCGCCGTTAAAAGCGCATCTGCAGGGCTAGGGTCGACACTAATTAAACAGGCCCTAAGAGAAACGACGGGCGCACAGCCTTTACCTGATGTGGGCAGCCGATAAACACGGCCTGCCCACTTCTCTTTCTGCGGTTCCTTATCCCCTGCGCCGATCCATCAGAAACCGCCGGTCAATCCCGCCCCACCGCGTTATCCAAACAGGATATACCCACAATGATCCGGCCTGCGCTATTGAAGATGCCAGCCGTCCACATAAAATCAAAAATAACTGGTGGCCCCGAAGCTGGGCTTGGTTATGCAGGATTGCTGGTGCTTGTATCATCGGGATAAGAGGGTTGGTGGTACTTTTTGCGGGCAGTCGGGTCATCGGTTTCTTTTAACGCTATTCGATACTGGTGCTTAGATGAATATTGAAAACTATGAGGAACTCATTCTGGCTGCCATGAGCCAGCAGGAGCCACAACGCCTGCTGTTTGTTCTGGCAAAATCAGAGTTGCCCGAGGGATACACAGAAGAGCAGCAGGAACGCTTTGAAAATGGTGAAGGCGGTGTGCTCAGCCCGGTGTTATGCGTTGATAAACTTCCTGGCGAAGTGATGCACTTTCATGAGCTGGTCAGCGAATCGGAAAAAACCGGACAGCAGTGGGACGTGGCATTTATCAGTGCCATGTCTGGCCATGACGGCTTCCCGCCACAGCCGGAAGAGGCTGACCAGTACCTGCAGCTTATGGTGAATAAGATCAACGCCGGCATGATATCCGAATACCTGACGTTCAACCGCAGTGGTGAACTGATCGCCCTTTACTGATTTGCCCTTTGCTGATTTATAGCGATTTCTGGCTCTGTTTATGAATGCGGCTGATTAATTTCATAACCGGGGCCGGAATTCTCCCCATCAGTTCCAGACTGTCGATAAAGTTTTTCAGATACAGCCCGAGCTCGGTGTTACCTGTTATTAACAGCCGACGCTGGAAAAACAGCGTATCCGGATCCACTTCGTTATGCAGCATTTCCAGCAACGATTGCTGATCTGTGCGCAGAGTAACCTCTGAGATCTGCGCCGGGATCATCACTTTGATTCTTTTATCATAAGCCGTAACGGTAAATGAGAAGTTCAGATCACGGATATTAACCGTCGCCAGCTTGCGCTCAAGAAAATCAAGTTCTCCGGCAGACAGCTCTTTTCCAAGAAGATGATTAAGTGCAGATGCGATTACCTGCTCAAGAATAAAATCGGGTGTATAGCGGGTTATTTTCTCAGGTAGTTTTACCAGCCTGTCACCTGCGGCCCTATGAAATTTCCGGGAAAGCATAACTAACCTTCACACCCCAGCACCTGTATTTCCGCCAGAATAAAAAATTCTTAAGCCAATGGGCAAAGCCCATTAATGGGTAGTTCAAACCTACCTATTCGTGGGCTTAGCGGCGATCACCTGATTTCATTAACATATCAATAGTGTCTTAGGTCCTATCATGGCGGAAATACTATGGAATTGCTTTGCCCTGCGGGAAGCCTTCCTGCCTTAAAAGCGGCAATAAACCAGGGTGCTGATGCGGTATATGTTGGCCTTCGGGGAGATACCAATGCCCGCCACTTCGCAGGCCTGAACCTGGCAGGTTCAGGACTGGATGAAGCCGTTGCTTATACGCACAAACATGGGCGGAAAATCCATGTTGCCATCAATACATTTGCGCATACAGACGGCTGGGAGCGCTGGCAGAAATCCGTCGATACCGCAGTAAGAGCCGGGGCTGATGTCCTGATTCTTGCCGATATATCGCTACTGGCATACGCACATGACCGTTATCCAAAAGTTGAAAAGCATCTGTCCGTTCAGGCTTCTGCAACCAATCCTGCCGCTATTGATTTTTACCGCAATCTGGGAATCTCCCGTGTGGTACTGCCGCGGGTATTATCGATGCAGCAGGTAAAATCATTAGCGCGGATTTCAGATATGCCGCTGGAGGTTTTTGCATTCGGCAGCCTCTGCATTATGGCTGAAGGCCGCTGCTATCTCAGCTCTTATATGACCGGTGAGTCACCGAATACTGCTGGCGTCTGCTCTCCGGCTGCCTATGTCCGCTGGGATGAGAAAGCAGACGGATCGCTGGAGTCGCGCCTCAACGGCGTCATGATTGATCGCTTTAATGCTGATGAAAATGCCGGCTATCCCACATTGTGCAAAGGACGCTTTCAGGTCGGAAACGATTTGTACAATGTGCTTGAAGAGCCAACAAGCCTTAATACTCTGGAACTGCTACCGGAATTATTCAATGAAGGCATTGCCTCGCTGAAAATCGAAGGGCGCCAGCGCAGCCCTGCCTACGTGGAAAAAATTACCCGGGTATGGCGCCAGGCAATTGATGCCGTTCAGGAAGATCCGCAACGATTCCGGGTAAAGGATGAATGGAATCAGGTTCTGAATTCATTATCGGAAGGCAGCCAGACCACACTTGGCGCTTACCACCGGAAATGGAAATAAATAATGAAATTTTCTCTCGGTGCAATTCAGTATTACTGGCCTAAAAATACCGTTCTGAAGTTTTATGACGGTGTAGCCGCTTCTGATATCGACATTGTTTATCTTGGCGAAACGGTCTGCAGCAAACGTAGGGAACTGAACTTACAGGATTATCTGGATATAGCATTTAAATTGCGGGAGGCAGGAAAGCAGGTCTGCCTGTCGACAATGACCCTGCTTGAGAGCCCGGCCTTACTGCGGGAAATGGCACGTTATATTGATAACGGTGAATTTGTTATTGAAGCCAATGATATTGGCGCCGTGCAGCTTGCACAGGAAAGAAACCTGCCGTTTATCGCCGGCCCGGCAATCAACTGTTACAACCAGCACACGCTGAAATATCTGGTAAATTCCGGCCTGAAACGCTGGGTAATGCCTGTGGAGCTTTCCCGTGACTGGCTGAAAACATTGCTCGAACAGGAAGTCGTGCGTGATATCCGCAGTTGCTTTGAAACAGAAGTGTTTGCCTTTGGTCATTTGCCTCTGGCCTGGTCAGCCCGCTGCTTTACTGCACGCTCAGAAGACCGGCAAAAGGATCAGTGCGAACTGTGCTGCATTAATTATCCCAAAGGCAGGGAGGTACACAGTCAGGATGGTAAACAGGTATTTGTTTTAAATGGTATCCAGACCCAGTCAGGCCAGCGTTACAACCTGATCAATGATTTACCTTCCATGCACCGGCTGGTCGATATTGTCCGCCTGAGTCCGGAACCGGAAGGTACTCTGGATTGGCTGGACCGTTTCCGGGAAAACATCCGCGGTAAGCATCCGGTCAAGCTCGCAGCAGGAGACAGCAATGGTTATTGGAATCGCCTTGCCGGAATGCTGACGGTTGAAACCTGAGTCAGCACCTGCGCCAATATCTCAGAATGAGTATCTGACATACCTATCTGGTGGGGGCGGAGTATCTCTGCAGCCGAATTGTTTTTGCCCTTAATTCTGTCATCGTAGCCTATTCTATATGGCTTAGTGGCAGGACTTTATATGCCGAATCTGACAGGCTGGAAGCCGGACGATACGGATTTCTGGAAAAATACAGGCAACCGTTATGTACGCCACCTGCCGGTTCTGCAATTAATTCTGTTACTTGCTGGTTCGTCCGTATGGATGGGCTGGTCAGTACTCTCGGCCCTGATGGCCGACAGCAGTTGGGGTTTCAGCCCGCAAGAGCTTTTTTCGCTGATTTATATCGCAGGATTTTCTGGCGCAGCGCTGCGTCTGTGTGGCAGATTTCTGGTATTTCAGCTGGGTACCCGGGCCGTAATCTGGTCAGGAATTATTGGAATATGGATTTCGCTGATTGCCATATTCTGGGTCTTTAAAGAATCAGACACGCCTCTTTGGGCATTCAGAATAGCGGCAGCCTGCTGTGGCTTTGGCGCTGTTATCCTGCCCCAGATCACCAGCATCAACCGCTATATTTATCCACGCCGTATGCGTTTTATTTCCCAGGAAATGCCCATTGGACTGGGTGATGCCGGGCTGATTCTGATTATGGTAATGATCCCGACGATCATCTATTGGAATCCACCACTAAAAAATATTTTTACCGAATACGTTCTTATTCATGACAGCAGCAACCTGATCGGTATCAT
Organism: Thalassolituus sp. ST750PaO-4; assembly: GCF_020320405.1. Classification (NCBI taxonomy): domain Bacteria; kingdom Pseudomonadati; phylum Pseudomonadota; class Gammaproteobacteria; order Oceanospirillales; family Oceanospirillaceae; genus Thalassolituus; species Thalassolituus sp. ST750PaO-4. The sequence goes on from NZ_JABVCB010000005.1 coordinate 19,512, forward strand.
CCATGAAGGCCACGGGCTTTGGTTTCAGTGGTTAATACTTCCAATTGCCGGAATGTGTCTTTTTGCCGCCTGGCTGAACCGCTTTTCACCGGCAGTTAATATACAGAATATGATGCTGACCCGGTCGGCCAGTATCTCTTCCTGGGGGCGTTCCTGGTTGCTGCTTCTGCTGGTCACATTGGCCAGCATCGGCATCCCCTATATGTCGAATAACAGCATGATTACCGGCGCCTTTCCTGCCGTCAGGGAAATGAGCATTTTTATCGTTATTTTCCTCGTGATTTTTGCCATGCAGAATCTTGCGGGCAATCAGATATTTGCAGAGCAGCAACTGAAAGCCCTGGCTAATCGCGAAGTCCATATACTGGCGCTGATGTACCTTATGGGCCATGGTTCTTTTCTTGGATTATCCGTCAGCCTGCCTCTTCTGACAGACCTGATATTTTCCTATATTCCAACCGATGGTCATACCGGCAGCCGGATCAATCCCGCCGCCCCATCCATCCTGTCCTACTGCTGGATAGGCCCTCTGTTAGGGCTTTCGGCCAGAGCAGCGGGAAGCTGGATGTCTAAACACATCAATCCGGGAAAGATTCATCAGGTGGCACTGTTTGCGCTTTTCCTTAGTACCGTCGGCATGGCTCTGACCATAACATCAGCACTCTCATCACCGAATCCGGAATTCTATTTCTTTCGTTTTTATATGATAACCCTGTTATTTTTCATTGCTTCTGGCATGTCATCCGGAAGCATTACCAGCCTGGCTATTAAGAAGATTCCTGCGAATTACGCCGACCACAGCCTGATATGGATAATCAGTATATCGTCCTTCGGGTTTTTCTATATTCCTGCATTGTTTGCTGATCACTGGCAAAGTGCCGGGCCGGCGGCGGTGTTATCCGGCCTGTCTATTTTTTACCTGACAGGGATGATCATTAACTGGTTTTTTTACTGGCGAAAGGGAGAGGAATCACTCAGCTGAATGACAAGATACAGAATCAGGAATGAATATCGGGGATAATTTTACTTTCTATATGGTTTACCAGATCAAGCAGAACATCGTCGCCATACTCTTCATCCTGGCGTTTTTTTAAGCCATATTCAGAAAGCAACAGATGATGACTCTCGGTGACATCAATGCTGTTAAGACTACGCTGTACGCAGCGCAGCGGACATCCATCAATTGCCAGAACCGGACGACCCGACTGAGCCAACCGGATAATAGGTTTAACCTGGCCACCGATACCGGCTATACAGGACATTTCTGCAACACCTGAACGATCCAGATGAACCGCAATCCGGTTGGCAAGCTGTGCCACCTGAGAACAGCCAGAGCAAGAATAAACCAGTGGTTTTTCCGGATCTTTCATAAGAATTCTCCACTGAAAAAATCTGTATACCAGAGTTTTATTTCCAATAAACAGCTGCGTTTTCTAGTAAAAACGGGGATTAATTACGGGGAAGTTTTAATATATCACGCCGGATATTTTTTACTATCAATCTGTTCAGAACAGATGTCGGTCTTATGCGGAAAAGGTGAGGAGCCTGTGAATAATCCGGTACGGATATGATCCGTTATTCAGAGGCTCACTCTTTGGGTATCAGCCATAGTAAAGGCCATTCCCCCTAGCAGGCTGTTGATTTTCTATCTGCGTTGCCACTGCAGTGTTAAAAACCGACTCAAAATGCTCATTTACGACCTGTAAACTGCGCTTTTTCGCCGGTTTTTGCCTTGCATTGACTACCTCGAAAACGAAAATAAACAACCTGACAAGCCTGTTACTTGGCTTTCTGCTGACTGTAATAGGCAGCAAGGTTAGCAATATCCTGATCACTCAGACCTTTTGCCATTGGCGCCATAATGGCTGCATTGCCTCCGGTTCTCTGGCCATCGCGATAAGCCTTGAGTGCATTTTCAAGATAGGCCGCATGCTGTCCGGCCAGTTTTGGATACATTGGGACCATGCTGTTACCATCAGCATTATGGCAGGCTGTGCAAATTCCTGATTTTGCCTGTCCGGCAGCTGCATCGCCGGCCGCCATGCTGGCAGAACTGAATGCCATAGTAACAATGGCGCTTGCCAGAAGTATTTTTTTCATCATCAATCTCCTTAAGGTTGCCCTGAGGCTTATAGCTGCCAGATGGCAGTCAATGTGACTGCAGAAATGGTTATTATTAACCACCCATACAGAATTCTTTGTAAGAAGAGCGGAGCCTGCTTCATCTCCATAAAATACCGGATGATCCAGATACCTTTTATCAGAGCTGCAAACCAGGCTGCAACTGCTAACAGAATCAGATGCTCCGGCTTGCGGAGAACAACAGCCAGTGTCAGCAACAGCATTAACAACCACAAAGTCTTTAATGACGTTCCTGCCATACTGCTCATAGCATCATCCTGTTTCATCTTAGTACATAAAGCGCCGGGAAAAGAACGATCCACACCAGGTCAACCATATGCCAGTAAGAGGCTGCACTTTCCGCCGCTTTTAGTTTCTGTTCATCGTCCGAGTCTGTCTTTTTCAGCCAGCGGCCGAGAATAATAAGAATCATCATTCCGGCAAGCACATGGAGAAAATGAAAGAACGTCGTGAAAAAATAAAACCCGAAGAATATATCGTAGTGCAACGAATACCCATTGCTATAGAGTGTTTGATATTCACTCACTTTACTAATGACATAGATCATTCCACAGCCGGATGCCGCGAAAAAATAACGCGCATAGCCATCGCCCTGAATGCGGAGCTTATTAACGCCTGTTGCCACCAGGTAACTGCCCGTCAGCAATGCCATCGTATTAATCACCCCGGCATAAACATGCAGCTCCTGCAGACCGGCCTGAAACATCTCCGGCTGCCGGAGGCGAACCAGAGAGAAGCCAGCGATCAGCAGGCCAAAAACAGCCAGTTCAGCACAAAGAAAAAACCACAGGGCAATATCGCCCGGGATCTTGTCTTTTCCGCTCAGAGTCAGCGGGCTGTTCATATGTTCAGTCCGGTCAGATTAAGATAGAGCTTCGGCAGTATCCGTGGCAGCTGATCCGCACGGTTAATACAGAAGTACCCCTGATGACCAAACACATAAGGAACATAATCAGCACTGTTCTGATCAATGGTGACACAGTGGGTTGTTACCCCTGCACGGTGAGCCTCGGTGATCGATACCCGGGTATCTTCAAGGCCATAACGACCTTCATACAGATCCAGATCATTAGGCTTACCGTCGGTCAGTATCAGCAGCAGGCGCTTCTCCGCCGGATGGTCGTTGAGGATATCAGTCGCCTGACGAATAGCGGCTCCCATACGGGTGTAATAGCCGGGCGTTAAGGCTTTAATCCGGCCATGAACATTTTCACCCCAGGGTTCGTTAAAGTTTTTGATCATATTAATCCGCACATGATCGCGCCGGCGTGATGAAAAGCCATACATAGAAAAGCGATCACCGCTGGCATCCAGTGCCTCCCCCAATAAATGCAGACTGTCGCGGATAACATCGATAACCTGCTTATCATTGTTGGCCCAGGCGTCGGTCGACAGCGACAGATCAGCGAGAACAAGACAGGCCAGATCACGGTTCTGACGACGCTGCTGCCGCCATACCGGCGCCACACTTTCGGCGTGTCCCTGCAGCCGGCTGGTGCAGTGATCAATCGCAGCATTTATATCCAGCTGCTGCCCCTGAACCTGCCGCCGCAGTTGCACCGGCTGAGTGTTAAAGCAGGCAAACTGCCGGCGCAGACGCTGCGCAGTCTGCTTAAGCTCATCCGGTAAAGGAGCTGGCTCAGCACCGCGCGGCAGCATCGGAATAACCCGGCAGTAATCCTCACGTAAACGCTGCTGGCGGTAATCCCACTCCGGGTAAGACAGGCCGGAGCCCAGCGGTATGTCATCCTCCGCCGCGCTGGGCAGATCCAGATCGAGACGTATTTTTGAAGCCTGACTGCCACGGGTCCGCGATAGCGTAATCAGATCAAGATCTTCTGCTATTTTTCCGGCATCCGCGTCATCGGCATCATCTGCGGTACGGTCAACAGGAATAAATTCCGACCACGACAATAAGCTTTCCAGACGAAATAACAGCAGGCCATTACGGCCATCAGGATCATCGGCAAATTCGGCCTGGCGGCGGATATTTGCCGTGCTTTTCTGTTGCAACTCAGACGCTGCGGGCTCCTGTACATCGCCACTGCGCTGAAGCGGAGCCAGATTTCTGCCCGGATATAACCACAGGGGCACAGGATCAGGATCTCCCGGCCCGTCAGGCAGCGCAGTAACAGATCCCGGCTCCTTCAGAGCAGCACGCAATGCCATCTCTCTGGGCAGAGCCGCAGCACTGAGCTTCAGCCGTAAATCTCTCTGTTGCAGTTCGGCCTCAACCAGACGCCGGTAGACAGGGACAAGACCGGGATAGCGTTGCAAACAATGCTGCACGCTATGCTGATTATCAACAAACCACGAGGCAGAGCCGGCAGCTGCCGGAAGCGTGCAGGATGCCAATGCCGCCAGCCACAGGTACAGGTCAGCATTCAGCGTCCGCTGCGGATAAAAGTCGATATGATCCGGCAGATATAAATGATTCTGATCGCGCCACGCCAGCGCCTGACGCAGGCCGGAACCCGCCACCTTCTGCAACCACGAGCGCGACGCTTTAACCCGTTGCTCAGCAGCAACCGAGAGACGCAACCCGGCATCGCCGCCCAGCGCCCTGAATATCATCGCCAGTGTTTTCTGTTCATCGCTGAGCAACACCGCCGCATCCGGATAAGTACGGACAGCCACGCGGGTAATAAAATGATGCCAGCGGATACCAACAGCTTCTTCCATCGCAGTTACTCCTGTTCCCGGGCAATAATTACTGGTAATTGCCGCTCATACTGTCTGGCATCATCGCCACTGGCCCAATACAGCAGTGATCCGGCAGGATTGTATTTTTGCACTTCAGCACAGGTATCAATACAGAGCCTGCATTGAGTGCAGCTAATCTTCCGCTGCTTATGTGCTCTTGGCGGCAGGCGCATAGGGCAGACCTGATCACAGGCATGACAGTCACGGCAGTCTTTTCCCCGCTCTTTGCGGTAACCAATTACCAGGCCACGCGGATTAGCTGCCCAGATCAGACTCTGAAAAATTCCGACCGCGCAGCCATACCGGCAGAACCAGTGACGGGCCAGCGTAAATTCGATAAAAAATAATACCGTTGCCGCACACAGAAAAATCAGCGGATATGTATCAACCTGCAGCCGGAAAATACCCTGCCATAAAGGCAGCGGAGGAATCAGATAACTGAGCAGAGAAACCGCCCATAAAAAAGAACAGGCCAGAATCCAGAAAAAAAGTACCGTTCTGGAACCAGGACGCGCCCCGCTGCTGCTCTTTTCCCACAACGAACGCCTGCCAAGCCAGTAATGCATTTTACTGTCCAGCCACTCCAGAACAGAAAAATGCGGGCACAACCAGCCGCAGTAAATTCGTCCCCAGCGCCAGACAAAAGCAATAAGTACGATGACCGTCAGCAGGACGGGCAGCGCCAGACGCCAGAATAATTGTGAAAATACTGAAGCAGCACTCTGACCAGCAGCAGGTGCAAGCTCCAGCGTCCAGTCATAACCAAAAAAAATAAAATGGCCGAGCGTCAGATCCAGGCGAAAAATATCCAGAACCGGCGCCAGCAGAAATAATAAAAAAAATACGCTGCGGCTGATCAGACGGTAGCGTTGCACCCCTGAATTCATCAGCCTGTCTTCCTGGCCGCTGCCCGAAGGCAGCGGCTGTGAACTTTGCATATATTCAGGCACTGACAGGTAAAGCAGGTGCATCAGCCTGAGTACGGCTGGCGACAACAAAACTGTATAAGTACAGCATCACGCCACCACCAAAAGCGATACCAGCAACCAGACGTGCCCAATAAATAGGAACAATCAGGTCTTGTGTCGCCATATAGCCCAGGGCAATGCCATCAGCCGGCATACGCTGCTGCATCACCTGAATAATACCCGCCGCAGTCAGCAGCAGAGTAATCATCAGCATGGATACACACATGACCCAGATGGAGGCAATTTCCACTTTCTGCGCCTGCAGACTGTTACTTAAACGTCCCTGCAGCTGTGGCCATGCGTAAGAGATAATCGCCAGCACAATCATCACGTAAGCGCCAAAGAATGCCAGGTGACCATGAGCGGCCGTAATCTGAGAGCCGTGGGTGTAATAATTTACCGGCGCCAGGGTATGCAGGAATCCCCAAACGCCCGCACCAAGGAAAGCCATAATGGTACAGCCGGCAGCCCAGGTAACGGCGGCTTTGTTAGGGTGTTCGCGGCGGCGCTGTTTAATCATGCTGAAAGCGAACACCATCATCATGAAGAAAGGTAACGGCTCGACGGCAGAGAAAACCGATCCGATCCATAACCAGTATTCCGGAGCGCCGATAAAGAAATAATGGTGGCCGGTGCCAAGAATGCCGCTGATCAGAGCCATCGCAATAATCAGGTACAACCATTTTTCCACAACCTCACGATCCACACCGGTGGTTTTGATCAGAATAAAGGCGAGGATACTGCCGAGAATCAGCTCCCAAACACCTTCAACCCACAGGTGCACAACCCACCACCAGAAATACTTATCCAGAGTCAGTGATGCCGGATTATAAAAAGAGAACAGGAAGAACACGGCCAGGCCGAGAAGACCGGTGATCAGCACCATGTTAATCACGGTTTTACGGCCACGCAGAATAGTCATACCAACGTTAAACAAGAATCCGAGTGCAACAATAACAATACCTATTTTGGTAATAGTTGGTTGCTCCAGAAATTCCCGCCCCATGGTTGGCAGAATATTGTTGTATGTAATCTCCGCCAGCGTTGCATAGGGAACCGATAAATAACCAACAATGGTCAGGGTGCCGGCAATGGCATAAGCCCAGAACAGTATCCAGGCCAGTTTCGGACTATACAGCTCACACTGAGTTTCTTCAGGTACAAGATAGTAAGTCGCGCCCATAAAACCACAGAGCAGCCAGACGATCAGAAGATTGGTGTGCACCATACGGGCAACGTTAAAAGGGATTTCCGGAAACAGGAAATCACCGATGATGTACTGCGTGCCAAGAATCAGACCGAAGACAATCTGACCGACAAACAGCAACATGGCAAAGGCAAAGTACGGTTTTGCAACCGCCTGGCTTTGATATTTCATGATGTTTGATCCTTGAATAATTAAATTGAAATGGTCGTCATGCATCAGCCTTCGATATTTGGTGGCCAATCGTTGGTGTCGATGCGGGAAGTCCAGATCAGGAACTCAGCTAAATCGTTAATCTCCTGCTCTTTTAAATGGAACTGTGGCATTTGGCGGCGTCCTTCAACACCGGTAGGCATTGCCTTCATCCAGGCAGAAAAATACGCCTTGAATACCTGCTCATTTTCCATCCCGCGGCGCTGAAAAACGTTCCCCAGCTCGGGAGCAAAATAGGCCCCCTCTCCCAGCAATGAATGACAGCCGACGCAGTTATTTTTTTCCCAGATTTCTTTGCCATGTGCGACTTCAGCGGTGAGCAGTTCACGATTCTCACGCTTCGGCAGCACCGTAACGGTATCAACCGTCAGAGCAACAAAGAGGAGGAAAAAGAATGCGCCCCCACCGTAGTAAATATTCCGGGCCATGCCCTTAGTGAAACGTTCTGACATAAAATGTCTCCTCGCGGTTATAAAAAGACGGCTCATTCACCAACTGGCATAAGAGCACGGATAATCTGGCGAACAGCTTGCTGGGCGGCGGGCTCGTCACTCAGGGTTTCAGTCAGAGCCGCTTCCGTTGCGATTTCTGCCGGCAACCCGCTGCGGATCAGACGGGCACAATGAATCAGAAGGCGGGTAGAAGGAGACTCCTCAAGATCGGCGTCATTAAGCTTGCGCAGAGCAGCAGCAACCGCACACAGACGCTGCGCAGTCTGCAGATCGATACCACTTTCCTGCATAACGATCCGGGCTTCCTGCTGTTCATCCGGGTAGTTAAAACCGATGCTGACAAAGCGCTGGCGGGTACTGGGTTTAAGCCCTTTCATCAGGTTGCGGTAACCCGGGTTATAAGACATAACCAGCATAAAACCCGGCGCGGCATGAAGCTGCTCTCCGGTGCCATCAAGCGGCAGAATGCGTCTGTCATCGGTGAGGGGGTGAATAACAACCGTTGTATCCTTGCGGGCCTCAATAACCTCGTCCAGATAACAGATTGCCCCTTCGCGCACAGCGCGCGTCAGTGGGCCGTCCTGCCAGAACGTGCCGTCGTTACCGATCAGGTAGCGGCCAATCAGATCGGCAGCGGTCAGATCATCATGACAGGCAACGGTATAGAGCGGGCGCTTCAGCTGCTCCGCCATATGCTCAATAAAACGTGTTTTACCGCAGCCGGTAGGGCCTTTAATCAGAACAGGAAGCTGATTACGGCTGGCGTGCAGGAAGAGTTCAACCTCACTTCCCTGCGGCTGATAAAAGTGCAGCCGTGAGTCCGCTGGCGACACAGCAGGAGCATTCATATGCCGATCCTATGGGTAACTTTACGGTGCTAATGCTGTCCTTTAGCAAAGAGGTCATAAATACCAAACAATAGAGATCGATATACCTACATATAGGTACTTTTCCTTAAAACAGGCAAAATATACCTCTTCAACCAACTATCAGAATCAAAACCGAATGAAAGCAAGTTATTGTTTATTAAAGATTTTAATTTAAAAATCAAAACCAAAAACCTAAAAATGGTTATTTATTCAACCTAAATGGTTAAATATACCCAAGTATAAAAAATACCAACTCAAGTCAATTTTATAGCCGGGATAAGGCAGTCGTTATTATATTTTTGACCTGAATCAGTTTTTTATCCGCACATCTGGTTGAGCATGCAATTCCATTCAGGAATTAATGGATTTCGGCATGACACGCAAACCTCCGGGTCTCCTCAGCCTGTTATTTGTATTGCCTATGGCATCCCCCGCCCTGCCATCCCGGGCCGATAACACAGCCGCAAGCCTGCCACTGATGGTGGTTTCCGCAACCGGCTACCGCCAACAGGCACTGATGAGCCCGGCAGCTATTACCGTGCTGGAACAGGAGCAACTGAATCAGCAACCGGTATCCGACCTCGCCGAAGTACTGCGTGATATTCCCGGCATAGCCATTGTCGACTCCGGGGTTCCCGGCATGAAACGTCTGTCATTGCGGGGGGAAAGCGCCCGCCGTGTGCTGGTAAAAATTAATGGCCAGCCGCTGGCCGACCATTCCAATTACGGCACGCCATTACTGATCGATATTAATATGATCGAACGTGTCGAAGTCGTTCGTGGCCCATCCTCTGTTGTACATGGTGGTAATGCTCTCGGCGGTGTTATTAATATCATCACCCGTCAGGCATCTGCCGGTGAGCAGGAAGTTATTTTCAGCTCCGGATATTACTCAGCAACCCGCGGACAACGCGTTTCTGCCGGTGTACTGGCTGCCCGGCAAGGGCTGGATATGCGCCTGCAGGCCAGCCGCACATCCCATCAGGATCGCCGTCTGGCTGATGGCACACTGGAGAATTCCGATTCTCTGCAGCGCTCAGTCTCAGCAGAGCTGGGTTACAGCCAGGCACAACACCATATCAGCTGGCAGGGCGACTATTTCAAACAATATGCCAGCGCCTGGGTGGAACCCGACTCGGGTATTGATTATCTGCGCTTTCCGGAGCGCAACTCTCTCCGTCATGCGCTGAATTATGAATACTTTCAGGATCACGGCAGCCTGCAAAAAATTAATGCCCGGATGTATCAGCATAATGGCCGGCGCATTATGGAAAATGCGATCAGCAGTCAGACACCCGTGGTGGCTGTGAATGTTGATAATTTCTCCGATGATGATCTGCTGACCAGTGGTGGCCAGTTAAGTACAGAAGCCCGCTGGCTGGGAAATAACCTGACGGTAGCTGGTATGGATTATCAGAGCGACCGCCTGGATACAGACAAGCGCTCGCAAACAACACTGCGTATGCTGACTCTGCCGGTTCCGCCAACCGTGACAGAAAAAACATCCGCGCAACAAGCGGAACAAAACCAGTGGTCAGCATTTTTACAGCAACAGATTGTATTAACCGCAGATGCTGAGGCACACGCCGGTCTGCGTTATTACCGCATTAATTCACGCCTGACCGACAGCACAGAGCGCTCTGACAGCGATAACCATGATGATGAAATGGTTGGCTCCGTATCCATGGTCTGGCGCGCCACTCCGGCCTCGGCATTACGCATCAACCTTGCTCAGGGATATTCCTACCCCAGCGTCACCCAGCAATTTGCCGTTACCGCCGGTGGCAGCAATGTGCATTTTGGCAACCCGGATTTAACCGCAGAAAAAGCAACCACACTGGAATTCGGATTCCGCCTCGACAACAAGCAGTGGCTGCTTGACCTCGCGCTGTATTACAACCGCGCACGTGACTTTATCGACCGCGAAGCCCTGACTGCGGCTCCGCCTGAATACACCACAACCACCACAGCATCACAGTCTCTCTGGCGCTGGGTCAACATCAATAAAGCCAAAAGCTACGGTCTGGAACTGGCCGTTTCCCGTCAGCTTAAAACGCTCCGCCCTTACGCCAACATTACCGTACAACGCCGGGAGCTCGATTTCGCCAGCGGTGAAGACACCTGGAACAGCGGCCTGCCCGAATACCAGCTGCAGTCCGGAGTGCAATGGTCAGCCCTGCCAAATACACAGCTGGATATCTTTCTGCGCTCTTACGGTGATGCCCGGCGGGATGACGAAAATGGCGTAAAAACCGCACAAAGCGGTGGCTACGCAGAATTCAATATCGCCATGCAGTATCAGCCGGTTAACAACCTGATGCTGACCGCTGCGGTTAATAACCTGACCAATCAAAGCTACCAGAACCCTGAAGAATTACCGGCTGCCGGACGTGCGCTCAATGCCGAAATGCATTGGCGTTTCTGATGACAACCAGACGACCTGAAACTGGGATATATGAGAGAGGAACGATCATGAAATACTGGAAACATCCACTTTGCCTGGCCATTGCCGCGCTCAGCTTAGCGGTTCACGCGGTACCCAACCCGGAAAATGCTGCATCGGCTTATCAGGGCGAAGCGTCTGCTATCGACCCGGCATCGGCTAAAGTGGTGCGCTCACCCGGCGCACCGGATCTGACTGAGGCAGAATTTGAAAAAGCCAAGAAGATTTATTTTCAGCGCTGTGCCGGCTGTCACGGCGTACTGCGTAAAGGCGCAACCGGCAAGCCACTGACACCAGATATTACTCAGCAAAAAGGCCAGGCTTACCTCGAAGCACTGATTGGTTATGGCTCGCCGGCCGGTATGCCAAACTGGGGATCGTCCGGTCAGTTTTCTCCGGAAGAAGTCACACTGATGGCCAAGTACGTTATGCATGAACCACCGACACCTCCTGAGTGGGGTATGAAAGAAATGCTGAATACCTGGGAGGTATTTGTTAAACCTGAAGACCGCCCGAAAAAACAGATGAATGATCTTAATCTGGATAATCTGTTTTCTGTCACACTGCGGGACGACGGTAAAATTGCATTGATCGATGGTGACACCAAAAAAATCGTAAAAACCATCGAAACCGGATACGCCGTGCATATCTCCCGCATTTCGGCCTCGGGCCGTTACCTGCTGGTTATTGGTCGTGATGCCCGGATCGATATGATTGATTTATGGATGAAATCACCTGGCAAAGTTGCTGAAATCAAAATCGGCATCGAAGCCCGCTCGGTAGAAACATCCAAATACGAAGGCTACGAAGATAAATACGCCATTGCCGGTGCTTACTGGCCGCCGCAATACACCATTATGGATGGCGAAACCCTGGAACCGCTCAAAATTGTTTCGACCCGTGGCATGACCGTCGATAAGCAGGAATACCATCCGGAGCCCCGCGTTGCTGCGATTATCGCATCACATGAGCATCCGGAATTTATCGTTAATATTAAAGAAACCGGTAAGGTACAGCTGGTTAACTATCAGGATGTCGATAACCTGACCGTTACCACCATTGGCACCGCTCCGTTCCTGCACGATGGTGGCTGGGATGTAACCCATCGCTACTTTATGACTGCGGCAAACCAGTCGAATAAAATTGCCGTGATTGACTCCAAAGAGCGGAAAATGACTGCACTGGTTGATGTGGGCAAAATTCCTCATCCGGGACGTGGCGCTAACTTTGTGCATCCGGAATTTGGTCCGGTCTGGGTAACCAGCCACCTGGGCGATGAAACTATCTCCCTGATTGGTACCGATCCTGAAAACCATCCGGATCATGCCTGGAAAGTTGTGCAGACTCTGAAAGGACAAGGTGGCGGTTCTCTGTTTATCAAAACACACCCAAAATCGAACCACCTTTACCTGGATACCACCTTTAACCCGGATGCTAAAGTCAGCCAGTCTGTGGCGGTATTCGACATTAAAAATCTGGCAAAAGGCTACACTGTTCTGCCGATTGCTGAGTGGTCCGGAATCAAAGAAGGAGCCAAACGGATTGTTCAGCCGGAATACAATGCCGCCGGTAACGAAGTCTGGTTCTCAGTCTGGAACGGCCAGGAAGAACCGTCCGCGATTGTGGTGGTTGATGACAAAACACTGAAACTGAAAAAGGTAATTAAGGATAAACGCCTGATTACCCCAACCGGTAAATTCAATGTGAAAAACACTCAGCACGATATCTACTGATCATCGTCTGCTGAGCAGAAAAGCGGCACATTATGTGCCGCTTTTTCTTTTTTCAGGTGCGGAAAATTCAGCCGGATGATGCTCATCAGCATGAGAGCTCAGAGGAAACTTCTGCTCCAGAAGTTCAAGCTCAGGCCGGTGCAGCCAGGCAATCCGACCCGCCAGTTCATCGCCGGCAGGCAGCAGATGTATTTCTATGCAGCGCTTATCGGTTATCGATTCACGCCGCTCGACCAGACCCAGCTCACAACAGCGGTCGACCAGCATCACCGTGCCATGATGTTTTGCCTGAAGTTTTTCCGACAATTCACTGATCGTGGCCCACTCCCGTCCGGAAAAGCCTTTCAGATGCAGCAATAAAAGATACTGCAATGAAGTCAGACCATGGGCTTTGCAGATATTTTCACTGTGGCGCTGGAAGATACGCAGGCGATAGCGGAAATCCGAAAGGTTCTGATAATCCTGCTTATTCAATTTATCCATAAAGAATCTGATCCTCAGACAGCTTCAGCAATACGGCCCGATATGCTTGCCACCGGATTAAAGGTGATCTAAACCATATATATCATAGCATGATATATATGGAGGTAATTATGAACCTGTCAGAACTGATAATGCCCTGGTCAGCGAAAGGCTGGGAAAAAATGCAGTCGATGAATATCTCCATACCGGTTCTGGCCTGGAAGCTGGTTCTGCCACTGTCTTTCCTGCCGCCGGTTCTGCTCTATTATGCCGGAACCCATTACGACAACAGCTACATTCAGAACTTCCCGGAAAAAAACTGGCATTTTATTACCACCACATTTTTCCTCGCAGAATTACTGACCTTTTTTGTAATGGGATGGCTTATTCACTCAGTACTGGAAAGCCACGATCTGGCCATTAACTATCACGACGCCTACTTACTGGCGGCTATTGCCCCCATTCCTATGTGGCTGTCTTCTCTGGGATTACTTATTCCTTCCGCTTTAATTACCGGCATTTTTGCAGGTGTCGGATTAGTCGCTTCCTGTGTCATTCTCTACCTTGGAACCAGCGCGCTCTGTCACCGCAATACGGATGATGTGGTCAGCATGTCCGCAACCTATACGATAATGTCTGCCGCATTTCTCGCCTGGATTATGCTGATGGTTATCGTCTGGGCTTATTAACACCCCGGACGGTTAAACCTTGAACCAGGGCCTGTTAACACTCATTAAACAGGCCCTAACCTGATCACCGGACAAACCATCAGGTTGCTTGCCTTTACACCGACAGAAAAATCACACCACGAGAAAATTCTCGCTGCTGAAAATATATCTGCAGTTTTAATTGGCATTTTGCGCCATGCCATTCCATCGACACGGAAAATTTTTCTTATCCCTGAAGCTGTCAGGCTGTTTTTGCAACGACTGGCCCAGACAGTCCAAATAACCGGCTTATACATCCCCCTGTAACCTCTGATTTTATGCGCCAAAAAATATTTAATGGCGGGTGACAGGGGTTATTGATTAAAAACACAAAAAATTGACCTGAGTCCTTCAACCTACCTCCAATGGGGTATGTTGGCTGTGTCCGGTGACTGCGACAATTTGACGCATTAGCCAGACTGATGCTCATTCCAGACATCAGGCTGACGCTGAATAGGAATTGTATGATGTCAGCACCTGACAGCCCCCTGAAACATTATTTATGGCCTTTTTTTGTCCTGATGTTTTTTGTCCTCAGTATTTCCGTAACAGCGGTTCCGGAAGTGGCAGCCTCAGAAAACGGTGGACACAAAGCAGAAAATCGACAGCAGAAACGCCTGCAGGCTCATAAGCCCTCCGATAAATCAGAAGACACCGCACAGCAACGCCTCCGCCTTATTCTGCCTGAGGCGACAGAGATATCGTCTCCCGAAGGTGATTTCGGTATCCGGACCATCAAAGGAAATGACCGTTTACTGGGCTATATGTTTGAAACAATCAACGTAGCCAATATTCCTGCCTACTCCGGCAAGCCGATTAATATGCAGGTTATCCTCAGCCCTGAGGCCGTTATTCTTGATGCCTGGCTGCTGGAACACCACGAGCCAATTCTGCTGGTCGGTATTCCGGAACAGAAGCTGGTTGATTTTGGCGTAGCCTATCAGGGCATCAGGGCTGATCAGCGCGTCGTGGTTGGCAGCACCAATGATGAAAACGCTGTGACCGTCGATGCCATCACCGGTGCCACCGTTACCGTGATGGTTGTGAATGAAATCATCATGAAGGCCACTCACACAGTCGCCGCATCATTGGGACTGGTCGAAGCGCAACTGTCACAGAAACAGAAACCCGCCAATATTCTGCCAGAGGTTTACAGTAACGCCGGCTGGCAGCAGCTGACCGGAGACGGCTCCATCCGTCGTATGCACCTGTTACGCTCCCAGGTGGACGAATCATTCAGGGGCACCGACGCCGAGCAGGTGGAAAAAGCCACAGCGGATCAGCTTAACGATACCTTTATTGATCTGTATGTTGCCTATCTGAACGCGCCAACTATTGGCCGCAACCTGTTGGGTGACAGTCAGTACCGTTTCCTGATGGAGGAGCTGAAACCCGGCGAGCACGCCATTGCTGTGCTGGCCAACGGCATGTTCTCATTTAAAGGATCAGGCTATGTGCGCGGCGGTATTTTTGACCGCATCCAGCTGCGTCAGTTTGGTGATGTTATCTCCTTCCGCGATCTGGACCAGCAACGTCTGTACGATGTCATGGCCGACGGCGCACCGGAGTTTAAAGAAAAATCGCTGTTTATTATCCGTGACAAAAGCCATTTTGACCCTGGCACTGACTGGACCTTTGAGTTGCTGGTACGCCGCCAGACAGGCCCGGTGGATGGCGTATTCACCAGTTTCGAACTGGGTTATCAACTGCCCCAAACCTACTTCGAACGGCCAGCATTAACAGCCGAAGAACTGGCTGCCATTGAAGAAGCCAACCGCCCTCTGTGGCTGAACATCTGGTATCAGAAGAGTTTCCAGATCGGAGTTCTGATAACTGCCCTGGGTGTTTTGCTGGTGATTTTATTCCTGCAGGATTATTTCACCAGCAAGCCTGCATTTCTGCACTGGCTGCGCCGGGGTTATCTGTTATTTACCGTGTTCTTTATTGGCTGGTATTGCCTCGGCCAGCTGTCGGTTGTCAACGTACTTACCTTTGTTCATTCACTGATGCAGGGCTTCCGCTGGGAGCTGTTTCTCAGCGATCCCGTTATATTTATTCTCTGGGCATTTACAGCAGCCACCATCCTGCTCTGGGGACGGGGAGTATTCTGCGGCTGGCTGTGTCCGTTCGGAGCTCTGCAGGAGCTGATTAACGAAGCCGCCCGTAAATTAAAAATCCGCCAGTATGAATTGCCCTTTGCTTTGCACGAACGCTTATGGGCCGTTAAATACATTATTTTATTGGGTTTATTCGGGCTGTCTCTGGAGTCACTTTCTACCGCAGAACGATATGCCGAAGTGGAACCCTTTAAAACCGCCATCATGCTCAAATTCAGCCGTGAATGGGGCTTTGTTTTCTACGCTGTGTTGTTGCTGGTTATCAATATTTTTACGCGCAAAGTCTACTGCCGTTATATCTGTCCTCTGGGAGCTGCCCTGGCAATACCAAGTAAAGCCCGCCTGTTCGACTGGCTGAAACGCCGTAAAGAATGTGGCCAGCCCTGCCAGCTCTGCGCCAATGAATGCGAGATACAGGCCATTCATCCCGATGGTCATATTAATCATAACGAATGTCACTACTGCCTCGATTGCCAGATGACATATCACAACGATCATAAATGTCCGCCACTGGTTGCTAAACGTAAAAAACAGCAAAGAAATAAACCCGTTCCACAGCGTATCCCGGTGGTACAGATGGATCCGCAAAACTGAAGAAGCCAATCTTGTTCAAGGAGATAGACCATGACAGATGACAGCAATAAAAATGTACCCGGAAAAGAAAAAACCGGACTAAGCCGCCGCGGATTTCTCGGTGCCAGTGCTCTGACTGGTGCCGGTGCGGCACTGGTCGGCGCAGCCGGCCTGGGTTCTGCAGTAATGAGCCGCGAGGCCTTTGCCGCAGCCGCTCAGGACGCCAAAAAGAAATACCATGTAGAGCCAGGTGAACTGGACGATTACATCGGCTTCTGGAGTGGTGGTCATCAGGGCGAAGTGCGCGTACTGGGTATTCCATCCATGCGCGAACTGATGCGGATTCCGGTATTTAATATCGACTCGGCTACCGGCTGGGGCATCACCAACGAAAGTAAGGCGATAATGGGCGATAGTGCGAAGTTCCTGAATGGTGACTGTCACCATCCGCACATCTCCATGAAAGATGGCAAATACGATGGCAAATACGTTTTTATCAACGATAAAGCCAACAGCCGTGTAGCCCGTATCCGCCTGGATATTATGAAGTGTGACAAGATGCTGACCGTGCCTAATGTTCAGGCGATCCACGGACTGCGTCTGCAGAAAGCACCGTACACCAAGTATGTATTTGCTAATGCTGAATTTGTTATGCCACATCCGAACGATGGCAAACATTTCGATTTGCAGGCCGATTACAGCTACACCATGTTTAACGTCATTGACGCAGAAAGCATGGAAATGGCATTTCAGATTATGGTTGACGGTAATCTGGATAACTGTGATGCCGACTACACAGGCCGCTTTGCTGCTTCCACCTGTTACAACTCAGAAAAAGCCTATGATCTGGGCGGCATGATGCGTAATGAACGTGACTGGGTTGTGGTATTTGATATCCAGGCTGCAGAAAAAGCGGTTAAAGCCGGTAAATTCACCACTCTGGGCGACTCTAAAGTACCGGTGCTGGATGGCCGTAAAAAAGGCGAAAAAGACAGCCAGTTTACCCGTTATATTCCTGTACCGAAAAACCCGCATGGCTGTAACACCTCATCCGATGGCAAGTACTTTATTGCCAACGGCAAGCTGTCACCAACCGTATCCATGATCGAAATTGCCAGACTGCCAGACCTGTTTAACGGCAAAATCAAAGATCCGCGTGACACCATTGCTGCAGAACCGGAACTGGGCCTTGGACCGCTGCACACTACCTTCGATGGTCGTGGCAATGCCTACACCACACTGTTTATCGACAGTCAGGTCGTGAAGTGGAATATGGCCGATGCGGTACGTGCCTATAAAGGTGAAAAGGTTAACTACATCAAGCAGAAACTGGATGTGCAGTATCAGCCTGGTCACATTCATGCCTCGCTGTGCGAAACCAGCGAAGCTGATGGCCAGTGGCTGGTTGCTTTGTGCAAGTTCTCCAAAGACCGCTTCCTGCAGGTTGGCCCACTGCACCCGGAAAACGATCAGCTGATCGATATTTCCGGCGAAGAAATGAAACTGGTGCACGATGGCCCAACCTTCGCAGAACCGCATGACTGCACCATGGCACGCCGTGATCAGATCCGTACCCGGAAAATCTGGAAACGGGATGATCCTTTCTTTGCCGGCACCACCGCCATGGCGAAAAAGGATGGAATCAATCTGGAAACCGACAACAAGGTTATCCGTGATGGTAATAAAGTCCGGGTTTACATGACCTCGGTAGCGCCAGCCTATGGCATT
Organism: Thalassolituus sp. ST750PaO-4; assembly: GCF_020320405.1. Lineage (NCBI taxonomy): Bacteria > Pseudomonadati > Pseudomonadota > Gammaproteobacteria > Oceanospirillales > Oceanospirillaceae > Thalassolituus > Thalassolituus sp. ST750PaO-4. Next base: position 37,826 of record NZ_JABVCB010000005.1, read on the forward strand.
AACGAGTTCAAGGTAAAACAGGGCGATGAGGTTACCGTAATCATCACCAACCTGGACCAGATCGAAGACGTTACCCACGGGTTCTGTATGGTGAACCATGGTGTCTCCATGGAAATCAGCCCACAGCAAACTGCGTCAGTTACCTTTGTGGCCGACAAAGTGGGTATGCACTGGTACTACTGCAACTGGTTCTGCCATGCTCTGCATATGGAGATGGTAGGTCGAATGCTGGTTGAACCAGCCTGATCGGCTGGCGGCGGGCCGTGATGCCCGCCGCCCCTCCACAATTGCGGGACACTATGATCCTTTCTGTCTTTTTTTTACTGCTGCTGGCCAGTGCCGGTGCGCAGGCCCAGTACCAGTCATTACCGCTGCAACCGCAGGGGGATATTCTGGTTTTACCCGCCGGTCACTATCAGGGGAATTTTCTGATTGATCAGCCCGGCCACATCCGCTGTGCAGCCAACGCCGTCATCGACGCCGGGGCGCAGGGCCATGCGGTGAAAATTACCGCCGCCAAAGTCAGCCTTGAAGACTGCCATATTATTAACTGGGGACGTAACCTCACCGATCTGGATTCAGCCATATTTGTTGCTGCCCGGGCCGACCATGTACGTCTGCTGAATAATCATCTGCAAGGGGCCGGATTCGGCATCTGGGCCGATACCAGCCAGCATATTGAAATCCACGGCAATCAGATCAGTGGCGATAACACTGTGCGCTCACAGGACCGTGGCAATGGCATTCATCTGTTTTCTGTCCGTCAGGCCAGTGTGACCGACAACGTTATCCGCCACACCCGGGATGGCATCTACATCGACACCTCCAACCACAACACGCTGACCGGTAACGTGCTGGAAGATCTGCGCTACGGAATTCACTATATGTTTTCCAATAACAATGTGGTGCATAACAACACAACCCGCCGCACCCGCACCGGTTATGCCCTGATGCAGAGCCGTAATCTGGATGTACGCAATAATCTGTCTGAAGACGATCAGAACTACGGCATTCTGATGAACTACATCACCTACTCCACCATCAGCCACAACAGAGTGCAGGGGGTGATCAGCGGCAGCACCGGCGACAGCATGATTCAGGGAGCTGAAGGCAAAGCGTTGTTTATCTACAACTCCGTATTCAACACCATCAGCCACAACTACTTTGCCGACAGCGTGATGGGTATTCACCTTACCGCCGGCTCTGAAGACAATAAAATCTTTGGCAATGCCTTTATCGCTAATCAACAGCAAGTTAAATATGTCGCAACCCGAACCCAGGAATGGTCCGAAAATGGCCGCGGAAATTACTGGAGCGATTATCTTGGCTGGGACCGGAATGTCGATGACATCGGCGATCTGATTTACGAACCAAACGACAATATCGACCGCTTGCTGTGGCTTTATCCACAAATGCGTTTATTACTGAACAGCCCGGCCATTGAATTACTGCGCTGGGTACAGCAAGCGTTTCCGGTCGTTAAATCCCCCGGCGTGCGGGACAGCTTTCCCCTGATGCGCCCACCGCTGACAGAGGCCCCTTAAAATGAACCTGGTAGAACTGCAGAATGTCAGTCTTGCTTATGGCCGGATGGAGGTTATAAAAAACCTTTCTCTGCATCTGGCAGAAGGTGAAGTACTTGGTTTGTTCGGCCATAACGGTGCCGGCAAAACAACCACCATGAAAATGATCCTCGGCCTGCTCGCGCCCGGCAGCGGCCATGTTCAGGTATTTGGCAATACTCCGGATCATACCGAAGTCCGTAAGCGGCTTGGTTATCTGCCGGAAAACGTTATGTTTTATCCGCAATTAAGCGGAGAGGAAACACTGACTTATTTTGCCCGCCTGAAAGGTGCAGCTCATCATCAGATCGGAGAATTACTGGAAAAAGTCGGGCTGACCCATGCCGCTACACGTAAAGTAAAAACCTATTCCAAAGGTATGCGTCAGCGGTTGGGTCTGGCTCAGGCGCTGCTGGCAAATCCACGTCTGTTATTACTGGACGAGCCGACCGTCGGTCTGGACCCGGTAGCCACGCAGGAACTTTATCAATTACTGAACGAGCTGCGTCAGAACGGCACCGGCATTATTCTCTGCTCTCACGTGTTACCCGGTGTTGAACCTTATATCAGCCGCGCCGCCATTCTTGCCGGTGGTCAGTTACAGGCTGTCGGTACCCTGAGTGAATTACGCCGTCAGGTAGCACTGCCTACGCGCATTCGCCTTGGCAGCCTCTCGGAACCGGAGCACTGGCAAACCCGGTTATCCGGCCTCGGCTTCGATTCCCGCTGTATTGGCCGCGATGCTCTCGAAGTTCTGACTCACAACGGCGCCCGCCGGGAGTTACTTAACACCCTGATAAACAGCAGCGAAGCCGCCGATCTGGAGGTCAGCCCGCCGTCCCTTGACGATCTGTACCGCCATTTTGCGGTCGTTCCGGCACAGGAGAAATCGCAATGATGCAAGTCTGGAATATCGCCATTAAAGAGCTGAATGATGGTCTGCGTAACCGCTGGCTGCTGGCCATCAGTCTGCTGTTTGCCATTCTCGCTGCGGGCATTGCCTGGCTTGGCTCAGCCGCCGCCGGCCAGGTGGGTTTCAGTTCCATTCCGGCAACCATTGCCAGTCTGGCCAGCCTGGCAACATTTCTGGTTCCGCTGATTGCTCTGCTGCTTGCTTACGATGCCATCGTGGGTGAAGAAGAAGGCGGAACCCTGTTGTTATTGCTGACCTACCCGCTCAGTCGCGGGCAGTTACTGCTGGGAAAATTTATCGGTCACGGGCTCATTCTTGCGCTCGCCACCTCTATTGGTTTTGGCAGTGCCGCCGTCGCCATTGCATTATTGGTCAGCGATCTGGATATCTGGCTTCTGATTCAATCGTTCTCACGCTTTATTTTTTCAGCCACGTTACTGGGCTGGGTATTCCTTGCTTTGGCCTATTTTCTCAGCAGCAAAGCCAGCGAAAAATCCACCGCGGCCGGCCTCGCTCTTGGCGTGTGGTTTCTGTTTGTGCTGGTGTTTGATCTCAGTCTGCTGGCACTGCTGGTCTTCAGTAAAGGGCAGCTCAACCCTGACCTTCTGCCATGGCTTTTACTGCTTAATCCCACCGATATATTCCGGCAAATAAATCTGTCCGGTCTTGGCGACGGCAGTGCAATGAATGGTGTTATGGCTTTGGGGCGGGATTTACCCATCACAAATCCGGGATTGTGGTTCTCATTATTTATCTGGTTGATTGCCAGCCTGGGTATTGCTCATTTCGCCTTACGTCGTCGTGCGATTTAACGTTATAAAGGATAAGTTCATGAAAAAAGTACACTCCATCATTTCTGTTGCTGCCCTGATATTCAGCGCATTACTGGCAGGCTGCAGCCAGCCAACCAGCAGCGAAACCACCACACATTCACCGGTCGCCTTTCACTCATCAGATGAATGCCACGTGTGCGGCATGGCCATCACCCGCTTTCCCGGTCCCAAAGGCGAAGCGATATCGGGCAATGGTGCAACCAGAAAATTCTGCTCATCCGCCGAGATGCTGCACTGGTGGTTACAGCCTGAAAATCAGGTTCAGCAAATGACGTTATACGTTCACGATATGAGCCGCAGCGACTGGAACAGACCGGATGATGCACATCTGATTAATGCCATGCAGGCGTTTTACGTTGTAGCCCCCGATATGGCAGGCTCAATGGGCACGCCCATCGCCAGCTTTGCCAATAAGGAAAGTGCAGCATTGTTTGCCTCGGACAGACAAACCAGCGTGATGACATTCGAACAGCTGAAAGAAGCCCTGCTGCAGCATCAGCAAATGATGGGCGAAAACCATTCCGAAGATCACAGCATGCACCATTGAGGCGGTACGTATTATGGGAATAAGTCCATGGCAGTTACTGATCGTACTGCTGATTGTAATCGTATTATTTGGCAGTAAACGGCTGCGCTCTCTGGGAGGTGATCTTGGTGGTGCGATCCGGGATTTTCGTAAAGCCGCCAATAAACAGCCAGAAGATAACGAGCAATAATCCAGGCCTGTCCGGATGCCGGCAGGCAGCTTCTGAAAATAAATAAAAAGCTGCTATGCCGGCACAAAAAACAGAAAATAATCAGCTCGCCGGACGGAAAATACTGATGACCTCCGGATTACATTCCAGATAGGGCCCATCCATAAGATCAATACAGTAAGGTACAGCGGGAAATACCGCATCCAGACACTGACGTATTGCTTTCGGCTTGCCCGGCAGATTAATAATTAATGATTGTTTTCTGAGTCCGGCAGTCTGACGTGAAAGAATGGCGGTAGGCACATATTTCAGAGACTCCATGCGCATCAGCTCACCGAACCCCGGCATCATACGATCACAGACCGCCTCGGTTGCCTCCGGCGTCACATCACGCAGAGCCGGCCCTGTACCTCCGGTAGTAATTACCAGACAGCATTTTTCCTCATCCACCAGCTCACACAGTGTTTCTTCAATCTGTGGACGCTCATCGGCGATCAGACGATAAACCGCTTCCCACTCACCGGATAAATATTCCGTTAATGTTTCACGGATAGCCTGACCCGAAATATCTTCATAAATACCGGCACTGGCTCTGTCGCTGACCGTCAGAATGCCGATACGGATTTTTTTCTGCATGATAACTCCTGAAGTTTTCCGGAAATTCAGTAACAGGGGTAAATATACAACGATATACCGCCGCTATCAGTTATTGTTATGCGGAAACCTGATGTGAACAATGAAGGTGTTTCTTAAATCACTGAGAAATCCGTACGAAGACTGGGCCGATTCGCACCGGCCCCTCGCAGGTTTTATATTACTGGCAGCTGCCGCAGCAGTCTGAAGACGTTGCTTTAGGTGGTACAAACAGAAAATAATTTTCCAGCGTGATGTGCCGCATAAGATCGTCCACCAGCGTCTGCAGTCCCAGATACAGCGAGCGCCAGCTGTTACAGGCACCGGCCGGAACTTTCATATTATTGGTCAGACTGCACAAGCGGTTAATGGCTTCCAGATGTTCCAGGTGCTCATCCTGCATCACATTAATCGGGCCATTCGGATAAATTCCCCCGGCCAGCATCGGAAACAGGATCTGCTCCTCTTTCATCATATGGCTTTCCAGCTCATGACTCATATCGCGCAACAGATCAGCCAGTCCGGACGGACAGTTGGCGGAATCGCTGTGCACCCGTTCAACTTTGGCAGCCAGGAAGATCAGCTCCGGTAACTGCTCACGATGGCGGGCATGGTAACGCTCCAGGATGTGACCGATCAGTTTCATGCGGGGTTCTTTGCCCCAATCAATGGCGGGATCATCATGATGGTGTTCGGTCATTTCAAGTTCAGCCAGACCGGCCGCCACCTCTTCCGGATCAAGTCCCTTATGTTCCAGTGCCTGCTGCAAGCTCACCATGCCCTGATTGCAGAAATTAATATCCAGCTGACGTAACAAAGCAGAAGCACCGGGAATGGTTGTGGCAATATCACTCAGAGAACGATTCAGAATTTCCATAAACTCTCCTGATATATAAAGGTTTTGATTCAACAGAAGTGATCAGCAAGATGCAGGCCAGCCGCCAGAGCGCATACTTGCTGCCGGTCAACAGAGGGTGGGTATAAATAACCCGGATATTCCCTGTAAAATCTACACTTTGGTAAATACCACCAAGCACATACCAACACAGAGACCTCTCATGCCCGGACAACAGCTGCTTACGGAACTCATCAAAGATATGCCGGCCGGCGAACGCTTTGACCATATCGTTAAAAGTATCCGCACCAGCTTTAACTGTGGCGCTGTCGCTCTGCTGCGCCTGCAGGGTGAGTATCTGCGGCCTGTCGCCGTCTCCGGTCTGGTTACCGAAGCGCATGGCCGTAAATTCAGTCTGGCTCAGCACCCACGCCTGTCGGCCGTTATGACCACCAGCCATGCCCTGCGCTTTCCGCCAGACAGCCCGTTACCCGATCCCTATGACGGCCTGCTGGAGACTCAGCCCGGGGAAGCATTGCCGGTGCATGACTGCATGGGAACCAGCCTCTGGCTGAACGGTGAGCGCTGGGGCGCCCTGACCCTCGACTCTCTGACTCCGGGCACCTTTGATCAGAGCCGCATTGACGAGCTGGACAGCTATCGCCCGGTACTGGAAACGGCCATCCGTATCAGCATGCTGGAAGAAGAAATACGCGGTCTGCGCCGTGTCCGGCTGGATGGTGCCGGCAATATCGCCATTGGCACCGAAGCCGACAATGAAATTATTGGCAACAGCAGTGCCATCCGTCAGATTAAAAAAGAACTCGAAGTGGTTGCGGCCTCCGACCTGCCGGTACTGCTGCTGGGAGAAACCGGTGTCGGTAAAGAAATCTTTGCCAGCTACACGCACCGGCTGTCCGCACGTGCTGCACGGCCAATGGTATATATCAACTGTGCGGCACTGCCGGAACATCTCGCCGAAAGTGAATTATTCGGCCATGTTAAAGGCGCATTTTCCGGTGCCACCAGCGACCGGGCCGGGCGGTTTGAAACCGCAGATAAAAGCACACTCTTTCTTGATGAGGTCGGTGAACTACCGCTGCCGGTACAGGCCAAGCTGCTGAGGGTTTTGCAGAATGGTGAAATTCAAAGACTGGGCAGCGATAAGACCCGCCATGTGGATGTCCGTATTCTGGCCGCGACCAACCGCAACCTGAAAGAGCAGATTACCGAAGGCGCATTCCGGGCCGATCTGTATCATCGCCTGTCTGTTTATCCTATCCCAATTCCTCCCCTGCGTGAGCGCGGGCAGGACATTCCTCTGCTGGCCGGGCATTTTCTGGAATTAAACCGCACCCGCTTAGGGTTGCGCAGCTTGCGCTTATCGGCCGATGCCGAGGCAGCACTGCAGACCTATCCATGGCCCGGCAATATCCGTGAGCTGGAGCATGTTATCAGCCGGGCAGCCATCAAAGCGCTGAGCCGGGGAGCACAACGGCACGATATTGTGACTCTGGATTGCCGTTCACTGGATCTTGAGCTGCCAACCTCCCGTCACCATGCACACGCAACAGGCGAAGACAGCAGTGATTCATTACTGAAAGCGGTGCAGGGAATGCCAATGAAAGAAGCCGTTAAATACTTTCAGCAGACTCTGGTTCTGCACGAACTGCAGCAACAGCAAGGCAGCTGGAGCAAAACCGCACGGGCTCTGGGTATGGACCCGAGTAATCTGCACAAGCTGGCACAGAAGCTCGGGCTTAAATAAACCGTACCGCTTTACTCAGGACTGAGCAGCGCAATCGGCACAGTCCGGGCGGCGGGTAATCCGCCATTCATGAAAGCGGCTGGCACGGGCATCAAACGACAGCAGCCGCCCACACAGAGACTCACCGGCAGCGCTCAGCAGCTTCAGGGCTTCCACCGCCTGTAACGTACCGATAACTCCTACCAGAGGCGACAGCACGCCACTCTCACTGCAATTACGCTGGTCCGGCTGCACATCCGGATACAGGCAACGGTAACAGGGGCTGTCGGCCCGGCGCGGATCAAACACCGTCAACTGACCGTCCATGGCGACAGCGGCTGCACTGACCCAGGGAATCCGGTGTTTCAGCGCCGCTTTATTGAGAGCGTAACGGACCAGAGGCTCGTCGGTGCAATCCAGCACCAGAGAAAACTGCGGTAAAACCTGCTCAAGCCAGGCAGCATCTGCGCGGCGGATTTCGGTATGCACCCGCACATCATGATTCAGCTGCATCACGGTTGCCGCGGCAGACTCGGCTTTGCTCATTCCCACCCGATCCTGCGGATGAATAATCTGGCGTGGCAGATTGCTGAGCTCAACATGATCATCATCCACCAGCGTCAGCTGCCCGATACCGCTGGCCGCCAGATAGGGTAAAGCGGCCGCGCCCAAACCGCCCAGACCAATCACCAGAACATGGCTGTCATACAGGGCCAGCTGGCCATCGATATCAATCTGGGGGAGGAAAATATGCCGGCTGTAACGCAGCAGTTGTTCGTCGTTCATGGTGTTAAGGCACCTCTGAATAATTCTGCACAGCTTCGCGTGAGTGCTGCAGAGTGCTTTTGACAAGGCGTCGATTGCAGTGAATGGCGAGTCCTTTATAAAATCGACAACACCGTCAAAACGCTCTGCAGCCCACGCCCTTCGGGGCTTGCTGAAAAAATCCACTCGCTGTTGTCACGTTTTGACGTAACCCATGATGCCTTCAATATAGTGCCTTCAACGTGGCGCCTTGATCTGAACGTTTTCAGTAAGCCGAAGCGGGCACTGAATTATTCAGAGCTGCCTTAGGGCCTGTTAACACTAAGTGAATCGGGCCTGCTGAGAGCCAGTTTTTCTCAGAACAAGGAGAGAGGAGTGATATTAGCGGGCT
>NZ_JABVCB010000005.1:46264-143279 GCF_020320405.1 Thalassolituus sp. ST750PaO-4
ACCACACTCTCAGCGCCTTGTCTGAGGAATTTTTATCCGATAACAGGCCTGTTTAATTAGTGTCAACAGGCCCTAATTCAATAATGCACCCAAAGGCATTACACGAACCTGCTCGCCCGGCGCGACATGACCGCGCTCCGCTTCAAGTACGGCATACCCCTGAGCATCAGCAAAACCATGCAACAGGCCAGAACCCTGACTGCCACACGGCGAGGCCATTAATACACCCGCTTCAGAGTCCAGACGGATGCGCTGAAAGTCCTGCCTTCCCGGTTGTTTTCTGAAGGCTTCAGCAGCGGTTGCCAGCAGCGGCAGTGCCGCCTGAACACGTTCGCCACACAACTGGCGCAATACCGGCTGAGCCAGTTGATCCAGGGTTACGATGGCCGATACCGGATTGCCCGGCAGACCAAAAAACCAGCTGTTTTTTACGCGTCCGAAGGCGAAAGGTTTCCCCGGCTTCATGGCAACCCGCCAGAAATTAACCTCGCCCAGTTCATCCAGCACCTGACGGGTATAATCGGCATCACCGACTGAAACACCGGCGCTGGTGATAATAACGTCGGCTTCCTGTGCTGCTGCAGCAATGGCAGAACGCATGGCCTCAAGGGTATCCGGCAGCCAGGCAAAGTGGATAATTTCAACCGGCATGCGCTCCAGCATCGCCCGTAAAGCAAAGCGATTGCTGTCATAAATCTGATGTGCCTGGCGGGAGTCGCCCGGCTGGCATAATTCATCGCCACTGGAGAACAGGGCAACCCGTAATTTACGGAAGACTTCAGCCTGCGCCAGACCGACGCTGGCTAATAAGCCAATATGCAGCGGAGTTAAACGTTGTCCGGCGGCCAGCATTACCTCACCGCGACGGATATCTTCGCCGGCATGACGCACATGGCTGCCGGGGTGGAGTGGTGCCTGCGAAACAATACGCTCGCCATCTGCCTGCACATCGACCTGCACATCTTCCTGCATGATGACGGTATCGGCGCCGGCCGGCATTTCGGCGCCGGTCATAATCCGTAACGCCTGTCCCGGTTGCAGCACACCACGGAAGGGATGCCCCGCCAGTGCGGCACCAGCCAGCGTTAAACCGGTGCTGCAGAGCAGCTCTGCATCGCGGCTGTGCAGCGCATAGCCATCCATCGCCGAATTATCAAACGCCGGCACGGTTTCCGGTGCATAAAGAGGTTTTGCCAGAATGCGTCCGTCCAGTTGCTGCAGAGCGACACTCTCTTCACCCAGGGCATATCCGGATGTCGCCGCCAGCATCCCGGCAACAGCATCGGCGACAGACTGCATACTCACCCCTTATCTTCACCCTGCTGGTTCACCATCCAGACCGCCGCTTCCACACGGGAGCGCAGTCCGAGTTTTTTCAGCAAATGCTTCACATGAACCTTGACCGTACCGTCGGAAATATCCAGCTCGCGGGCAATAACTTTGTTGCTCATACCCTTGGCAATGCATTCCAGAATTTCAACTTCACGTCCGGTCAGGGCATCCAGTTCAGATGCAGGACGCACCGCCGGACGGCGAATAGCAGCAGCCAGAACCTTGGTCACCGCCTCACTCAACACCATCTTGCCGCCGACAGCCTGCTTAATCTGCTCCAGCAGCATATCCGGGTCGGTATCTTTCAGCAGATAACCATCAGCCCCCTGACCAATGGCGGTAAGCACATCGTCATCAGCATCCGAGACAGTAAGCATAACGATTCTCGAGGTAATGCCCCGGTCGCGTAATTTAGTCAGTGTCTGCAGACCATCCATACCCTGCATATGAAGATCCAGAATAATAAGATCCGGCTCATCTTCAACAGCAAGATCAATTGCTTCTGCACCGCTGCTGGCTTCGGCGATAACCTCAAGGTCATCTTCAAATGCAAGCAGCTGCTTTAGTCCTTTACGCAACAGGGGATGATCATCAACCAACATGATTGTCGATTTTTTGCTATCCATTTTTTTAACCGTTTTCGCTGATTATCGTTCCATACTAAGGCGCACCCAATCAAAGTCAATTGAGATTAAATCGGGTGAAAATCGTTATACCCTTTATGAGGTATGCGTTCTTTAGTATTGCCTGTGCATAGTATCCGGCCCAATATCACCGTCAGGTCAGAGGCATTCGACATGGCGGGAAATAATAAAAACATTCTTATCATCGGCGACAACAACACTTCACACCGGCTGCAGGACAAACTCTCAGCCAGTAATTGTTTCAGCCATATTCACCTGCTGTCACAATCCGACCACCGGTATTTCCCTCGTCACTGCCTTCCTCAGCTGCTTGCCGGTATATTGCCGATAGCAGAAATGGAAACTCCGCCAGAGTGGTATCACGCACGGAAAATCCGCTATATCTGCCGCCATACAGAACCCGACATAAATTATGCTGCCGTCGTCGATACACGTCCTGATGCCAGGCATGTATCGGTACTGAAAACGGCCGGTGACCGGAGTCTGTATATTCCACTGCACACACCTGAAAATATTCAGCTCGCCCAGAACCATTTACAGAAATCCGGCGGTATCACCATCATCGGCAGCTCTGAACTGGCAATCCAATATGCAACCAGTGTTGCCCGTGCAGGATTTCCGGCATATCTGGTTGCCGACAAAGCCGCCCTTATAAACCCCGGGTTTGACAAACATATTCAGCGGCTGATTTACAGAGAGATAAAAAACTCTGGCGTTAAAATAATTCCGCTTGAAGAAAAAAACACCATCCCCAAAACCATACCTGTAATTTACATGCCGCTGAGCAGCAGAAATAAAGAAATCCGTCATGCTCAGATACAAACCCGGAACATAAAAATCTCTTCAACTGACAGTCTGGATCTGCCCGATGGCGGAGATCATTTCACACCGCCTGAATCAATTCTTAATATGTTTGCCTCCCGCTGCTGGCGAAAAACGAACGAGCATTCCGATCAGTTTTCGTTATTGCGGGAACTCTGGCTTGGCAAACCAGATCTGCCACACCGGATTTCGGTAAATAAATTCGCCATTCATTATGCCGGAAGCCTGAATGCCGAAAAGAACAATCAGTGCCTCACAATGCATATTCCGGAGTGTGGCATCTACCGCAAGATCATCATTGCCGGAGATCGCATTATCGGTTTTATTCTTGCCGGTGATGTGCGCGGCAGCGAAACCCTTGCGGATATGATGCTGACACACCGGGACATCCGTTACTGCCGGGATCAGCTGCTTTTCAGCGGACATCAGGCCGCAGTGACCTACCCATAAAGAGGCATGTCACTATCCCGGGAAGCGGATAGTAGCAGCCTACTCATACCGCTATATTCAACTGACGCCGAGCTGATCTGCCTAATGCTCACTCCCCTCATCGGTGAGTTATGGCAGCTCAGCCGTGGCAATACTGCCACCGGGATTCAGGGGAAACCCAGCTTCCTCCCATGCTTGGAAAGGTGTCTTATGCTGACCGACCGTTTTGCCCGGCGCTTTACTTACCTGCGCCTGTCGTTGACTGAACGCTGTAATTTCCGTTGTACCTACTGCCTGCCAGAAGGTAATGATTGTGATACAGCTGAGTCTGATCTGAATATCCATGAAGTCCGCCGCCTGCTGACCGCCTTCGCCCGTCTGGGTACCCGTAAGGTTCGCCTGACCGGAGGAGAGCCGGCACTGCGCCGCGACCTCAGCGAAATTATCAGCTTATGCAAATCAGTACCGGGTATAGAACAGGTTGCCCTGACCACCAATGGCTACAATCTGCAGAAAGAAATATCCGACTGGAAAAAAGCCGGACTGGACGCCCTGAACATCAGCGTCGACAGCCTTGACCCTGCCATTTTTTCACGCATAACCGGGGCCGATCGTCTGCATTATATTTTGCAGGGGATCGATCAGGCCCTGCAGCTGAATTTTCAGAAAGTAAAACTGAACACCGTATTATTGCGCCAGCACAATACCGACTCTCTGCCTGGCTTTTTGCGCTTTATAAAAGACCGTCCTGTATCACTGCGTTTTATTGAATTAATGCGGACCAACGATAATGCCGGCTTCTATCAGGAACAGCATTTAAGCGGTGAATTTATCCGTCAGCAGCTGACCGAGGATGGCTGGCAACTGCAGCCTAAGGCAACCACCGATGGTCCGGCGCTGGAATATGCCCATCCGGATTATGCAGGCCGGGTCGGACTCATCATGCCTTACAGTAAAGATTTCTGCAGCAGCTGCAATCGCCTGCGCGTATCCAGTAAAGGGGAATTATTTCTCTGCTTATTTGCCGACGAGCATCAAAGTCTGCGTGAGCTGCTGCAAAGCGACGATCCCGCACCGGTCGAAGCATTTTTACAACGGGCCATTGGCGGAAAAGAAGAAAGCCACTATCTGCATCAGCAACGCAGTGGCCAGACCCGTCATCTGGCCATGATCGGGGGGTGAGATATGTTCAGTGCCATTATTCTTGCCGGTGGACGCTCTTCACGTATGGGGACCGATAAAGCGCAGTTGCCGATGAACGGCCTGCCGCTATGGCTGTTACAGCAGGTACGGCTGCAACAGGCAGGTTGTGACGATATTCAGCTCAGCCATCCGCAACTGGGCACTCCCGACCAGCAGGCAGGGCATGGGCCCCTGTCTGGCCTGCATACTCTGCTGCCATTCTGCAAACATGAGCGTGTACTGGTACTGGCTGTCGATATGCCCTGGATGACGGCAGCACTTTTGCGCACTCTGATACGTCATTCACAGGAACAGCCGGTTTTCTTTAAAGATCATTATCTGCCCTGCGTGCTGCATAACAGCAGCGATTTACAGTCTTATATTGCAAAACAACTGCATGAAAAAGGACGGCGTTCTGTTGGTGCCCTGCTGTCTTATTGTGCGGCCAGAGCAATTCCCTGCCCATCACCACAGCTGTTGCTGAATACAAATACTCCCGAAGACTGGCAGCTGGCCTGCCATGCTTCGCAAGGCGGTCATTAATATGAGTAAACATACCAGCAAAGAATTTTTCCGCTTAAACATTGCCATTCTGACGCTGTCGGATCATCGCACTCCGGCCGAAGACAGCAGTGGCAATCTGCTGCTGGCACTGGCTCAGGAAAGCGGCCACACAATCCGCGCCCGCGCCCTGTTAAAGCATAACCGTTATGACATTCGCGCCTGCATCAGCGACTGGATTGCCAGCCAGGATATTCAGGTCATTATTATTAATGGCGGCACCGGTTTCTCTGAGGGCAACTGCACACCAGAAGCCATCCGCCCTTTATTTGATGCAGAGGTCGAGGGCTTCGGCGAGCAATTCCGGCAGTTAAGTTTTACCGATATTGGCAGCAGCAGTATGCAGTCCCGGGCACTGGCCGGGATTGCCAATAAAACCCTTATTTTTGCTGTTCCCGGTTCTGGCGGCGCCTGCCGTCAGGCCTGGGAAGCGCTGATCGCACCACAGCTGGACAGCCGCACCGGGCCATGTAATTTCGTTGCCCATGTTAAAAACAGCCCTGTTAATGCCTGTCGTTAGGCCCTAACAGACCCTGGAGAATTTTATGTCAGATCTGACCCATATTGATCAGCACGGTCATGCTCACATGGTCGATGTGTCGGCCAAGGAAAGCAGTCTGCGCAGCGCTTATGCCAGCGCCAGAATCATCACCCGCCCGGATGTTATCGCCCGTATTCAGCAGGCTGAAATTAAAAAAGGTGACGTACTGGCAACGGCACGCATCGCCGGCATTATGGCGGCCAAACGTACCAGCGATTTAATTCCGCTTTGCCACCCACTGGCCCTGAGCAAAGTCAGCGTAGATTTTGTTCTTTCAGAACAGGAAATTCATATCACGACCCTGTGCCGTCTGCGTGGCCAGACCGGCGTGGAAATGGAAGCACTCACGGCGGCATCCGTTGCAGCCCTGACCATTTACGATATGTGCAAAGCGGTTGATCCGGCCATGGTCATCAGTGATATCCGCCTGCAGGAAAAGCAAGGCGGTAAAAGCGGCCACTGGCTGCGTAGCGGAGAATCTGATCATGTTTAATATTGTTTTTTTTGCCGCCCTGCGCGAAACCCTTGGTTGCGGGCAACTTAACTGGCAAAGCGAAGCCAGAAGTATTGCCGGTTTAATACAGGAATTACGCGCCCAGGGAGAGAACTGGGACTCAGCACTGGCCAGGCCCGATCTGCTCTGTGCCCGTAATCAGCAACTGTGTACACCTGACGAAGCAATTACTGCCGGTGATGAAATTGCTTTTTTCCCTCCGGTAACCGGTGGCTGATATGGAACATTTAACCCGGATAAAAGTGCAGCAGGAAGATTTTAATCTGGCCGACGAATACGCAGCGCTGGGTAATCAGGCTGGCTGCGGAGCCATCGTCAGTTTTATCGGCAGTGTTCGCGAGCTGGCCGGCGACTCGTTATTAAGCATGACGCTGGAGCATTATCCGGGCATGACCGAAAAATCATTATTGCAGATCACCGAACAGGCACGGCAACGCTGGCTCCTCGGCAATATCACCATTATTCATCGCATTGGTACATTAAGCGTTAACGAGCAGATTGTGCTGGTACTGGTCAGCAGTGCTCACCGTGAAGCCGCTTTCCGCGCCTGTGAATTTATTATGGATTTTCTGAAAACCCGCGCGCCGTTCTGGAAAAAAGAACAGACAACAGCAGCCGGCTATTGGGTGGAGGCAAAAGACAGTGACAACCAGGCCGCTCAGCGCTGGTCGTCGCCGGAATCATAAAGGCTCCGGAATAACATGGTAGGGGTTGCCGCGCCCATCAATCGCCCGCCACTCTTCTTCGGTCAGCCACAGCGTTGGTTTCTGACCACATAATTCTGCCAGTGCTGCCAGAGCATGAGCCCAGGTGCAGCCGTTTACAAATAACAGCGACTGAGTATCCAGTGTGCCGCCACGGTTGATATACCCCAATGCCCGGGTTCGTTGCGCGCCCAGATCCAGTTGCCGGCAGGTTGCCAGCAGCACCTCAGCCCGGCCATGGGTGAGAAAAACCCGGTAACGCACTCTGGCAGGAAACAATGCGCGCACAACTGCCGGATCAGCCAGCGCTGATTTTTCCCAACGGTCGCGCGCCTGACGGAAACGTCCAGGCTCTAATAAATAAATCAGTGAATGCGCTACACGCTGCTGACGTAAGCGGTCGGAGGCTTTCAGCATTTGCTGCAGTTGCACGGCACCGCAGGCAACCAGCTGCAATTCAGCGCCGCAATGTCCGCGCAGACAGACAGCACCATCCTGAACCAGTTGGGTAGCTTGCCGGGCAGAAAAAAACTGTGGCATCACACTGCGCGTAACCACCAGATTCCAGACCACTCCTAAATCGCCATAGCAGGTGCGCAGGCAGGCCATCGCACTGTTGGCATCAGCAGGAAATACGACCCGTGCCATATCGGCCATTTTAAGCATCAGTCCTTCCGATAAACTGGAGTCCTGATGGCTCTGGTCATGCTCGCCGTTTTCCCAGATCAGCGAGGTTGTCACAACCGGGAAGCCAAGCCAGCCTGCTGCATCACCCGCTTCTTTTTGTTGGCGTGAAAAAATAATGGCCTGCCGCAAAGCACACAGCATTTTTATGGCAAAGGCTTCATAGGCAACGACCAGATTAATACCCGCCTGATTCGCCAGACAGGCACTGACAACGGCCTCTTCATTCAAAGCCGTAATAACACAGCCATCGATAGCTTCTGCGGCGGTAATTTCCGGGCGGGTAACGCGGTGACGGAACTGATCCAGCGTCTGGCTCATACCATTGCCGCGCAGCTCATCAGGATTACCAACCCGGACCCGCAAGCGCGGATTAACTTCGGTTAATTCAATAAAATAACGATCAATAGCCGCCATAGCGGATTCCCGCCGGTCAGCCCATTCCGGTTCAGGGCAATTAACGGCCAGCATAGGCGTGCTTTTTTGTTTAGGTTGCCCCAATAAAGAAGCGGCTTCGCGCCATTGCGCATCCGGTTGCAATAATGCTTTTGCTCCCCGATGAAAAAAGGCCAGCGCTTCCGGATTTTCTGCCGGATAGGCTCCCAGCGGCAAACCATACGCGGCGCCAGTGCCGGCCGCAGGAAAGCCAAACCCTTTTACCGTTTCAGCAATACAGTAAGGCAAGGCAACCGGATATTGCGCTTCGCCCTGACGGATACGTTCAAACGCCTGGGACAGCTGAATTTCCATATAATAAATGGCGCACATAAAGGCCGCAGGGTCCCGCCCATCAATCACAAAAGGCGCGAAGCCCTGATTACGTAAATGACTGACAAACCAGCTGCAGCCGCCCTGTTGGGCAATGGTCGTGCGCTGATCAATACGCCGGCCATTGGCAATCATTACCGGCGCAATCAGGCCGGTGTCTTCTCCACGCCACCAGCGCGCGGCCCAGTCGGTACCGCGCTGTTCTTCAAATGCTCCGTCACTTAAAAAAGCGACCAGACGCTCTCCCGGCAGCGGCATATGCGCATATTGCATTCCGGCAAAGCCCAGATAACCACCCTCCATTCGCGCACCGGCTGTATGCACGTTAACGTGAGCGCCCAGTGTTGATATCCGCTGCCCGGTATTATCGAGGCGGGTGTCATAACAATCGGCGACAAAGCGACTCAGGCCTTCATCATTTAATGGATACTGCTGACGGCGTTCAGATGCTGCGGTGCCGGTCAGCAATTGCAAAGCATCAATGGCAGCAACACAGTGGCCCTGCCCCATCAGCCAATCCCGCGGCTGGCCGGTAAAATGATTTAACGCCAGCAAACCGGCATAGGCCGGCACCATATTCAGAGCGCCGCCGGTATGTCCGCGTGGGTGGGTTTTAAAATCCTGAGGCGTGAGATTACGGCCATCGGTATAGACTCGGCGGGCATAGGTCATATGCACCACCAGCCACATCGCCTGCTGGGTCAGGCAATCCAGAGCACGCAAACGCTGAAAAAAATATCCGGTATCAGCAATTAATCCTTTTTGCAGCAATGACTCAGCCATCAGGTGTGCCTGAATCTGAGTAGCCGGGCGGTGTTCAATCACTCCCAGACCTGCAGCCCAGAGCGCCAGTTCCGGATTCTGATCACGCAGATTCTGCGCTTCATGATCCAGATATTCCGGAGTCATCGGGTGACTGGTTTGCTGGTATAAATTAAGCGTCATAGCAACTCCGTGTCAGGAGTCTCTGATGAAACGCGTTTTGACATCGCCGATCTATACCCCGCAGGGGATAGACCGGCGCAGACCATGACACAGATCAGCTGACAGCCTGTAAACGCTGACGATTACCCGGATTTTCCTGACGTTGCTGACGGTGATAGTGACGGATGGAATGTTCCTTACGGCGCCCGGCACTGAACGCAGAGGTACGTTTCAGGTAACCGATAACCCGGGTGCCATAGTCAATATCGTCAGAACCACAGGCCGGGCAATATTCCAGCGTCCGCTTATCAATTTTTTCACATTCGTTACAGATGGTGATTTTGACGTTTACGCAGAAATAATTACAGCCGGTACGGGCCGCAATATTCAGTAAGGCCAGATAACCGTCTTCACTCAGTTTTTCTTCCAGATTCAGATGCAGTGCCGATCCACCATCCAGATAATCAAGTAACTCACGACCATGCAACTGGAACTTATCCAGCACATTGGTTTGCTCATCTTCGACCTGATAAAAATAGGAGTTGTAGCAATCCCGCTGCACACGATAGCCATCGGATTTATCCCAGCGGGCATTTTTGATGCCCAGATTTTCAGCCGGAACAAACTCTGTATTAAACATATAACCATACTCAAGCTTAGCGGCCTTATTGGCCTCATAAATCACTTTCAGATGATCTCTGACAAAGTTTTTATACGCCTGATTATTACCGGCAACCAACCCCTGCGATTCAGCAGCCTCGACCATACCGTTAATGCCGATAGTCAGGAATTGCTTGTCCAGATTAATAAATCCGGCGTTGTAAACCGTCAGCATTCCGGCCTGAAGGTACTCTTCCATTAAGCGACGATAGGCCACCTGATAACGCTGCACCTTACTGATTTCTTCGGCAAGATCACGGCCATCCTGAACCAGTCGGTTCATATTAACTGTAATTACATTAATAGAACCGGTTGCCACACCACCGGCTCCCAGCGAGTAGGAAAATGTATTGTCGCTGATTTCACTGCGTAAGCGGCAGCAGGATGCCAGGCTGTCTGCACTGTCGGAAAGATAAACGAAGAAAGAGCTGCCCCGGTTCAGATGAGCGGCCATACTGCGGGCAAAGTCCTGATCTTTACACTGCCCTTTTTCGGTCAGCATGGCCACGGTGACAACCGGAAAGGTGAGGATGCTTTTGCTGCGCTCAGCATTAAACCAATCCAGGAAAAAATGCTGAAGTTTATCCAGCGTCTTCCAGCAGGGCTTGCTGAAATCAGGGAAGACGAACTCACCAAACATGCTATCGAAATAGTTTTTGTCGTATAGCGAAAGATTCCAGAACACACTCTGATAACCCCGGGCAGCGGCGGGCTGATTGATGGCATACACAACATGCTGAAGATGGTTGGCAATCTGCTGACGGTGGGTATTCAGATAATCATCGCCATAATCTTTGCGGGCAAAATAGTCGAAGTAAGTTAAAAATTCGACCGTAGCCACCGCGCCAGCGAACTGGCTGCTGACAGCGAAGACAAAATTTACGAATGAACCACAGAACGATTCAATATGCTTCGGTGCCTGAGATTCGCCACCAAGCTTAGTCAGCCCGTCCAGTAAAAACGGATACATAGTTACCGATACACAATAGGGCTTCAGGCTGGTTTCATCATGTACATAAATCTCATGGTTCTCTATCTGGCGGATATATTCCTGTGCCAGATCATCCCCGAATAAATCGGCAATTTTTGCTGAAACCTGCGCACGGTTAATCTGCACAAAATAATCTTTCATCATCTCCGCTTCGAGCGTGGCGATATTCTTTTCGGTCACATTGGCATTGGCATCCATCCGTGAGCCGTCGGCGGCATTTTGTGCAGCCAGATAATGTTCAATAAAATCCAGCTTATGCTTAATGTGCTCTGCGCTCAGTTTCAGCATGATTCCGCTCCTTCAGAGTAGGCAATTGTTATTGATGAAATTTATGATTCAGGCAGCGATTGCTGCGTAAATCCATAAAACGCTGATTTGTTAAGGGAGACTCCAGCCCCCCGAGATCCCGTAACCAGGGACCGGTTTTCAGATAGGTCAGCTCAGCCTGCAGGCACGGAGCAACTGTATCGAGCCCGGTATAAAGACAGGTATTCAGTCCTTGCCGGCGGGCCAGCTTCAGCAACAGTAACAGCTGCGCTTCATGCCACTCTCCACCCATAAACAGCACGCAGCTGATCAGACCGGCGTATGTCTCCAGACGCTGCCGGAAGTACTCTTCGGACAGCGGTTCACCCGCCATCGCGGGCCAGGTATCTGCACTGTGGCAACCGGGACAACGCAGCGGACAACCGCTGATGGTGTAGGCCAGAGAGACTTCTCCCGGCACTTCCTGGAAGACCACCTGTTCACGACTGAAATACATAAAACCCCATATGTAGTGCCTTAAACAATAAACAGACACAAGATATGGACAGAGACTAACGAGAGACGGCCGAATAAAATTGATCCATATCAATTTTATTTGCAAACTACTCCGACATGGGTATCCGATACAGAGAACGGATGATCAGGAAAAGAGCCGTCAGCGCAATGGCCATTTATGGCGCAGTGGCAATGCAGAAAGAAAAAAGCCGGGTTATTACCCGGCTAAAGAATATTGGCACAATGACTTAGCCCGCGCGGCCGTCCGGCCGTGGACCAAGCAAAATGCGCGCATAACAAAAGACGAAGAGTATAAAAGCGCTACTCCACAACAAGGCCGACAGGCTGTAAAACAGCAAAGACTGCTGTGGCCAGATAATCACTCCCAGAGAACGCAGCAGCGCAGCCAGCAGCAGCAGCGCAAACGACAGTGACATTAACGGCCTTGGCTGCAGTGGCCGGCCGGAGTGCCCCAATGACACGCGGGCAATCATGGCCAGAATCATTCCGCCAACCGCTCCGGCGGTCAGTGCATGCAAAGCCGCACTGAAGGTGACCGGCCAGCCAAGGTAGTGCATCGCCAGCAACAAGAGGCCAAGTGGAATAAACCAATAGGCAAGATGTAATGACCACAGCAAGGGGATTTTCCAGGTAACCCCGATACGTAAGCGGGCAATCCGCAGCGCCTGACTGGCTGCCGTCAGCACCAGCAGCAACGCCAGCACAAAGGGTGGTAATAACAGATCAAGACGCAGCAGATAAATCACAAGCAACAACCAACTCGCCCCCAGCACCAGTTTTTCCAGCCAGGGAAGCGCTTCTGTTTTCGGCGTCATACTGCCATTGGCGGTAAACATCGGCATTACCCGACCGCCAATCACTGTAATCATTAATATCAGCATCCAGCTGACACTGTGACTACCCCACTGCACCAGTGACATATCCTGCACCGCATTGCCCCAATGCATCACCGCATTGGCAAAGGTCATCAGCAACAACACAGGTACAAAGAAATAATTCCGCTGTTGTTTAACAGCAAACAGCAGTCGCCAGAAAAACCAGGCGACCAGCGGCATAAATGCCATATCAACCAGGGCGGTAAACCACCAGGGCAAAAGATCACCGGCTAACATACACAGCCGGCCAGCGAGCCATAAAAGTGTCAGCAATAACAGTGGCCGGCCATGGGTTGCCCGCTGCCCGGTCCAGTTTTGTACGGCGGTCAGTAAAAACCCTGCGACGATGGCCAGGGCAAAACCAAACAGCATTTCATGGCTGTGCCAGAAAATACTGCCGCTACCCGGCAGCAGAATAATCCCCTGTAACGCCAGCCCCCAGAGCAGAATGGCCAGAGCACTGAATGCCGCCCCCAGCAGAAACATCGGCCGGAACGCCTGGCCCCACAAAGGGTGGGCGGGTACAGAGGATATATTCATAACACTCCTTAGAGCTTTGGCTTTCAGGCCTTCAGTTCCTGCTCAATCTGCCTGTCGACTGACGATACATAGTATTCGTCAGAGAAAGCGGATTCCGGTTCTTTCAGCCACATCAGGCAAACAAGCCAGCTGATAAAACCACCGGCAGCGATAATAAAGAAGAACTGATTCGCATCCACAAAGGTATAGATGGTCAGATAAAACACTGCCCCCACATTACCATAAGCACCCGCCATACCGGAGATCTGTCCGGTCAGACGACGTTTAATGGATGGAATAATACCGAAAGTGGCACCTTCTGCTCCCTGTACGAAAAATGAAGTAAATACCGTAATCGCAACGGCAATAACCAACGGCCAGGAAGAATTCAACAGCCCCATCAGTGCAAAGCCTATCGCAATGCCCAGCATATAACTCAGCATCACAAAGCGACGGTTACCCAGACGGTCGGAAACCAGCCCACCCATAGGCCGGGCAACCAGATTAACGAAGGCAAAAGAAGCGGCAATTAAACCCGCAGCGGTCGGAGACAGACTCCAGGTTTTTTCAAAGAACATCGGCAGCATAGAAACAACCGCCAGTTCTGCACCAAAATTAGCGAAATAGGTACTGTTCAGGGCTGCCACACTGTTAAACGGATATTTATCGTCTTCCGGTACACCCTTTTTCAGAATCGGTACATTTACCCGCAGAATCTGCACAATCTGATAAACCACAATGGCAGCAATAACGGCATACGCAATAGCCGCACCTGTCGCATCCAGATAACCCAGTTTCTGGATACGCCATACCAGCACAGCCAGAATACCCACCAGAGGAATGGTCCACAGAATCAACTTAACCATGTCACCCCAGCTGCTGACCTCGAGTGCAGCGGTTTTCCGCGGTTTACGATGCACGGTTCCGACCGGACCATCGGTAATGGCAAACCAGTAATAAACGCCGTAAGCCGCCATCACAAATGCACTCTGTGCAATTGCCCAGCGCCAGCCGTCATCACCGCCATACATAGTGATGGCAATCGTTGGCAAGGTCATAGCTGCTGCAGCCGAACCAAAGTTACCCCAGCCGGCATAAAAGCCTTCGGCAAAACCAATATCTTTAGGTTTGAACCACATTGCAGTCATATGAATACCAACCACAAAACTGGCACCAATAGAACTCAGCACCAGACGGCTAACCAGTAATTGGGTACGGGTTTCGCCAAAAGCAAACGCCAGCGCCGGAATGGCCATGGTTACCAGCAGCACAGAGAACACCCGCCGCGGGCCAAAACGATCCAGCGCCATGCCAACAATAATCCGTGCAGGAATGGTCAGCGCTACGTTACAGATAGCAAAAAGTTTCAGGTCTTCTGCGGTCAGCCAGTTAACGCTTTTCAGCATGCTGCTGGCCAGCGGAGCCATATTGAACCAGACGTAGAAGGTGATAAAAAACGCAATCCAGGTCAGGTGCAGTGCTTTTATTTCAGGATTTTTAAATTTAAAGACGTCTGCAACTTGCATAACGATCTCCTGTAATGATTTCTACATGCTGGGCAGAATGAGTAATGGACACTGCGCCCGTCTGGTTAAAAATGAACTGACGCTGCCAAAGGTCATATAATCGAGTTCATCCACAAAGTAGGTCAGTGAGCGGGCGATAAAGCCGCCGTCCGGTTCATGACTGTGACGGGCAATAACAAGGAGATCCGGGCGTAACTTCTCTGTCGCCGCGAGTAACATTTTCCGCGCGTCACCATCCAGAAGCAGAGTTTCAGCGCTTATTTTCTCGTTCTGACATAACGTCTGAGCCTCAGCCAGAAAGCCTTTCAGCTCATCAACTTCGTCATTAAACAGCGCTTCGTTGTTCTCGGTGATATCGCGGGGATTCTCGGCAACCGCAACCAGAATAAGCTGCGGTTTAAGCTCCCCAAACATGGTAATGGTTCGTGCCAGCGCCAGCTTCGCATTACGCGAACCATCATAAGCAATCATGATTTTCATACCATGCACTCCCGTTCATCAGCGCAGAATTCTGCGCTTCTGTGAAACACAAACCGGATCAGGTCCATGGCGGTTATGACCCCCGCGACATTGCCATCACGGGTAACAAACACGCGGTGAATATGTTTTTCAAGAATGGTATCAGCAACGACTTTGATATCGTCATCGACATCAATGGTAATAACATCGGGAGTCATGATCTGATAAACCATGCATGACTTATTAATGTCTTTTACCCAGTTTTTCAGATCCTCTTCCGGCACTTTCATATCGTATTCGCGCCGGTAAAGACGACTCAGTGCAGCTTCCTTCTCATTAATATCAAGACTATTAAAGCGAAAGACATCACTGACGCTGACAACGCCAACAAGTTTATGGTCATCAGCAACAACAGGAACAGCAGAGATATCATGGCTAACGAAGAAGTCAGCAAGACGCTGTATAGTCCATCCTTCATGGGCAACAAAAACTTCACCATTGATAAGATCTCCGGCTTTTAAACTCTTATTTCTCATAAAGTCACCTGAATTAAATGTTTAATATTGAAATCAGAGGTCTTAAGGGTTATAGATTTCTGAGCTTTTTCTCAGATAGAACCACCAGTTAATAACCAGACAAAGTGCATAGAAGACAGCAAAGCCATACATTGCCAGCTCAGGAGTTCCGGCTTTAATCTGAGCACCCATCACTTTAGGAGCAATAAAGGCACCATAAGCAGCAACCGCAGAGGTCCAGCCAAGAACAGGGCCTTTCATTTGCTGATCAAAAATCACACCGATACTGCGGAATGTTGAGCCGTTACCAATGCCGCTGGCTGCAAACAACACAATAAACAGCAGCATAAACACCATGAAGTAGTCATTAGGGTTGGAAGAATTGTAGGCCTGCATCATTACATAACCTGTTGCAACCGAGGCTGCCACCATTACAGCGGAGATAATCTGCGTAACAATAGAGCCACCGACTTTATCGGAAATCCAACCACCAACCGGGCGGATTAATGCACCAACAAAAGGTCCGATCCACGCCCAGGTAAGAGCGCTCGGAGCGTCAGGATTTACCACACGGATCATTTCGCCATCCACGCCGGCCTGCATCATTTTTCCGAAGATAACGGTAATAGACAGAGGTAAAGCAGCAGAGAAACCGATAAAAGAACCGAAGGTGAGGATGTAGAGCACGGTCATTGACCATGTATGTTTGTTGCGGAAAATTTTGAACTGGTTTTTGATATTAGGCTGAATACTTCCGGGAATCATACGCAGAAGGATCAGAGTCAGAATGATAGTGAATGGCAGAGCCAGCCACATACCAATCATTCCCATCATGTAGATACCAACCGCTGCAGTAAAAAGAGCAATGGCATACAAGCCAATAATTTTTCCGAAGGCAGCTAAAGGATGTCCTGGTTCAGGAGTCACCACGTTCAGATTATTCATACCGAACCAACCGGCAAAGGCCAGTGGAATCAACATTAACAGCCAGATAAAGCCGGCATTCTGAATCCAGGTTTCTGAACCTGCCTCAATACGACCGACCAGAGTTCCGCTGGCAGATTGCAGAACCATAGGGTCACCAGCCA
Source organism: Thalassolituus sp. ST750PaO-4 (assembly GCF_020320405.1). Classification (NCBI taxonomy): domain Bacteria; kingdom Pseudomonadati; phylum Pseudomonadota; class Gammaproteobacteria; order Oceanospirillales; family Oceanospirillaceae; genus Thalassolituus; species Thalassolituus sp. ST750PaO-4. The sequence goes on from NZ_JABVCB010000005.1 coordinate 62,786, forward strand.
GAGGACCAAACAGACCGACAGTCATCACCAGCGGAATCAATATCTGCATAGTGGTCACACCGAAATTACCCAGCCCGGCATTCATGCCCAGACCGTAGCCCTGCTGGCTTTTCGGAAAAAAGGTACTGATATTACTCATGGAACAGGCGAAGTTGCCGCCGCCAATACCAGACAGCAATGCCATTAACTGAAACACCCAGTAAGGGGTTCCGGGTTCCATCAGCGCCATACCGGTACCCAGCGCCGGAACCATCAGCAATGCTGTAGTCAGAAAGACGGTGTTACGGCCACCGGCAATGCGGATCATAAAGGATGCCGGAATCCTCAGCGTTGCCCCGGATAAGCCAGCAATGGCAACCAGAGAAAATAACTGCTCGGTACTGAAATCAAAACCGAGATTTTTCATCTGCGTGGTGATCATTCCCCACATCAGCCAGACGGCAAAGCCAATCAAAAGGCTGGGAATTGAAATCCACAGATTCCGGCTGGCAACCTGCTTCCCCTCCTGCTCCCAGAACGCCTTGTCCTCCACGTCCCATTTTTCAATGTAAGCTGAACCTTTAGTCGCCATGATATTCCCCTGTTAATCAGATCATGACTTCATAATCACCCTGTCTTAATAAGGCAGCAATAGGCGGAAAAACTGCAAAAAAAGCGCTTATTAAAAGCTCTACCCATAAGGGGATTGGGGATTTATGACACAGATCAATCAGATCCGGAGAGTTGATGCTGAAAGCTGATTATCGACAGTATTCAAGGGCATAGGGAGTACCTACTTTGGGCAATATCTACCCAAAAAAAACGCCTGCAGAGCAGGCGTAAAGGAGGAGGCTTCACCTAAAAAGAAAGGCCGCACCAGAGCCAGAACTTATCAATATCAGAATTATTTCCAGAAGCATCATAGCCTGCATACTTAAGCCCGCTACTAATGTTTTTATTAAAGGAGTAGAGAAGCTGAAGATTCAACTCTGAACCAAGATCGTCCCCACCTTTATCAGTTGAATATTCATGATATGCAACCAGAGCTTTGATTCCATTAACATTTCCAGAAACCCGAACATAAGAATCAGAAAGACCATCATCCTTTGTAAGCAGGAATCCATCCGCCCAGCCATTAAAAGCATGCTTGGTTGCCAGCGGAGTCTGGAAACCGTACTCACCATCGTCACTTCCCAGGGTTTCATTACCAAGAGTAAGGTTGACGCCCTGCAGGGTTGCTCCGGCTTCAACATGATAATAAATCGCGTCTTTATCACCGTTTTTATATGCCGATTGAGTAGCAATCTCAGCCAGATAATTGACCTTGATATCATCCAGCGATTTCTGACCAGCCAGGCTGACGCCATAGGTATCGTAATAAAGATCGGAATCGTCAATATCAACCAGATAGGCATAAGTCACCAGTTTACCGGCCGATAGTTTGTCAAAGGCAAGATTCAGTGCATGCCCGGTGATATCCCTCTCTGAAAAATTGATATCATTGACCTGATTAATATAAGCGTAGGTAACCCCAAGACCGTCTTTTTTATACTGCAGAAGCGCAGCGTCATAAGTCTGCTCATTCTGCCGCCAGCCTACGTTGCCGATAAACCGGGCGTTATCCAGAATAATACGCTGACGGCCAACAACAGCCGTTAACGCTTCTTTTGTGTAAGACAGCTGTGCCCGGTTGATTTCGGTATTGACCGGATCAGCCACAGGATCATAACCGCTGCTCTCAGGTGCATAGTCGTCAATAATGCTTCTGACATCCTCGATTTCAGCAAGAGCCTTCAGCCCACTGTAGTTATCTGTCTCATAACCAATGCGGCTTCTCAGTGTTAATGCGGTGGCCGACTTTGTCAGGTTGTCCGTATCATTTGTCTCATAGCGAAGGCGAAAATCGGCCGGAAAGTTTCCGGGAACACCGTCGATGCTCTGAGACAAAACCACGGGGGAAGCCAGTAATAAAGCACTGGCCAAAGAACTTAGTTTAAAGATCATCGTGCTCTCCTTTTGCAAATGAGCACTGAGTACCATTTTATCACTGCATCAATGGCGAATCTGATACAGAGAAATCGAAACCTTCTAACTGGGTTTCTTGAATAAGGGATTGAATGTACTGAGCCGTTGCTTTTGCTTTTACTTTGTCATTCAAATACTGTCGTATACGGGCCTCGACCTGCTCATAAGGCAATGGATTTCCCGCAATTTTACGTTCAATAAATACCACATGAAAACCATAACGGCTTTCAACAGGTGCAGGTAACAAGCCTTCGTTTGCAGTAAATACCTGACGTTCAAATTCCGGAACGGTTTGTCCGGTACTGATCTGCCCAAGGCTGCCACCCGTTTCTTTCGACGGACAGGCTGAGAACTGTCTGGCCAGGTCAGAAAAATTTTCTCCGGCGCGTAATTTATGCACCAGTGTTTCTGCCAGCGTTTTACTGTCAACACGCTGTACTTCATCATCCGGGGCAGCAGCCAGAAGGATGTGGCGCAATTCCAGCAAAGGTGACGTGGTAAAACGCATGGGATTTTTTTCAAAATACAGACGGCACTCATCCTCCGTTGCTTCCGGAAGATAAACATCCTGATCAAATAGTTTCTCAATGAAATCGTCCTGGCCGGCCTGACTGCCACTGTCAGAAACAGGCAAACCCAGAGAGCTTGCCCGCTGACGGAGAATTTCACCAATAACCAGAGATTCTGCTGCTTTCAGCATCGCCTGGCGCTTGCTTTCGGCCGGGTGATACTGCATTTCTTCCAGAATGGCCGACTCAGGAATAGTAACATCATTTACTTTAATCATTACTGACTCCGCGTGGCCCGTATTCGTTGTTTTAACAGCGAATACGGACCTTATCTCATGTATTAACGGGCAAAACGCTTACGTACAATCTGGTGCTGACGGGTGACATATTGCACCGGTGCGCTGAGCATGTGCACCAGACGGCTGAACGGAAAGACAACAAACAGTGTCATCCCCAGCATAATATGCATTTTGAAAATCCAGTGTACGCTGGAAATATTTTCCACAGCGTCAACCAGATCCAGTGTCATAATATTTTGTGCCCACATCATCAGTTTCATCATTTCATGACCGTCGAGATGACCCGCAGAAACACCGATCGAAATCAGCCCAAGAATCAGCTGTGCATACAGTAAGAACAGAATAACAATATCCATTTTTTTACTGGTCGCACGGATACGGGGATTGAACAACCGGCGCTGAATCAGAATGGTAAGACCGATAAAGCAGATCAGACCAAAAAGGCCGCCAGCCCCCATTGCCACAAGCTGCTTCATTGGCGCGGTCACACCAATAGCATGCCAGATTTCAACCGGTGTCAGCAGACCAAATAAATGGCCAAAGAAAATGCCTAATACACCTACGTGAAACAGAATACTGCCCATGCGCAGCTTTTCTTTTTCCAGCAATTGACTGGAGCTGGCTTTCCAGGAGTATTGCTCCCGGTCATAGCGGATCCAGCTGCCGATAAACAGAATTGCCATTGCGACATATGGATAAACACCGAATGCCAATGTATTGAAATAGCTCATAGTTGACTCCTTTACACCTGGCCCGCTGAAGATGTTTTTAGCAGTTCGGTATTCAGCGGAATATACTGATCCCGCCGCTGCCCCTCTGCCGGACGATTGTTACTGCTGCAGGAGGATTCTGCGTTATCCATAAAGTTGACCATTTCCTCTTCCCAGACTTTATCCAGCGCCTTAGGCGTATTGTCCGGAACTTCCCCGGCAATCTGGCCACGCAGATCATTGAGATCCAGTGCCACTTCACTGAGACCAACCAGAGCATGGAATAAAGAAGCGTAATCAGATTCCCGCTGCTCCAGACGACAGGCCAGCAATGCCAGAATATGAGAAACCTCCTGTAAGCCCAGGCGGGCATTGTCATTGCCCTGGGTGCTGAGAAAATCAAGGTACAAAGGGATGTAATCCGGAAGCTCTTTTGTACTGATTTCCAGACCGGCTTCTTTGTATTGATTCATCAGGTCAACCATCGCCTGACCACGATCACGGGACTCGCCATGTACGTGTTCAAACAACAATAAGGACAGTGAACGACCACGCTCAAACAGGCCGTCATACTCTTCCTGCCAGTCAACAATGTCATCGCGGCAACGGTTTTCAATAAAAGCCGATAATGACTCAGCATGTTCCGCCGGCAGTTCGGAGCTGGCCACCACGGCCAGCAACGCATCCTTTTCCGCAATCAGTTCTGCGGTCGGATAATCAATCAGTAATGAAATCAGGCGAAGTATTTTCATGTTTATTCCTCTACCACAACCGGGATAACCTGACGCACACCGGCAGATTGAGATCCGAACAGGTTCACACTGTTGTTACCATCACCACAGCCATTACCGAAGCTGAAACCGCAACTGCTTTTCAGGTCATAAGCGTTTTCGGCATAGGTGGTATGGCTGCTCGGGATAACGAAGCGGTCTTCGTAATTAGCCAGCGCCATATAGCGGTACATTTCTTCCACCTGAACGGCTGTCAGCCCTACCTGTTGCAGCACATCCAGATCTTCCACACCGTCCACCTGCTGTGAACGCTTGAAAGCACGCATAGCGATCATGCGCTCCAGTGCCCGCTCAACCGGTTTTTCATCACCGGCTGTCAGTAAATTAGCCAGATAGCGCAGTGGAATACGCAGTGATTTCAGATCCGGAATCACACCATTCATACCGACATGACCTGCCTGGGCAGCGGTCTGAATCGGAGACAGTGGCGGTACATACCAAACCATTGGCAGAGTGCGGTATTCCGGATGCAGTGGCAGAGCCACTTTCCAGTCCATTGCCATTTTATAAACCGGAGAGCGCTGGGCCGCCTTAATCCAGTTGTCACTGATGCCTTCTTTACGGGCAGCTTCAATAACTTGCGGATCTTCCGGATCAAGAAACAGATCAATCTGTGACTGATACAGATCTTTTTCATTCGGTGTCATGGCTGCCGCTTCGATTTTGTCAGCGTCGTACAGCAATACACCAAGATAACGGATACGACCTACACAGGTTTCCGAGCAGACGGTCGGCTGACCGGCTTCAATGCGCGGGAAGCAGAAAATACACTTCTCGGACTTACCGGATTTCCAGTTGTAATAAATCTTTTTATACGGGCAGGCCGATACACACATGCGCCAGCCGCGGCATTTTTCCTGGTCGATCAGAACGATACCGTCTTCTTCACGCTTGTAGATGGCACCCGATGGACAGGCCGCAACACAGGCAGGATTCAGACAGTGTTCACACAGACGTGGCAGATACATCATGAACGTTTTTTCAAACTGTCCGTAAATATCTTTCTGCACAACATCATCAAAGTTTTTATCCGCTTTACGCTTTTCGAATTCGGTACCGAGAATTTCTTCCCAGTTCGGACCCCATTCGATTTTCTCCATACGCTGACCGGTAATCAGCGAGCGTGGACGGGCCACAGGCTGATGCTTTTTATCCGGCGCGTTATGCAGATACTGGTAATCAAAATCGAACGGCTCGTAGTAGTCGTCAATTTCCGGCAGATCCGGGTTGGCGAAAATATTCGCCAGAACCCGCAATTTGCCGCCAATTTTCAACTGCAGCTTGCCGTTAGCGTCACGCTTCCAGCCGCCATTCCATTTTTCCTGATTTTCCCATTCTTTCGGAAAACCAATACCAGGCTTGGTTTCTACGTTATTAAACCAGGCGTATTCGACCCCTTCGCGGGAGGTCCAGACGTTTTTGCAGGTGATGGAGCAAGTGTGACAACCAATACACTTATCCAGATTCAGCACCATGCCGATTTGAGCTCTGACTTTCATATAATTACCTCACTCCACCCTTATTTGGTGTCCAGCCAATCGACTTTATTCATCTTGCGCACGATGACGAATTCGTCACGATTGCAGCCGACCGTACCGTAATAGTTGAAGCCATAGGCCTGCTGAGCATAACCACCGATCATATGGGTTGGTTTCATCACCGCACGGGTAACCGAATTGTGAATACCACCGCGGGTGCCTGTTGTTTCTGCTCCCGGTACGTTTACGATCCGTTCCTGTGCGTGGTACATCATGCTCATGCCTTCAGGCACTCGCTGAGAAACAACCGCACGACAGGCAATGGCACCGTTAACGTTGAAGACTTCGATCCAGTCGTTATCTTCAATACCGGCTTCTTTGGCATCGACTTCACTCATCCAGACAATCGGGCCACCGCGTGACAGTGTCAGCATCAGCAGGTTGTCAGAGTAGGTGCTGTGAATACCCCATTTCTGGTGTGGCGTAATCCAGTTCAGAACGATTTCTTTATTACCGTTTGGCTTTTTGTTCAGAACAGGCTCAACGGTTTTCAGATTAATCGGTGGCTTGTAAGCACACAGCTGCTCACCAAAATCGCGCATCCATTCATGATCCTGATAGTACTGCTGACGGCCGGTAACGGTACGCCATGGAATCAGTTCGTGAACGTTGGTATAGCCAGCGTTATAGGACACATGTTCGTCTTCCAGACCAGACCAGGTTGGTGACGAAATAATTTTACGTGGCTGGGCAACAATATCGCGCCAGCGGATTTTCTCTTCTTCTTTCGGTATCGCCAGATGGGTGTGATCGAGGCCGGTAAATTCACCCAGAGCTTCCCAGGCTTTAACAGCCACATGGCCGTTGGTTTCCGGAGCCAGGGTAAGAATCATTTCACAGGCATCAATCGCGGTATCCAGTTTGGCCATACCTTTATTAATACCTTCATCGGTATGGGTGTAGTTCAGCTGCCGCAGCAGTTTCACTTCATCTTTGGTATCCCAGCTGATGCCTTTACCGCCATTACCGATATTTTCCAGCAGCGGACCGATCGAGGTGAAACGGGCATAAGTATTCGGATAATCACGCTCAACCACATTCAGATGTGGCATTGTTTTACCCGGTACCGGTTCGCACTCGCCTTTCCACCAGGCTTTTACACCATAAGGCTGCGCCAGTTCTGCCGGTGTATCGTGATGCATCGGAATAGTGACCAGATCTTTTTCCACACCCAGATGGCCAACACAGACGCGGGAGAATTCTTTGGCGATGCCTTTAAAAATTTCCCAGTCAGAACGTGCTTCCCAAACCGGATCAATAGCGGCACTGAGCGGATGAATAAACGGATGCATATCCGAGGTATTCATATCGTCTTTTTCGTACCAGGTGGCCGTCGGCAGAACGATATCGGAATACAGACAGGTGGTGGACATACGGAAGTCCAGTGTTACCCACAGATCCACCTTGCCTTCTGCACCCTGATCAACCCATTCAACATCTTCCGGTTTCTGACCGCCAAACTCGCCCAGATCCTTACCCAGCAGACCATGCTTGGTACCCAGGAAATGTTTGAGCATATATTCATGGCCCTTACCGGAAGAACCCAGCAGGTTAGAACGCCAGATAAACATATTGCGCGGGAAATTCTGCGGATTATCCGGCTGCTCACAGGCGAATTTAAGATCGCCTTTCTTCAGCTGATCAACCACATAATCCTGCACTTCCTGGCCAGCCGCTTTGGCTTTATCCGCCAGGTGCAGAGGGTTGGTTCCCAGCTGTGGCGCAGAAGGCAACCAGCCCATACGTTCGGCGCGGGAGTTAAAGTCGATAATGCTGCCGGTCCAGCGCTCTTTTGGCGCCAGCGGTGAAATCACTTCGCTCATGTTGAGCTTTTCATAGCGCCACTGACTGGAGTGGTTATAGAAGAACGAAGTACCGTTCATATGGCGTGGCGGACGCTGCCAGTCCAGTGCAAAGGCCAGCGGAGTCCAGCCGGTTTGCGGACGCAGTTTTTCCTGCCCCACATAGTGGGCCCAGCCACCACCAGTCTGACCAACACAGCCACACATCATCAGCATATTAATGAGACCGCGATAGCTCATATCCATGTGATACCAGTGGTTCAGTGCAGCACCAACGATAACCATGGAACGGCCACGGGTTTTATCGGCGTTATCGGCAAACTCACGGGCAACGCGGATCACATCGGCACGGTTAACACCGGTAATAGCTTCCTGCCAGGCAGGTGTATAAGGCACGTCATCATCATAACTGCTGGCACGGTTGCTATCGCCGATGCCGTTATCCACACCGTAATGCGCCAGCATCAGATCAAATACAGTTGCTACCTTAGCGGTTGTACCATCGGCCAGTTCAACCGACTTAACCGGTACTTTACGCAGCTGAATTTCATTGTGCTCAGTGTGCTGGAAATACTGATATTCGTGCGGTGCACCACCAAAATATGGGAAAGCAACATCAGCAATACCGTCGTTCTGATCTTTCAGTGATAAAACCAGATCAACATCACCACTGCGGTCTTTCTGCTCCAGGTTCCACTTACCTTTTTCGCCCCAGCGATAACCAATAGAACCGTTCGGACTGGTCATACTGCCGTTGCTGTTAAGGGCAATGGTTTTCCAGTCAGGGTTATTATCTTCGCCCAGATTGTTTACCAGATCGGCTGCCCGCAGGAAGCGTCCACCGGTCAGATGGCCATTGCTTTCTTCCAGCATGACCAGCATCGGCATATCGGTGTAGCGTTTGCTGTAGTCGGTAAAATAAGTGCTTGGCTTATCAACGTGGAATTCTTTCAGGATGACATGACCGAAAGCCATAGCCAGTGCCGAGTCGGTACCCTGACGCGGAGCCAGCCAGGTATCGCCGAATTTAGAAGCTTCAGAATAATCCGAAGTAATAATGCAGGTTTTGGTACCCTTATAACGAACCTCAGTCAGGAAGTGCGCATCAGGCGTACGGGTCTGAGGAACATTCGAACCCCAGGCAATAATATAATTGGAGTTATACCAGTCGGCCGATTCGGGCACGTCGGTCTGCTCACCCCATATTTGCGGAGAGGCTGGCGGTAAGTCGCAGTACCAGTCATAGAAACTCAGGCAGTTACCACCGATCAGCGACAGATAACGGGCACCGGCAGCATAGGAAACCATCGACATTGCCGGAATCGGCGAGAAACCGGAAACACGATCAGGGCCGTAAGTTTTGGTGGTATAAACGTTGGATGCCGCAATCAGCTCATTGACTTCATCCCAGCTGGCACGGACAAATCCACCCAGACCGCGACGCTCTTTGTAGCTTTTTGCTTTTACCGGATCAGAAACAATAGATTCCCAGGCTTTTACCGGATCACTGTGCTGCGCTTTGGCTTCACGCCAAAGTTTCATCAGCTGACCACGGACTTTCGGATACTTCAGGCGGTTAGCACTGTAGATATACCAGGAATAACTGGCACCACGCGGACAACCACGGGGCTCGTGGTTCGGTAAATCCGGACGGGTGCGCGGGTAGTCGGTTTGCTGGGTTTCCCAGGTAACCAGACCATCTTTAACGTAGATTTTCCAGCTGCATGAACCTGTGCAGTTCACACCATGGGTAGAACGCACGACTTTGTCATGCTGCCAACGCTGACGATAACCTTTTTCCCAACTGCGATCCTGATCCGTTGTGGCACCATGGCCATTGGCGAAAGACTCTTTACGAGTTCTGAAAAACCGAAGTTTCTCCAGTAGGTGACTCATAGCTAACTCCTGATGTGTCCCGAAAGACCGGCTATAAACATACGGAGATATACTACTCAGATTGCACCAATTAACGATGGGGCCGGGCCGGCGTCACTGGCCGGAAAACGTCGTGCTGCACACAAAAATACTCACAAAGTGGTAAATGAATTATTTTTCAAGCCATTGATTTTAAAGGAATTTATTTTTTACCCATAAAAAATACTGCGCTGAATCAATCCTGCGAAAGCAAGGGGAGTAGCTAAAAGTAATCCTATCTAATAATAAGCATTCGCATATAGTTCGGTAATAACAGCCATATCCCTGAGTACATACTGCAGGTAAGATAACCTTTCAGTCGTATTTACCGTTTTCAAACTATGAAACAGACATCGGTTATTACCCGGATCAATCTCGCAATGAGCGCCATTATTCTGATGGCGATATCAACAATTCTGGTTTCTTACTGGCTCTCAGATCAGACCGATAATGATGCTTATGCCATTAACAGTGCAGGCTCTTTACGGATGCACAGCTATCGCCTGCTGATAGATCCCGAAGCGGTAAATGACAATAAAGAAATCATCCGCAGTATTTTCAATAACCCGATAATGAAAAATGTCGTCAGAAATGCCGAATCAACAGAGTTCTTTAACGAGCTGGGTGAGCGGGGAATATTACTGGCCGATAAAATCAGTGATTCAGAAACAGAAACCGAAGAAAAATTAAATCTTGTTCATGCCTTTGTTGATGACCTGAACCGCCTGGTATTGATTATTCAGCATAACGCCGAAGGAAAAATACGGACGTTAAGAACTTTCCAGATTATTGCGTTTTTTATTACCGTGATTCTGTCGGCCATTGTTATCTACTGGATACATCTGCGCTTTACCGTACCGCTGAGTGAGCTGACCAATACCGCCCGCCAGATCAGCCGTGGTGATTTTTCCTGCAATATATCACCACCGGAAGGTACCGATGAGCTGAGTGTGCTTTCCCGTTCTTTTGAACATATGTGTAAAGCCATTTCTTATATGTATGAATCGCTGGAGAAACAGGTTGAAGAGAAAACAGCCGAGCTGCAGAACAGCAATAAAACGCTCAGCTTCCTCTACAATCTGGCCAGACGAACCAGTACCCATGAAATCAGGAAAGAAGATTTTAATAACATCCTGAAAGAGCTTTCCGTCGTAACAGGTATCGACAATATTGAACTCTGCCTGCTGACAGAAAGCGGGGATATTCCATATCTGCAGATTAATGGCAGTAAAGAGCTGGATGATGACTGCCGCTCACGCAATTGCCGAGACTGCCTGACGCAACCTGCCGACAATGCATCCCAGATTAACTTCCCGATCTCAAGAGAAAGCAGAGACTATGGTGTTCTGGTACTGAACAGTCATCCGGAGTCTCTGTTGCGCTGGCAGCGTGATCTGTTTACCTCCGTTGCCAATCTGTTTGCTATTGCAATGAGCCTGCAGAGTGAAGAGGAAAACATCCGCAGGATTACGTTGATGAAAGAACGTAACGTTATCGCCCGTGAACTGCACGACTCTCTGGCTCAGGCTCTGTCTTATCTGAAAATTCAGGTAACCCGCCTTAACCGTGCCATCGGCAGTTCTGACTTTGAAATAATGATGGACGTCTCTGCTGAACTTAAACAGGGTCTGGATTCTGCCTACCGGCAACTGCGCGAACTGCTGACAACCTTCCGCCTTAAAGTCGATGGTAAAGGATTACTTGATGCGCTGCAGAAAACCGTAGATCAGTTCCACGAGCAATCCAATATGGAAATATCCCTGAATTACGATATTTTTAATATCCCCTTATCACCTCAGGAAGAAATTCATTTATTACAGATAATCCGCGAAGCCAGCCAGAATGCCATCCACCACTCTCATGGCAAAAACATACACATCAGCCTTTGCAGTAATGACCAGCAAGAAGTAACGCTGGAAATCGAAGACGATGGCATCGGTATCAATACTGATCCGGAAAAACGTAACCATTATGGTATGGCGATTATTCAGGAGCGGGCTTATCAGCTTTCCGGCAACGCGGAAATTAAACGACGTAACGAAGGGGGAACCGGCGTCTATTTCAGCTTTACCCCCGAGTCTGTGCGAAAGTCTGAACCTGAAACCGGAGCCTGAAACCCTAGGGCCTGTCGACACTAATTAGACAGGCCTGTTATCTGCTAAAAATTTCACAGGCAAGGCGCTGAGAGTGTGGGATGTTCAGCCATAACCCTTCGGGCTGAGGCCAGTTTTCCCCATTAACGTCGTCGTTCGTCATTCATTTAGCCCGCTACCCACCTGCCCGGAGCAGATGGGCGCGAAGCCCGCAGGGTCAGGAACATGGATGTTCCTGACAATATCACTCCTCTCTCCTTGTTCTGAGAAAAACTAGCTCTCAGCAGGGCCTATTCAATTAGTGTCGACAGGCCCTAGTCAGGGGTAAATGGGGCTCCACTGCCACGCCCTGTTCAGAAAATGGCAGCGTGCATTTACAAAATCCAGTACAGGGCCTCCAGCGCCACCGCCACCTGAATACGGTTTTCGGCCAGCGGCCGTGGCAGCATATCTTCGGCTTTTGCCAGCCGTCTTAATAAGGTGTTGCGGTGGGTGTGCAGTCGTTTTGCCGCTTCAGTAGCATTACAGCCGCACTCCAGAAAAGCGTGCAATGACTGGCGCACCGCCGCCGGTGCCTGCGCCAGCTCGCCCAGTACGTGCCCGGAATAATGCTGAATGGATTTTGCATCCTTGGATAAAAAAGCCATTAAACGCACACGGTCGTAACTCACCAGCTGCACGTTGGATTTTAACCGCCCCAGAACCCGCTGCGCCGCCTGTGCATCCAGATGCGAACGGCGAAAACCATCCACGCCGTTGCCGCCTTCGCCATAACTGATGCGGATGTTTTCTTTTTTCTTTAACACCATTTCCAGCACTTTTTCGTTCACCGGAAATTCTGCTGCCGCCCACACCCAGATCAGTGACGGGCTGACGATGATTTTTAATGAGGTTTTTTGCTGACAGGCTTTCTGGAATGCGGTGGCCAGATGCTCCAGATCAGAAATTTCGGTATCAATTTCCTCACTCCAGATAATGGCGCTGTGATGAGTCTGCGCAAAAGGATAATTCAGCAGCCGCTCGGCGGCGGCCAGGTCCATCGCCTCGCCGGCCACAATCTGCGAAATAAGCTCGCGCTGTTCTTCCAGCTGGCCGCTTTTACGCGCCTCTGCATCCTGTTTCATACGCTGGATACCCAGCTGCAGACTGTCATCAATAAAGGTGTTGATTGATACCGAAGAAATCTCCAGCAGTTGCTGTAATTCCAGCGGGTCCTGAGTCAGCTGGAAAACAATCTTCATCCAGTATTGCCAGGCAATATCCTGCACCGAGCGCGCATTACTGAGCAGCACCTGAGCAGCCTGAGTCGGAAAAATTTCACTCAGCCCCAGCACCGCCTCTTCCACCAGAAAAGCACTGACCGGTTGATCGGGCCGTTCGATGATGGCGTTCAGCCAGTGAATGGTACCGGCACGGATAGCGCGCCGCTGACGGGCCGATAACAGCGGGTCGACGTACTGAGTCTCTGCCCCCACCGTTTTGAAGTTGCCGCCTTCCAGCTCGTCCAGAACCTCAGGACTGGTCGCCAGTTGCAGCGCCAGCTCTGCGCCTGTGCGCATCAGCTCAAGAATCCGTGGCGATACGCTGGGCCAGCGCTGCCGGCTACTGACGGCCAGTTTCATAAAGTCTCCATTGTTACCGCCTGTGCAAAGTGCACCAAATATACCCACATCAGTGTTGTTTTGTACATTGATGAGCCGGAGTTCCGTTCATAAGATGACCAGACTCAGCGAATAGCCAGATCAGACTGGCAGCCATCTGCCCGGCGTTCTGATGCCTGCAGGTGCTGTAGTACAGACCAGCAGACGCGCGCAGACGTGTAATGGCAAACAATAATAAGAGGCCAATCCGTGAAAAATTTTACCGACAAAGTGGTTGTGATTACCGGCGCCGCATCCGGCATGGGACGGGAATACGCACTGGAGTTTGCCCGCCTCGGCGCACTGGTTGCCATCACCGATGTCAACGCAGAACAGCTGGCTGAAACCCACAACATGGTGAAGGCCATCACCCGTAAAAACAGCCTGAGTGAAGTGCTGGATATTGCTGCCGAAGAGAGCGTAACGGACTTTGCGGGTAAGGTAAAACGCGAGCTGGGTAATGCCCACATCATTATTAACAACGCCGGTATCGGCGGTGGCGGCGCACCGGTCTGGGTGCAGGATAATGGCCAGTATCACACCACCATGCAGGTGAACTTCTTTGCCGTGGTGTATATCACCAAAGCTTTTTTGCCACAGTTGCTGACCAATCAGGAGGGTGCAGTGGTGAATGTGTCCAGCGTGTTTGGCCTGTTAGGAACGCCCGGCACCAGCGATTATTGCGCGTCTAAATTTGCCGTACGCGGTTTTACCGAATCTCTCATGGTTGAGCTCGCCGACACACCCATTTCAGTACATCTGGTGCATCCTGGTGGTATTAAAACCAATATCGCCAAACATTCGAAAAACGGCGCCGAATTCGAAGAAAAATATCTGAAAACCGATCCGCTGTTTGCCGTACGCGAAGTAATTAAAGGCATCAAAAGCGGTAAGCAACGCATGATTTTTGGTTATCAGTCGTCGTTGCTGCGTTTCCTTACTTTGCTGCCACTGAAACTGCGCAACCGCATATTGCACCGCGAAATGGGCGATATGCGCGACCCGGAGCACTACGCGGTGCTCGAACAATACTCCACATCCTCATCACGAAGCTGACAGAAAAATAACCAATGGCATCTGTTAAACAGGGAGACATTATGAATACAAAATTTCAGCCAAGCATTGAAGCGCGCAAAGATATCGATTTCGGTCTGGACGCCGACTTCCCGAAATACTGGAATGGCAACGACCCGTTCAGAACCCGCGTAATGGATGCACTGCAGCTCAGCTTTCCCGATGGTGAGCGCTATTTTATTTCCAGCGTACGCGCCTTCCGCGACCGCATTACCGACCCGAAACTGCAGCACGATGTAAAAGAATTCACCATGCAGGAAGCGCAGCACGGTATTGCCCATACCAAATTCAATGATCTGCTGGCGGCACAGGGCATGCCGATGGAAACTATTCTGAATGAGCTTAAGGAATACATTAAAAGAGATCAGAAAAAGTATTCCGACGAATTTAATCTGGCGCTGACTGCAGCCTACGAACACTTTACCGCACTGCTGGCAGAAACCTTTTTCTCACGCAAAGAAGTAACCGCCGACATTCATCCGAAAATGCGCGCCCTGCTGGCCTGGCATGCGATTGAAGAAATGGAGCATCGCTCGGTGGCCTTCAACGTAATGAAAACCGTCGCTAAAGTTGGTTATATCAAACGCTGTACGGCAATGGTAATCGCCACCCGCCACACCACCAAAGTGATGTTTGACTACGCCGATGTACTGCTGAAAACCGATGGCTATAACTGGTTCCAGCGCCGCATGATGTTTATTAAAAACCTGAACTGGATGTATGGCCGCAAAGGTATCCTGTCATCCATGCTGCCAAAGCTTTTAATGTACTTTAAGCCGAGCTTCCACCCGGAAGATATTCCGGTAATTCACAACTACGGTGAGTGGGTTCGGGTATACGACTCAACCGGTAACCCGCATCAGGCCTGTGATGCGTTGCTGGCGGCGGCGTATTGAGGAGAACTCAGGAATGGAGTCTGAAGCCCCGGAGATTTGCTCCGGGGCTGAATTTAAAGCGCAATCACTTCAACATCAAAGGTATCCGCTTCATCACAAAATGAAGTTGTTAAAAAGGGAGACTCAATCACTTTAAGCTTCGGCAGGTGACGAATATCCTGCGCAGAGTGCATATCAAAATAGTCTTCACTGCCACTCCAGAGCGGGGCCAACTGGCTATAAATTTCATCACCACCATCTGCACAAAGCTCAGTGATATCGGCTAACAAATGCTGGGGAATACCGAGCTTCTGGAAATAATCTCTGACCTCCGGCATCACCTGACAGGCTTGTTCACTATCAGGATCCATATGAGCGTTTTCCGGCTTTTTGACAAATTCCCAGACATCAAAAGCCGGCCTCAGGGTTTTGTCTTCATACATCAATTTCTGAATCACCATCAGTTTGAAACCCAAATCAGCAAATACGGATACCAGCCCGGACTTTTGCATCAGTTTTTCCCGCGCACTGCTGTCGTATAAGGCTTTATCTTTAAGATCGATTTTAAGCTTCGACTTTAATTTTTTAAGCGCTGGCGGAAGATCGGTGAATGGATTGTTTCTGACATTCACCTTTTTTAATGCCGGCAGATCGGTCAGCCACTCCGGCAAACTGGCCAACTGACACCCCGACAGATCGATTTCCTCAAGAGCAGTCAGCCTGGCCATACTTTCAGGCAACTCACGGATCGGATTATCACTGAGATCCAGCGTTTTCAGCGTACTCAGCTGACCAATAACACCGGGCACCTCGCGGAACCGGCACTGTTTCAACGACAGCGCGGTAAGGGCTGCAAGACTTTCCAGCTCATCCGGCAACTGCGTGAGTGGTTGTGCTTCCAGAGTCAGCTCCTGCAGCTGCGACAGCAATGACCAGCAGCCAGGAACAGCTGTCATTGCCGTATCACTGACCGTCAGATAGCGCAGCTCGGCAAAACCGGATATCAGCGCTGCGTCTTCTGGAGGCAGAGACAGCTGGTTGATCGTCAGTTCTGCCAGCGAGCGGTTGGCTTGCAACAAGCTGATAAGCCCCTGCTTTTTACTCAGTGATGAATTGCTGCAGCTAAAGTGCCGAAGCTCCTGCTGTAGTGCCAGACCAGCACAATCAATTACAGAAAAAGCATACGATAAATAATTCAGCCCGGTATAAGCACTGAGGTCGACGCACTCAGCATAATAAGCAACATACAACGCTTTGACGTCGTCCGGGTCTGCGCCAGAAAGTGTATTGGCATAGAAAATATTGTCAGAAAACTGGTCGTACAAATGACTCATTTGAAATCCATTACCGGAGGCATATTTCACGCAGTATATGGGATTTCCATACAGGCATCGCAGACTAATCAACAAAAATGTCAGTTATGGGGAATGTCTGGAGGATGACCGTCGTCGCAAGCTTCTCCGTTCTCTCCGTTCGCAAGCTCACTTCGAGTCGAACCTCTTACCTCTGCCTCCGGAGGGCACAGCCTTAAGAGTCATTAAATCGCATCCAATTGATTTTAAAAGGTTTTATTCTCAATTCTTTCCAATATTCTTTTCAATTTTATACATCTTTACAAAATTTTTGGTCACAAAAGTTGGCATCACGTTTTAGGTTTTTTGACCACTACCCTCACTTTGGCCGATGTACTTTCTACCTGTTTTCATCAATTTTATGTTCCCGATTATGAAATCCCCCTAAGGGGATAAACTTGCCTTTATCCTCCATGGGGGATATTGTAAGTTCTATCCCTTATAGAGGATATTTCTGATGAAGATCACATCTCCACGTGGATTGGCAGACGCGCTCCAGCAAGCCCGTAAACAGCAGAACCAAACACAGCAGGCCATAGGCGAGTTGGCGGGCACCAAGCAGAGCACAGTGTCTGCTTTTGAAACCTCGCCGGAACATGCACGGGTCGAGACCCTGTTTAAGTTGCTGTCGGCACTTAATCTGGAATTGGTTCTGGAGCCCAGAAGGCAAGCGCCTGCCAGCAGCTCCGCTAATGGTCAGGCCTCGGATCAGGCTTGGGATCAGGAGTGGTAATGGCGGATTTAACGGTTGCTATGAATGGAATAGAGGTGGGCAGGCTCTCTATGGATACCTCCGGGGCCATGTCTTTCCGCTATCTGGATAGCTGGTCTGAGCGGCCAGGTGCGCGGGCGATATCCCTATCGCTGCCATTAAAACGAGAGATTTTTGCGGGTGAGCGGGTATTTAATTTCTTCGACAACCTGCTGCCGGATTCTGATGCCATCCGTGCCAGAATGCAGGCACGATTCTCAGCATCATCCAATCACCCATTTAACCTGTTAGCAGCCGTCGGTCGCGACTGTATCGGTGCAATTCAACTGTACCCTGAGTACGAAACTATGCCGGATGTGCAGCAACTAACGTCAGCTCCACTTTCCGAAGAGCAGATTGCTGCGATGCTGCGCAGTTATCAGCGCGCACCACTCGGCATGGAAATAGATACAGACTTTCGCATCTCGTTAGCCGGTGCTCAGGAAAAAACTGCACTGCTATGGCATAACCAGAAATGGCAATTGCCCATTGGCAGTACGCCGACCAGCCATATCCTGAAATTGCCCATTGGTTTTCTGGAACCACGTAATATCGATCTGCGGCAGAGCAATCATAATGAGTGGCTGTGCCTGGAAATATTAAAAGCGTATGGCATTGATGTGGCGAAGGCTCAGCTCGCCAGTTTTGAAGATCAGAACGTGTTGATTACTGAGCGCTTTGATCGCCGTTGGTCAAAGGATGGCAGTTGGCTGATGAGATTGCCGCAGGAGGATTTTTGTCAGGCGCTTGGCGTATCGCCCGCGCTGAAATACGAGAATCATGGCGGCCCAGGAATAAAAGAAGGTATGGAGTTGTTACGCGGCTCCCAACAGGCAATTCATGACCGTGAGACCTTCTTTAAATTGCAGATATTGTTCTGGATGCTGGCGGCTATTGATGGCCACGCCAAAAACTTCAGCCTCTTCATTGAACCGGAATCCACTTTCCGCATGACGCCGATTTACGATGTGCTCTCTGCCTATCCGCTGATGCGGGCAAATTCGCTGCCTGCTGCCAAGGCCAAAATGGCCATGTCGGTGAAAGGAAAAAGCCGGCATTACCATTGGCAACGTATCGAACCGCGCCATTTTATGAGCACCGCCAAAGCGGTGGGTTTTTCGGTACAGAGAGCACAGCAGTTATTAATAGAGTTGGCGGAGAGTACTACAGCTGTTATCAGCAGGGTTGAGATGCTTTTGCCACATGATTTTCCGGAAGTAATCGCGGACTCCATCTTTAACGGACTGCAGGAGCGTGCTGATTTTATTCGTGAGGTGTAAGGTCGCGTCCTTCACAGGCGCGCGGATCGAAACCAACGTGTTACAAATACAGATGAGGCAACGAATCGTCGCGTCCTTCACGGGCGCGCGGATCGAAACAGACTGTGCTGGCGACTGGCACAAAGCAGCAAGAGTCGCGTCCTTCACGGGCGCGCGGATCGAAACTTTTTGCGCTTAGTCATACCGTCCTCACCTATCCGGTCGCGTCCTTCACGGGCGCGCGGATCGAAACCAATAAAAGCCAGCTCGCCGTTAAAGTAAACTCGCGTCGCGTCCTTCACGGGCGCGCGGATCGAAACAGAGAATGATGCATCAGAGAGTGGGGCTACGTACAGTCGCGTCCTTCACGGGCGCGCGGATCGAAACTGCAACGACTGGCTCGAACACGAATACCACACGCGTCGCGTCCTTCACAGGCGTGCGGATCGAAACATTGCACCCGCGACAACAAAGGCGCGATCATGGGGTCGCGTCACTCACGGGCGCACAGATCGAAACGGGAATGATGTCGCGTTCTTCGCGGGTATTTAGATGGCGTCTTTGCTGCCACAAAGATCTAAGACCTAAGCATCGGCAGTTAACTTAGCTGAGGCGTGGTGGCTATCCCAGATGTCGATAACATCAACACCATTTATGAACAGCGGTCTCCTGAGACAATCTCCAGATACACTGCTTGCATATTGCTCTGACAACGATTATCTGAACTACGATACCAAATGAAACTTTAAAATGTGGCCAAATCAAGACAGCTATCAAAATTAACAGCAATTAGAAAACTGGATTTTTAACGTGGGCACAAAATGTGCCACATTTTGGACACAAGAGGGATTTTGTTAGTAATTACTATTGCCAGAACGGCTTAGGAAGTGGCCCGCCCGAGAGGATTCGAACCTCTGACCTCTGCCTCCGGAGGGCAGCGCTCTATCCAGCTGAGCTACGGGCGGTTTACGTATGAGCAACTTGAGGCTCAGGTCGTAAGTGCCCGCATTGTATACGTTTTTTTCGGGCGGCTCCATAGGTGGAGCTGGCGCGGCAAAACAAGCGGCAGAGCGGCAGTTGTCAGCGCTCTGCCGCGGTCATTACAGCGCCTTCATTACAGCACCGGGTTACCGCAGCCGGCCGGGATGGTGAGGGTCTTGCCATCCAGCTGAATACGGCAGTCGCTGCTTACGTTGTCTGCAGCCTGCATGGCTGGCAGGTTGGCTGTGGTCAGCAGGTCGGCAGCATCGGCCCGTGGTGTGGTGGCAACCACCTGATTACCGGGCAACGGGCTGCCATTACGCAGGTGGGCATACATCTGGTCGAGTGCCTGGCCAAAGTAATAATGCAGGCCGACGTAGCGGGTTTTGTAACCCGGAAACAGGCCATTCAGCAGATCGAGGTGGTGGGCATTGAGCACTTCCACATAGCGCAGATCAGCATTGGCTTTGCTGCCCTGACTCTGGTTAATGGCGAAGTACGGCCGCGATGAATGATTCAGCGGAATAATGGCATCGGCACGCCCATGCACAATGACCGTCGGTACGTTCAGCTTACGCGGGTCAGCGCTTACTTCGGCGATACCGGCCGCTACACGCTGGGCTTTGGTTTGATCAGCAGCGTTAGCTCCTGAAGCCAGATCGCGCAGGCACAGGTGTCCGGCGAGGTTCTGGTCGGCACTTGCGGCGCGGTCTTCGCTGCCGGTTTTATTGTCGATCAGCACGATACCGCCGGTTGGTGGAATACCGTTGCCTGAGGCAAACAGGTCGGCCAGCTGGGTGGTGGTGGCGGAAGTCGGCGCCAGGGGTCCAAATGCCATTGAGAAGTCACACAGATTATCGCTTACACCAAAGCGGCCATAAGCATTGGCATAGGTAACGGCAATGGATTGCGGCACTTTAATGGTGCTGTTGGCGTGCTGGGTAAAATCCTGTTCCGGCACCAGGCCGTAATCGCGCAGCTGCTGCTGTGCATCGGCTGCCAGTTCGGCATCGTCGGCACCGCTGATCAGACCGGCGCTCTGCAGCGCATGGCAACGGGCAGCGCTGCCACTGCCCACGGCGGCAGCATCGGCACCCACACTGGCGCAGGGCTGCAGCACACTGAGCAGGCTGGTGTAGTCGTACAGGCTGCGGCCAAGCTGATTCCACTGATAACTGCCCTGCTGCACACTGTAACCGGCGGCCAGCGACTGAGCTGGCTGTACATTAGGTTCCGATACCACCACAGCGTCAATCAGGCCGCTGCTGTCGAGTTCAGCGGCACGCAGCGAGGCGCCACCACCGTTGGATACACTGGCGGCAATCACCAGCGTGTTGTTACGGCGCAACACCTGCAGGTTTTTACCGGCGTCATTTTCACGGCCGAAATTCTCCGGCAGATTCAGCACATA
Organism: Thalassolituus sp. ST750PaO-4; assembly: GCF_020320405.1. NCBI lineage: Bacteria > Pseudomonadati > Pseudomonadota > Gammaproteobacteria > Oceanospirillales > Oceanospirillaceae > Thalassolituus > Thalassolituus sp. ST750PaO-4. The sequence goes on from NZ_JABVCB010000005.1 coordinate 83,789, forward strand.
CATCGCGGCCTGAGCTGCCTGCAGCACAAACAATCCCCAGTCTTTTTCCGGGTTGGCACCAGAGTGCGCGTGTTTATAAGCCACACGGGCAGGATAAGTGGCACTGAAATCATCCAGACCGGCATCGCTGGCGGTAAAGTGCGAGGCCGTACCAGCTGCCGTTGCGCTGGCCAGAGTACCGTCGGCCAGTATCACGGTATCGGAGTCCAGATCGTGCGCGCCGTTACCGGTGCCTTTATCGGTCAGCGCTACCGCGCAGCCGTTATTCAGACCCCATTCGGCCGAGGTACCGATGGCTCCGTATACCCCGCGCGAACCGGATGAAGCGCCCACCACCAGACAGGCATTATGCGGATCAAAGCTGGCAGGAATCTGCACGGCAACGGTCACGTTACGCTGCACACCGTCGCCACTGTCGGTGAGGAAAACGTATTCTTTACCGGCGATTTTTCCGCCGTGAGCCTGCACTTCTCCCCGGTAAATATTAGGGCCGTACAATCGCCCGAAGCCGCCTTCGGTGGTGGTATCAAGCAGCGCGCGGTAATTGCTGTAAATGGCTTTACGGCGCAGCTCTGCGGCCGTCGGATGTTGCGCGTCGGCATAGGCCGGTGCAGCACCCTGTAAACCACTGACGCCAAGGCCAGCGGTCAGCAAATCATCACTGACGCCATCGTATTCTACCGCCGTCAGTGTGCCCTGAATAAAATCCGGGCGGATATTAAATGGGGTGTTATTGTCATCGCCGCCACAGGAGGCCAGCAGAACAGCACCGGTGAGGGTCAGCAGGTGAATGGGGTATCGGGCAAACATAGGCAATCTCCGTTGTGTTTATTGTTTTCCGGATACCCGCCGGGACAGCACCTCCGCCGGGTATAAACGGTACGGCGAAATCAGAGGCGCAAACCGCCATCAACCTCGACAATGCGGCCACTGATATATTCATTTTCCAGCAGGTATTGCAGCGTGTGGGCAATATCATCAGCCTCGCCCATACGCTGCAGCGGAATCTGACGGGTCATTTTTTCCAGCGCTTCCGGTTTCATATGCGCGGTCATATCCGTAGCAATAAAACCCGGTGCAATAGCGCAGACACGCACGTTGTAACGGGCCAGTTCTTTCGCCCATACCACCGTCATCGACGCCAGTCCGGCCTTGGCCGCCGAGTAATTCGATTGCCCCATATTGCCGGCCATGGAAATACTGCAGATATTAACGATGCAGCCGCCCCGCTTCTGGCCAACCATCTGTGTGGCCGCCGCACGGGTGCAGAGAAAAGGCGCGGTCAGATTAACGTCAATAACCGTCTGCCACTGGCTGAGACTAAGGCGTTCCGTTACTTCGCCATCACGTACTTTCAGCAGCAGACCATCGCGCAATACGCCGGCGTTGTTCACCAGTGCATCCAGCTGACCAAATTCGCGCACGATAGCGGCAAAGGTATTTTCCACCTGTTGTTCGTCCGCCACATTGCACGGATACGCCGCACAACAATCCGTGCTGTAACCATGCTCCTGCGCGGCTGCCGCACAATGGGTAAGCGCTTCGTTAAGCTTGTCGGCATTTACGTCCAGCAATGCGACACGGGCACCGCGGGCAACAAGACGGCAGGCCATCGCCAGACCGAGTCCCTGGGCGCCGCCGGTAATAGCAACCACTGCATTGGCAATATTCATGAGCTCTCCTTTATCGGTAATAATTAACTGCGTACTGCTGGCCGCAGCTGCAGACGCATAGGCTGCGAACGGAAAATCGCTGCCGGCATCGGTCGCAGGTCATCAGCAATTAATGGGGTAAATGGCAGAAAGCGCAGTACATCGCGCTCAAGATCAACGCCCGGTGCCAGCTCACATAATTCCAGCCGCGCTGTACCATCGGTTGCACGCTGCAGGCGGAATACACAGCGCTCGGTGATATACAGCACACGCTGATTCCGGCTCAGTGCATAAGCACCGTTAAAGGTCAGGTGTTGCACCTGGCTGACAAACTTGCCCAGCCCTTCACTGCGCTGGCAATCAACCTCGCCATGATGAATCTGCGGTTGCACACCGCCGGCAAAAAAACTGCCGAGGAAAAACACTTCGCGGGTGTTCTGGCTGATATTAATAAAGCCACCGGCACCCGCCAGGCGTGAACCAAAACGACTGACATTCACGTTGCCGCAGGCATCGGCTTCGGCCAGACCAAGAAACGCCTGATCCAGACCTCCGCCATCGTAAAAATCAAACTGCGCCGGCTGATCAACCACCGCCTCAGCATTAGCGACAGCACCAAAACTTAAACCGCCGGCGGGCAGACCACCGATACCACCGGGCTCAATGGTGAGTGTCAGCTGGTTTAAAACCTTTTCTTCGCTGGCTACCCGCACCACACTTTCCGGCATCCCAATGCCCAGATTCACCACTGCCTGATCACGTAATTCCAGTGCCGCGCGACGGGCAATAATTTTGCGGATACTGAGTTCATCGCTGGGCAGATGATCCGACACACGCACGTCACCGCTGTAGGCCGGATTATAAAATTCAGCAAAGGTCTGAAAATGCTGATCACCACTGGCGAGCACAATGTGATCGACCAGAATACCGGGAATAACCACCTGCGACGGATGCAGCCGGTGCTGCGATGTCAGGCGCTCAACCTGCACAATCACTTTGCCACCGCTGTTACGTACGGCCTGTGCCAGCGCCAGACTTTCCAGTGGCAGCGCTTCTTTTTCCATGGTGATATTGCCGCGCGCATCGGCAGTAGTGCCGCGTAAAAATGCAACGGTGATAGGAAAGCTTTTATAAAACAGAAATTCTTCTTCACCGATGCAGTGCAGCTGCACCAGAGATTCCGGACTATTGGCATTAATACGTCCGCCATCATGACGCGGATCGACAAAGGTATGCAGACCAACCCGGCTCAGCAGGCCAGGTTTTCCGGCAGCGATATCACGGTATAAATGCGAAATAATGCCCTGCGGTAAATTGTAAGCCTCTATTTTTCCTTCCACCGCCAGTTTTCCCAGCGCCGGAACCAGACCCCAGTGACCACCAATAACCCGCCGGACCAATCCTTCGTGGGCAAAATGGTTCAGCCCTTTTTCTTTACCATCCCCCTGTCCTGCGGCATAGACCAGCGTCAGCCACTGAGGGGATTGCTCCTGCAGAAAACGTTTTTCCAGAGCGATGGCAAGTTTCTCCGGAAAACCAATACCCACAAAACCGGAGGTCGCCAGCGTATCGCCATCCTGCACAAGAGCAGCCGCTTCAGTGGCACTGATAAGTTTCGGAAAATCCTGATAGGACACAATAAAGACTCCGGAAAACTGAAAAATGGCAGAAAAATAACGCTCTGCAACATCACTGAATTCTAGTTTCCGGCAATACTGATAAATATCGTACTTTGGTACGACCAGCGAAAATAAATGAAAAATAAAATCATAAAAAAGCCGGACATATTACTGCCCGGCCTTTTTTATTATGAAAAATTAATTACAACGGCCAGCCTGATACACACCTGTGCTGCCTGATTTAACCCAGGTGTACACACCGGATACCGCTCCCAGAGAATCATTCCCGCCAGTGCTGTAATACCCCATGCTGTAATACGCACGCCCGGCCTGCTGGTGTGCAAGGTTGGTGCTGTACCAGTCATCGCAGTTATCGGGCTGCGGATCGGGGTCAGACGTACCATTACAGGCTGCCGGTTTTTGTGCATACCAAAGCCCCGCTTCACCTTCGGTCAGGGTAACACTGCCCCAGCTGTCGTAAGCGTAACCAATATCCTGCTGGTCACCATTACTGACAGCGCGCAGACTGAAACTGCCGCCTGCAACCGCACGTCCGGCACTGATATGCGCAGCCGGACTGGCGCTTATTTCGCTGCAGGTTTCCAGAGGTGCATCAGGGTCAATCACTGTAATAATGCGGCGTACCGATTTACTGCCCGCGTTGTTTTCTGCACTGTAATCGCAGTGGTATTCGCCAACAGCGGCGGTATTTACATTACAGGTGGCAGTAACCGTTAATGTACCACTGGCATCACTGCAGCTGGCACCGGCATCACTGAATACGGCTCCCAGATTCAGTTGTTGTGGATTATCGCCATAAATAACACATACCGGCTTACCTGTAGTGCCACCGCCATTACCTGTCTGGCGGTCAAAGAAATCCCAGATAATATCCGGATAGCTGGGGCCGACCCGTACCGACCACTTACCGTTATTGCCGTCTTCACCACCAACCCAGTAATGGCCATGATCGGTATCCTGAGTGTTGGGCGTAGCCGCCGGGCCATTCAGAAAAACCGTTTCAACTACCGATGCACTGCCGCTGCTGCCATCCAGCGTGTAGGTATTGTGTATGCAACCATAATTATTCTGGTAGTACGGCGAACAGTCCTGGCTATCTGCCAAGGCTGCCGTCGGATTAGTAAAACCGCTGGCACCAAATACCTGCAGGTGGGCATCGCGGATATTACGTCCGGCCTGTGCCAGTACGGTGCAGTCATTTTCATTTTGCAGCACCATCAGAGGAATAACCCGGTTACTGTCTATTTCGTTGCGCATATCCTCAGCAACCCGTGCAACCGAGTGAAAAGTGGCATAACCCGGACACTGGCCGCTGAGCGATACCGAAGCAGAATCTTCACCATAAGGCAGACCGGCAACCGTTGCTGCGGCAGTCCAGTATTCATTATGTGCCGTTGCTGCAACAACGGTCATGGCACCACCGGAAGAAAGACCGGTAATAAAACGGCGCTGCGGATCAATGCTGTAATCAGCTTCAACACTTTCTGCAATACGTTTTAAATCTTCTACTTCACCACCACCCTGATGGCGTTCGTTATCGAACCAGAAACCCCAGCAGTTTTCATTACGCAGGCCGTCGTAACGGGTAATAAAAGGAGTAACCAGAATAAAACCATAACGGTCGGCAGCTGCCGTCAGCCCCCAGTCGTTCAGTACATCATTCTGATTCTGTTTGCAGCCATGCAATGCCATTACCATCGGCGCAGCACTGCTCAGGCCATCCGGCTGATACACACTGTACTGACGATTTTTGGAACCACTGTAGCTTTCAGCGGAAAAGGTATAATCGGTTCTGGTTCCGGCTTCAGCCAGCATACTGCCTCCCAGTAACAGGGCGGCGGTATAAAACCAGGTTATTTTTTTAATCATGATTCTGCTCCATCGTTATATTTATTGGTGCGCACACAAAGAAAGCTTTGGTGTAACTTCATACTAGGAAGCGATGGCAGCAGGCACATCTTACTTTGGTAGGTTCTCCTCCGGTCATATCCGGCGAACAACACAGTAAAAAAAGCCCCTGGCGAATAAGGAAGGAGAGCTGACACAAACAATGCCAGGGGATGCGACGGGCGCGAAAAATCTGAGCCGGGGGAGACAAATCCCCGGCTCAGTAAAGAACATCAGAATGCCAGTTTGGCGAACAGATGCAGACGACTGAGTTTGCGGTCTTCAGTCTGGGCATTACCTTCAGCCTTGGCCTTGGTCGCAGAAATAATTTCGGCACCATAGCTTAATGGCTTGTATGGGTTGTAAATCAGGTTGGCATGTACCGAGCTGAAATCACCCATGTCTTTACCGTCAATTTCGCTGCTGGTCTGGGCATAGCGCAGGGTAGAACGCAGGGTATCGGTAAATACATGCTGGTAGGCGACTTTAAAGCCGGTCTGTTCCGACAGTTCAATGCTGTCGCCAGAGAAATCATAGGCTGCTACATCACCAAAGTTCATATAGCCACCAAGCCCCTGACCGGAGATGACTGCAAATTTAACGTTATCTCCTCCCAGATTAACCCGTCCGGAAAAACGTGCCGCAAGGGCCATTGCAGAATCGTCTTTAACGCCGGTATCGTCATTCAGTTGCTGCGCTAATACACCGGCAGACAGATGACCAAAAGAAGTTTTCATGGTGTATTTAGCCACCAGATCCGGCATTACCGGGTCTGCGGAGTTTTTCGGTTTTTCTGCTGCCAGATCCAGAGTCGCATCACCCATCTGGACGCTGTAACGGATCAGAGGCTGACGGGTAAAAATACGTGCTGCCGGGCCACCAAAATCAGCTGTTTCGGCCAGCGCGCCCAGATCCATAAAGGTGGACCAGGTCTGACCGATGGTCAGGTTATTATGCTGCATATAGGCATGACGCAGGTTAAACACATTCTGGCTCGGGCCCGAATACATATCGCCTTCAATCACTGCTTTCAGATCACCCACCGGAGTACCGGTGCTTTTTGAGGTGAAATTCAGGCGTGATTCCCAGGCTGACATATACAGATCGCCTTCTTCATCATCGGCTTCATCGGCATTCAGTGTCAGCAGCGCCTGCTCCCGCAAGCCACCCGTGGCGTCATTTTCAGAATTAAACAGCATGTCTGCTTTTACATAGCCGCTGAAGGTATTTTCAGTTTTAACTTCCGCCTGTGCGGCAACCGCACCAAACAGAGCTGCAGTACATACCGCCAGCGCCAGACGGTTGGCCTTATTGTTATTTTGCATCATGTCTTCCTACCCTTTAGATGATGTGAAATTACGGATCACAAACAACCAGTCTGTATCCGCACAGTGCAGGTAATTCCTGCGGAGCACGATTAATATAGGGCGGGGAAAGTAACGGGTATCCCGTAAAATAGTAGGGACTGTTGTGGTTTATGAGCAGAAAATGCCAATCTGCGCCAGACCGTACTTATCATTGAAAATTCGTTACCAAAACAACCTACTTTAGTAGGTAGAGGGGGTGTTAGTGTATTGCCTGCAGGTCAGGACGACGGTTAGAGTCATAGCCGGATAACGATAAAAACAAGGCGGGCCCATGTATCAGATACTTATTGCGGACGATCATCCGCTGTTCCGTACAGCGTTGCGTGGTGCGCTTGCCGAGCTGAAAGAACCCTGCAACATCAGCGAATGTGAGACTTTCGATCAGGTTCAGGAAAACCTGCGCTCAGGCGATACCGATCTGTTGTTACTCGATTTAAAAATGCCCGGCAACAATGGCCTTATGGGGTTAATGCGTATTCGCAGTGAGCACCCGCAACTGGCGGTTGCTGTTGTCAGCGCCAGCGAAGACCAGTCTGTTATCGGCAGTATCCGCAGCATGGGGGCGCTGGGATTTATTCCCAAGGCATCATCACCAGTGGAGATCCGCGCTGCCGTTGAGCATATTTTTTCAGGTGGTATCAGCTTTCCCGAATTCAGCCACACGAAATCTGATCTGGCCGAAAAACTGCGCCAGCTCACACCGCAGCAATTACGCGTATTACAGTTTATTGCCGAGGGTGCACTGAACAAACAGATTGCCTACGCCCTGAATATCAAAGAAACCACGGTTAAATCCCATATCAGCGATATTTTCCGAAAACTGAATATTAATAACCGCACTCAGGCTGCGCTGATTGTGCAGGAGTTGGCGATTCCGGATTGATGCTAACGGATATTTTTGCGGTGCATGCCGCCCAAAGAAGGACCAGTTGAAGATTTCCCCTGGCAAAGCCTCTAGCTCTTTGCTTCATTCAGCTACAATAGCATCCTACTTCCTTTATTGACTTAATTCCTTATGCTGTACAGTATGTAATCAATCAGTAATTTTTGTTTAAATGGATGTCGATAAAATGGCAAAATTGAGAGTGTTCATTAGCTCTACCTTCTACGATTTAAAGTACGTTCGATCTTCAATTGAAGGATTCGTTGAAAGAATGGGTTATGAACCAACGTTATCAGAAAATGGGCGAATCGCATACGACCCTGATATTCCTCTTGATGAATCTTGCTATCGCGAAGCATCTACTGCAGATATATTTGTTCTTATCGTCGGCGGTCGCTATGGATCATTGGCCAGCGATGATAGAACAGAATTAAGTGGAGACTTCTACGAACGTTATGAAAGCATTACAAAGAAAGAGTATGAGTCTGCGGCAAAACGTGAAATACCTATGTATATTCTCGTAGAAAGTCAGGTTATGTCTGAATTTGAAACATATAGGAAGAATAAAAATAATAAGAATATTGATTATGCGCATGTTGATTCAGTCAATGTATTTAGATTTCTTGATATAATTTTATCTAGACGCCGCAACAATCCTGTCTATCAATTTAGTCACTACAATGAAATTGAAAGCTGGTTAAAAGAACAGTGGTCTGGGTATTTTAGAGAACTAATCAATAGGAGATCAGAAAGTAAACAGCTGCTCTCATTAAATGATAAAGTTGCTGAACTTTCAGCTATTAATACTTCACTTCAAAGATACTTGGAAGAGGTCGTTTCAAGTTTAAGCACTCCAGAAAAAGCTCAGGAAATTATTAAGAGTGAACATAAGAAGCTGCTCGAAGAAAAGGTCATTCGCGAGTTTTCTAGTATATCATTGGTTAGGGAGCTTGTTGACTTCGGAAATCTCAATTTGGAAGAAGTAATAGAGGCATATGGTAGCGCAAAATCCTTAGAGAACCTCGCAGAAATGTTGGGAGAAATTTCTTCTGGGTTTGTGAATGCAGACGCGGCGGTAGATCATTGGAAAAGAAATCCAGATGTTGTGGATAGGATAAATAACGGAAGGTCTATTCTTGGTAAAAGCAGGCTGGATTTTGAGTAGTTTTTATAAACCTTTGGTTATTAATTAAAAAACTGGTGACCGGGTAGTTTTGTTTAATGTACAACTTTGACTCCTAGCGCCATCCGGCGCTAGTGCTTCTATTGCCAGTTCCATGTGACATTTTCTACTCTCTATACCCCATTATCTGATTTAACACCGCACGCAACGCCATCGCCTTAACCGGTTTTTTCAGCAGCTGATAATCCAGCGCCTGAATGCGTTCTTTTACTTCGTCGGTATAGTCGGCGGTAATGACCAGACAAGGTACCGGCTGCTGCCAGTGTGGTTGCAGTGCGGCCATAGCGTCCAGTCCGGTTTTACCGAAGTCCAGATGATAATCAACAATCGCCAATGCCGGAGTACGCCCCTGCAGCTTCTGTAGCGCTTCTTCGTCGTTAATTGCGGCCACAACCTGATAACCCCAGTCAGAGAGCAGCTCACTCATGCCTTCGGTAATCTGCCGCTCATTATCAATACACAGAATCAGCTGATCCGTCGATAAACTGACCTGTGCTGCGGCAGGAGTTTCCGGCTCAGGCAGCTGCTCAGTAATAGGAATAGCCATTGTGAAGACACTGCCACGGCCAAGTTCAGACTGCGCCTGAACCGGGTGCTGTAACAGTTTGCACATACGCTGCACAATCGACAGCCCCAGGCCCAGCCCCTTACTGCCATTATCTCCCTGACTTTCGACCCGGTGAAATTCTTCAAAAATCATATGCAGGTCATCCGGCGGAATACCACGGCCACTGTCCAGTACCTGCAGGCGCACATGATCACGACTGCGGCGGACGCCGATCAGTACACGGCCACGATCGGTGTAGCGTAATGCGTTGGCCAGCAGGTTCTGCAGAATACGGCGTAGCAGTACAGGATCTGACTCGACCATCAGCTGGCAATCAATAAAACGTAACTCAATACCTTTGCGCTGAAATAACGGCCGGAATTCTTCAACCAACGAGCGTAAGACAGAAGACAGGCGGAATATCTGCACATTGGCACGCACAATATCGGCATCCAGTTTGGATATTTCCAGCAGCTCATTCAGCAGCGATTCCGCAGAGCTGAGTGAGTGTTCCATATTCTGTGCTACCGGCAGAATATCGGTGCTGAGTTCCGGACAGCGGCTTGCGGCTTTCTGTAACTTATTGATGATGGATGCAGAAAATAACGACGCCGAATTCAGCGGCTGTACCAGATCGTGACCGGCTGCGGCCAGAAAGCGGGTTTTATTACGGTTGGCACGCTGCAGGTCAGCATTAAGAGCCGTCAGCTCCTGCGTCCGTTCCTCAACCCTGTCTTCCAGAATTTCGTTGGCCTTACGCAACTCATCTTCAATATTGCGGTATTCGGTAATATCACTGTATACCGTGATATACAGGTTGGTTGAGATCGGATTACCGATTAATTCAATATAACGGCGATCGGCGGCGCGGCGTACATAATGCAGCGACATTCGGTTTTCAATCTCGCTCATGCGCATCTGCACCTGAGCTTCCACATCACCTTCACCATAACCACCGGAGCGGGCAATAAAGCGCACCACCATTTCTGCAGAAAGCCCTACGTATAAATAACCCGGGGGAAAATCATAAAGATTGGCAAAGCGCTGATTCCAGGCCACCAGGTTATGATTTTCATCGACGACAGTAATGCCCTGCACCAGACTGTGCAGCACGGAGTTAAGCAGGTCGCGGTTAAACAGTACAACTTCGCTCACCTCTTCCATAAGGCTGTTCAGGTGGGCGAATTGCGGCGATTTATCATCCACCAGATTGTGCAACAGCAAATCGGAGCCACGCCGACCAAGCACAGAACTGAGTAAGCGGTCGGCCGCTTTCAGCATCGATTCGCTGACCACGCCACGGGTAATCAGCCGCCCGGTTACCGGATTGGAAAAGTCTTTAAACAGGGCATCGATTTTTGCCGGATTAATAAAGCGCTGCAGCAGTGCTTTAAGATCATCGGTACGGATTGCATAACGCCGTGGAGCGACATTACGCTGCCCGGAAAAAGGTTCAACAAAGCGTTGCGCCTGCTCAATATCAGAGAAACCCGGTTTGTAATACAGCGAGAATATTACCAGAGCCAGAGTATTGGCCATCAAACTCCAGAAGGTGCCATGCACCACCGGGTTCATATTATCAAAGCCAAGCAATGCCTGGGGACGTAAAAACTCAAGCCCGAAAGGGCCATCCATAAAACCGCTGTGAACCCAGCCTGCATTAGCTAATACAGGTAAGAACAAACAGTAAAACCACAACAGAAATCCACTCAGCAAACCGGCATAAGCGCCCATGCGGTTCGCTCCCTGCCATATCAGACCAATCAGAATCGGAGGGGCAAACTGAGCAATAGCGGTAAACGACAGAAGACCGATTTCCGACAGGCTATGGAACTGCGACAACATACGGTAATAAACAAAAGCAAAAGCCATAACAATAACAATGGCAATGCGGCGGATATTCAGTACGCGCTCTTTAATATCCCGCGAGTCGCCCTGCAGACGCAGCTTGATCAGCAATGGAATAATGATTTCGTTACAGATCATGGTGGCCAGGGTGATAGAAGCAATAATCACCATCGAGGTGCCGGCCGACAAGCCACCAACATAGGCAAAGGTGGCCAGCTCAGTCTGACCAAATGCCAATGGCAGCTGTAAAGTAATAAAGTTAAAGGATTCCAGCACATCGCCGTGCATAAATGCAGCCAGTGCCAGCGGCAGCAGAAACAGGTTAATCAGCAACAAATACAGCGGAAACATCCAGCGTGCTGTTTTTAAATCCTGCTCACTGCGGTACTCCACCACAGCGACGTGAAACTGGCGCGGCAAAGCAATAATCGCAATACCACCGATAAGAGCATGGGTAAGATAAACGCTTGGGTTCTCGTAGGTAGTCAGTACTTTGTGCAGGTGTTCATTGGCTAATGCTTTGCTGAACAGATCGCCGAAGCCATCATACAAACCATAAACCGCAAAAATACCCACGGCACTCAGGGCAAATAATTTCACCAGCGATTCAAAGGCAATAGCCAGCATCATGCCCTGATGGCTTTCACTCGAGTCCACTGTGCGGGTACCAAACAGAATACTGAAAATGGCCATAACGGCAGCAATAAACAGTGTCGGATCGCTGTACCAGCTGAGCTGAACAGAGGTGGTGTCAGTAATAATCTGAAAGCTTCCCGATACCGCCTTAAGCTGCAGGGCAATGTAAGGCACTATGCCAAGAATACTGAGTACCGAAATCAGTACAGCCAGTCCACGGCTATGACCAAAGCGTGCTGAAATAAAATCCGATATGGTGGTGCTGTTTTCCTGCCGGGCAATCTGAATAATACGATCAAGGATTTTCCAGCCGACGGTAATTAAAACAATCGCGCCCAGGTAGGTTGGTGCCAGCAGCCAGCCATGCCGAACGGTCTGCTCAACCGTTCCATAGAAGGCCCAGGTGGTACAGAATATTGCCAGAGTCAGGCTGTATACATAGGGCTGCCATGAAGACTTCCGGATACGGTCACCCAGAATAGCCAGAACAAACAGAAAACCCACATAAGCCAAAGAAATAAGACCAACCAGCCATATACTGCTCAGATAATCGATCAAGTGGCACCTCATCTTATTCTTTCAGTCCGCCCCTGCACCATATAACAGGCCCGGCGTTTCGTCACAGATATAGTGACAATTATGGCTGACTATTTCCGTATTTTTTTGTGCATGGCGATATCTGACTGCCCGCCACCTACTTTAGTAGGTATTGCACTTATTTTAATTGTCCCTACCAAAGAAGGATGGAGTGAAAGCCAACCGGTTCATATAGTTTTTTTAATCCTGATCTGTCAGATAACTGACTTTTCAGATTAAAGGAAAATAATAAATCCGGAGTCTGATATGAAAACCATGATCAAGCCATTACTGACGGCTTCCGCTCTTGTACTCTGTGCCGCTGCGGTTCATGCAAAACCTGTATTACTGAAAACACCCATTGCTTTCGGCTCCAACCTGCCGGCCCTTGGAACCCCGATCACCTGGGTATCTGAGCAGCTGCCTCTGGTATCCGGCGGTCAGATTAAAATGAAAATTTACGAGCCGGGAAAACTGGTTGCGCCACTGGAGATTCTGGATGCAGTGTCCAGCGGTAAAGTGAACTCCGGTTATTCTATTGCCGGTTACTGGGCAGGAAAAATGCCGGCTGCTGCAATCTTTTCTACCATTCCGTTCGGCCCTGAAGCTCCGGAGTTTGCCGCTTGGATGTATTACGGCAATGGCCTGAAGCTGTACCAGAAAATGTACGATGACGGCGGCTACAACGTACACGTTGAGCCCTGCGCCCTGATCAGTCCGGAAACATCCGGCTGGTTTAAAAAACCGGTAAACAGCGTCGATGATCTTAAAGGCCTGAATATGCGTTTCTACGGCCTTGGCGGCGAAGTTATGCAGAAACTGGGAGTCTCTACCTCTCTGATTCCGGGTGGTGAAATTTTTGGTGCTCTGGAAAAAGGCGCAATTGATGCCACCGAATTCTCACAGCCAGCCATCGACGAAAAGCTGGGCTTCTATAAAGTGGCTAAATATAACTACTTCCCTGGCTGGCATCAGCAGGCCACGGTATTCGAACTGCTGATCAACAAAGATACCTGGAACGGCATGAGCGATAGCCAGCGCGCACAGATTTCCACAACCTGTAAGGCATCCGTAACCAACTCCGTAGCGGAATCTGAGTACATTCAGTTTGAAGCCATGAAGAAAAATGCCGAAGTCCGTGGTGTAGAAATCCGTACCTGGCCAAAAGAAATGATGGATCAGTTCCGTTCAGCATGGGAAGAGGTGGTTCAGGAACAGCGTAAAGATCCGACCTTTGCCGTGGTTTATGACGATCTGAAAAACTTCCGCGACAACTACAAACTCTGGTCAAGCCGCGCCTTTATCAACCGCGACTGAATCCTGCCTTAAACCGGCACAGAACCCTGTGCCGGTATTTCTGTTTTTAAACGGGTAATGTTATGAATAATGATCTCCGGCCACCTTCGACCGTGCTGCTGGCGGATGCGGTCGATCGTGTATTACGTAAAAGCTGCGAATACCTGTCCTGGGTATACGCCATTCTTATTGCCGTTATTCTGTTGCAGATAACCCTGCGCCGTGGTTTCAGCGCCGGCCTGATTGCACTGGAAGAACTGCAATGGCACCTGTATGCCATTGGCGTACTTTTTGGTGTTATTTACGCACAGGCGACCAACAGTCATGTACGGGTAGATGTCCTGCAGGCACGCTTTTCTGCCAGAGCGAAAAGCATGACTGAAATAGCCGGAATTCTGTTACTGGCGATGCCTTTTCTGTTCGTCGTGTTTATTCACAGTCTGGATTTTGTTGCCGAATCCTGGCGCATCAATGAGCGCTCTCTCGCCCCTGCCGGTCTGCCCTGGCGCTGGCTGATCAAGTCGATGATCCCTGTTTCAGTCGGCCTGATGATGCTTACCTTTATCAACCATCTGTATCGCGAGTCTGTATTACTGATACGGGGTAATAACTATGGAAATTAATGAAATTCTGATAGTGGCGATGTTCGCCAGCTTTATCCTTCTGCTTTTTTCCGGATTTCCTATTGCCTGGGTTCTGGGTGGTGTCGGCACATTGTTTGCCGCTCTGGCGTATATGAGCGACATGTATCTCGATACCATGATAGGTATCGACTTTAACTCCATCGGTCTGGTCGTCAGCCGTATTTATAAGATCATGGACAACTGGATTCTGGTTGCGCTACCCATGTTTATTTTTATGGGAAATATGCTGGATAAATCCGGCGCGGCAGAAAACCTGATGCAGTCCTTTCAGGAATTATTTGGCCGGGTACGTGGCGGTCTGGCTATTACGGTTATTCTGATCGGGATTATTCTGGCCGCCTCTACCGGTATTGTCGGTGCTTCTGTTGTGCTGCTGGGGGTAATGTCACTACCCGCTATGCTCAAACAGGGCTACTGTAAAACCGTTGCCGTTGGTACCGTTGCCAGCGCTGGCACACTGGGCATTCTGATTCCGCCCAGCATTATGCTGGTTATTATGGCGGATCAGCTGGCACTGTCTGTCGGTGATCTGTTTATGGGAGCCGTCGTCCCCGGTCTTCTGCTGGGCGTGCTGTATATTGTCTATGTGCTGGGCTGGGGCATCATCCGCCCGCATTCCATGCCACTGGCAGAAGATGTACAGCCGGTAACATGGAGAGTCTGGGTTAACGTTATGCGTTCCGTGCTCCCCACACTGCTGATGATTATTGCGGTGCTGGGCAGTATTTTTACCGGTATAGCAACGCCAACCGAAGCGTCTGCTGTTGGTGCCGCCGCCGCGATTCTTCTGGCCTGGCATAACGGCCGTCTGAGTATCAATGTGGTGCGTGAATGCCTGCACAATACTTTCAGCGTCAGTGGTTATATTTTTGCGATCTTTATCGGTGCAACCATGTTTGCGCTGGTGCTGCGCGAGCTGGGTGGTGATGAGTACATTGAATCTTTCCTGACCTCTTTGCCCTTTGGCCCTTATGGCATCATTCTGTTTGTGCTGGGCATTGTTTTTCTGCTGGGTTTTGTACTCGACTGGATTGAAATTACACTGATTGTATTACCGCTGGTCGCTCCGGTAATTAATGCTCTGGAAATTTCGATTAATGGCTATGGTGTGATTGATCAGCCGATTATGGTGTGGTTTGTCATGCTGGTTGCCGTGACGTTGCAGACATCCTTCCTGACACCACCGGTTGGCTTTGCACTGTTTTATCTGAAGGGTGTATGCCCGCCAGAAATCAAACTCGGTACAATTTACCGTGGTGTTATTCCGTTTATCGTACTGCAGTTACTGGGCCTGACACTGCTGATTATGTTCCCGTCACTGGTGAACTGGTTCCCGGCCATGGTTTACGGTCAGTAAGCCGACGCTGCTATCCCCGGAAGCTTTTGGTTTCCGGGGATATACCAATCTTTTAAATCTTTCCTTCCGGAAAAATACAGGCAATCAGCAAAAGACGCTGCTGCCCATTCCATGATATTTACTTTCCTGCAGGCGCACATTACCGTCATGTATTTACTGTCCCGACAGTGAATATTACATACGCAGGAGTCTGTTATGCCGAAAATAGCCCAAACCCCCGAGCCACCCTACTACGCTGTTATTTTCAGCAGTCACCGCACCGAAGGAGATAACGGTTACGCTGAGATGGCTGCACGCATGATTGAAACAGCAGCAAGACAGCCGGGATTTCTTGGTATTGAATCAGCAAGGGAAGGTCTGGGTATTACGGTATCGTACTGGGACAGTCTTGAGGCTATCCATCGCTGGAAGAACGACGCCGATCATAAAGAAGCACAACGTCTTGGCCGCGGGCAATGGTATTGCAGATTTCGGGTGCGGATAGCAAGAGTGGAACGAGAATACGGAATGTAATGCGGCATCAGGTAACAGTAAAAATGTTTACTCTGAGCCGCTCAGCGGAAACATGCCGGATTTATTCAATAAAGGTAGTCTGCGAAGCCGTCAGCGACGACAGGTGAATGTTCCAGTGCTGCATACCTTTACGGCTGTAAACATAATGACCACTGAGTGAATTCAGAGGCTTAATACTGGATATCGGAGTGCCGTTAAGAATCATCATTGCCAGACGTGAAGCAGTAACGCCTTCCTGATAAGCCGAGACGGTAAAGCCACCGGCGGCTTTATGCTCACCAACAAAAATATCCCACAGTGAAAAAATCGGCACTTTCGCCTGTCCCCAGGCTTCATTCATCAGCGCATCCGGGCTGACATGCTGCCCGTTATGATCGTGAATGGTGTGATGGGTGCCGACAATAACAGCATCAATACCGCGCTCAGAAGCAGAGCTTATTGCATGCAGCCATTGCTCGCGGTTATTGGTCATCAGCACATCGACCTGCGTACCATGAATAACCATCGTACGGGCATCACCAAAAAACTCACCGATGGCATTATTCATGGTCGGTGAATCGTCGGTAAGAATCAGAAAGTGTTTGTCGCGTTTCAGAACCTTACGCATATGGCGGACGTTCTGCACAAAGAATGGCCGCTCCAGTACACCGGTAATTAACGGGTTATCGATAAACGGATACTGGGCACGGCCGCCATTAACACCAAGAAAGACCACTGGTATACCCATTCCGGCAATGCTTTCGGCCATCAGCGAGAATGCATTATCGTCACCAATGATCACCAGCTCCGGAGCCAGGCGACGTATGCTTTGCTGTATTTCGGCAGCTTTTTCCGGCCAGTCACTTTTAGCCAGCTGCTTGGTGTCCATTGAATATGCCGTCAGCTGACATTTCTCGCCCATATTATCCTGCAGTGCCTGCAGATACTGCGCATCCCAATTATATTGCGGATGATAACTCTGAATAACGGCCACCTGTTTCAGCGGCCCGGCATTGCTGGTTGCACAGCCAATACAGAGTGCCAGCAGCATATAACGGCTTACTGTTCTTATTGCCATAGTATTCTCTCCGGCAGAAATTAACTCCGGAGTTAACCATGTGGCTGCTGGCCTCAGTATCCTGATTTAGTAGGTGAAGGAGGGGTTAATTGAAGGTAAAGAAAGCGGCCCGGGAATCTGAATTACTCCAGACTTTTATCCAACGCCAGCCGACAAATCTGCACCGGCCCGGCGGCGGATTCGGCGCGACAGACTGTCGATCAGAATATTCAGTGCCGCGGCGACCACAATCAGGAAGAAGGCCTTATCGTAACGGATTTCTTCAAACGCAGAGTCAATATAAAAACCCAGGGTGGCAATACCGAGAATTCCCATCATCGCGCTTTCACGCAGGATGACTTCCCAGCGATAAAATAAAAAGGCAAGAAACCCCGGATATAAGCGTGGCGTATGCAGATACAGGTAACGGTTAATCCCCTTCGGATCATCGGCACGCTGTGGCTGCTGTTCGCTGTGGTTGGCGAGCAGGAACGCAATTAAACCACCGTTATGTAATGCCAGCGCCAGCACGGCCGGTAAGCCGGAAGGCCCGAGCAGTAACAGCAGAATAAAGGCGATCATCATTTCCGGCGTAGAGCGCATAATCAGCAGTAATAACCGCCCCGGCCAGCGCATGGCCCTGCCACTGATCGCCTGACTGGCCAGCGGGTAACACAGCAGTGCAATCACACCGGTCAGTACCAGAGCAATCTGGGTAAGGTACAGCGTCTGCAATAATGCCGGCCAGGCTACCTGACTGAATTCGCGCCAGTACCAGGTCGCGGCTGCGCTCAGATCACCCTGCTGTAATGCCCGTGGCCAGATATCCTGACTGATAAACTGCCACGCATAGCTGCTGCCCAGTGGCGGCGACTGGGGTAACAACCAGAGCGCCAATGCCGCATAGACAGGTAATAACCAGCCACGTAACCAGAAGCGGATACTGGCAATTAATATAAAAAACACCCAGAGCAAAGCCGCGGCTTCGCTGTATTGCCCCTGTTTAAAAGCGGTTTCCAGATGAAAGCCAAGTGTTGGCAAACCAATAAAACCAAGAATGGCGCTGGAGCGTAATGCACACTCAAAACGATAGCGGCAGTAGCTGCGCATCTCGCCCAGACTCTGTGGAATTAAAGTGTAGACATAGCGGCTGATGCGGCTGCTGAAAGGTGAAACAGCCAGCGCAGGCTCTGGCGCCTGGCGATCAAACATTTCGGCAAATACTTTGGCAAATACACCGGTATAAGGAATTAAAATCGCCAGCAAGCCGGTGGTGGCACTGAGGCCATAGAGCTGCATAAATAACAGCCCCCAGAATATTTCGTGTACCGAACGTACCGCCGCCGCCAGCATACGCACCGGCCGCCAGTGATAAAACACCGCCAGCATTAAGCCCAGCGGTACTGAAATGATCAGTGCCAGTAAGGCAAAGGCAACGGTCTGGCCCAGCGCACTGAACAGCGTACTGCTGTCAGCCCAGTAGGGAGTAATAAAGCCCCAGCCAATACGTCCAAGTTCACGCCATGGGTCAGTCGGATAAAGCGCCAGATCGGCCAGAAATATACAAGCCAGGGCAATCGCAATAAATAACAGGGAAATACGGCGCAAACGACGACCGCTGCTGTGTGCCGGGCGCACGCCGGGTAAACGGTTCAGCAGTATTAAAGCGTCGTTATCAGGACGCATAAAAAGCGTCCAGATCGTTGCTGGTTAATGCTGCGGCCGGACCATCGTAAACCAGTTCACCTGCGCGCAACGCCAGCACACGATCAAAATGGGCAAGTGCCAGACGGCGGTTATGCAGGCTGACCAGCAGGGTATTATGACGTTTGATTAATAACTGCAGAATATTTTCGGCCTGCAGCGGGTCGAGGGCAGAGACCGGTTCATCGCCAAGAAATACCGGCTGCTTACGATACAGCGCACGCCCAACGGCCACGCGCTGACGTTGCCCACCGGATAACCGGTCTGGCGAATGCCAGAGTTTATCTTCTAACCCAAGCTCGTTACACAGCTGCTGAATTTCGGCACGTGGGGTATTAAATGAGCGGATTAAATTCAGCAGATTATAAACACTGCTGTGGCGCTCCAGCCCGCCCATAAAAATATTGTTATACACCGACAGCATATCCACCAGCCCGCCCTGTTGTGGGCAGAGGGCAATCTGCTGTGGCTGCTGGCGGTACAGAACATCCAGCAGGCTGGATTTACCGGCACCGGAGGGGCCGATAATGGCTATTTTTTCGCCCTGACGAACAGTCAGGTTAATGTCATGAAGAACGCGGTGCTTACCCAGCGTCAGATCAAACTGCTGTAACTGAAACAGGATAGCGGCATCCGCGTTCACACTCATGGTTATCAGTCTTCCAGCAGGCCAATCGCACGGGCGGTATTTTCAATCGGCGCGTAATCGTCGTTACTGGCCGGTACAAAAGATTCACGCGGGAAGCTGGCGAGCAGGTCTTTATCTTTCATTTCCAGCAGGGCTTTGCGCATTTTTTCTTTAAAGCCGTTGCCGAAACGGGCATCCACATCACCACGGATAGTCCACTGATAATCCGGATAGGTTGGTGTGGTCCAGATCACCTGAATTTTTTCCGGGTCGATATTGCCGGCCGCCAGCTCGTTATCCCAGACGGTGTAATTAACCGCACCGACCTGATAAGCACCGGACTGCACCTGAGCAATGGTACGGCTGTGATCGCCGGAGAAACCAACGCGCGAGAAAATATCCTCTGGTGCTGCGTTAAATTGTTCGCGCAGATAAAACTCCGGCATTAAACGGCCGGAAGTAGAACCTTTGGAACCAAAGGTAAAGGTTTTGCCTTTCAGTGCCGCAGAGAGTGTTTCTTCTGCATTCAGGCCCGCGCTTTTATTGGCAATAAAATAGGTTTTAAAGAACTGATCTTCATAGCCCTGAGCAATGGCTTCAGAACCGGCCACCAGCTTACGCGCCTGCACGCCGGATAAACCACCAAACCAGGCCAGCTGTACCTGATCGTTACGGAATGCGGTAATGGCGGCGGCGTAGGATTTTACCGGAATGTACTTCACCTCAGCGCCGGTCTGTGCCGAAAGATAATCGGCCACTTTATTAAAGCGTTGCTGTAAGCGCGATTCATCTTCATCTGGAATGGCGGTAAATACGAAGGTATCGGCGAATGCGGAAAAGGCACTGAGCAGCAGGCCTGCTGCTGCGGCAAACTTAAAGGTCTTTTTCATGGTTTTACTCATTATTTTTCAGGTAGTCGTTAATCTCAGCCGCTGAACCACGGAATTCAACCGGGCCTTTTTTCTGCGTCAGCTGGTACTCGTACATCGGGTCGTAATAGTCGCTGAGCATAATGCCGATCCACTCGCGGTGCAGGCTGTTATCGCCTGTTTGCTCGTGTTCGTTCAGTGCCTGCTGCAACAAATCGTCAAGCTGCTGATAGCGCACACCACCAAGGCGACGCTGAATTTTCTGCAGCGATTTGGTCAGGTCATCGCGGAAAGCCGCAAAGCCTGCTTCTTCGCCTTCAGCCTGCTGCCACTCCTGCAGTTTATGCAGAATATAATTACGGAAGCTGTGCTCAACCCGCTGTTCCAGCGAGGCTTCAACAATAATCAGTGGCGCGGCCAGCATACGCAGACGCAGACATTCCGGAATCGCACAGCGGCCAATCAGCATGCTTTCGTCTTCGAGCAGAATACGACGCCCCGGATGCGCATGATCCTGACGCAATAACGCCACCGCGAGTTTGTTTTCAAAATCAATCTGCGATGGTTGCCCGGCCGGGCGTTTGCCAAAAGTGCTGCCGCGATGATGGGCAATACCTTCAAGGTCAATACTGTGCGGCAGAGCATTTAATAAATCGGTTTTAGCGCAGCCGGTATGACCCGCCAGTACGCGGAACTGGCCATCGGCCGCAATGCGCTCCAGCGTATCAATTAAAAAGCGCCGCATGGCTTTGTAGCCACCGGTAATGCGCGGGTAATCACAGCCGGCTTCTTTCAGCCACTGCTGTACGATCTGACTGCGCAGGCCGCCACGGAAACAATAGAGATACCCATCAGGATGCTGACGGGCAAATTCCAGCCATTGCTCCAGCCGCTGTTGTTTTACCTTACCGCCCACCAGCTGATGGCCCAGCACAATAGCGGCGTCCTGGCCCTGCTGTTTATAACAGGTCCCGACTTTCGCCCGTTCGGCATCGGTCATCAGCGGCAGGCTGACGGTGTGCGGAAACGCACCCTTTTTAAATTCCAGCGGCGCGCGGGTATCCATCATCGGTGTGTCGGTTAAAAACAGGCGGGTAAAATCCTGTGTATCGGGACGGCTCATGCCTGAACCTCGACACGGTAATCGCTGCGTGCGGCGGTTAATTCACCAATGCACTGTGCGTATACCCCGGCGGCTGTTAATACCTGTTCCAGCGCTGCGGCTTGCTCTGGCTGTACGGCAATTAATAAACCGCCGCTGGTTTGCGGATCGCAGAACAGCGCTTTCTGCTCGTCGTTTAACGGCGCCAGTTTATCGCCATAGGAATCAAAATTACGCGTGGTGCCGCCGGGCAGACAACCCTGGGCAATATAGTCGCGTACCGGTGGCAACAGCGGAATATGTTGCTCGTACAACACCGCATTCACACCACTGCCTTCGCACACTTCCAGCAGGTGCCCCATTAAACCAAAACCGGTAACGTCGGTAATGGCTTCCACACCCTCAAGCTGTGCGACTTCGGCGCCGACTTTATTCATCTGGCACATCACGTCACGGGCAAGAAATTCATGCTCCGGGCGCAGTTTTTTCTGCTTCTGGGCGGTGGTCAGAATGCCCACACCCAGTGGCTTGCTCAGATAGAGTTTGCAGCCTGCGGTTGCGGTGTTGTTCTGCTTCAGTTTGTCTTTCTGTACCAGACCGGTCACTGCCAGACCAAAAATCGGTTCCGGCGAATCAATACTGTGACCACCGGCCAGCATAATGCCGGCATCGGCGCAGGCCTGACGGCCACCGTCGACCACGCGCTGTGCGACTTCAGGCGGCAGCACATTCACCGGCCAGCCAAGAATCGCAATCGCCATTAACGGTTTGCCACCCATGGCGTAGATATCGCTGATGGCATTGGTCGCGGCGATACGGCCAAAATCGAAGGGATCATCGGCAATGGGCATAAAGAAATCGGTGGTGCTTAAAATCACCTGACCGTTACCGATATCGTAAGCGGCGGCGTCGTCTTTGCTGCTGTTACCCACCAGCAGATTGGCATCGGTGGGCAATGTCAGCTGCGAGGCAAGAATGCTGTCGAGCACTTTAGGTGATATTTTGCAGCCGCATCCGGCGCCATGGCTGTATTCGGTCAGACGGATATTGTCGGCAGAAACCTGTGAACTCATATTGCCCCCGGTAAAGAAAACTGGGGCCGAATGATACGTTAATGTACCGTTCAGGCACAGGGAGTATGATCCGCCGCCTTTGCCTTTACCGGTCTGCAAACCACGATGAATTTCCAACGCCCTACGCTTCTTTTGCCAATCCTCAGTCTGGCAGTGATAACGCTCAGTGCATGTTCTGTCGCGCCACTGACAACCCCGACCAGCGCCCGCTCACTGGGCAAAGGTAATGTCCAGCTCAGCGCCTATGTCGCACCGGCAACCTCTGTCAGTTTCGCAGCGGCTCTGGGGGAGAACACTGACGCCGGTGTCGCCATTGAACAGCAGATCACCATAAACCAATCCATATGGATTAAGCACAGTCTGTTAAATCAGGCACAGGGCTGGTCAGTAGCCGGATTGGCCGGGCTGTTCAGTGCCACCGATCTGGCGAACAGCAAGGGCTTCTATCTGGGGCCATTGTTCAGCTACAGCAAAGGTAAGGCGGAGTGGTACGGTAATCTGCGCTATAACCGGGTTTACTGGGATGGGCCAGACAACCTGTCGAGCGAAGATAAAGACGATCTGTGGTTCGACATTGTTTCAGACAGCAGCGTTTACTCGTACTGGCAAGCTGATGTCGGCATGAAAATACACCGCAAGCGGATCACCTTTAATCTTGGTGCCACCTGCCTCGAATTGGGTGGCAGCTCCGCTTGCATGCCGATTATGGGTGCTGGCCTGACCTACTGAGCGCTGGCCGTTTTCATCAGTGCCTTTACCTGCGCGGGCATTTCGCCCGCCTGCCATTTGTCGTACAGCGCCTGCAGCTCACCACTGGCGATCAGCTCGGGAATACGGCGGTTATATTCGCTGATCAGATACTCCGACACCGGCCCTTCAGCAAAGGCGACATACACATCGCGGCCGTAGGGCACATCCTGTATCTCAAAATAATCCATGCCCACACCGGCCTCTTCCAGCGCCAGCTGAATGGCATCCCATTCATCCACCATCATGTCGATCTTACCCTGCTGTAACCATTGCAGCCCTTCAGCTGTAGTGCGGAATTCACGCAGTTTAAAATTACGCTGTTTGCCGGGAATTACGTCATAGCCTTTCATCCAGCCCACGGTTTTGTCTTTTAACGTATCAAGCCCCTTCCAGGTTATGCGGGCCTTGAGTGGGTAAACAACCGACAGGTATTCCACATCGATGGCATAACGGGGATAAAGCAGTGGTTCACTGCTGTTGCGGGTCTCTCCGATGATGGCGTTATACACCCGGTATTCGGTTACCATCTTCAGCGCCCGGTTCCAGGGCACCGTTGCCGGTTTAACGCGGATGCCGGCCGGCTCGTACACCGCGCGCAGAATATCCCAGTACAGGCCGGTGCCATCTTTATTGGTAAACTCCGGCCATTCCGGTGCCACCACGTTCACCATTTTGATATGACTGGCCGTAAACCCGGCCACAGAATCGGCGCCGGCGTTAAGCGCCAGCCCAAGCAAGACACAAAAACACCACGCACGCATAACCACCTCCTGTTACATACCGGTCGACGGACCAATCCATCGGCCATGGCTTGTGTTCAGCAGCCGCACAGCCGCAAACAATGTTAAAAAAACAATAGTTCAGCGTTAGGAGATGGAAGGCAAAATACAGGAATGACCGCTGACAAATATCACTCAGGATGAGCGTTGCCATTCCACGGTCAGAGGAGGTAAGCCGGGAGTATGAACTTCGATGCTGATGACTTTATCAGGCTGACGTCTGAGCCAGGCTTCGGCCACCGGACCCAGACGCGCCAGTTCCGCCAGCAGTAACTGCAATTGCTGCTGTTGTGCCGGCGTCATACGGTTTTAAAACGGATAGTGACCTGCGAATACACCGAACTGCTGGTGCTGCTGGGCAGGGGCTTGGCACTGATGCGTACCGGACTGTCGGCTGTGGCCGCGAGGGTTTTATCCAGCGTGGCGCCATCGAGAAACAGAGTCTTCTCCAGTGTTTCAGCATTCACCAGCTCTTTTACTCCGCTGCTCAGCGTGCTGTTGACCAGCGTCGTATTAAGCACTGCATCGGATGCCGCCAGACGCTTAACGTCACTGACTGCGGTCTTACCATCATTGCCCGCTGCCGTTTCGGCGGTTGCATCGCTCGCAGTCTGATACAGGCTGCTGAGCTCCAGCTTGGCATTAATTTCACCACTGTCGACCACCAGCCGCGCCTGCTCCATACGATTAAGCAGCGCCTGCAGGCTGGCTTTTTGTTCAGCCACCAGCTGCTCATCAATTACTGCGCGCAATGCTTCAAAGCCATAGTTGGTCAGACGGTTTTTAAAGATAACCGACTCTTCCTCAAACTCTTCGGTCAGTTCCAGAATAAACGCCTGCCGCTCGGGCGGAACAATCATCTGCCGGGCAATAGGGCTACCGGCAATGAGTGTTTCGCGCGTGAGCACCAGCTGCGGATCGATGAACTGCAGCAGAAACTGCTCGTCGGGCAGATCGATTGCCGCCTGCAGTTCAGCATAACGGCGCAGCTGGTATTGCTGCGCGTTAATGGTGGCTTCAAAAGTTTCGGTCAGCAGCTGGCCGACAAACTCCGCAAAACCAAGACTGACATACTGAAAGTCAGACACAAATCACCTCACCCGTTCAGCGGCGCATAATCGGTTTTAAAGCGGATCAGCACACGGCCAAAAATATCGACCTTGGTGCCGCTGGTATCGCGCTGGTAACTCTTGGCGGTATTCACCGTCACCTGACGCTGACGCTCTTTGCGTCTGGCTTTTTTGAAAGCGCCCAAAGCACCTTTGCGCAGTTTGGTTCTGCTGGCCTGGCGCGCACGGGTTTTGTTTTTGGTTTCCAGTGTGCTTTCCCGTTCCTGCCAGGTGGAGAAGGTAATCTTGGTTTCGATTTCACCTTCGGTTACCACCAGACGCATCATCCCCTGCTGCGCCATATTCTGCAGTACGCTGTATTTATTCGAAGAAATCAGCGAGGCAATAGCATCGTGAATCTGCTGATAATTCGGCAGTGTACTGGTAACACCATTGTTATAGGCAGACAGTGCCTGCAGATCATCGTGCTGTGACGGGTCGGCAATTTTATCGACCAGCGAATCCACCGCCGGCGCCAGTGCATTCATCAACCCACCCCACCAGGTATCGGTTGTGGCTGGCTGGGCCGCATTAACCGGCGAGGATGTTGATGGCGCTTCCAGACTGTTCAGTACGGCTTCCAGTTCGGTTTCACTGAGGGTCGGCAATTCGTACTTGAGCACAAAATCGCTGATTTCATCAAAGCTGACACCGTCGTTGGTGTTGTTGATATAACTGGATAAATCCTGCGTCAGGGTCTGAACAAATTCGGCATATTCTTCAACCTGCAGAATATGCGCCTCGACCAGCGAATCGAACACGCCGGTAATCAGTTCCTGGGTAAATTCAACAAAAGGGATGTCGCCAAAGCGGGCGGCTGTATCGATGGCAGAATTAAAATTCGGCATGGTCTCTTCCTTGATAAATGGCAGTTTATTGGCCGGTGCGGAAAATATCCGGGCACTGCTGATGCTTTCCCTGCACCACTGATCGCAGCCAGATTACTGCGCACTATCAGGAATGTCTACCGCGCAGAAATGACAATACAGGCCTTATAATGCTCAACCTCCGGTGGCGCAGGATAACGCTGGAATGACCCCTTTCATTTGCTGTTATCAAACCCGATAGTTATTACTTTTTATTATCACAACTGCGCACATAACAATTACCATTCCCCTGCAACGCGCTGACCCTGCGGTCACGCTCACGTTCGGCATCATCCACCGCATCCAGCTTATGCCAGGCATTAAACAGCTGGGTTTGCTGGCGGCTGATTTTCAGGCCATAGCGGTCACGCATATAGAAATAAATCCGCGCCACATCACCGCGGCGGTCGTCTTTCGGCTCGGCACGGCGCAGTTTGAAATCCACTTCAAAATCACAGCGGCCATAGACACGCGGCTCACCTTCGAGCATACCGAAACGGAAGTTGGAACGGTCACCGTTTAACTCGCCAACAGCAGGCACAAGATTGTGCAGGTCGGCTTCCATACGGCGGAATTGCGCATCGTTTTTACTGCAGTTTTTACGGCCACCGTTTTGCCAGCACTGCAGCTGATGGCCAAACTCCCAGGCTGGAACCACATGTTCCCATTCCAGCCGCGCACCGCGTTTGGCATTTTTACGCGCACTGTAGCCGCAGGCCGAAGCATCAATATCTTTGCCGGAGAAAGCACAGTCACAATAAAAGGTGCGCTGGCCACCCGGCAGACTGGCGTACAGCTTAGCCGCCATACGCTTGGCTTCACGGAAGGATTGCGGACCGGACTGGCGGTCATCGGCCTGACTGGCCTGCGCTGCCTGCAGAGGTAAACAACAGAATAACAGCAGGGCAACCGCACACTGCCTGACAGTAAAACGCATGATCATTTTTGCCCTCCGGTTTCGCAGCGCGCAATGTATCACTGCCGCCCGGAGGGGTCACGGTTTGCCGTGTGAGCGTGCGTAAAGCCAGCTCATTTAAGCAGCCTCAGCCTCAGAAGCGATAACCGAATGCGCCAATATATTCATCAAAGTAAAAACTCTGATCGGCTTTATCGCCTTTATTGCTGGTCAGCACATCATCCATATCGGCATGCCCATATTTACCGAGGAAACGGAAAAAGAAGCCTTTCCACAGCGTGGCTTCAACACCCACTTTAACCGTGGTGGCATAACCGGCGACATGCCACTCATCATTACGTTCGCCACTAAGCAGTTTAACGTTGCTTTTCGGATACAGAATGCCGGCACCCAAACCGGCAAATACCGCCAGATCCATTTTATTGCCCCAGGACCACAGCGGCAGAAAACGCTCGGTTTCCAGCGAGATCATGTTAAAGCCGTCGGTATGCTCATAATCGAGAAAATCAGCGCTGAGCTTCTGCTGACCACGGGCCGGGTCGGTGCGCTCAAACCCGGGACGATTAATAGTACCGCTGATATCGACGGTCTGATCCTGCACCATCACATACTTCATATGATCAAAACCGAGCGATACCGACCAGTTATCGGCAACAAAATAACCAACACGCCAGTTGTACTGTGGAATCGTCAGCCGGCCGGGATTCAGATAAGAGTGGAAAACTTCATTCCACGACACCTGATTCTGACGGTCGCGGGCTTTAACGCCGTACAGCGTGAAATCGTGATCATCGCCTTTAAAGTGAATATCACTGTTGGAATACGTGGCATTGTTCCAGCCCCAGTAGCCATACCACTGCCCCTGCGTACGCAGAGTGGTGACCGCCTGAGCAGAAAACGAGAAAAAAGCCGACGCCAGCAGCGTCAACAGCAGGGCCATCCGCTGGCGCAGAGATTTTAACAACATAAGTAACTACCAGGAAAAAGAAGGTGTGAACAGCAGAGACCGGCGGTACCGGGGAGCCTTATGCCCGATGAACAACACCGGAGTGAAGCCAAAGGCCACAAAGAGATACCAGCCAGTCTCATTCGCGCGCACCTTAACAGCCGCTATAGAGAGGCGTAACAACGCCTGCCAGAACAGCCTGATCCACCTGCCAGAACAATGTAAAATATCAGCAACAACGGGAGCTGCAGCGCTGTCAGGCCCTTCATAAGGGATTGATGCAAATGCGCAACAGAGTGTTGGGAGGGGCCTGGCAGGTCCCGGCAGGCACTGACGCCACCGTTTGCAATCAGAAACGCACTCCTGCCAATCCTGAAACAGCCGGTAAAAGTGGCACATTTCGCCTTCAGCTTTCAGCGCAAAGCTCATACACTGGAGTCAAACCACCGAGCTGCCGCGCCTACGTTGCCAACCTGTTTTACAGCCGCAATAGGGCGCGCCAGCCGTGACCGCCACGCACTGCAACCGCACAGCGTCCGGCCACCAGGGTCCGCAAAGAAATGCCCGGGCCTCCCACTCTTGGAAAGGTGAACAATGACACCGCAACAACCGCTGATTCCCCTGCGGCCTGTTGCCGACATCCCGCCAGCACCGGCGTCTGCCACCGGCATTGTGCCGCAATCATCAGACACCACGCTGCAGGATACCCATGGCCGGCGCTTCAGCTATCTGCGTCTGTCGGTAACCGATGTCTGCAACTTCCGCTGCAATTACTGCCTGCCCGATGGCTACCAGTGCAGTGACACGCCCGAACCGCTCAGCCTGGATGAAATTGCCACGCTGGCGCAGACCTTTGCCGCTCTGGGTACACGTAAAATCCGCATTACCGGCGGCGAGCCCAGCCTGCGCAAAGATCTGCCGCAGATTATCCGCATCCTGAAAAACACCACTGGTATTGAGCAGGTTGCGCTCACCACCAATGGTTACCGTTTAAGCAAGCAGATTGATGACTGGGTAGCTGCCGGACTCGACCAGCTGAATGTCAGCATCGACAGCCTCGACCAGCAGCAGTTTCAGGCCATTACCGGCCACGACAAACTGCAGGAAATTCTTAACGGTATTGAACGTGCACGTGCCCTTGGCTTAACCCGCATTAAAGTGAATGCGGTGCTGCTGAAAACCTTTAATGAAAGCGGACTTAGTCAGTTTTTAAACTGGTTAAAAGCCACACCGGTAACCCTGCGTTTTATCGAACTGATGCAGACCGGCGACAACGCCGAATTTTTTGCCGCTCAGCATGTGCGTGGTGAAGATATTAAACAGCAGTTACTGCAGGATGGCTGGCAGCCAAAATTACGCGGCAGCCACGACGGGCCGGCACAGGAATTTTATCACCCGGATTTCAGCGGACAGATCGGCCTGATCATGCCTTACAGTCAGGATTTCTGTAAAAGCTGCAATCGTCTGCGTATTTCTGCTCAGGGCAAATTACACCTGTGTTTATTCGGTGAAGAAGGCCATGAATTACGGCCACTGCTTCATCATGCCAGTGCTGACATACAGCAGCATATCCGTGCCCTGCTCGGCCAGAAAAAAGAAAGCCATTATCTGCAGGCCGGACGCACCGGCGCGATATCTCATTTTGCGATGATCGGTGGCTGAATGAACACGCCACAGCTTGCTGCCGTATTACTGGCCGGTGGTTCGTCACAACGTATGGGGCAGGATAAAGCCCTGCTGCCGGTGAAAGGTTTTCGTCATCTCGGCGAACGCAACTGGCAACAGTTAATTGCTCTTAAACCGACTGTGCTCTGGCTCAGCCGTCAGCCGCATCAGGCAGAGCTGGGCTTATCGGCACCTGAGGGTTGTCACTATAAAATACTGGCCGATGACATTGCCGGAGCCGGGCCTCTGGCGGGTATTCAGGCTGCAGTTAAAGCAGCACTGAACGATCAGATTGACGAATTAATATTGCTGCCGGTCGATATGCCGCATATCCGCAGTCAGGATTTACAGCTGCTGATCAGCAGCGGACGTGCCGCCGGTAAAGCCGCCTGCTACCAACAGGATTTTTTGCCCCTTTATTTGCCGGTCAGCCAGGAACTGCTGCACTGGCTGAACGAACAACTGCAGAATCCGGCGGCACGGCGTTCTGTCGGTTCGTTAATTCATACCTTTGCTAGCATGCAGCTGCCCTCTCCCGGCACGCATGCACTGACCAATACCAACACACCGGACGAATGGGCTGAACACGCCCATCACTGAGGACAATCATGGCCAAAACCTTTACCGAAGATTTTATTCCGCTGAATATCGCAGTATTAACCGTGTCCGATTCACGCACCGAAGACACCGACACCTCCGGCCAGCTGCTGGTCGAAAAGCTGACCGATGCCGGGCACTTTTTAAGCGATAAAAAAATCGTGGTGGATAACGTCTATAAGATCCGTGCCGCCGTATCCCAGTGGATTGCCGACGACAAAACCCAGGCCGTGCTGATCACCGGCGGCACCGGTTTTACCAGCTGCGACTCCACCCCCGAAGCGGTAACGCCACTGCTGGATAAAACCGTTGATGGTTTTGGTGAACTGTTCCGCCAGATTTCCTACAACCAGATCGGCACCTCCACCATTCAGAGCCGTGCCATTGCCGGACTGGCCAACCAGACCATCGTCTTCTGCATGCCCGGCTCCACCAATGCCTGCCGCACCGCCTGGGACGATATTATTCAGACCCAGCTCGACAGCCGCCACCGTCCATGCAACTTTGTACCGCAGTTAAAAAATACCGCCCACTGTGGCAGCCGCGGTTAAAGCACATAAATACCGCCAATATTGTGAGTGATTATTTAAGAATGAAAGCTTATGAGTGAATTTTCCCATATTAATCAGCGCGGCGAAGCCAGCATGGTGGATGTCAGCACTAAAGCCGCCACGGTGCGTGAAGCACGGGCCGAAGGTTACGTGCGCATGAGCGCCGACACCCTGCAGAAAATTCTTGCTGGCGAACATCATAAAGGCGATGTGTTTTCCGTTGCCCGTATTGCCGGCATTCAGGCGGCTAAACAAACCAGCCAGCTGATTCCGCTCTGCCATCCGCTGATGCTGAGTAAAGTGGCCGTCGATTTTGAAGCACAACCGGAGCACAACCGGGTGCGCATCACCAGTCTGGCCAAACTCACCGGCCAGACCGGCGTGGAAATGGAAGCGCTTACCGCCGTATCTGTCGCCGCGCTCACCCTGTTTGATATGTGCAAAGCCGTTGACCCGGCCATGGTACTCGAAGGCATTCGTGTGCTGGAAAAACAGGGCGGAAAAACCGGCCACTGGCAGGCCGACAGCACAGGATAAAATCTGTTTATGAATATTCTATTTTTTGCCGCCCTGCGCGAACAACTCGGTTGCGCACACTGCGATATCGACCTGCCGTTACCAGCCAGCCTGGCAACCGTGCGCGCTGCGTTAATACAGCATTTTCCACAGCAGGCAGAACGTCTGGCTGCGGGACGCGCACTGGCCGCCATCAATCAGACACTGATCAACGACGAAGACACTCCGATTAACAGCGGTGATGAAGTGGCATTTTTCCCGCCGGTGACCGGAGGCTGACGATGAGTACAGGAAACGCCAGCAACAGCCAACACTATATTGCAGTGCAACAGGCGGATTTCGACGTTGCCCATGAATACGCCGAGCTGCGCAAAGATAACCGCAGCGACGGCGCCGTGGTGTTCTTTACCGGACTGGTACGTGAAATGAATCAGGGGGCACAAGTGAGCGGCCTGACGCTGGAGCACTATCCGGGCATGACCGAAAAAGCGCTGCAGCAGATTGTCGCAGATGCCAGTACCCGCTGGCCCGTTAACCGCGTGCGCCTGATACACCGCGTTGGCCCCCTGGCGATTTCCGATCAGATTGTTTTTGTGGGAGTCAGCAGCTCACACCGTGAAGCTGCCTTCGATGCCTGCTATTACATCATGGATTATCTGAAAAACCGCGCACCTTTCTGGAAAAAGGAGGTTACCAGCCAGGGTGAGCGCTGGGTAGAAGCGCTGGATAAAGACAAACAGGCGCTGGATAAGTGGCAGTAAGGGTTTCCGGCGATCTTATGCCAGCTTCTCCTGCTCTTCCCGCCAGCCCGGCACAGGTGTTCAGCTAGGGCCTGTCGACACTAAGTAAATCCGGCCTGCTGAGAGCCAGTTTTTCTCAGAACAAGGAGAGAGGAGTGATATTAGCGGGCTAAATGAATGACGAGCGACGACGTTTATGTGGAAAACTGGCCTCAGCCCGAAGGGTTATGGCTAAAAATACCTCATTCTGCGTTGCTGTTCGCTCGCTTAACCCGTTAGGCCACACTCTCAGCGCCTTGCCTGAGATATTTTTAGCCGATAACAGGCCTATTTAATTAGTGTCGACAGGCCCTAACACAAACTATTGATAACTAAGTCATCTTAAGTGTACCCTCGTTATCCAGCTTAAATCTTTCTCTCATAGCTAGCTGCTCTGATGCTAGCTACTGCTGCTCACACCGTATTTAAAAAGCACGGCCTTCGCTGGCGCTTGATTTTTAACGGGAGCGATATTTCAGGGTTACCTACGAAATGGAGGCGTGCATGCCCAAAGGATTATTTTTTCCGGTTATTGAAACCGAACGCTTATCACTGAAACCTTTGGTGATTAATGATGCGGAAAGCCTGCTGGAAATTTTCTCCGATCCTGAAGTTATGCGCTATTGGAATACGCCCCCCTGGAAAACCCTTCAGGATTCTCTGGACTTTATAAATGCGAGCAATGATTCGATGCAACGCCAGGAATCGCTGGTTCTCGGGGTGTATCTGCAATCCACTGGTGAGCTGATCGGAAAGTGCATGCTATTCAGCTATGACGCAGAATCCAAACGTGCCGAAATCGGTTTTGGTTTGGGCCACGCAGCCTGGGGAAAGGGTTACATTAATGAGGCAGGCGAGGCCCTGATACAGTACGGTTTCAGTGTATTGGGGCTGCGCCGGATTGAAGCAGAGATCGATCCAGACAATCAGTCATCTGCAAAAACGCTGGAGAAGCTCGGATTTTCCCGGGAAGGTTTGTTAAGACAGCGCTGGGAAGTCAACGGTATTGTCTCTGACTCAGCCATGTATGGACGGCTGAAGAGTGACCATCCGAAGCCGTAAACCAATCGCGTAATGGCGCAGGATAAGCATGGATAAAATCGCAGAACTGATAAGGGCTCAGGCCAGAGCGCCCTTCACGAATCAACATGGTACTAGACTCCTCTGAAATTCATCAATTTTTATTAAGAAGAGAACCTTATGGAACTTAGTTTGATCAGCATCTTCATTACCGTAGCAATCGCCCATTTCCTTGCGCTACTCAGTCCAGGGCCTGACTTTGTGTTGGTTGTAAAAAGTGCCTTAAAGGGAAATCGTAAAAATGCCATTGGCGTTGCACTTGGGATTGCATCTGCCAATGCCGTTTACATTGGCCTATGCCTTATTAGTGTAGGAGCAATTCTTTCAGCTTCAACTTCCATAATGATTGCACTTAAAGTTGTTGGCGGTCTTTTCCTTATGTACATTGCGTTTCATGCATTAAAGGCACCCAGAAGTTCATATCAGAATATGGCAACCACATCCGAAGGCACTGAAAGATTCTCTCTGATTTCCTTTTCAAAAGAATTCATTACTGGTTTTCTGTCTGGAATTTTAAACCCTAAAAACCTGTTATTTTACCTGAGTCTCTTCACTGTTGCGCTTACACCAGAGATCAGCTTAAAGTTCAAAATTCTTCTTGGCGCCTGGATGACGGCTATCGTTTTTCTATGGGATGTGGCTATCATCTATTTATTATCCAACAACAACGTACGCAATAAATTTACCCGAATGGCGTTCTATATCGACAAAGTGACTGGTGCAATTTTAGGTGCCATTGGCTTTGGCATTGTCAAATCAGTTTGGACTAAACAGTAACAACATGACGGACTGCTGCAGTTTTTCCCGGTTAAACTGGCAGCAGAGGATCAGGTACCGAATTTATTGAACCAGGGTTCACCTTCGGTGTACCCTCTCTTTATACAACTGTTCATAAATCCAACTGATATTTTCCAGTACCGAAGAAAATATCAGTCGGTAAAGCTACTGAAATAAGTGACCATACCCATGTCTGACAATTACACTTTCTTCGCCAGTGCAACCAACTCCATAGGTACGCTGATAGCTCTGTTTATCCTGTTTTCACCGCTGGCCCTTGCTGTAGCGGCTACAATAAAAATTCATAAACAGTTGGGCGGGGGCGCGGCTCATCTTCTGAGCTTCGGCGTCATCATGTTTTCTCTTTTACCTCTGGATCTTATGATTTCTATGGCCGGAGCTTTTATGGATACTCAGGCTCTGGCAGAATTTATGCTGGTCAAAAGTTATATCTCCATGACTCTGACTTATCTGGGCGCAATCTCCACCGGAATAGGGATACTTATCCTCTGTCAGCGGCAGAAGAATGCAACCTGAAGTAAGAACCTGAGCAGAGCGCTGCTCAGACCATCAGTTAAAGGCACAGACAATCTTTTACGGCAGCCCGACGACTGCCGTCACGACGGCGTTCATTCCCCAGCTATCCGCCCCCTTACCTGCCGTTACTATTTTTATCATCTTCACACGCCCTGAGCGGTCATCCTCTGCTATTATCCCTGCTCTTTTGAGAAAGCTATCATTACAACCAGAAGGCACAGTCAGCACAGCATCAGCCTGTGTCTTGTGACACTGCTGCCACTACAGGGA
The DNA here is from genome assembly GCF_020320405.1 of Thalassolituus sp. ST750PaO-4. Taxonomy (NCBI): domain Bacteria; kingdom Pseudomonadati; phylum Pseudomonadota; class Gammaproteobacteria; order Oceanospirillales; family Oceanospirillaceae; genus Thalassolituus; species Thalassolituus sp. ST750PaO-4. Next base: position 118,368 of record NZ_JABVCB010000005.1, read on the forward strand.
ACCGCATGCATCAGTTCGATAAATCTATTCTTATTGCTTTTAATCCACACGACAGTGAGTCGGTTGCTGCTGCGCTGTTGCAGTACCAGCAGCATCTGGAAGATGGCAGTGCCTTCAGGAAGCAGGTTTTTAATATCGAATTTGTTGCGCTTGAAAATAATGGCCAGCGTCGCCTGCAACTGAGTGATATCCGTGATGAAACACTGCGCACTTATGTCAAAGACGCCCTGAGGCTGACGCCGGATGGTTACAGCGAATCTTCCCATGAGACAATCGCGGAAGATGATCCGGTCTATATTTCTGAGCCCATATTCTTTGCCTTAGCGCTGCAGTTTCCACAACTGCAAGAGCAGGTTATACGCTGTGCCCGCAGTATCGTTGCCTATGCCCGTGACAATAACGATACGGACGATATGTGGCGCGATGATATGGACGTATTCGGCGCCGAAGCCCTGTATTTATTGGCGCGCAGCGATCTGAATAATCTGCCGTTATTGGCTCAGTTTTTTATCCCGTACTGGGATGACGAGCATGCCGGCGAATATCATAAATTTCTTGCCGATATTGTGCATCGCTATGGCTGGTGCCGCGAGGTGATCAGTGCCTATATCTGGTGCGATAACGACCCGTTCCGCTATCAGATGTTTGGCCATGAGTGGGGCAGCGACACCCACTATCAGCCATTGGGAGAATATCTGCGTTCTAACCCGCAGGAATATCTGTGGTTTAAACAGGCTCTGCAGGAGCGTCTGCTCGACACGCCCAAAATGATGGTGTCGATTCATAATAATGAAGAGGCACATAACCCGGTGCTGGATTTTTATCTGACGCTGTTGCCGATGGATGGTGACCGTTTTGATGATGAAGATTGCGCAGAATTTGCCCAGCAGCATTTTATTCATGCCAGCCTTGAAGACGAAGCACTGGATCTGCAGAACAGAATTCAGGCACAAAGCAGCACGCTGTTATTCTGTTATTCCGCCAGTGATCTGCGTTCACAGGAATCCATGGAGCGGGAAGAAACCAGGGGTGATGGCCTGCGCATGGTTAAACCACTGATTCTCGCTCTGCCTCAGGGCGAAGCACTGTGGCAGTACGTATATGATGGCAGCCAGCAGGATGCGCTGCAGCAATTGCCCGTCACCGAACTTGCACCATTGGCCAAAAAAGCAGCGCCGGGATTTTACCGTGATTTACAGGATGAGCTGATTTTTGGCGACAGCAACAAAGACATCTGCGATGACCTGTTTTCCGTTCTGTACAGCGTACGCCGCGAATTACAAAGCGATGACGAAGACGCCGAAGACTTTGCCGATGTATTAACCTCCGACAGTGAAGAACAGCGCGCCCGGCAATACCTGCGCCTGCTGGATATTTTTTACCGCGTACTGGGGCAGGATGAATTCCCCGATAGTATGCGCGAGCTTCTGGTCGACGACGATGAGCTGTTAACCACTGCCGAATATTTCCGCCGTTTCAGCCGCATTCCGGCCGAAGATCAGGAAAAAGCGCTGCAACAAAAAGTATTGCACAGCCTGCTGGGCGAATTCTGCGATATGGATGAGCGGCTGGGCAAGGCACTGCTGCAGCGCGCACAACAACTTATTGGTTCAGAGCGTACTCTGGCCAACCCCGCCAGTTGGGCAGACGATGCAGCACAAAGCGAGCTGGAGATCGGCCACTTTACGCTGATGGCCTTTATTCTGCACAACGACTGGCAGCAGAATTTTGCCGATGAGCAGACTCCGGTTCTGGCCGAATACCTGCAGCAGGATAGTTTATGGTTAAAAGCCGCAAACCTGCCACTGAAGCGCTTTCATATTGAAGGCGGCCATTACTGCCCGGAAGGCCGTGGCATGAGTGCGGAGCAGGTGCAGCTTTTCCGCGATTATTTCTGTGCACAGCAACCGCTATTAAATCAGCAACAGATGATCGGGCTGATCAACCGCTATGCCCACCGTGACGATTGTACCCGCCGCAGTTCACTGTCGTTTAATCAGTTCAGCGAACTCCAGAATGGCTATCACTTTTTTAACGACCACGACGATGATTACCAGCGCATACTGCTGATCTGCTTCTGGTTGCAGCACCTGCCTCTGCCCTGCAGCGTGCCAGCCAAACGCATCTGGAAACTGATGGTCGCGCTGGCACCGATACGGGTCACGCGGCTGGTGATGCAGGCATTTTCCGATGACAGTTACGATGTGGAATTTGCAGATGTATTACAGGAAATCAATCATTACGAAGCACTGGAAAAAGCCGGAATTAATCAGGGTTATTTAATGGCCTTCCAGCTCAGTCAGTGCCAGCCTGCTTACCACACGGAAAAATATATTCACTGGCTTGATCAGTATGCCGCCATTGATGATGCCGACACCTCGATGTTCGGCAGCCGCAGCCGTAAGCTGGCACAGGAGCTGCAACACGGACTGCGTTATATCAACGAGGCCGATAAAATTCAGTTTTATCGTCTGCTGGAACTACGTCATCCGCGCTTCAGTTACAGCAATAATGACGAGCTGCAACAAAACTTCCGCCGCACACTGGAACGTAATCTGCGTCTCAGCCTCAAACACTGGCACAGTATTCTGGCCAGCGAGAGTGGTTCCTCCCAACTGGATTGCGACAGCAAAGTGCTGAGCAAAAAACCGCTGCGTATCGCTGCGGACTACCACACGCGGGAAGATTTTGTTCCCGGCGATATGACCTGGCTCGGCGTCTGGCTGGTTGAAGATATGGGTGACGACTACGAAATATTCGCCGGCCCCGAACTGCAAAGTGCGGAACTGAACCATTGCCGGGGCAATGTATTGTTATTTAAAGGCGGTATTGACCGTGCTCAGATTTCAGCCCGTGCCAATGAACTGCTGGACAGCGAAGCCTGCCTGCAGCAGCTGCATCAGCAGGTTCTGAATTATCTGGACGGTAATGCCGGTTATGAACAAACCGCCACTCTGGCAGAACATTATCTGCTGGGTGAAGGTCTGGAACTGCAAGCTCCTGAGTACACTATGACCGGGGTCGACAGCTTTATCTGGTTGCTGGATGAAGAACAGCGCGACCGTCTGGCGCGACTGTTTTTTAATAACAATTACCGTGGCTTTAAACTGGTACGTGACACCATCGTTCAGGGCTATCTGAGCGATCAGGTTAAGCAGGGCAAGATGAGCTTCAGTGACATGCTGGAGGCCGATGAAGACGACAACGAAGAACAGGCCGCGGCCTTTTTATTGCTGTGGTTGCTGCGTCTGGATATCCGCCCTGAGCATATCCTGCTGTACTGCGTTAAAAACCGTCAGTTCGAAGCCTGCCGGCATTATGTCATTGCGCTGGCCAATGACGGTCTGCTGAAGTCCTGTACTGCCTTTCTGCATACTGAGAACCGCGCCACTCTGGTGGAAATGCTCGCAGAGCAGAATAATGGCCGTTCTTTCCTCAGTATTTTTGCCAAAGATAAAGCACGTAAAATCCGCGATATCGTTGCGCGTTTTATCGGCTGAAGCAGGTCAGACAAAACGGAGTGCTGCTGTTATCACCCCGGATAACAGCAGCACGCTGCTTCACTCAGGTTAACGCTTCAGCGTTTATTCTTCGGAATACTCCACGGATACAGCCACTGCTGTGCCCATTGCACACTTTTGAATAACACCAGACTGACCACCGCAAGGAATATTAATCCGGCAAATGCCTGCGGAATTTTAAAGAAAGAGGTTGAGAACTGAATAAAGTAACCCAGGCCTTTTTCCGCAGCGACAAACTCCGCCACTACAGCACCGATAATGGCCAGCGTAATGGATACTTTCAGGCCGCTGAAAATATGCGGAATGGCATAAGGAATGCGGATCTGCCAGGTTTCACGATAACGCGGAGCCCGTAATGATTTACTCAGCTCAATCAGTTCTTCCGGTGTTTCCAGCATGCCGGTTGCCGCCGAAACCACCAGCGGGAAAAAGGTAATCAGACAGGTAATCAATACCCGCGACATATCGCCGGTGCCCATCAGTACAATAATCAGTGGTGCAACCGCCACCACCGGAGTCGACTGAATCACCACCAGCGCCGGATAAATAGTGCGCGATAAGACTTCCGAACGAACCATCGCAATGGCCAGCGGAATACTGATACAGATAGACAGTGCAAACCCCATCAGGGCCACCCGCAGTGTTGCCCACAGATGCTCCAGCCAGCGACTGAATTCCACGTCGAAGAAAGCATTCACAATCGATACCGGCGACGGCAGGATATACACAGGCACCTTACCGAAACGGCAGATCAGTTCCCATAACAGTACAAAGGTAATAAAGAACAGCGCCGCCGCATAACTCAGCAGCCACTGGCGGACAGGAAAAGACGTTGATTTAAGCATGGGCTTCCGGCTCATAAATATGTTTTCTGATACGTGCGGTCAGTTCAGCAAATCGCGGAGTGTTAATGGTGTTGGCGCTGCGCGGCCGCGGAATATCAATATCAATTAAATCCAGTACGGTTCCCGGACGCTGACTCATCACTAATACACGATCAGCCAGCAGCACCGCCTCGGAAATTGAGTGGGTAATAAAGAGAACGGTCTTGGGATTTTCTGTCCAGATATTCAGCAGATCAAAACCGATCTGTTCACGTGTCATGGCATCCAGCGCCGAGAACGGCTCATCCATTAATAAAATATCCGGGTTTAATAACAGCGCGCGCACAATACCGACACGCTGCTGCATACCACCGGATAATTCGTCCGGCATACGTGCCGAAAACTGTGATAAACCGGCCATCGCCAGTAATTCTTCGGCGCGGTTTTTATCGGCGGCCGTTACCAGCCCGTATTTATGTTTCAGCGGGAACAGCACATTGTCGCGTACCGTCAGCCAGGGTAATAACGTCGGCTTCTGAAAAACGATACCGACATCATCACGCGGCTCAGTCACCTGACGATCAAACACACTGACCTTACCTGCGCTGGGAATCAGCAGCCCCGCCACCATACGTAACAGCGTGGATTTACCGCAGCCGGATGGCCCCACCACCGCTACAAATTCATGGCGGTGAATTTCCAGATCAATCTGTTGTACCGCCATATTGCCAGCGGCCGGATCATAACAATGACCAACCTGTTCCATGCGTACAAAAGCACGCTCTGACGCCTTACTCATATCAGTTTTGCTCCGGCATAAAATCACGGTTAACGGCGATTTCCGGATTCATAGCATCGGCGGCAATATCGTTAGCCTGCGAAACCCACTTCCAGGTTAACGCCATACGCTCTGGTGTTAAGGCACCAAAACCGTCGTTGCTGGTTACTTCGTTATACACCAGACCGTTAATGCTGCGGATTTGTGCACTGGCAACCGCAGCATCCACCTCAGGTACCATGGCGTGAATATCGGCACCGGCTTTATCCGGGTGGGCATAGGTGAATTGCACGGCTTTGGCGTAGGCTTTAACAAAGCGTTTGGCAACGTCCGGACGCTCGCTGAGGAATTTATCGGCGGCCACTAAGGATGAGCTGTATAAATCCAGACCGCCCTCTGTCCAGGGAATAACACGCAGGGTTTTTCCGGCTTCTGCCGCTTGTTTCTCGAATAAGGCAACATTGGTGACCCAGGCGATAATGCCTTCGATATTGCCGGTCATCAGCATCGGGCTTAATGCACCCGGGTCCGATTTCACCAGCGTCACACTGTCTTCGGCCATGCCATTTTCTTTTAAAACCAGCGGTAAAAAGGCATTGGAGGAGGTAAACGGAGAGGTCGCAATTCTTTTACCGGCAACGTCTTTAAGGGTTTTAATCGAGCTGCCTTCAAGGGTGAAAAAAGCATGGGGCGCCTGAGAAAAATACGACAGCACCGCCGATACCGGTACGCCATCGCGCGCTTTGGCTGCCATTAAGGCGCCGATATCTGCAATACCAACGTCCGACTGGCCCGTCGCCATTTTGGTAACGGCATCCGTTGAGCCACGACCACTGGCAATTTTTACTTCAAGATCTTCGGCGGCAAAAAATCCCTGCTGAATACCAACATAAACCGGGGCTTTATCACCACCGGGCAACCAGTCGAGCTGGAAGGTTACTTTATCCTCCGCCAGTGTCATGGCCGAACAGCCTAACGCAGCCGCCAGTGCGGTAACCTGCAATAAAGGTTTGGTCAGTTTCTTGAACATGGATTTTCTCCTGATTTTTAAGTCGTTTGTCCGCTCCAGAAAATTCTGATCAATTGGACAGGTTTTATTCGCTATCAGCAATAACCGTACCCGAGTTCAGATTTATTTTTCGTAAGCCTGCGCCTTACGCGGAAAACGCCCTGTCGCTGAAAGGAGAGCCTAGGGCCTGTCGAGAAATAAGCTTTCGCCATAGCACCGAGAAAACACTTTATGCTTGCTTGTGGTGCATAAAGGTTGAGTCGTGACTCAATATGGGTGCAAATTTCTGCGCAGTATTCGCAGCTCGTTTGAGTTGTTGATACTTTTTATGGCGGGGAGAATAAAAGAAGGTATTGTCCGCTTTGTCAGCACACTGCTTTACCGGAAAAAATAAAGGCCTCCTGTGAGGCCTTTATTAATGACGTACTACAGGCTGAGAAATCAGTCCTGCAGCCGCAGATTACGTGTTGCACCATCCAGATGATCGGCGTCGGCTTCGGAGCCGAGTTTAATCATCAGACGCAGGTCGTTCGGTGAGTCGGCGTGAGCAATAGCATCTTCATAGGTGATTTCACCCTGCTCGTAGAGTGCATACAACGCCTGATCGTAAGTCTGCATACCCGCTTCGTTGGACTTGGCCATTAATGGCTTCAGTTCGTGCACTTCACCTTTACGGATCAGGTCCGAAGCCAGTGGTGTATTCAGCAGAACTTCCACCACCGCGCGGCGTGAACGGCCATCCGGCGTGGCAATTAACTGCTGGGCCACAATGGCGCGCAGGTTAAGGGATAAATCCATCCACACCTGGTTATGACGATCCGGCGGGAAAAAGTGAATCACACGCTCCAGCGCCTGGTTAGCGTTGTTAGCGTGCAGGGTCGCCAGACACAGGTGTCCGGTTTCGGCGAAGGTAATGGCGTGCTCCATGGTTTCGGCAGAACGCACCTCACCAATCATGATCACATCCGGCGCCTGACGCAGACAGTTTTTCAGGGCGGTATCAAAGCTCTCGGTATCTAAGCCCACTTCACGCTGGGTAATAATGCAGCCATCGTGCTGGTGAATAAATTCGATCGGGTCTTCGATGCTGAGAATATGGCCCTTACTGTTTTTATTACGGTGACCAATCATCGACGCCAGCGAGGTCGACTTACCGGCACCGGTGGCACCGACAAACAGAATCAGGCCGCGCTTGGCCATGGATATTTCTTTAATAATATCCGGCAGGCCAAGCTGATCGACACTCGGAATACGGGTTTCGATACGGCGCAGCACCATACCGGAAACGTTACGCTGATAAAAAGCACTGGCACGGAAACGCCCGATACCACTGGCATTAATGGCGAAGTTGAGTTCTTTTTTCTCCTCAAATTCGTCCTGCTGCTTGCTGTTCATCAGCCCCAGTACCACTTCGCGCGTTTGCTCGGCACTGAGCGGGTTTTTGCTTAACGGCATAATTTTACCGTTTACCTTCATGGAAGGCGGAACCCCGGCTGTAATAAACAGATCCGAGGCGCCTTTTTCCACCATCAGGCGTAAAAACTTATCCATCGCCATGTTCAGTTACCTCAGAAATTATCCGGGATTTTGGCTTTTTCACGCGCCACATCCCGGCTGATCAGACCTTTGTTCAACAGGTTCTGCAGGCACTGATCCATGGTCTGCATACCGTAAGCCGAACCGGTCTGAATGGCCGAATACATCTGGGCAATTTTATCTTCACGGATCAGGTTACGGATGGCCGGTGTACCCACCATGATTTCGTGGGCCGCAACCCGGCCGCCGCCATTCTTCTTCAGCAGAGTCTGGGAAATAACCCCCTGCAAAGATTCCGACAGCATGGAGCGCACCATGGATTTTTCTTCCGCCGGGAATACGTCGACGATACGGTCGATGGTTTTTGCCGCCGAGCTGGTGTGCAGGGTGCCGAATACAATGTGACCGGTTTCTGCCGCGGTCAGCGCCAGACGGATGGTTTCAAGGTCACGCATCTCACCCACCAGAATGACGTCCGGGTCTTCACGCAGCGCCGAACGCAGTGCTTCGTTAAAGCCTAAGGTGTCACGGTGAACTTCACGCTGGTTAACCAGCGATTTTTTCGATTCGTGTACGAATTCGATCGGGTCTTCCACGGTGAGGATGTGGTCGTATTTGCTTTCGTTGATATAGTCGATCATCGCCGCCAGCGTGGTCGATTTACCAGAACCGGTCGGGCCGGTAACCAGTACGATACCGCGTGGAATCTTCGCCAGATCTTTGAACACCTGACCCATGCCCAGCTGGTCCATGGTCAGAACTTTCGACGGAATGGTACGGAATACCGCACCGGCACCGCGGTTGTGGTTAAAGGCGTTCACACGGAAACGCGCCACACCCGGCACTTCGAACGAGAAGTCAGTCTCAAGGAACTCTTCGAAATCCTTACGCTGCTTATCGTTCATGATGTCATACACCAGGCTATGAACTTCTTTATGCCCCAGTGCTGGCAGGTTGATACGGCGCACATCGCCATCAACCCGGATCATTGGCGGCAAGCCGGCCGATAAATGCAGATCCGACGCGCCTTGCTTGGCACTGAAGGCAAGCAGTTCAGTAATATCCATAGCCACTCCTCGTTATTTTTTACTGGCTGGCCCGGCGAAGGGTGCGCCAGCCGACAAGCTTCTATATTATCAGGATTCACCAACCCGGAATGGGTTGCAGGTCAAAAAGATAAACCAAGCCCCTGAAATGTCTACTCTTGAACTGAATTACCAGAATGTGCTGCAACGCCTGCAACAGGCCTGTACACAAAACAACCGCCCTGCTCAGAGTGTACGCCTGCTTGCGGTCAGTAAGACCAAACCCGCAACTATGGTCGAGGCTGTCTACGCCCTCGGCCAGCGCAGCTTTGGTGAAAACTACCTGCAGGACGGCATGGACAAAATCACCGCCCTCAGCCATCTGACCGATATTGAATGGCATTTTATCGGCCCGCTGCAGTCCAACAAGACGCGTCCCGTCGCCGAACACTTCCAGTGGGTAGAAACCGTTGACCGTGACAAAATTGCCCGCCGCCTGAGCGAGCAACGCCCCGCTGGCCTGCCAGCGCTGAATGTACTGGTGCAGGTGAATATTTCTGCCGAAGAGCAAAAAGCCGGAGTGCTGCCCGCTGAAGCGCACGCCCTCTGCACTCTGGTCAGCGAACTGCCCAATCTGTGCCTGCGCGGCCTGATGTGTATTCCGGAAGCGACCGGTAATGAAGAGCGCCTGCGCACCCAGCTTGAGGCGATGCAGGCGCTGTATCAGCAGCTGGCGGCAGAATTTCCGGCAATGGATACGCTCTCAATGGGTATGTCCGGCGACCTGGAGCTGGCGATAGCCTGCGGCAGTACCGAGATCCGCATCGGTACCGATATTTTTGGTGCCCGCGACTATCCTGCCAACAACTGATACCGGAATGCCGGAAGAAACGGCAAACTGCTCATAATCGACCAGAATTAATGCAGCTCCCGCTCGTACCGGGCGCTGCGACTTTATACAAAAGAAGGAACCAGCATGACTCAAATCGCATTTATCGGTGGCGGTAACATGGCCTCCAGCATTATTGGCGGCCTGATCAAACAGGGCGAAACCAAGGCCAGCCTGATTCATGTTTCCGACCCCGGCGCCGAACAACGCAGCAAGCTGGAAAAAGAATTCGGTGTAACCACCCACGCCGATAACCTTGATGCCATCGCCAAAGCCGATGTCGTCATCATGGCGGTCAAACCACAGATGATGAAAGAGGTTCTCGAACCCCTGCAGGCCACCCTGAGCAAGCGTCAGCCACTGCTGATTTCCATTGCCGCCGGTATCAATATGGACAGCCTGGCACGCTGGAGCAGCTGCCGCGCCATCGTACGCTGTATGCCCAACACGCCGTCTCTGCTGGGACTGGGCGCAACCGGCCTGCTCGGCAGCAAAGACGTCAGCCTCGACCAGCGCAACCAGGCCGATTCCCTGCTGCGTGCCGTTGGCCTGACCGTGTGGGTAAAAACCGAAGCCGAAATCGATGCCGTAACCGCTGTTTCCGGCAGTGGCCCGGCGTATTATTTCCTGCTGATGGAAGCCATGATCGAAGCCGGTAAAAAGCTTGGCCTGAGCGAACAAACGGCAACCAAACTGACCCTGCAAACCGCACTGGGCGCGGGTCAGATGGCAATGCAATCCGATGTTGGTCCGGCCGAACTGCGCCGCCGTGTAACCTCTCCGGGTGGCACCACCGAGCGCGCTATTGCCACTTTTGAAGCCGCCCATATGCGCGATATTGTCGATGCTGCCTTAAAAGCCGCCAGCGACCGTGCCGCCGAGCTGAGTGAACAGCTGGGTAAAGCCTGAATAGCCGTACCGGGGTGTGCTGAGGTTTCCTGACAAATAAGACCATTGTCAGGACTGGAAAAGGCGCTGAGGCGCCTATATGTTAAAGGCTGACGGCCATAAGCGGCCGCCAGCCATTAAATATTCACGGAGTTACCATGTCACCGTTCTCTCAGGTCGGACTGTTACTGATCAATACCATCGGCAGTATGGCGCTGTTTATTATTATTCTGCGCTTTCTGCTGCAGCTGGTGCGCGCCGATTTTTACAACCCGATTTCGCAGTTTCTGGTCAAAGCCACCAATCCGGTATTAATTCCGTTACGCCGTATTATTCCGGGCTTTGGCGGACTGGACGTTGCATCACTGGTACTCGCCTATGTTGTTCAGGCGCTGTTGTTTGCCGCTATCTTTATGTTTGCCGGATATGGCCTGCCCTGGGCCAACATTCTCCTGTGGGCGCCGGTCGGACTGTTTGCGCTGCTGCTGAATATCTACTTCTGGGGTCTGGTGATTACCGTGATTGCCTCCTGGATTGCGCCAGGCTCTTACAACCCGGCACTGATTCTTATTAACCAGATTCTCGAACCTGTCGTACGTCCTATCCGCAAAATGATGCCGGATATGGGTGGCCTCGACCTGTCGCCGATTCTGGTTTTTCTGGCAATTAAAATTGTCGAAATAATGCTGCTTGGCCCGCTAGTGCAGATGCTGCAGATTCCGCGCGGACTGATCATCGGCCTGTGAGCACACCCGAACACTCTGCCGCACATTACCAATGGACAGACGGGGATTTACTCCTCGTCTGCCACCTGCAGCCCAAAGCGTCTAAAAGCGAATTCTCTGGCATACACGGTGATGCCCTGAAAGTCCGTATTCAGGCGCCACCGGTTGAAGGCAAAGCCAACAGCGAACTGGTTAAATTTCTCGCCAAACAGTTTGGCGTCAGCAAAAGTGCTGTCAGCATTATCAGTGGCGAGCTGAATCGCCATAAACGCGTGCGCATCACACAACCGCAAAGGCTGCCGGCAGAAGCCCTGATCACACAGTCTTAATCCCGCACCTCTTCTTCCCCCATCCCTTATCCCAACCCTGCACCCAACAAAAACCCCACTCTTTGTGTTATAGTGCCGCCCTCTTATCTCCTGCCGGGAGCCCCTGAATGCCGCACCGCGCTCATTTATTTTCCCTGCGCATCGCCAATGCCCTGCGCGAATCCCTGAAAGAATCACCCTACACCGCACAACGTTTTGGCAAAGATATTATTGCCGGTATCACCGTTGGTATTATCGCCATTCCGCTGTCGATGGCACTGGCAATCGCCAGCGGAGTCGCGCCGCAATACGGCCTATACACCGCCATGATTGCCGGTTTTATTATTGCCCTGACCGGCGGCTCACGCTTCAGCATTTCCGGCCCGACCGCGGCCTTTGTGGTCATTCTTTATCCCATTGCGGAAAAGTTCGGCCTCGGAGGTTTGCTGATTGCCACCCTGTTATCCGGCCTGATTCTGATTGCCATGGCCTTTGCCCGCCTTGGGCGTTTTATCGAATATATTCCCGAGTCGGTAACCCTCGGCTTTACCTCCGGTATTGCCATCGTGATTGCGACTCTGCAATTAAAGGATTTTTTCGGGCTGACTATTCAATACCCGGAAACCTATGTCGAAAAAGTACACTCCCTGGCACAGGCGTTACCCGGCTTTGATAGTGCCAGCCTGACCGTCGGCCTCACCACCTTTGCGACTCTGCTGCTGTGGAAAAAAATCAGCAGCCTGCCGCCCCATATTCCGGCACTGCTGGTTGGTGTATTAACCGCCTGGCTGCTGGGCTTACAGGGCCACGAAGTCGACACCATCGGCAGCCGTTTCAGTTATTTATTACCGGATGGTTCGGTTGGCAGCGGTATTCCACCAATATTGCCGGAATTTTTCTGGCCCTGGGAACAACCCGGCGCCGACGGCCAGCCGATTGGTTTGTCCTGGTCGCTGCTGCAGTTATTGCTGCCTGCAGCATTTTCCATTGCCATGCTCGGCGCGATTGAATCCCTGCTCTGTGCGGTGGTGCTCGATGGCATGACCAACACCCGCCACAGTGCCAACAGTGAGTTACTGGGTCAGGGTATCGGCAATATTGTGGTGCCATTTTTTGGTGGTATTACCGCCACCGCCGCCATTGCCCGCTCGGCCGCCAATTTCCGCGCCGGTGCGCAAACGCCAATCGCGGCAATGGTTCATGCCCTGGTGGTAATGGCCGGTCTGCTGGTACTGGCACCGGTACTGGCGCATTTGCCCATGGCCTCGATGGCGGCACTGTTATTACTGGTGGCGTGGAATATCAGTGAGGCCGATAAAGTGCTGCACTTTTTCCGCACCGCGCCCAGAGGCGACATTATGGTGCTGGCAACCTGCCTGAGCCTGACCGTATTGTTCGACATGGTGATCGCCATTGGCGTTGGTATCGTGCTCGCCTCGCTGTTATTTATGCGCGATATTTCCGAGATGACCAAAGTCAGCGATATCAGCGACAACAGCAAATTAATCAGCGAACCTCTGCCTGCAGGCTGGGCAGTTTATAAAATAAACGGGCCGCTGTTTTTTGCCGCCGCTGACCGGATTTTCTCTGAACTGGCGATTCACAGCCGCGATAAAAAAGCTGTGATTCTGTATATGGATGCCGTACCGGTTATTGATGCCGGCGGCCTGGCCGCCTTGCTGAAATTTTTAGCCGCCAGCGCCAAATACAATACCGAAGTGCGTATTGCCGACCTGCAGTTTCAGCCGCTGAAAACCCTCGCCCGCGCGGGGCTTAAGCCACAGGATAATATATTGTCTTTTTATCCGAGACTGCAGGATTCATTACCATAAAGAACAAGAGCCAACGATTTAAGCACTGCTGATCCGCCGGTTAATCCACGATTAACCGGCTAATGGCTTGTTCCCCGGACGTAGCGGGTTTTATTGTAAACATTGTATTTTCCCGATGGTTTTTTCATTGGCAGGCGCTTGACCTCTTCCAGTGTTTTGGAATCGTAAACAATCAGCTCACCATCATCATCCCATATGCTCAGCAGGGCATAACGACCATCACGGGTAAACTCGACATGGCCGGATGTTTTTCCCGGAGAGGGGCGCAGGGTTTTAACAATTTCCAGTGACTTTTTATCAATAATATTAATCAGGTCTTTATGCGGACCAAAGAACACATCTGACCAGGCATAAGGACTGCCATCATGACTGCGGGTAAAGAAACCCGGCCCCTGAGTATCAAGCTGGCGAATGGTTTTCCAGTTGCTCATATCAATAATGGTTAAGCGGCTGTCTTTCAGGTTTGGCGTCATAAGGACTTCAGTATCCTGGTATTTCCAGGTAATTCCTGACCCCAGATGCGGCATGCCTTCTATGCTGAGGTCTGCCACCGTATTACCGGAATCCAGATTCACGACCTGAGCACTGTTACCCTTTCTTGAAGAGCCGATAAGGTACTGATAATTCTGGTCAAAGAAAAAGTCATCCAGGTATTCACTGGTCGGAATGCGGCGTATTTGAGCATCGGTATCTGACGGGGTAATTTCCCAGACCTCGGCAATATCTTTCAGCGCTGCAACAAAGCCGTGGCGCGGTGGTGCGGTGTATACCGCACTGACACGTGAGGTTGTATCACCACTGCTGGCCGGAATAATCTTAATAAGGCTCAGATCTTTACTGCTCAGTAAAACCAGATTACCCGGCAGGTAATTAGCAGCGATCAGATATTGGCCATCTGCCGAAATGGCAAGATTGCGGGTATTGATACCAACCCGGATTTCGGCGAGATAGGTCATGTTGTAAATATCGTATTTACTGATCCAGCCATCACGGGAAGCAAAATAAACGTAACGCCCATCCGGTGAAAATTTAGGGCCGCCATGCAGGGCGAAACGGGTTTTAAAACGGGTTATGGCTTCAAATTTATCGCCGTCCAGCAGAGTGGCGGAATGATCACCCAGCTCCACCACAATAAACAGATTCTGCGGGTCTGCACTGAACAGTGGCTTGTCGTTATCAGGAACCGGATAGCTTACCCGCGACTGTGTAATATCTTTTTCTTCCCAACGCGGAGGTTCAGCCGGCGGGCTGTAAATCAGCTCAATCAGCCGCTGCAGTTTTTCTTCCGGAATCTGTCTGGCAAAGGCCGGCATCTGAGTCAGGACGCGACCATGCAGCATAACATTCAGTGCCTCTGCTTTACGCAAACGTGCCAGGCTTTCCGGCAGCAGTGCCGGCCCCATGGCTCCGGTACGCTGCGCACCATGACAACCGGCACAATGATCCTGATATATCTGCAGGGCCTCAGAGTCTTCTGCCGTGCTGGTCTGCGCCACACAGGTCAGAATGCTCAGGTTGCCGATAAGCAATGGCAGCAGCCAACGGGAAAGAGGGTTCAACATGCGACAGACTCCTGTACAACCGGCTGGAATTCGTCATAGGCGAGAGCAGTAACGCTGCCAATAATCAGCAGTGATGGCGGACGGATATCTTCGCGGGCAACAAGCCGTGGCAGATCGTCCAGAGTGGAGCGCAGAACCCGCTGTTGTGGTGTCGTGCCACGCTCGATAACCGCAACCGGCGTCTCTGCTGCCAGACCAGCAGCCGTCAGATTCTCAGTAATAACAACCGCACTGTTGACCCCCATATAAAACACCAGGGTTTGTCCGGGCTGGGCCAGCGCCTGCCAGTTGAGGTCAAGCTCGCCATCCTTTTTCAGGTGCCCGGTAACCAGCGTGCAGCTTTGCGCATGATCACGGTGGGTCAGCGGGATACCGGCGTATGTGGCACAGCCGGAAGCGGCGGTAATGCCGGGGATGACCCGATAGCAAAGGCCGGCATGACGCAGATCTTCAATCTCTTCCCCGCCACGGCCAAAAATATAAGGGTCCCCTCCCTTAAGGCGGACAATACGTTTTCCGGTACGGGCCAGACGAACCAGCAACTGGTTGATTTCTTCCTGTGGCAGAACATGGTCTCCGGCAGCTTTGCCCACATAGATGGTCTGACACTGCGGCGGCAGGAGTGCCATGATGCCGGCCCCGACCAGGCGGTCATAAATAACCGTGTCAGCCTGGGCCAGCAGGCGCAGCGCCCTTACTGTCAGCAACCCGGGATCGCCGGGACCAGCACCGATCAGCGCGACTTCGCCCGGTTGCAGTGGTGAGTCATCAGGCACAGAGGACAACATCTGATTAAGGATTGGCGGGTGCATAATTAGTCTCCAGTTATCCTTCGGCCTGCAGCAGCGGAATCTGCACGGGCTGATGCGGATTAATTTCGTCATCACTCAGGTAGCAGGCCGGATCTTCAGCCCAGGGATTTCCTGTCATCTGAAAGGCACGTACACGGGTATTTCCGCCACACAGATTCAGGTATTGGCAGGTGGCGCAGCGTCCTTCCAGCGGGCGGGGGGTCTGACGCATTCCCTGCATCAGCGGATCGGTGGTATTGCGCCAGATATCACTGAAGGGACGTTCGCGGACATTGCCGAGATTATGTTTCCACCAGAAGGTGTCCGGATGAACCTGGCCAAGGTTATCGATGTTGGCGATATTCACACCGGATGAATTTCCTCCCCACTGCACCAGCTTCTGCTGTAGCAGATCGGCACGTTCAGGGTAGTGTTGCCGTGCCCACATAAGCAGCCAGACACCATCGGCATCATTATTACCCGTGACATACTCACGGTTTTTACCGGCTTTAAGTTCGCTCTGGCAGCGTTCAAATAAATCCGTCATTACCCTGCGGGTAGTGTTCAGGAAGGCATCCTGTTTACGGTTACGCCCTCCCCGTCCGGCATAATTCAGGTGGGATAAATAAAATTTGTCGATATCCAGCTGATCCATAAGATCCAGCATGGCGGGCAGCTGTGGTGCATTTTCTTCCGTCAGGGTAAAGCGCCCGCCCACCCGGATACCATGTTCACGGCACAGTGCCATCGCATCCAGAGAGGCACGGTAAGCTCCCTTCATCTGCCGGAAGCGGTCATGGGTTTCTTCATCGCCGTCCAGACTGATGCCAACGTAATCAAACCCCGCCGCCGCCAGCTGCTGAATATTGTCACGGTTGATCAGTGTGCCATTGGTGGATAATCCAACATAAAAACCCAGCTCACGCGCCTTCCGCGCAATATCATAAATATCCGGCCGCATCAGCGGTTCACCGCCGGAAAGTATCAGGGCCGGTACCCGGAACTGGCGCAGATCCTCCAGTGTGCGGAATACTTCTTCTGTGCTCAGCTCGCCGTGGAAGTGGGTGTCAGCCGAGGTTGAATAGCAGTGTTTACAGGTCAGATTGCAACGCCGGATCAGATTCCAGATCACCACCGGGCCTGGCGGCTTGCGTGCCGGAGGCAGCGGCTGATCCGACAGTAACCACTCCATCTGCTGAGTCAGTCTGAACATAAAAACCTCCGGTTATTGCGATGTGCCGGCCAGACGAAGACCGGTTTTCTTCAGAATTTGACTGCTGTACAGCACATCATGGCGATGACAACTGTCTCCCAGCAGAGTGCGGATGCGGCTCACCAGTTCTTCAACCTGTTCGCAGCTGGTGCCGTGTACCATGGCAAACAGGTTATAGGGCCACTGTTCACCTTTGGCCGGACGCTGATAGCAGTGGCTGACATAGCCACTGGCGGCCAGTCTGGCCCCGGCTGCGGACAGCTGCTGCGGATCAATTTCCCAGACACTCATGCCGTTAAAGCGGTAGCCGATAGCGTAATGATTCGGCACCAGCGCAATACGCCGGATCACACCGCGATCCTGCATTTGCTGCAGGCTATCCAGCACCTCCTGTTCACTGACACCTAACTGCCGGGCCAGCTGCAGATAGGGTTTTTCATGCAGCGGCAGCCCCTGCTGGGTCAGCTGCATCAGGCGTTGCATCAGAGGGCTGAGCGCAGACTCAGACCGGCAGATAGAGCTGCACATAAAACTCCTGCTCCTTGGGAAAATTCAGCATTTCGCAACCGCTGGCTTTTTCCAGCTCGTCCAGTACGCAGGCAACCTGCTGCGGCTGTTCGCAGGCCAGCACAAACCACATATTCAGCCAGTGCTCACGCCGGTAGTTATGGGCAACCTCATGGCGGGCATTAACAAGCGCAGCAACCTCTTCAAATCGGTGTTCATCGACGTGCGTGGCAACCAGCGTAAAAGCGCCACCGGCACGCTCAATCTGAAACATCGGGCCAAAACGGGTGGCCAGGCCGCTGTCGAGAAACAGCGTTATGCGTTCCAGAATCACCGCCGGTGTTGTCTGAAGTTCTTCCGCCAGCTGCTGAAAAGGCTCTGAACAAACAGGTAATCCCTGTTGCAAACGGTTGATCAGCGCCCGGTTCAACTCATCGCTGAGCAACGTCTGATATGTTTCAGTTACCATTGGCCGCACCTTTTGCATCAGGCTCAAAATAGTCGCCACCACACTGCTTAAACTGCTGCCGGCTGAACAATATTTGAAAAGGGAAAACCGACAGGCCAAGGCTCTGGCGCAGCTGCGCAATCTGCTGCAACACCTGATCACGACAGCGGCCATGAATCATGCAGAACAGGTTGTAATGCCAGCCGGGACGCCGCGGACGCCGGTAGCAAAGTGACACCCGGCCACTGGCAGCAATGGTTTCACCAACCAGATCGACCTGCTCTGTTGGAATATCAAATACCAGCATGGCATTGGCGTTGTAGCCCAGCTGATGGTGATCGACGATGGCCCCCATACGTCTGATCAGCCCCTCCTGTTGCCAATGCTGAATCCGTTGCAGAACCTGTTCTTCACTCAGCCCTGTTTGTTGCGCCAATACCCGGTACGGGCGGGAGTCGAGAGGCAATCCCTGCTGCAGCAGGAATTTCAGTTGTTGCTCAGCGTTTTGCACAGACATCATCCGCCCCTCCATTCCAGTTCAGCGGAAATCCGAGGTTGATGTGGTAAGCCTGCTCCATTGGCAGCACCAGTACCGGCCACGGATGACGCTCACATATGGCTTCCAGGCGTTGCTGCAAAGCCTGATCATGGCTGGCCGTCAGCACAAACCACAGATTGTATTGATGCTCCCGCTCATAGTTATGATTGATGCCGGCAAAGGTATTCAGGCTGAGCGCTTCCTGTTCCAGCTTGTCAGCCGGAATTGCCATCGCCACCAGCGTACTGGCTCCGGCACGGTGATGATCGAATACCGGGCCAAGACGTCTGATCAGCCCCCGCTGAATTAAATCGTCTATGGCGGCAATAACATCGGCTTCGTTGCTGCCCAGTTCGCTGGCCATATCCTGATATGGCGTCAGTGATGACGGCAGATGTTGCTGGTAACCATCAATAATGGCCCGCTGTAAATCCGTCAGAGCCGGAACCGTCATACTCATCTCCTCTTAAAGACCAATGACATGAGCACGGCGGGTCAGAAAAATACCGCTCGGACTATGAACCGGCAGTGTGGCTTTTTTCTCATAGGTGGCAGTGTCATAAAGCTGTACCTGATGATCGTCCCGGACCGATACCCAGACCTGCTCACCACGGGGAGAAAATTCCATATGCAACACTGCAGTACCAGGATTAATGGTGCGTAATAAACTGAAGTTTTCCGCATCAAGAACCTGGACCTGATTATTATCGGGGAAAGCAAAAGAGACCCATATTTCACGGTCATCCGGACGGGCCATAACAAATACAGGTTGTCCCGCAACCGGAATATGCGCCACCTGTTGCCAGGTATCACTGTCAATTACCAGTACCTGATGATGACCGACTCCCGGTACAAATAAATAATTACCAGACTGAGCCCAGCCCTCGAGATGCGGCATTTTGTATACCGGCAGGCGCTGGTCCTTGTTGCCATAATCCGGCAAAACCCGTACCGGAGCCTGCTGCGGATGCCAGAGATCAAGGCGTGCCATACCGGGTTCTCCAAACAAACCCGCCACATAAAAACGGCCATTATCGGTAATTAATGCGTCGTATGGTTTTTTGCCGATATTTTTATGACGGCGAATATCCCACTCACCATCAACAGCAAAGTGTGAGAAATCCGCGATCCAGATTTCATTGCCATCAAACAGGCTGAAAACAAAGCGGTTACCCGGCGCATCAACCAAACCAACTGTTTTTGACGATTTTTCTGCGCCACTGTCATCGGTGTAAACCGCCGGAATATCGGCAACAAGTTCCAGTGTTGCCGCATCAAACACACGTACCCCTCCGGGACTGTAATTAGAGACGGCAATCAGCTTTCCATCCTGAGAAATGGCACCACCAATACTGTTGCCACTCTGCAGAATACGCTTATCGATTTTTTTCAGAATAAGATCGACTTTAGTCAGACCACCATCACGTCCGAAGACATAGGCGAAACGTTCATCGCGGGAAAAAACAACCGACGCGTGTGATAAATCACCAAGCCCATTAATCGTGGCTACAAGGTTCTGCCCGGTACTGTTAAAAACAGCCAGACTTCCGCTTTCCCGTTCAATAATAACGCCAAGATCACCGCTGGCATAAACCGTTGCCGGTTTTTCAGACATTTGACTGCAGGCAGCATTCAGAAGCACCGTTAAGATTAAAATACAGTATTTCATTGTCCGGTCTCCGGAAGAGGGCTGAGAATAATATTTACCAGATAATTAATTTCATCATCCTGCAGCAAAGGTTCCCAGGGCGGCATGGCCGTACCGCTTATTCCTTTGCTGATAATATGTTGCAGATATTCAGGATCACGGCTGCGCAGATCCTGCGGCAGCAGACTGGGACCAAGCCCGCCTTTAAGCGTCATGCCATGACATGAACCGCAATCATGCTTAAGAAGATGAACCAGTCCTGCCTGCTGTTCTTTTGTAAGATCAGCCCGGGCCGGCATAAACAGCAGACAGAGCAGTGCCAGCAGCAGTATCCGGTTAACGTACATCCTGTTCACCTTGCACCCCGATCCAAACAACTGTTCCGGATACTAGCAGCCTGCTTCTTTCCAAACCTGACTCAACTCAACAACTTAAAGCCATGCATCTGCGCACAGGTGGTATTTACATACCCATTAATTTCCACAAAATCCGGACAATCACTACCCTAAGCGTATTGCAGAAGAATCCTGAATTACGCTAATGCGATAAGCGTTAATAACAATAGAGGCTTACGGTAAGCAGAAATAATGGGGCACTACACGACTTTAAAAAATAAACGCCATAAGTGGCGACAAGCTAATCAATACCCCTGCATTGCAGATAAGTCATACAACAAACAATAAAAAAGCCCGCGTATAACGCGGGCTTTTTATGTCTGACAACTCGGTAATTACTTACCTTTTAACTGCAGCGTCTCTACCGCCTGCGTTTTAATATCCGCCGCTTTAAACAGCATCGGACGCCACTGCAGGTTGCTGTAGTTCAGCGTCTGGTCGGTGAAGAATTCCGACTCAGGATCATGTGACTGACCGTAGCTCAGGAACATTTCTGCCTCAGGGCCGTTATCACCGTATTGCAGCGCCATCACGAAGCTGGAGCCGTAATTAATGCGGTAACGCTCGGTCGCACCATTGCCGTCTTCATCCAGTGATACCAGCGGCGAATCGGCGCGTTTGCTGCCCACCAGATTGGTTGCCAGCTCGGAGGTTGAGCGTGATGGCACCGCACTGGAAGCCATATTAAATACGCCTTCATACGAGTTGGCGCCGGTAATCGCAATCGGATCTTTGCCTGCGGCTTTAATCACGTACTGCACCGAACCCAGCGTCGCATCCAGCGCAATACCGGCATCGGTCAGACGCTTGGCGGCGGCGGCCAGTGCCTGCAGTACCGGGTCGTTATCGACATCACCGGCGTCAATCGCCACCAGACCAGACGGCGTGGTTGCTGCCTGCTGGGCACTGAAAGGTACGGCGAACAGGCTGTCAGACAAATCACGGTGACCGGAAACACGGAAGGCCGCGAGGAATTCACGCATCACCTGCGCACCGGTGCTGTTCAGGTTGTACTTACCATCCCAGTTGGCCAGCGCGGTACAGGCGGCGGTTAAATCAAAGGCCGAGCCGTTTACCTGAATGCTGTTGTGGTTGGTACAGCGGGTTACCAGTTCGTTGCGGAAGTCACCGCCAAACAGCGAGCCGTTATGGGTCAGTACGGTTTCCAGCTCACTCAGGGTAAAGCGGTTATCAGCACCAGCCAGACCGGTTCCCGACATATCGCTGATCAGCTGGGCGTTGTAGCGGGTACGCGGGCTGCGCACAATCTGCTCCGGGCCGTACATCAGGCTGTAGCCTGTCAGAGGTTCAGCCACGTTGGTCAGCCAGTGGCTGCTGTTGGCGTTGTATACATAGTCGCTGCGCGTAACCTGTGGCGCCTTGCTGAACGGCACCAGACCCGGCGCTCCGGCATCACCCGTATCGACCCACTCGTACAATGAGTTATTACCCGGTAACAGCACGCTGCCGGCGCCGTCCTGCCAGATCGGTGCCAACTGCGGGCTCTGGGATGCCATACCCCAGTAAGCTTCAGCCTGTGGGCTGAGCTGCGGTACCTGAGTGCCGTCGATATAAGAAGCCGTACCGTCGTCGGCAATCATCAGGGTATTTACCCACGGAATGCCCTGATGATCGGCAAAGGCTTGGAAGAATTCTTCGCGGTTTTTCGCTTTATCCATTGCGATCCACTGTTCCAGCATGCGGGTGTTACCGGCGTTGGCATCGCGGAAGGTGACGGCCGAACTGGTTGTCCAGCCCAGTGCCGGAGACAATGACGCCAGATTCACCATCGGCCCGAAGTGGCTGAAGTACAGGGTGTGCGGCACATCCACCAGCGAGCCGTCGCCCTGCTTCACTTTTACCGTGACGGTTTTGCTGCTGAGCTCGCGGTATTCACCATCAAACTTGTAGCGCAGCGGATCGGCCGGATCGAGCTCCAGCTGATACAGGGTAAAGCGCTTCGACTGCGACACGGTGTGCGTCCAGCCCAGGTTCTGGTTGTAGCCGATCACCACCGCCGGCAGACCCACCATGCCCACACCGTTAACATCCAGTTCGCCGGGAATGGTCAGATGCTGCTGGTAAAAGCGCAGCTCGCCATCCCATGGGAAGTGAGGGTTTCCTAACAGCGCAGAGCTGGCGCCATCAACACGATCACTGCCCAGCGCCCAGCCATTACTGCCAATACCTTCAGAGGTAAAAACATGACCTGCATCCAGTTGTGCACTGTCGACCGCAGCAACCGTAGCGACCGGCGGCTGTGCCGCAGCCATCGCCGCGAGGAAGTTACGAGCACTCGACAGCCCGGCCAGGTCCAGCTGATAAGCCAGCAGATCCTGCGCCGTGATGCTGGTTACCCAGTCGGCACCGCGACACGGCGACGGATATTCCTGCGGACCGGCACGCTCACTCAGCGAGCGGTTAAAACCGGCAGCATAGCCCTGCAGCAGCCCTCTGGTCGTTGCTGATAAACCACTGTACAGCTGGGCGGCTTCAGCCGGATAATCCATGGCTTTGTAGCCCAGATCCGACAGCAGATTGGCATTGCCGCTACCGGCGCCAAAGTATTCGGACTTCTGTGATTTAAGCTTCAGCAGTTGTTCGGACAGGGTGCAGAGGTTTTCTCTGGCCTGCGCATAACCGATACCGTAACCCAGACTGGGATAGTCTTTGGCCTCAATATGCGGCACACCATGGGCGGTATAGGTGATCTGTGCTTCGTAGGAATGGCTTGCATTGCTCTTATCGTCATTGCAGCCTGTTAATAAGGCGCAGCTTAATGCGCTCAGCGCGTACAGGCCGGGCTTCTTCAGGACACTGCCTAAATGCATCGGGGTTTCCTCACTTGTTATGATTATGTGACAGGAAATAGTATTAGACGCCGGAACGACAACAGGATCGTCCGTATCGATAGATCCGACACCAAAGAAAAATAACTTTAAAAACAAACACTTACACGTACGGTTCGATCTATCCGAACTTTAGTTGGTCTCTCTGAGAGGTATTGATGAACTACGAAGCAGGCGCAGCAGCGCTGATCGGACTGTGCCTCAGCAGTGTGCTGCTGCTGGCCACCCTGAGCTGGATGGTAAATCATGCCCACACCCGCCTGACCATCGCCTGGCTTTTGGGGCTGGCAACACTGGTGATGCTGCAATCGCTGGAGTTTCTCTATCACGCCACCGATATGTTTCTGCGCTGGCCGTTCTTTCTGAAACTGATCGACCCACTGGTTGTGCTGCTGCCACTCACATTGTATGGCTATCAGCGCGCGCTGCAGGGCGACAATATTTTTCACCCGCGCAGACAAATGCTGCTGCACTTATCTCCGGCCTTCATCGTCGCATTAATGGACGTTCCTTACTGGAACCTGCCCGCGGCCGAACGCATCGACTGGATGCTGAAGGTACGGATCGACGAAAGCCTGTGGCAGCCACTGGCCCCTTACGGCAACGACTACCTCGCCATTATCGCCGGACTCAGCCTGCTGTACTGGTGGCGGCAGCGCACTCTGGGCTATCAGGGACGCAAAGCCAGACTCGGCAGCTGGATTAATAAACTGCAGACCGTACAACTAATTATTGCCCTCTCGTTGCTGGGCCGTATTCTGCTCAGCCAGGGCTTTGGCTGGAACCTGTCGGTGGCCTTTGCCCTCGCGCCTACCAGCGCCTACCTGCTGTATCTGATGCTCAGTCACGCCCAGTTGCCGCAAAGTCTGCCCCCGCGTCAGCCATTGGCAACGTCATCCAAACCAGACAACACAGACCCGGGCAGCGCAGACCCGGACAGCAGCAACGCCACACCAGCCGATGCCAGCGCAGCTACCGCCAACAATGCCCAGCAGGAACTCTTCGCCGAGCTGCAGCAGGCACTGGCCAATGGCGCATTCCGCGATAACGAACTGTCGCTCGGCAAGCTGGCCGCCATGTGTGGCATGACCACCCATCAGGCATCGGCGGCCATTAACCAGTGTTCGGGCAGTAATTTTTACGACTGGCTCAACCGCTACCGGATTGATGCCGCGCAACAGGCACTGCGCAACAGCGATACGCCGGTGTCACGCATCTGTTTTGATGTCGGCTTTAATTCGAAGTCGACCTTTAACACCGCCTTCCGCCGCCTGAGCGGCGTTACTCCCAGTGAGTTCCGCAAAAGGCACCAATCATGACCCTGATATTTCATGACCTGGCCCTTATCCTGCTGCTATGCGTGTTGCTGGCCAGTGCAGAGACGCTGCAGGGAATTGTCAGAGCTGCAGTGCTGGTGCCGCGGCTGGGTAAGAAAACCGCCCTTAAAATCAGCGCCATAACCAGTTCGCTGCCGGGGCCTGTTAACACTAATTAAATCGGGCCTGCTGAGAGTCAGTTTTTCTCAGAACAAGGAGAGAGGATTGATATTAGCGGGCTAAATGAATGACGAACGACGATGTTAATGGGGAAAACTGGCCTCAGCCCGAAGGGTTATGGCTAAAAATC
>NZ_JABVCB010000005.1:143328-491277 GCF_020320405.1 Thalassolituus sp. ST750PaO-4
GAATTTTTAGCCGATAACAGGCCCGATTTAATTAGTATTAACAGGCCCTAGCGTTCCTGTTGTGCGCCTGGATGATTCCCAAAACCAGCCTGAACTCTGCCGCAGGCCTGTTGCTGGCCGGTGTCATACTGGCGGCATTTATGGCGCTGTTTGATGTACTGATTGGACGACGGGTAATGAAACTGAGCTGGGAAAAAATCGGCCGGGACTTTAACCCGGCCAATGGCAACTATCTGAGTATCGCGCTGTTGCTGCTGATCACCTACCCGTGGGTGGTAAGGCAAATACTGACTCCGTAACAATATCGGCGGAGCAGAAAAATCATCGTGCGTTGCAGCGGACCCAGACGTATACATTCAGGCGCATAAAGTCAGACGCAATATCGGATACAGAATCAGGCTCTGCCATGTAGGAGCGGATCTTATCCGCGACCAGAATTCGCTCATTTTTACTTACTCTAAACTGAATGCCGTACAGCATCGTCCCGTCAACAAATCTGTAAAGCTCGTTTTCCAGCGAGGGATAGCGAAGTTCTGCTTCGTACCAGCCTTCGCCTTCTTATTTTGAAAAAGTATCGGGATTAATTTACGGGATCAGCATATCTTAATAATTAAAGCGTGCAGGTATCGATCCATTCCGCCTGAGTCAGGGGATTAAAAATATGTTCCGAAAACCAAAACCTACATTCAATCTTATCCCTGTACTTCCCAAAAACTACCGCAGCATTTGCTTGCGCGCGATCGAAGTTTCTCAAGACCCGAAAGTTCTGATGAATAAGCATCTGATTACTGATTTTTCAGATCAGGAAAAGCTTACTCAAAAAGAAATCCGGGAATGTATTAACTTCGAAATCCGTGATGGAAATGTTGGCATTATGGGCTTTCATGATCACCCGGATGAAATGTGGATAAATGAAAATTACCGGGAGTTCGCAGACTACTGTGAACAACAGGGCTGGCTACGTATTGAAGGGCCAGCTTCCTGACTAAAACCTACCCCCTCCCCATAAACCCGCGCTTTAATGTCTCCGACGGGTTTTCACCAAACAGTTGTTTGTAGTCATGGGCAAACTGGCCGGCGTGCCAGAAGCCCCAGTGGCTGGCAATGCGCTGCACGGTTACGTCGTCCTGTTCAACATCGAGAATGGCATCGGGCTGTGACAGTGCACGACGTACAGAATTTAAGCGCGATACACGTAAATAACGTAACGGGCTGATGCCCAGAATACTTTCAAAACTGTATTGCAGGGTGCGGCGGCTTACATGCGTTAATTCGCACAGTTCGGTCATGGTGACCGGTGCATTGGGGTTAGCGGCGAGGAAATCTTTTACCCGGTCAACCACCGCTTTACGCCGTGCATAGGCCGGCAGCGTACTGCTGTTGTTGTCTGGTTGTTGCAGTACTTCGAGTACGGCCATTAACAGCATGTCCTGCTGTAATGGCCCGGCCAGACCGCTGTGCTTCGGTGCCAGTAAACGCTGTAATACATAGCGCAGGGCGTTGAGCTTTTGTTCCTGCCAGCCGCGCCGTGGTGATTGCCATAAACGCGCATCGAGGTTAATGCCCTGTGCCTCAGCACACTGTGTCAGCGCCTGCTGGCTGACCACGATGCCGTAAATATCGAAGCTTTGCGGTGTTACTAATTCAAAGCCGGTGTTTCCCGGCCGGCACATTAATTCGTTGCTGGCTACTTCCTGGCCGTTAATACGGCAGTCCTGTTCGCCGGCGGCAAATCCCAGCCAGACAGAATCCGGCCAGACGTTGCACTGCTGGCGCAGCGCCTGGCTGGTGTGTTCACGGAATACCTGCAAATGCTCCAGCGCCAGTTCGTCGATGCGGCCATAAAAAGCGCCGTCGCTGAGCTGGTCGTATTCCTGTTGCCAGTCTCGCAGGTTGTGAGCGTGCTCGTCCGCATCGGTTGCTTCGGTTATGCACCAATCGGGGGCGGTTGCATGCTGCATCGCTACATTACTGTGCGCACTATCAGATGCGACTGGGAAGAATGGTGACGCTTTCACAATAGTCCTGTGTTACCAGCTCGTGATCTATAAGCTTTTACCATCATTAATCCGCTGATTTAAATAACAAAAACCACATTTGCCAAAATTCGATAGGCCGCCGGAACGCTATTCGCTGAGTTGTTCATAAAGGATAAGGCTGCCAGAAGTATCTGCGTCAGCAATATCTGTTCCGGCCGGGCCCATCTTATTGCCCGCCGCAACACGTCATTGTTTCAGGAAACCGCTATGCATAAAGCGTATCGCTACTCTCTGGGTAGCAGGACTTACGAATTCCGTAATCTGGCCGACCTGATGGCCAGAGCAACCCCTGCCCGCTCCGGCGACCGTCTGGCCGGGGTGATTGCCCGTTCCGCTGAAGAACGTGCCGTGGCACAGATGGCGCTGGCCGAGGTGCCACTGAAGAATTTTCTTAACGAGGTATTAATTCCTTATGAACAGGATGAAGTCACCCGTTTAATTATCGACGAACACGATGCGCTGGCATTTGCACCTATCAGCCATTTTACCGTGGGCGATTTCCGTAACTGGCTGCTTTCAGATCTGGCCAGCAGTGACATACTGGCCAGTATCCGCAACGGTATCACGCCGGAAATGGCTGCGGCGGTGAGTAAAATCATGCGCAATCAGGATTTAATTCTGGTCGCGCAAAAATGCCGTGTGATTACCGCTTTCCGCAGCACCATTGGTTTACCCAAGCGTCTGGCGACACGTCTGCAGCCGAATCATCCGACCGACGATATGAATGGTATTGCCGCCAGTATTCTCGATGGTCTGCTGTATGGCAGCGGCGATGCGGTGATTGGTATTAACCCGGCCACCGACAACGTTGCCCAGGCCACCCGGCTGATGAAATTAATGGACGAGGTCATCAGCAAATACGAAATTCCAACCCAGTCCTGTGTACTGACCCATGTCACCAATACGCTGGAATGCATCGAACAGGGTGCACCGGTCGATCTGGTATTTCAGTCGATTGGTGGCACCGAAGCCACCAACTCCAGTTTTGGTTTTAATTTAGCCACACTGGCCGAAGCCGAGCAGGCCGCACTGTCATTACAGCGCGGCACCGTGGGCAATAACGTGATGTATTTTGAAACCGGTCAGGGCAGCGCATTATCAGCCAATGCTCATCACGGGCTGGATCAGCAAACCTGCGAGACCCGCGCCTATGCCGTAGCGCGCAAATTTAATCCGCTGCTGGTGAATACCGTGGTGGGTTTTATTGGCCCGGAATATTTATTCGACGGTAAAGAAATTATCCGCGCCGGTCTGGAAGATCATTTCTGCGCCAAATTACTCGGCCTGCCAATGGGCTGTGACGTTTGCTACACCAACCACGCCGAAGCCGATCAGAACGATATGGATAACCTGCTGACCTTACTGGGCGCTGCCGGTTGTTCGTTTGTGATGGGCATTCCCGGCTCCGACGACATTATGCTCAATTATCAGACCACCTCATTCCACGACGCACTATATGCACGCCGTGTTCTTGGCCTTGGGCCATCGCCGGAATTCGAAGCCTGGCTGGAAAAAAATCAGATTATGAGCAACGCCGCCGGTGCCTGCTTAAACGATGCTTTACCACCGGCGTTTGCGGCGTCATTAAAAACATTACCGGCCGGTAATTCAGCATCGGAGGTGTCCAATGGTTGATCAGCCAGATATCCATAACGATGACTGGAACGGCGTTGTTGATAACCCATGGCGTCGCCTGCGCCAGTTTACCGCAGCGCGCATTGGCCTCGGACGCAGCGGCATCAGTCTGCCCACCAAAGAAATGCTGGAGTTTCAGTTAGCCCATGCCCAGGCGCGTGATGCCGTGCATACGCCGCTGGATTTTCCGGCGCTGACGCAACAGCTGGAAACCCTGGCCGAACAGTATCCGCTGTTAAGCGACGAGCCACCGCTAAAGCTGCACAGCGAAGCGGTTGACCGTATGACCTATTTACAGCGCCCCGATTTAGGCCGCCGTCTGGATGAAGCATCACGGGTATTACTGCAGCAGGAACAACAAACGCCGGAACAGCCCTTCGATCTGGCGCTGGTCATCGCCGACGGTTTATCCGCCACTGCGATTGCCCATAACGCCGTGCCTTTTATTCAGGCTTTATGCGAAGAGCTGCAGGACGATAAGAAAGCGTGGAAATTTGCCCCCATCACACTGGTAGAGCAGGCCCGCGTTGCTATCGGTGATGATGTCGGTGAATTATTAAATGCCAGAATCGTGCTGGTATTAATTGGCGAACGGCCGGGGTTAAGTTCACCCGACAGCCTCGGTTTATATCTCACCTGGGCACCGGTACGCGGTCTGACCGATGCCCGCCGCAATTGTATTTCCAACGTTCGGCCAGAAGGACTGAACTTCAGCGAAGCGGCCCATAAGGCCGGTTATTTACTGCGCGAATCACGCCGGCTGCAACTATCCGGCGTACAACTTAAAGACCGCAGCGGCTCGCTGACCGGCCCCGCAGACAGCCTGTCAGAAAGTACCGCACAAGCGGCGACCATTGATCATCAGCCCGATTCTCCGGATGAGCATACAACAATAAAACCCGCCTCTTCCCCCGCGGCAGAGACGAAAAACTTTCTGCTCGGCTGATTGTATTTTTTCTGTTTTAGAAAACACCATTTATTCAACGTATGAGGTAATACCATGTCCACATCCCATCAGGACTACCTTGCCAAACGGCAACTGAAAAAAGGCACCGCCGGCTGGATTCTTCTCGCCGGTCTCGGGGTTTCTTATGTAATTTCCGGTGATTTTGCCGGCTGGAACTTTGGTATCGCTCAGGCAGGCTGGGGTGGTTTTGCCATCGCTGCACTGTTAATGGCGGTGATGTATTTTACCCTGGTGCTGTCACTGGCTGAAATGTCGGCGGCTATTCCGGCTGCCGGTGGCGGTTACAGTTTTGCCCGTCAGGCAATGGGCCCGGCCGGCGGTTATTTAACCGGTCTTGCGGTATTAATTGAATACGCCCTGGCGCCGGCGGCGATTGTGATATTTATCGGTTCGGCGGTTGAAGCTTTACTCGGCTTTAACGGCCCCTGGGTGTATGCCGCCTTTTATTTAGTCTTTATCGGTATTCACTTGGCCGGTGTTGGCGAAGCATTAAAAGTAATGATGGTGATTTCCGGTCTGGCCGTGCTGGCCATTATTGCCACCGCTGTTGCTTTAATCGGTAATTTTGACAGCGCCAACCTGTTTGATATTGCTGCCAGCGAAGGCACTTCTGCCATGCTGCCGCTGGGCTGGTACGGTGTTTGGGCTGCACTGCCTTTTGCTATGTGGTTATTCCTGGCGGTAGAAGGTGTACCACTGGCCGCCGAAGAATCCAAAGACCCGGCCAAAGATGTACCTAAAGGTATTATCGGCGCCATGGTTTTCCTGCTGTTTACCGCCCTGCTGGTTGTGCTGTTAATTCCGGGCGCGGCTGGTGCACAGGCAATGGGCGCAAGTGCCGTACCTCTGGTGGATGCCCTGAATGCAACCGGTAACAGCCAACTGGCTACCGTCGTTAACGTACTGGGTCTGGTCGGTTTAATTGCATCCTTCTTCTCCATTATTTACGGCTACAGCCGTCTGGTATTTGCCCTGTCGCGTGCCGGCTATTTACCACAAAGCCTGTCGGTAACCACAGAACGTAAAGTACCGGCGCGTGCCCTGATCGTTCCTGGCGTACTGGGTTTTGCTGCTTCCCTGAGCGGTGAAGGCGACCTGATGCTGGCCATGGCTGTGGTTGGCGCAACCGTGTCTTACGCCCTGATGGCACTGAGCCATATTATGCTGCGCGTTAAACAGCCTGAGCTGGTGCGTCCGTATAAAACCCCGGGTGGTGTATTTACCTCCGGTATTGCCCTGCTGTTGTCGCTGATTGCATTAACCGGTGTGTATGCCTTCGACCCGCGCGCCTTCTTCTACACGCTGATCCTCTTTGTGATTGGTGCAGCCTATTATTTTGGCTACAGCAAAAACCATCTGGTGGCCAAAACCGCCGAAGAAGAATTCGCCATGCTGGAACAGGCCGAAGCGGATTTATACCCGGAAGAAAACGCAGAAAACTCTGCAACCGCTCAGACGGTGTAATAACAACCATCTGAAAATAAAAAAAACGCAGCCATTGGCTGCGTTTTTTTATATCTGCAAAAAGCAGGATTAAAGCTGGAAAGAAATTCCGATACCCAGCCCTGAGCCATCAAAGGTGGCATCAGCAGGCTGATAGTAATATTCAATGCTCTGGTATTTGGCACTGATGGCAAAACGCGGATTCAGGTGGTACTGGTATTCGATCAGACTGCCGGTCGGTGAATCAAAGGTATACTCTGTGCCGTCCATATCCAGTTTCGGATTCATATGATACGTCAGGCCAGCTCCCAGGCTGTGCTTGCCCAGCTGGTAGTGCAGCATCAGATCCAGTGGATAGGTCGAAAACTCAATGGTAACCGGATCGTTGTCGTCATCCAGACCATTGGCAGAATCACTCAGCCAGTTCAGGCGGGCTTCAGCACGAAACTGGTTCAGGGTGTAATACACACCGGCACCAAGGTTAATACCGGCACCGGCATTAATATCGTCAGAAGTGCCACGTTCGTATTCCATCTCCGCCAACTTATCACCACCCGCCATCAGGTCAGCACTGAAGCTGAACCCTAAGCCTTGCTTTGTTGCGGTGGTGCTTTCCGCGTCAACCGCAGAATCTGTATCGGCATACGCCAGTGTTGTGGCCGAGGCCAGTAATAAAGTCAGCAGGCTTTTTTTCATTCCCTTGTACTCTGTCCATCATTGTTGGATTTAAGCAGCATAGGGTACGAATATTTCAGAAAATAGAAAGTCTTTATCCGTTTTCTTCTTTTCCGGGGAGCTCTGATCATGCGCCGAAAGTGCGCTGACAGAGCCTGCTTGTCTGAGCTATGATTGCTGTGTTCTGCAGCCGGATACTCTTATGAATATTACTCCCTGCTTTAACCTCAAGCTGCGCCAGGCCGACCGGGTTCTGACCAGCTACTACGACAACAGCCTGCGCGATCTGGGTATTACCATTGCGCAGTTCTCTGTTCTGCGTGTGCTGTCGATTCTGAAAAACCCATCACAGAAAGAACTGCAGGAAGTTCTGGTGCTGCAGCAAACCACCCTGACGCGTAATCTGAAACCGCTGATCCGCAGCGGCTATGTTCAGACCAATCCCAGCCCCGATGATGGCCGGGTGACTCTGGTGTCTCTGACCGACGAAGGTAAAGCCTTGTTTAATAAGGCAAAAATTCGCTGGAAACAGGCACAGAGCGGCATTTCCCAGCATCTTGGTGACGAGCTTTCTGCACAGCTGTTGCAGGTCGCCGACGCTATTCTCACCCTGCGCAGCTAAAAAAAATTTGCCATTTGCATGCATATACATTTACATATAGATGCATATACATTCATTTGAGGGCGAATTATGAATACCTACAGGGAAAAGCACTGGCTGCTGTCAGTCGTGAGAAGTGGCATTCAGGCGGGAGTTAATTACCCGAAAACCGTTCTGTTTGCCGGCTTTCTGTTAATGGCACTACTGATAACCGGCCTCGGACAACTGCATAAAGACACCCGCGCCGATGCCTTCCTCGAAGCCGACAATCCGGCGCTGGTGTATAAAAATAAGGTGCGGGAGATTTTTGGTTTAAGTGACCCGCTGATCGTTGCCATATATGACCGTTCGGCAGAAGGTATTTACCGCAAACAGACTCTCGATCTGATCGGGCAGCTGACCGATCAGTTAAATGCCCTGCCGATGATTAATACGGCGCGGACCATCAGTCTGGCCAGTGAAAATAATATCAGCGCCTCGGCCGACGGGATGGATGTTGCCCCATTCTATGACTTACGCACTCAGCATGATGCGGCCCTGCGCCAGGCAATAGAAGACTTTCCGCTGTATCACGGCATGCTGGTTTCTGACGACGGTGCGATGAGTATGATCGTGCTGGAATTGTACGATGACAGCCAGGCTGAAACCGCCTACGACGCCATCAATAAGTTGCTGCAACAGACACAGGTGCCTGCAGGTGTCGAACTCCATGTTGCCGGTGAAGGCGCCGTTCTCGGCTATCTCGGTCACTATATCGACCATGATGCCAGCCGCCTTAATCCGCTCGCCGGATTAATTATTACCATTATGCTGATCGTTGCATTCCGCCGTTTATTACCGGCCCTGCTGGGCAATCTGGTGATTGCCGCCTCGGTGCTGATGACCCTCGGTTTTATGGCTTACTGCGGTGTGCCTTTTTTTGTTATCACCAACGCTATGCCGGTTATTTTAATTGGTATGGCCGTCGCCGATTCGATTCATATTTTCAGCCACTATTACGAAATGCAGGCACGACATCCGGACTGGTCGCTGCAGGCCTGTATCCGTGAAGCCGTTGCCGTTATGGCGCGCCCGGTAACGCTGACGTCGCTGACCACTATTGCCGGATTTCTTGGCCTGTACGCGTCATCTTATATGCCACCCTTTGAATACTTTGGTTTATTCACCGCTTTCGGCGTGCTGGTTGCCTGGTTTTATTCGCTCTTTGTTTTACCGGCTTGCATCACCTTACTGAAACCCAGAGTCAGCCAGCGCTGGATTCGCCTTGAACAGAACAGTCAGCAGGATACCTTTGCCCGCCTGATGACTTATCTCGGTGGAATCTGTGTACGCCATCCACGCGCCACACTGTCATTATTTGCGCTGCTCAGCATCAGCGGCGCCCTGCTGGCCACCCAGATTCAGGTAAACGAAAACCGCATTAATACCTTTCATCCCAGCGAAGCAATCTATCAGGCTGACAAGGTCATTAATCAGCATCTGGAAGGCACCAATACGCTGGACATTGTGATTACCAGCAGCCGTAACGAAGGGATTTTTTCACCACAGGTGCTGAATGCTATGGAAGCTCTGCAGGCCTACGCGGAAACCCTGCCGCATGTAAATGGTTCATCATCGGTGGTGGATTATTTAAAGCAGATGAATAAATCTCTGAACGAAGGTCAGAGCGATGCTTACCGTCTGCCGCAGGATGCCGATCTGATTGCGCAGTATTTTCTGCTCTACTCGGCCAGTTCTGATCCTGCCGATTTTTCTGAAGAAATTGATTATGACTACCGTCTGGCCAATATCCGTCTGAATCTCGACAGTGCCGATTATATTGCCACAAAACCAGTGGTTGAAGCCCTGCAGCAATATATCGATCAGCACTTTAACAATGCCGTTATGGATGAGCCGGTTACTGCCAGCCTCAGTGGTCGCGTTAATGTTAATTACCACTGGATTAAAGATCTGGGCGTCAGCCATTTTTACAGCGTGGTTATTTCGCTGCTCTGTGTCTTTCTGGTCTCGGCGTTATTATTCCGTTCCTGGGCCGCCGGTCTGCTCGCAACCCTGCCGGTAATCTGTTCCATTCTTACGGTTTATGCGGCGATGGCATTGCTGGGGATTAACCTTGGTATAGGCACTTCCATGTTTGCCTCGGTAGCCATTGGCCTGGGTATCGACTTTGCTATTCATACCCTCGAACGCCTGAAAACCCTGGTGGCAGACGGACTGAAAAGCAGCGGATTATTCACCGAATTATTCCGTTCCACAGGCCGGGCGCTGCTGTTTAATTATCTGGCGATTGCCTTTGGCTTTGGCGTACTGATCAGCTCTCAGGTTGTGCCACTGACTCACTTCGGCACCATTGTCGTGTTATCGGTGAGTATGAGTTTTATCGCCGCCATGACGCTGCTGCCGGCACTGATCGTATTACTGCAGCCGACCTTTATTTTCGGTGAAAAAAAGGCGTCCGAAGCCAGTGCGATAGCGGCAGAAAAACACGTGACTGGCAGTACAGTTCTGGCATTTTTGCTAACCACAGGACTCAGTACTACAGCTTTAAATGGCGCCCTGCATAGCCAGCCGTTGCAGGCAGCGGAAGTTGTTAATACGGAATTACTGGCAACACTCAGCGCCGACGATATTGCACAGCGGGTAAACGCGGTGGATGACGGCCAGCACGTCAGCAGCCAGCTGAGCATGTTGCTGACCGACAGCCGCGGCAAAGAACGGCGCCGTGAAACACTGTCTTACCGCAAATATTTTGGTGACGATAAAAAGACCGTATTTTTTTATAAATCACCGGCCAATGTTAAAGACACCGCTTTTCTGACCTTCGATTATGCCGCCGCAGATCAGGAAGATGATCAGTGGCTGTACCTGCCGGCACTGCGCAAGGTGCGGCGGATTTCCGCATCCGACCGGGGCGATTATTTTATGGGTACCGATTTTACCTATGAAGATATTAAGCAGAACGGTCATATCAGTATTGCCGACTATCAGCTGCAACGCCTGCCAGACGATGACGGAAAACTGGTGGTAAAAGCCATCCCAAAAACGGCTGCTATTGCTCAGGAACTGGGGTATGGCGAAGTAACCTTTTATATTGATCCGCAAAACTGGATCGTGGTGAAAAGCGACTATCTGGATATTAAACAGGTGCCGCTGAAAACCGTGCAGGTAACGGATATCCGTATGATCGACGGAATCTGGACGCGGCATCAGCTGCTGGCCGAAAACCATATCAGCGGTCACCGCTCGCTGTTTATTTTTTCTGCCGTCGATTACCAACAGGATGTGGCCGACCACCTGTTTACCCAGAATACCCTGCGCCGGGGGCTGTAAATGAATATCCGGCAGCAGCTCCGACAGCAATATCGGCTAAGCGCCGGTGCTTTCAGCCTGATATTGCTGAGCAGTGCCGTGCACAGCGACTTCAGCTCTGGATTTAGTTCAGAGCTAAGTTCAGAACTGGCCTGGAGCGATGCTCCGGCCGCACTGAGCAAAGCGGAAGTGCAGCTGCAAAGTGAATGGCAATACCGCACGGCCGATACGTCGTTTAATCTGCAGCCACGTCTGCGTGCTGATTTTTCTGACACCCTGTACGCAGAGCAGCCAACCAGCCGGACAGATAATTATCCGGCGGGCAGCCTGCATAGCAGCGGGCCACTGGCACAATGGGATAACGTGCGTTTTGATATTGCCGAAGCCTATGCTGACCAGTATTTCTACGGCGTGTCTCTGCGCAGTGGTAAACAACAGGTTGTCTGGGGTCAGGCCGATGGCCTGCGGGTGCTGGATATTATTAACCCGCAGGATCTGCGCGAATTTAATCTGCCCGATGCCGAAGACTCGCGCATCGCTACCTGGATGTTTAATGCGCATATTCCTCTGCCCAATGAACAGTCTCTGCAATGGTTAATTATTCCCGACTTAACCTTCAGTGAGCTGGCAGAACCAGGCACCGCGTTCGCTATTACCAGCCCCGAGCTGGCTCCGCAACCGGTCGCCGGAGTCGCGGTTAATCAACGGCCAACCCGGCGCCCGGATGGTAATGACTGGGAGCATGGGTTGCGCTGGAGTGCCTTTGCCGGTGGCTGGGATATCAGCGCCAGCTATTTTAATTTTTACCACGACACCCCCGTTGTTTACCGCAGGTTAAACACAACCGGCAGCACGATTCAGGTCGATGTCGAAGCCGTGTACCGCCGCAGCCGCCTGTTCGGCCTGAGCGCCAGCACAGCCTTCAGCAGCGTAGTGCTGCGCCTTGAAGCCGGGCATATCAGCCGGGCATTTTTTCTGCGCGACGATCTGCAAAACAACGGCATTAGCCAAAGCCCGGAGCTCGCGACGGTAACCGCACTGGATTATCAGGCCCCGGCGGATGTGTTTGTCAGTTACCAGCTTTACCAGAGCCGCATTCTTGCTTACCGGCCGAAGATGATCCGCCGCGAAATCAGCACCCGTCACACCCTGCTGCTGAAAAAAACCTTACTCAACGACACGCTGGAACTGAGCTTTTTTGCTCTGCTTAACCGCGATTACAACGACGGTCAGCTGCGCAGCAAAGTCAGTTACCAGCTTAACGACCGCTGGTCTTTATGGAGCGGTGCCGATTATTTTTTTGGCAACCGCGCCGGGCCATTCGGTCAGTTCTCATCATCCAGCCGCTTTTTAATTGGCTGGCAGAGTGCATTTTAAGGAGTAACTCATGAACCCGATTACACTGCTGCGTATGCAGAACTCAGTCCTCGGCCATCTGCTGCCGGCAACCGTTGCCCGCCGTCATGCCCGGATGTTTTTAACACCCAGACAACTGCCACTGAAAGAATGGGAACTGGCCACTGAAAAACAGGCACAGCGCCTGAATTTTGCCGGACATCTCAGCGCTCTGCGCTGGGCTAACAGCGGCCCACGCATTTTACTAATGCATGGCTGGGAAAGCCGGGCAACGCACATGGCAGTTATCGCCAATGCTCTGGTAGCACAGGGGTTCGATGTGTTCGCGCTGGATGCGCCACGCCATGGTCAATCAGGCGGCAATAAGAGTAACCCGATGGAATTTGCCCGTGCCATTATCGAAGCCGATATTGCTTTCGGCCCTTTTTATGGTGCTTTGGGTCATTCAATGGGCGGAGCAGCACTGGCAATTGCCTCTGCTCAGGGCGTACAGACAGAACGCTGCGTACTGGTGTCTTCACCCGCCAGCCTGCTGGACGTATTAAAAGGGTTTGCGCGTTTTATGCGGCTGCCCGCCGCCAGCACGGCACATTTTATCCGCTGCATTGAAGCAGAAGTCGGATGTCCGGCTGGCGAACTCCACAGCGGCCATCTGCTCAGCCAGAGCAGCCCGGTGACATTATTAATTCATGCCCAGAATGATATTGAAATTCCCAGCGCTTCAGTACATGCAATCCGCCAGCACCTGAGCAGTGCCGAGGTATTTTTACCGCCCGCTCTGGGACACCGGAAAATCATCCGCGACCCGATGATTGCCGCGCGCATTCAACAGTTTTTCAGCGATGAATTAATTCAGGAAAGCGAAACAGAACACGGCGAAGAAATAGTGCCGTAACACGATACTCAACGGGTATTTGTCGTGGCAATAAAAAGCCTGAACACCGCAGGTGTTCAGGCTTTTGACTCCGCTGCCAGCAGGCAACAGCGTACTGCTCTATTCAGGCAGTTTCTGTCTGAATAAAACGGCGCATATGGAAAATACCAAAAATAAATATCTGCACCGCATCGGCAATCTGATTGCTGCTCTTATGCTTCAGCGCCATCCAGAAGTACGCCACTTCCAGCACATGAACACCCGCAACAACCATAGCAATGGTTGGCAACCAGCCCAGCAGACCACCCCAGCCCTGCACTCCCGCCATAATAGCCAGAATCCAGAACACCAGAGTGACCACTTTATTTAGCATAATAAACATAGATACCTCGCTGCATGCGTCATTCATGCATTGTTATTGTCGTTATCAAAGCCGCAAGCTTGCACTGCCGCATCGCATTTGCACAGGTGAAAATGCGACAGCCTGCGATAACCCTGCCACAACCCTGTTACACCAGAGAAAAACGAAGAATTATTCAGCGGCCGGGGAAACCGTCAGCGTTAATGGCGTGATACGCGGGCAGTGTTGCTTAGGGCGCGGCGGGAATTCTTTATTCAGCCGCTGCAACAGCGCTTTAACCCGCTCATTACGGGCAAACTGAAAACCCATCGGCGCACAGCCATATACGCGTTTGGAGAAGGTCAGTGGTAATGCCTGTAATTGTGGCTGTTTGGCCACATACCACTGTGCCACATCGCGCCCGATAATCAGCGCGCGGGCGCTTTCCGCCTGACTGATCAGCAAGGTATTGAGCATGTCCTGCTCGGTGGGTTTATCCAGCCGGATCAGGCTGCCGTTGGCAAAGGCCGGCTGCAGTGCCGGATAGGCATAACCCAGATGAGTGATGATTTCGCCACCCAGCAGGCCGTCTTCCTGCTCCAGATCAAACGGCTGGTCATTGCGGTACACCAGCACATCTTCCAGCCACACCACCAGATCGCTCCACAGATAGTTCTCCGGCTGCTCGATCCAGTAAGGGGATTCCATACGGCCATCGATCTTGCCGGAGTCGAGCATATGCTGAGAGCGCAGCTCTGGCAGGTACACAAACTCCAGCTCTATACCGGCACGCTGTGCGGCCTTACGCAGCGGTTCTATCAGTAAGCCCTGTGGCTGACCATCGTGCAGCACAACATAAGGCGGATAGCCGTCATCCGGCACCGATATGCGCAATTGTGGCAGGCCGTCTGCCGCCAGGCAGCCCGCTGCCATGGTTAGCCAACAGAGCATCAGCCCTGCGCACTGGCCTATTGCTGTAAACAGCTTACTTTCTGTCACGTGCTTCTCCGCGTTATAACTCTTTAAGTTTAACTCAGGCCCTGCACCCGGCGGCGGCCAAAAGCCGACACAGCGCAAGACTTTCACGACTTGCACCGTTAAAATGGCCGCCCATCTACAGGTCGTCAGCGGGAGAAGATTCGCATGTCCGAGGAAAAAACCACGCATTTTGGCTACAAAACCGTCGCTACCGAGCAGAAGCAGGCCATGGTTGCCGATGTATTCCACTCGGTGGCCGCCAAGTACGACCTGATGAACGACCTGATGTCGTTCGGCGTACACCGCCTGTGGAAACGCATCACCATTGATATGTCGGGCGTACGCCCGGGCGATCAGGTACTCGACCTGGCTGGCGGAACCGGCGACCTGACCAAGAAATTTGCCAAGATCGTTGGCCCGCAGGGCAAAGTGGTTCTGGCCGATATCAACTCTTCCATGCTTAACGTCGGCCGCGACCGTCTGACCGATCAGGGCTACGTTGGCAATATCGAATACGTTCAGGCCAATGCCGAATGTCTGCCGTTTGAAGACAACAGCTTCGATGTCATCACCATCGCCTTCGGTCTGCGTAACGTTACCGATAAAGATGCTGCACTGCGTTCCATGACCCGCGTGCTGAAGCCGGGCGGCCGTCTGCTGGTGCTGGAATTCTCCAAGCCGACCAACCCGCTGATGAGCAAAGCCTACGACCTGTATTCCTTCACCGCCCTGCCGTTTATGGGCAAGCTGGTGACCAACGATTCCGAAAGCTACAAGTACCTGGCTGAATCCATCCGCATGCACCCCGATCAGGAAACCCTGAAAAGCATGATGGAAAACGCCGGCCTGGTGCGTTGCAGCTTCCACAATATGACCAGCGGCGTGGTCGCCCTGCACCGCGGAATCAAACCCTGATGCTGAGTAAGCTGCCGGCCGAGTTACTGCAGGCTGCCTGCGTTCCCTTTGAGGCGGCCATTAATCATGTGCTGCGTTACGACCCGGCGGCATTAAACTCGCTAAGTCGCCAGCAGGGCCGCTTGCTGTGTGTGCGCATCGACGCCATAAACCCGGTGCTGATCCGCATCGTCGATAACGGCATTGTGCTCAGCCTTGTGCCCGCCACTGGCGATAACGGTAGCCTGAGTAGCGCTGATGGTCTTAGTAGCGCCGATGGTCTGAACAGCGCCGATGCCACGCTCAGCGGTTCCGCCGCCGATTTCTTTGCCCTCGCCCGCGCCAGTGATAAAGCCCACGCCCTGATCAGCAGTGCCATTGATATGGACGGCGACAGCGAGTTTGCCTTATCGCTGACCCGCGTTGCGCAAAACCTCGATATCGACTGGGAAGCCCTGATCACACCACTGACCGGCGGCCTGCTCGCCCATCAGCTGGGCAAAGGTTTACGCGGCTTACTGAACTGGGGCAAAAGCAGCGCACCGGCTTACCGCAATGCCGTTAAAGAATATCTCGAAGACGAAGCGCAACTGCTGACACCGGAACCGCTGGCGGCACAATTTGCCGACGAGGTTGACCAGCTGCGTCTGGCGACCGACCGTTTAGAAGCCCGCACCCAGCGTTTAGCAGCGCGCATGCAACAGAACGATTCGACAAACAAGTCGACGATCACCCCTTCTCTGCCCAAGGAATAATATCGACGTGGCAAACCTCTGGCGTCTGTGGAAAATTCTGTTTGTCTTCACCCGCTACCGGCTCGACAGTCTGGTGCCGACCGAACAGCTGCCGCTGTCGTTGCGCATTGCCCTGTGGCTCGCGCCCTGGCGTTTAAACCCGGTGCCCTCGCGCCTTAACCGTGGCGAACGTCTGCGTTTAGCGCTGGAAGCCTTAGGCCCGATTTTTATTAAATTCGGCCAGATTTTATCCACCCGCCCGGATCTGATTCCCGACGATATTGTTAAAGAATTAAAACGCCTGCAGGACGACGTTCCGCCCTTCGCCAGCGATAAAGCCATGGCGTTAATCGAAGACCAGCTGGGGCAGAAAATCAGTGCGTTATTTGCCGAATTTTCTGCCGAGCCACTGGCTTCCGCTTCTATTGCTCAGGTACACGCAGCCCGTTTATTCGATGCCAATGGCGAGGCCGGTCGGGAAGTGGTTGTTAAGGTGGTGCGCCCGGGTATCGAGCACACCATCGAGCGCGACCTGCAGTTGCTGGAAACCATGGCCCGCCTGCTGGTGAAATATTCCGAAGACGGCCGCCGCTTAAAACCGCTGGAAGTGGTCGATGATTACCGCCACACCATTTACGGCGAACTGAATTTACAGATCGAAGCCTCCAATGCCACCCAGCTGAAGCGCAACTTCGCCAACTCCGAATTGCTGTATATGCCGGAAGTATTCTGGGAATACACGCGCAGCAAGGTAATGGTCAGCGAACGTATTTACGGTATTCCGGTAGCGGATATCGACGCCCTGCAGGCGCAGAACACCAATATGAAACTGCTGGCCGAGCGCGGTGTGGAAATCTTTTTCACCCAGGTATTCCGCGATAGCTTCTTTCATGCTGACATGCACCCGGGCAATATTTTCGTCTCCCGTAATAACCCGCAGGCACCGCAATACATTGCCATCGACTGCGGCATTGTCGGCAGCCTGACCGAAGAAGATCAGAATTATCTGGCGATGAACCTGCTGGCATTTTTTAATCAGGATTATCATCAGGTAGCGCAGCTGCATATCGACTCCGGCTGGGTACCGGCCACCACCAAAGTGCACGAATTTTCTGCCGCTATCCGCAGCGTGTGCGAACCGATTTTTGATAAACCGCTGGCCGAAATTTCTTTTGGTCAGGTACTGATTCAGTTATTCAGCACCGCGCGCCGCTTTAATATGGAAGTGCAGCCGCAGCTGGTTTTACTGCAGAAAACCCTGCTCAATATTGAAGGCCTTGGCCGTCAGCTGTATCCACAGCTGGATTTATGGAGCACCGCTAAGCCTTATTTAGAACGCTGGATGCGCGAGCGTTTTGGCCCTAAAGCCGCGTTTAAAGAATTAAAACGCCAGCTACCGGGCTGGATTGAAAAAGCCCCGCAAATTCCCGGACTGGTGCACGGCGCATTAAGCCGCCTGAACCATATGGACGAAAACCAGCAGGCACTGCAAAAAGAAATTGTTGCCCTGCGTCAGGAACTGGCCGCACAAAAAGCACAGAAACGCCAGCAGGCGCTGGCAACCCTCGCCGTTGGCAGCGGTTTATTTACCTGGTGGCAGGCCTTTGCCCTCGGGTTACCGGAAGTGGTTGGTCTGAGTCTGGCGGGTGCCGGGATGTTATTGTTGTTGCTGCGCGCCTGAGGGTGGTGGTTGGTGTGTGTGGTATAAACCGGCGGGTTTATTCAGGCACTGGCGGTGGACGATTCTTGTAGGAGTGGATCTTATCCACGACTGAATCAGAAGATTCTGTTTACCCTCAAATGATGTTGTGGGAGCTACTACCGGTGGGAGCGGCTTTCAGCCGCGATGGCTGCTTTATTCTGTAGCCGCTGCGCGGGCTCGGCTCGCTACCAGGCTCTGCGTAGTAGCGTCTGCCGCTTTGTTGATTCAACTCGCTACTACGCTCTGCGTAGTAGTGCCTATCGCGTTGGCTCAGTAAATAATTGTGCTCGGAGTTGTAGCCGCTGCGCGGACCGGCTTTTTGGGCTGCCGCCCGGCCCTATGACCTCTTTGAGGGGTCTTACCCCTCACGCCGGTCGGGCAAACTCCCCGCTTCGCGCTTTGTGGGCCGTAAATCCTTACTCTCTCGTTTTTGCTGACCACGCGCCCGTACGACGTCCCTGTCGCTGCGCGCTCGCCGGGCATCCATGCCCGGCGGATCAGAAAAATCATCGTTCGTTGCGGCGGCCCACAGGCGCATTAATCGTTACGCGAATCCTGTTTTCATTCCATGTTTTTGTGTGGTCTGGAAAACTGCGTGTTGTTCATTTTGAAGCGCGGTTTCGCGTTATGGTTTTATGCGCCTGCAGGACGCCGGTTTGAATAATTCTGCGCCGGTACGTCCCGGCAGGATGCCGGGCGAGCGAATAGGGCCATGGATGGCCCATTATTCGCGCTACCTAGACCGCAGGATTATTCAGAACGGATGAAGTCCTGCACAGCGCGAAGCAGGGAGTTTGCCCGACCGG
Organism: Thalassolituus sp. ST750PaO-4; assembly: GCF_020320405.1. Lineage (NCBI taxonomy): Bacteria > Pseudomonadati > Pseudomonadota > Gammaproteobacteria > Oceanospirillales > Oceanospirillaceae > Thalassolituus > Thalassolituus sp. ST750PaO-4. The sequence goes on from NZ_JABVCB010000005.1 coordinate 161,682, forward strand.
CGTGAGGGGTAAGACCCCTCAAAGAGGTCATAGGGCCGGGCGGCAGCCCAAAAAGCCAGCCCGCATAGCGGCCAGAAAAACATCACCTGCACCTGTAACCAGTTTTATCAATTATTGAACCCATCCCCAATCTTCAGTATTCTCGAACCAAAGCAGGGATGCAGCATATCGTAAGGACACACGCCCAACGACCGCCTTCCCCGCTTACCATTCCGGATATAACACCACGCGATTCCAGCCTTGCGTTTACAAGGACGGGTGGCAGCGTGCCCGGAATGCAAGAGTCAATTGAACGATCTGACCGCTGGCAAAGCACTGGATAATCAATAGCCTGAGCTTTTCAGACCGTTGATAACACGCAAAGCGTAAAAAAGATCTCAGGACGTAAAGTTCACATCCTGACAAGAAGTAGAATATCGGAAAATTTTACAGTCCGGCAGTGAGTTCGACTAAAAATCTGAGTAAGAATTTAGATGTTTAAATGAGCATACATCCTAATAATCTGTTAGTTATCTAGCGCTTTTTCCATGCTCGGTATCCTGAAATATCCGAAAATTTCTTCTTTCTTTCTTTTGCAGTTCGCTCATAGTTTCTCCAGTAGTCTAAAAATTCCTCTTCTGAAGAAAATGGACCATTTCCTGCTATAAAATCTTCAATTCTTCCGTTTATACTTCCAATATTGGTTGTATTTCCTGATCCTGCTTTATCACCAGAAATTTTCCACTTTTCTTGGAAGAAAGTCTTAACATCCTTATAGGGTAGGACTATTTCAGAGATTTCATCTGTAGTATAAATTTTGTGCTCGGCTGATTTTTTAACAGCTACTCTCGTATAAACGAAACCCATAACCCAGTGTTCTTTATACTGATCGAACGGATACACTATATTTTTAGTGTTGTTCCTAATGAAACTTGTGTAACCGCCCAGTGTATACTTAAACTTGCTTTCAGGCTTATCTATGTAAGTAGTTTTAACATCAATTGCAATTTTTTCATTATCTTCATCGGATTTTTGCAAAGTAAAATCTGGATAATGGTTTTGTACAGTTGGTTCTACCAAAGTATAACCATTCTCGTCTGCGAACTGCTGAATGATAGGTCTTGAAAATAGCTCGAATATTGTACTTAAAACTTTTGTATCGCTACCTATGGGGTAAATTTTCTTTTCAGACGAGATAACACCGCATATGTTGTAATCAGACTCATATTCAGCCAACAATTCATCAAACTTCTTTTTAAATTCCACGTTTACTTCCTTTTTCAATCAGTTGGATGACATCCGAGGGGGGCTCGTCGAGAGCCTTACAAACTTGGATAAACTCAAGAACGTCTAGCCTTCGCTCCCCGCTTTCATACTTTGAAACGAACGATTGCGGGCGGCCAAGAACATCAGCTAATTGATGCTGAGTCACCTCTTTCTTAACACGCAGTCTTTTTAGTATTTCGTGGTACAAAGATGCTACCCCCCAATAAATTAACGGATATTCTGCATCCCAACTTGGAATATCCCAAATTAGGATTGTTTTCAGAATAAAGATACGTTAGTCTGGTGGTTTAGTAATCTGGTAGCTCGAGTCCGGTATGGCGAAGAAAGTATTAGTACCTCCAATGAAGTCTCAAGGAATCAAAACAAAATTAGTTCCTTGGATCGAGAGTCTTGTGCCAGAGGACTTCTCTGGGCGATGGATAGAGCCGTTCATGGGCACTGGCGTTGTCGCTTTTAATATAGCTCCCAGAAAAGCGCTAATGTGTGATACCAACCCCCACATCATTAATTTCTATTCAGCTATTCAGTCTGGTGAGATCACACCTGACATAGCGAGAAAATTTTTAGAAAAAGAGGGTGCGATTCTTTTAGAAAAAGGCGATGAGCATTACTATCACATAAGAGATCGGTTTAATGAAGAGCACGCTCCTTTAGATTTTCTATTTGTAAATCGAGCAGGTTTTAATGGAATGATTAGGTTTAATCGAAAAGGTGGTTTCAACATCCCTTTTTGCAAAAAGCCTAATCGGTTTGCCAAGGCTTATGTCACTAAAATCGTAAATCAAATATCTACTATTAGTCAGATCCTGGGCACCAAAGATTTTGACTTTAAATGCCAATCATTTGAAGAGACAATAAACGAGGCAAAGGCTGGTGACATTATCTATTGTGATCCTCCTTATATAGATAGGCATGTAGATTACTTTAATTCATGGGATGAAGAGCATGAGATAGGTCTTTTTGATAGTCTGAGCGAGTCAGCCTGTGACTTCATTCTTTCAACATGGCATCACAATGACTTCAGAAAGAATGAATATATCGAATCTCATTGGTCAAAATTTAATATTCTGACAAGAGAACACTTCTATCATGTTGGTGGTAGTGAAAAAAATCGAAATCCAATCGTAGAAGCAATAGTTACAACAATAGATACTAAAGAATACAAATACAAAGAACCTGAAACACAAGAGCAACTCACATTGCTAGAGCCTACTCTTCACTATGGCAGGGCCTAACAATCGCATTTTCGGCTGGTTTTCTGCTGCACTCCAAACCAGCCGAAAATGTGGGCCTTACCCCCCCAACACCCCACCGACCGACAACCACAGCACCCGCACGATCAGCGCCAGCAGTACAATCCAGGTCAGCAGGGTGCCGTAGTAACGGCCAAAGTGCATACCGCCTGCGGCCTGATTAAATCCCCAGGCGTGCAAAACACGCGACAGCAGAAAGCCGATGCCGCACACATGCAGGAAGGCGGCGTAGGCGCCATTCAGCTCGGCTACCATCAGCAGCAGTAAAACCGGTAACGCAGTTTCCAGCGCGTTAGCCTGGGCACGCATGGCGACGGCAATGGTTTTTTCGCCGCCGTCGAGCAGGCCGATTTTATGTTTCAGGCGAAGGCGTACGACCATATAAGCCAGTGCCAGTAGCAGTAAAGCGGTCAGAGCAATATAAAATCCACTGATCAATAACATCGGTATACCCCGGTTTTTGTCGCCATTATTTATTGTTGTCAGAACTCTTAAGCCTTGCTGCATTGGGCAAATCCGCGGCTCATGCTAACCTGCTGCAAACAGTTACGGCAATCATTCCCGGCGTTCAGTCTCTGCAAGCGCCGGCAGGAGTTTTCGGTGTTGGTTAAATCTGTCTTTGCTATTCTTCGGCGTCTGCCGCTGGTTCTGCTCTTACTGGGGCCGGTTTTAGCCAGCAATCATGCTCACGCTTTTGAATTTTCCGGCCATGCGCAGGTATGCGAAATGGCGTATCAGCTGGTTACGCCAGAAACCCGCCAGTGGATTGACCAACAGGTAAAAGCCGGAGGTGAGAAGAGCTTCGCTCATGCCTGCTCCTGGGCCGATGAAGTGCGCGACGAACGCAAATTCCGCCACACCAAACCCTGGCATTATATTAATGTGCCGCGTACGGCGATGTCAGTCCACGCAGATAATTGTGGTGATAAAGGCTGTGTGGTGCAGGCCATTAACGATATGCAGCAACGCCTGATTAATAATAACGATGACTGGCAGGCGCTGTTTTTTCTTGCCCATTTTATGGCGGATGTGCATCAGCCAATGCATGTCAGCTTTGCCGATGACCGTGGTGGCAATAAAGCCGCTGTGCGTTTTAAAGGCGATAAAACTAATCTGCATCAGTTGTGGGATGGTGATCTGCTCGGAAAATTCTCTTATAAAAAACAAAGCACGCTGGCATTAGGGCAAATTTCCGCACAGCAGCGCCGCGACTGGTCAGCCGGCCAGCCACTCAGCTTTGCCAATGAGTCGTTCACGATCACACGCGAAATTTATCGCCATTATCAGCAGGCAGCGCAGAAACCAGTGGCAATCGATGACGCCTATATTCGCCTGTTTCGTCCGCAATTACAGCAACGCCTGCAACAGGCGGCGGTACGTCTGGCGGATTTTCTGGATACTGTTACGGCAAGGGTCGAAGACAGTGCATCCTCCACAAAACCGCCAATCGCTAATTGACAGATTTATGCGAAGGGTTTTTAGTGAACCACGGACAACGGCTCCGGAAATCCATTCAGTATAAATAAGGATATTACGATGAAACCTGTAATTTATATCTCTGCTCTGCTGCCGGTAATCGCTGCAGCTCTGGCTCCTGCCGCTCAGGCCAGCAGTGGTGATCGCACCGTATGCAGCCACGGCAACCAGACCCGGATTATTGAAGTTAAATACACCGGCGAAGGCCAGATTCCATGCGAAGTTCACTACACCAAAGACAGCGGTTCTCAGGTGCTGTGGAGCGCGCAGACCGAAGGTGGCTACTGCGAGCAGAAAGCTGCTGATTTTGTGGAGAAGCAGCGCGGCTGGGGTTGGGAATGTGAAACAACGGTAGCGGCTGCTGAAGACGCAGGCAGCAACGATATGCCGGAGCAGGCAGCTGCTGAAGCTCCTGCTGCTGAAACCACTGCTACTGAAAACCCTGCAGCAGTAAGCACAAGTGAATCTGGCGCCGGTGAGTTAACAGCCGATGAAGTTCAGGCCGAAGACACTCAGCCAGACAGCATGCAAACAGAAGAAACCGCGGCAACTGCAGAGTAATTCTGCACCCGGCCCGGAGCCTGGCTCCGGGCACCTTTCTTAATCGCCTCTGTATTTACCTGTCTCTGCCGCCGTATTTCTGTTTTCGTTTCCTGTCTCCTGCTTTCCTCGTATTTTTTCTGTAATACTCCTTTCAGGCCGAAATGGCCCTGATTGTGGTACGCCCAGCCAAAGCCCCGCCGATATACTGCGCACAAAATAATAAAAAGGATCTCCCATGCTGCGCGTACTTTCTGTCCGTTCATTATTGCTGTGTCTGGCTCTGCTGCTGAATACACAACTGGTTTCTGCGATGTCATCTTCTGCTGACAGCAGTGGTTACACCCAGACCCGTCACCCGATTATGCTGGTGCAGGGTATTCTGGCTTTCGACAATATTGCCGGTATTGATTACTGGTACAAAATTGGTACGAAATTACAGGAAGGCGGCGCCAAAGTGTATGTCGCCCATATTAATGCCTTTAATAATTCCATCGACCGTGGCGAGCAGCTGATTCATGAAATGGAAACCCTGAAGGTGCTGCATCCGGGAATTGAAAAATTCAATCTGATTGCTCACAGCCAGGGTGGTCTGACTGCGCGTTATGTAATGTCGGTACGTCCGGATCTGGTGGCCTCGGTTACCACCGTTGGCTCACCCCATCAGGGAGCGCCAATTGCCGATCTGCTGAACGGTGTTTTTGCCGACGACACGCTGCTGGGTAACCTGTTTGAAGTGGTTGGCAACGCCGCTGGCAGTCTGATCGATTTACTCTCTGGTGATGATGTTCCTGCCGGCGATGTGCGCTCTCTGACTACCGAATTTACCAGTGCCGGTGCTGCGGCGTTTAATCAGAATTTTCCGGCCGGTCTGCCACAGACAACCTGTGGTGAAGGTCCTCAGCAGGTCAATATTGGTGGCCATAACATCCGCCTGTATTCCTGGGGTGGCGATGCCAACCTGACCAATATCCTCGACCCGCTGGATTACCTGTTTGCCACCACCGGCTTACTGTTCGGCAGCGCAGGCAATGATGGTATTACTGGCCGTTGCAGCAACCACTTTGGTAAAGTGCTGCGTGACAATTATCCGCTGAACCATGCCGACCTGATTAATCAGGTACTGGGCTTGCGCGGTTTAACCGCAACGGATCCACTCAGTATTTACCGCAGCCATGCTAATCGACTAAAGAATGCCGGTCTTTAATATTCCACTTACCATACTCGTGCCAGTGCTGCTGTTTGCACTGGCTTGCTTTCTGCTCGCGCCTGACAGCCTGACAGAAAGCAGCACAACCCCTGCTACAACCCCAGCAACATCCCCTGCTACAACACCAGCACCTTCCGCCTCCGGAACAGAAGATCCGGCGAAAGACAGTGCAGAGCAGCAGCCTGACAAGGCTGCACTCCCGGCATCACTGTCGGGTACGGAACACGGTGTGACTCTCAGTGCACAACAGCAGCAACTGGTGGTGCACAGCAGCCTGCGTGATTTATTCGATTATTATCTCAGCACGCTGGGTGAACGCGATAATCTCTGGATTGATACTCAGGTACGTGCAGCCCTTGCCAGACAATTAAGCGGCCAGCCGCTGGCACAGGCGGAGCATATCTGGCAGCAATATCTCAGTTACCGGGAGCAGCTGGCGTTACTGCCTGCAGCGGCAGAAGATGCATCAACCTACCAGCGCCTGCAGTACTATTTTGACAGCCGTGTTGCCCTGCAGGATCAGATATTCGGCCATGCCGTTGCGGCAGCATTATTTGCCTTTGACCGTGAGCAGGATGCGCTGGCGCTGCAACAGTTGCAGCACAAGGAAATAAATGAACCAAAGGAACAAAAAAAAGAACAACAGAATACTTCCGCCGATAACAGTAACCAGCAGACATTATTAAACGCCAGCTATCAGCAATCGTGGGCTACACGTCAGTATCAGCAGGAAAATGCAAAAACACAGCAATTGCTGGCCATTGAGCAAAGCAGTGATGACCCGGCCCAGCGCTTTGCACAACGCGCTGCCATTGCCGGAGAACAACAGGCGGTACAACTGGCCGCACTGGATCAGCAGCGCAATCAGTGGCAGCAACAGTTAACCGCATTTCAGCAGCAGGTACAGGCAATAAAACAGCAGCAATTAAGCGCCGATGAAGAGCAGAAACAAATAGACCTGCAACTGCAGCAGGCCTTTCCTCCGGAACAACACTTGCGCGTTAAAGCACTCAGCGGGCTGTTATAGCGGGCTGTTAAAACGACCCGCTTTTTTTATGCGTTTACAGTTTTGGCTGTGCGCGCTTCATAATGGAATAACAGTCGATGCCGGCATCCAGCGTGCCGTAGTTAAAGGCACCATTACGCACAATACGCGAGCGGATAAAGGCATCGGCAATATTGCTGTCACCCTGCTGAATTAACACACTGGCCTGTAAACCAACTGCAAGCTTATCGACCACCGTACGTGAGCGGTATTCCAGAGTGCTCAGATCGGTGAATTCATCTTTTAAATTCACCAGGAACTGATCAAACTCACGGTAGTTACCCGCACCTTTCTGCAGCTCAGCCATAAAGGCATCCACCACTTTCGGCTCTTTGCCCATGGCGCGCAATACATCCAGACACTGCACATTACCCGAACCTTCCCAGATGGCATTAACCGGTGCTTCGCGGTAAATACGTGGCAGAATATTGTCTTCCACATACGCTACGCCTCCCACACTTTCCATACTTTCATAGGCCAGATGCGGTGCGCGTTTGCAGATCCAGTATTTGCCTACGGCGGTGGCTAAACGGGCGAATAAATTCTGCTGCTCATCAGCCAGATTATCCAGCGCATGACCAACCCGCATACTGATCGCCAGCGCTGCTTCGCTTTCAATCGCCATATCCGCCAGCACATTCTGCATTAAGGGCTGCTCGTGCAGGTTTTTACCAAAAGCCGAACGGCCGGAGGTGTGGTGAATCGCCTGAGCAACCGCACCGCGCATTAATGCCGATGATCCCACCATGCAATCGAAACGGGTCATAGAAACCATTTCGATAATGGTACGTACGCCACGGCCTTCGTCACCAATCATCCAGGCAAAGGCGCCACGGAATTCCACCTCGGAAGAGGCGTTGGAAATATTGCCCAGCTTGTCTTTTAAGCGCTGTACATACATCTGATTTTTGCTGCCATCCGGGCGCCAGCGCGGTAATAAAAAGCAGGATAAACCGCTGTCGGTTTGTGCCAGCACTAAAAAGGCATCACACATAGGGGCCGAACAGAACCATTTATGACCGACAATTTCATACTCCGCACCGTTACCCGTGCTGCTGCCAACCGCATAAGCGCGGGTGGTGTTGGCGCGAACATCGGAGCCACCCTGTTTTTCAGTCATGGCCATACCGATGGTCAGGCCCTGTTTTTCAAAAAACGGGATATTGCGCTCGTCATAATGACGCGCCGTAATTTTCGGCACCCATTCTTTGGCAACGCCGGGAGAATGCTGCAATGCCGGCACAGCAGCAAAGGTCATGGTCAGCGGGCAACCGGAACCGGCATCGGCATTCATATGCAGATATTCCATTGCGGCACGGGCCACATGAGCACCGGGCTTTGGTGTTGTCCACGGCAGCGAGTGCATTTCGGCTTCGATCGCACTGCGCATTAATTCGTGATACGCCGGATGGAATTTAGCCAGATCCACACGGTTACCAAAGCGGTCATGGGGATAAAATTTCGGTTTATTTTCGTTGGCCTGAAAACCCGCCTCAATTAAATCACCACCACAACGTGCACCATAAGCACTGAGACGATCGGTAGCCCAGTCACCGCCGTACGCCTTTACCCAATGCTGTAACGCCAGATCACTGTCGTAGGCATTAAAGTTTTCCAGCGCTGTTGGCTGGTTAAAAACCGGATGGGTTTCTGCCTGGGATTTATGCTGCTGATAATCTGTGCTGCTGTTGGCACCAGCAGTGCCCGCAGAAGGGGTTACGGCGTCGGTAATTTGTGGATTAACGCTGGTGTTCATAACTGACATCCTCGGCTATGGAGTTTGCTTCAGCACTGCCCAATGCACGCAGACTGAGCGCACACAGCTGCTGAATTAATTGTTGTTGTTCATCGTTGGTCATCGCGGCGCGTGCCGCCATCTGGGGCAATTCGTTCGCGCTGTTTGTTTTTGCCTGGCCGGGAAATAACGGCCCGATTAACGCTTCGCTTAACAGACCGACCAGAGCGGCAGCACTGATGGCGGCGTCCTGCGCAGCAAATTCACCACTGGCGATGCCGTCGCGGATAAGGTCTTCAAAAATATCGGCGTAGGCCATGCGATAGCGCAGACGCTCCTGCTCCACGCGCGGATCAACCGGCTCGGCAATTAGGGCATAGGCCAGCTGCGGACCCTGCAGCGCACGCCGGGCAAACACCGCCACCGCCCGCGCCAGACGCAGGGCATAAGCATCCCCGACATTACGGCTCTCGCTGGCCGCAGCCACCTGCGCCACTTCGTGTTCGGTGGCGTAGCGGAAGACTTCCGCCACCAGTTCCGGCTTATTCGGGAAATGCCGGTAAATAGTGCCCGCCGCTACTCCTGAGCGCTCCGCCACCGCAACAGCCGTTGCTGCAGCAAAGCCCTGCCCCGCAACCAGATCGCGGGCAGCATGCAGCAGACGCTGGCGGGTGTTCGCCTTACGGGCGCGGGTATGTTCGGTTTCGCGGTAAGCCATAACGCCGGTTCCGGGTTCGCCTTGTGAGTTTGAATCAAACAAGTGAATCATTATTCACTTGTTTGATCAAGGGTGTTTTTTGTACAGCCGCTGAGCCTGTATTGGCTGTACCGGGCTGCCACAGAAGCTTCATCGCTTGTTCACGCCGATGTCATGCCACACACCAATATTGGTCTAGTCCAAAAACCAACAACAATGAAGGAGACCACTATGTTTAACCGGGACATTCAACGACTCAGCCGGCTGCTTACTGCCGTGCTCTGCATCAGCACCGGCAGCGCCGCGCTGGCAGCCAGCAAACCGCCACTCGTCACTGATCCGCAACTGCCACCGGCAAGCGGCAGCGCGCCACGGGTACTGCTGCTGGGTATCGACGGCGTGCAGCTGGAAGAGCTGCAGCAGATCAGCACACCCAACTTTAACCGCCTGCAGGTGCGCAAAGCCTATACCGGCGGTGTTGATGGCGAAGCCAGCCAGCAGAAAACTTCCAGCGGACCGGGCTGGTCGACCATTCTGACCGGCGTATGGGCGAACAAACATCAGATCACCACCAACGATTCCGACCTTGCTAATCCGGAGTTTCCTTCACTGTTTAAACGTCTGCGCGATGCCCGCCCGCAAGCGAAGATCGCCAGCGTCATGAACTGGGGTACGCCCAATACCACCTATTTCCGCAATGAAGTCAGCGGCAACGACATCACCCTGAATGGCCTGAGCGACAGTGCCGTTACCAGTAAAGGCGTGGAATTAATTACGCAGGATTTCGATCTGGTTTTTCTGCATCTGGACGAGCCTGATCACGCCGGCCACAGCAGTTGCTTTGGCCCGGCCTACAATACCGCGTTGCGTGGCGTAGATGCGCAGCTCGGTCAGCTTTTGGATGCAGTTGAACAAAGCAGCAGCGACTGGCTGGTGCTGGTTACCACCGACCACGGCCGTGAACCGGTACTGGGCTGTAACCACGGTAGCCAGACCCGTCAGGAAAAAACCATTTTTATTGCCAGCAATAAAACGCTGAACAGCGAATTCAGCCAGTACACCAGCGATATCAGCAACGGCGAGTTTTCCGCTATTTATGGTAATCCGGCACAAACCAGTATTGCCCCGACGGTACTGCGCTATTTAGGTGTGGAGCCACAAATCAGCTGGCAACTGGATGGCCTGCCATTAGTCGCTGCCGAAGGTGTGCGTAAACTATTACCCGGCGGTGGCAGTAACGATTTCAGCTGGTATGCCGACAGCAGCGCTGATGTAGAAATTTTCCGTAACGGCACAGCGCTGACCCAGGTTGATGCCCTGCAGCGTGGCTTTGCCGATAACGCCGATGTACGCGGTATTGTTGACTACACCCTGGTGCAGAACAACACCCCGGTGTCACTGCGTCTGAATAAAGTGGATATTGATGCTGCTGTCGACTGGAGCCTGAGCCGCGCCTATTTTTTCCGCGATGACAGCCGCTATGTGCGTTATAACAAAACCGCCGATCAATCGGACAGTGGCTATCCGGCCAATACCAATAACAGCAGCTGGCCGGGTCTGGGTGATTATGCCGGTTTAATTACCGCCGCCTTCAGCAAAGACAGCGGCCGCAGTTATTATTTTTTAAGCGATGGCCGTTATATCCGTTACAACAACAGCAGCGATCAGGCCGATGCCGGTTATCCGAAAAATATCGATGACAACAGCTGGCCGGGCTTAGGCGCGTACGCTACGCAAATTACCGCAGCACTGCGCTGGACGGGCGATAAGGTGTATTTTTTCCTGAAAAACGGCACCTATCTGCGTTATGACTTAGGCGATGACCGGGTTGATAGCGGTTACCCGCAAGCGGTTAACGATAATACCTGGCCGGGCCTTGGCGCTTATGCACAGGATATTACCGCCGCAGTAAAATGGAGCGACAGCCGCGCGTATTTCTTCCTCAGCAACCAGCGTTATATCCGTTACTCCATCAGCAGCGACAGCGCCGACAGTGGCTATCCGGCCAAGGTTAATGGCGGCACCTGGCCGGGGCTGATGAATCCGTAATACTCAGATACATATTTAACGGCAATAAAAAACGGGCAGAATATCTGCCCGTTTTTTTATACTGAATTAGCGCGTTTTAAATCTCCCAGAACAGCAACAGAATGGTCAGTGTTGCTGCGCCCACCAGAATATTCATCGGAATACCCACGCGCAGGAAATCGCGGAATTTATAACCGCCCGGGCCGTACACCATCAGGTTGGTCTGATAGCCCAGCGGGGTGGCGAAGCTGGCTGAAGCCGCCATCATAATCACCAGAATAAAAGGCTCATGGGCGACACCGGCTTTGTCGGTCATTTCCAGCACGATCGGCAGCATTAATACCGCCGCGGCATTATTGGTGATCACCTCAGTCAGAATGGAAACCACCACATAGGTAAGAATCAGCATCAGCCACGGGCGGTAATCACTGAGCTGCACAATATTTTCGGCCAGGTAGGCGGCCACGCCGGTTTTCTGCAGTGCGGCTCCTAAGGCAAAAGACGCGGCAATGGTAATCACCACGGTTAAATCGATACTGCGCTCGGCCTGTTCCAGCGTTAAACAGCCGGTCGCCAGCATTAAACCGGCGCCGATTAAGGCGGCGTTTAACATCGAAATCCAGCCCAGACCCGCAGCCAGAACAACCACCGTAAGAATGCCCCAGGACAACCAGGCGCGGTTATGACGCGGGGTTTCTTTGCCCAGATCGTTAATTAACAGGAAGTCTTTATTAAAACGCTGACGGCTGACAAAGGCCGGACGCGCTTCCAGCAATAAAGTATCACCGGCCTGCAGTTTAATGGCGCGCAGATTACCGGGAATCCGCTCGCCGTTGCGCGCTACTGCCAGCACCACCGCGCCGTAACGGTCACGGAAACGGGCATCGCGGATCGCCTGACCAATGGCGGCACAATGCGGTGACACCACCGCCTCAACCAGACAGCGCTCCGGCCGCGCCTGACTCAGCGCCAGCTCACCGGCCATGGCCGAAGGCACAATGCCGTTAATGCGCAGCAATTCTGAAATGGCCTGGGTATCGCCGGCAAACACCAGACGGTCGCCGCCCTGCAGCCGTTCTTCGGAGGATACTGCGGTCAGCACCGTGGCGCCGCGTTCAATCTCCACCAGATAGACCCGCTCAAGATCACGCAGACCGGCTTCCAGCACGGTTTTACCGACCAGAGGGCCGTCGCTGGCCACCGACACTTCGAGGGTAAATTCGCGCAGGTTTTCGAAGCCTTCGCCACTGCGGCGCTGTGGCAACATGCGCGGAAAAAACAGCCACATAAACAGGCCGCCGATAATGGCAACCGGCAGACCAATGGCGGTAATGGAAAACAGCGAGAAGCCTTCACCACCGGTCAGCGACTGGTACTGACCATTCACAATCAGGTTGGTGCTGGTGCCGATCAGTGTCAGGGTGCCGCCGAGAATGGCGCTGTAGCTGAGCGGAATCATCAGCTTGGACGCACTGATACCAATCTTCTGCGACCAGCTGTTAATCGCCGGAATCATGGTCGCCACCACCGGCGTGTTATTAAGGAAGCCGCTGAGCAGCATCACCGGCGCAAAGATGCGCAGCAGCGCCGAACGCAGGGTCAGCGGCCGACCGAGTAAGCGGTTGACCAGAATGTCGATACCACCGGAGGCATGAATACCCGCCGCCACCACAAACATGGCCGCCACGGTGATCAGACCGCTGTTACTGAAACCCGCCAGCGCCTCGCCGCTGCTTAACACACCGCTGACGCTGAGCAGGGTTAATGCTGCCATCATCGCCAGATGCGGCCGTACCGAAGTAAAAATAAGCGTCAGCAGCACCGCTGCGGTCAGTGTGAGAGAAAACCAGCCTTGCCAGTCCACGGCATGCTCCGGATAACAGAAGGTGATGCATATTAACCGGAGTAACCAGAACTCGAAGGAATATTAAGTAATTTAAAGGTAACTAAATTGCATAAGAATACAGACTGCCCTGCGGGCACTAATCCAGCCGTTAGCCCAGCCTCGGTTCGGGCAGCGGCAGCAACTCGGCGGTCGCCAGCGCGCGCGCCTGCTCTTCACTCAGCCCCAGCGCACGCAGCACCAGTTCGGCGCAGTCGCTGCCGGCATCGCGCCAGGTACGCAGACCTTCGCGTACCAGATAAATCGCGCCCAGCACCGAGCTGGCGATCATAGTGACCACCGCCGACAGCTGATCTGCCCGTATACGGTACTGGCCACACTGAATACCATCCATCAGCACCTGTACAGGCGCACCGGCACCCAGACGGCGCAGGGCCGCACTGCTGAAGCCAAAACGGCTGATAAAGTTACCCCAGGCCGGTTCTTCGTGGGCGCGGCGCACATACAGACGGATCGCGGTTGCCAGCTTGGCCGCCGGATCATTCTGCTGGCGGAAGCTGCTGACAATACGCTGGTTCATATCCGTTGCCAGAGTCACCGCCACCTCTTCAAACAGCCCCTGAATAGAATCGACGTGGTTGTAAACCGTGCCACGGGCAACGCCGGCAATATCCGCCAGCTCGCGCACCGTTACCTGAGTTGCGCCCTTTTCGGCAAACAACTGCAGTGCAGCGTTGTAGATACGGCGCTGGGCGGTGGTTAAACCCGGTTGCAACATCATCGGCTCCTGAAACAAATACAGACACCGGACGTAATAACGCCCGGTGAAATAAAAATTCGGTATGCAGGATGGTTTTATCGACACCCTCTCAGTCTGCGGCAGGAGGGTTTAGAAGCCGGAAGGAACCGGCAAAGAAGGTGCGATTGTACCACAAGCGGGTTGATCGCCTGAACGGGGAAAACGGGGCTCAGAGCCGACAATCGGCGTGTTTGGCTGGAACGGGCTGTTGCAGCCGGGAGCTAACAGTTGCATTCCCACGCGGAGCGCAGGAACGAGAAAAAGATAGGAACGAGAAAGGAGGGCCGAATCCGGCCCTAATTCAGAACAACCGGCACTTCCAGAATGGCCGCTATGGTACGTACGAGATCCAGCTCTATCGGACGCTGCTGGCCATCGCTGTTAATGCACACCTGCATGGCTTTCACTAACCGGCCTTTAATATGCGGGTAGGCTTCGGTCAGTTTGGCCAGCGCCTGATTCAGTGGTTTTAAGCTGTTGCTGCGCGGCTGCAGCGCCAGACCATTAAAACCGGCGGCGCTGACGGCGACATTAAAGGCTTCACTGGCGGCCTCGGCGGTGTCATGACCAAAGTGCGCAAGGGTCGACAGCACAATGGCCAGTTCGTTAGTCAGTGCCTCGGCTTTTGCGTGTTTGGCGGCAACCGGCTGCACCGGTTCAAACTGCGGATTCAGGTACTGCAGCACCAGCCGGTACAGGCACCATTCGAAGATATCGATCTCGCCATCGGCTTTGGCCAGCTGCACCAGCGTCTGCCGGAAGTTCTGATACTGAGTGTCCGACAACTGCTTCAGTGCCGGCATCGACAGTTCCACCAGCGGTAAGCGTTCGGCCGGATTCAGTCCGCGCAGCAACGGCAGAATACGCAGCGTCTGCTGGTAAAAATCCATACCCTGCTGAGTGCGGATCATGTCCAGCTGTTGCTCGTGCACAAAGCGTGAGGGTTCGGCCATCAGCAATGCAAACACCAGCGCGCGGGCGCTGTAAGCATCGCGCGCAGCATCCTGCAGGCGTGGCAGATTCTGTGCGCTGTCGGCGACCGCGGCTGTTGGTTCAGGAGCAACAGACTGCTGTGCACCAGCGCCACTGTGGGCCATGCTGACGCCCGCTATTCCTGCGGCGATGCCTCTGGCCAATGCTTCCTGACTGAGGCCGGCGCCCGCACTCTGGGCGGCAACTTCCGGGGCTTCGTGTTCTGCGGCATCGCGGGTCTGCGGTGGCAGATAACGGCCATCCCAGCGCGGATCGACCCGGCGGATACGTTCTTCCAGCGGCGGGTGAGTAGCAAACCAGCTCACCCGGAACGGCAGCGCCTGACCAAAAAACAGGTGCGCAGTTTCTTCCCGCTCGGGGCTGCTGATTTCGGAACCGGCGCCATAGCCGATCACTTTCAGTGCGCCGCCGATGCTGTCCGGATTACGGGTGAACTGCACCGCCGAGGCATCGGCCAGAAATTCACGCTGACGCGAGACGGCGGCCTTGATCAGGTTGCCGAAAAAGACACCGCTGTAACCGATCACCACCAGCCCGAGTCCCAAACCAAGCAAGGCCGCGCCGCTGTTGTCTTTACTGTCACGGCTGCGGTAACGCATGCTGCGTGAGGATGATTCCAGCAGAAAGCGGCCGATCAGGCCGATAAACAGAATACCGAACAGCACCGCCATCAGACGGATGTTCAGGCGCATATCGCCGTTAAAAATATGGCTGAACTCGTGCGCCAGTACGCCCTGCAGCTGGTCGCGGCTGAGCTGTGTCATACAGCCGCGGGTAACGCCAATGACCGCATCGGAAGGCTGATAACCGGCGGCAAAGGCGTTGATGCTGGCATCGTCGAGAACATATACCGGCGGCACCGGCATACCCGAGGCGATGGCCATTTCTTCCACCACATTGAGCAAGCGGCGTTCGTAGAAATCTTTGCTGTTGGGCAGCAATAAGCGTCCGCCCAGCGACTCCGCGACTTTACGTCCGCCACCGCGCAGCATCAGCCATTTCACCAGACTGGCGGCGACGATCACCACGATCACACCGGCAGAAATCAGCAGCCATTGCTCAACATTCATATAGGCAAACAGACCGGGCTGCTGCGGCAGACCGGTTGACGGGTCAAAGGCCAGTTCGGTCACATCGGTGTAGGTGCCGACAATCTGGGTATCGGTTACCCACAACAGTGCGCTCACCAGCATATTCAGCAGCACAATCAGGCAGATCACAGCACCGGCAAATAACAGCACCAGCTGTTTGCTGCGCTTACGCGCCTGATCCTGATGGGAGAAAAAATCCATGATGTATTCCGGATGGAAAGCTGCGGCTGCCGGTAAAGTGGCAGCCGCCAGCGATGTCAGAAGCTGACTTTAGGAGCGCTCTGAATCTGCGCGCTGTCTTCAAATTCCAGCAGTGTGGCATTGGCCGGATGACCGAATTTTGCTGCCAGAACCACCGGCGGGAATGACTGGCGGTAGGTGTTGTAGGCGGTTACCGCATCGTTAAATGCCTGACGGGCAAAGGCCACTTTGTTTTCAGTGCTGGTCAGTTCTTCCGACACCTGCATCATGTTCTGGTTGGCTTTTAAATCCGGGTAGGCTTCCATCACCACATTCAGACGACCCAGCGCCCCAGCCAGAGCACCTTCGGCACCGGCCAGCTGTTTCATGGCATCGGCGGCCCCCGGGTTACCCGCTGCGGCTTTTAAGCCTGCTGCCGCCGCATTACGGGCAGTCACAACCGCTTCCAGTGTTTCACTTTCGTGCTTCAGATAGGCTTTGGCGGTTTCGACCAGATTCGGGATCAGGTCATAGCGGCGCTTCAGTTGTACTTCGATCTGGGCGAAGCCATTTTCGTAGCGGTTTTTCAGCGTCACCAGGGTGTTGTAGATATTGATGGCATAGACCACCAACAGCGCCAATACGACCAGAATCACGATGGTTGAAGTCGACATAAATATTCCTTGTAGATTTTCCGTTATTTTCTGAACTGACCCGCAGTTACTTGTACCAGCTGCCGGAGGCATTCTGGTAATACTGACCCGCTGCTGCCGCTTTCTGCGTCAGCTTATCACCGGCAATCTTTTCGATATTGGCCAGCGGGGTGTTCTGCTTGGCAGCAATTTCCTGATATTTGGCTTTGCGCTGCTGGTTGATTTCCACCACCAGAGCGGCGGCTTCGCTGTTACCGCTGGCCACCAGCCCTAAGTAACCATTGGTCTGTTCACCGACCAGCCCCATCTGCTTGGCGCCATCGAGGTCCAGTGCCCAGCTGCTGAGCGATACCAGTAAAGCGGCGGTTAATAATGCGATTTTTTTCATAGCTAATTCCTTCTCCGTCGGTTTCGGCTCAGAACAGTCCGTCTTCTTCTTCAAACAGGTTTTCCAGTTCTTTCTCAACCTTCACCCGCACTTCATGTTCAATCTTCACGTTCAGATTAATGGTGATGGGTTTTTCCGGAGCCGCCACTTTTAACGTGCAGGCGCTGAGTGGCGCCAACAGCAACAGCGCCAGCAGCGTGTTTTTCGCCAGCAGGATTAGTTTCATAGCCGTCTGTCCTTCCGATCCTTCGTTAATTTCGCAGTTACTCTATCTGCCTGTCAGGCCAATGCAAAGCCTGACGGGCTGTGATTGTTCATGCTATTTCTTTTTGCGGATACCGTAAGTCGCCTGCGCTTTGGCCTTTGCCTTGGCTTTGGCCCGTTGCTTACGCGGATTACCGCGGCGCTCCAGACCTTCGTCAAAGCTGGGTTCAAAACCCGTCAGCCAGATCATCGGCAGCGGCCGTTTGATCAGTGCTTCGATATCGGCCAGCAGGTTTTCTTCATCCCGCGCCACCAGACTGATGGCATGACCATCATTGCCTGCGCGCCCGGTACGGCCGATACGGTGCACGTAATCTTCGGCATTAAATGGCAGTTCAAAGTTCACCACATGGCTTAAGGCAACAATATCGATACCGCGCGCGGCTACGTCGGTGGCGATTAAGGCGCGGATTTTACCCTCGCGGAAATCGTCCAGCGCCCGCTGACGCGCGCCCTGACTCTTATCGCCATGCAGGGCATCGGCTTTGATACCATCCAGCGCCAGCTCTTTCACCAGTACATCGGCACCTTGCTTGGTACGCACAAACACCAGCACCTGCTGCCAGTTGCCGGAGCCGATCAGAAACGCCAGTGCCGCCGCTTTTTTGCCTTTATCCATCTGATACAGCGTCTGCTGAATGGCATCGACGGTGCTGTTCTCTGGTGTAACTTCCACCAGCAGCGGATCGCTGAGCATACTGTACGCCAGATCTTTTACCGTTTTGGGAAAGGTGGCAGAGAAAAACAGCGTCTGCCGTTCTTTTGGCAAAGCGCGCAGGATGGCAAAGATTTCATCGCTGAACCCCAGATCGAGCATACGGTCGGCTTCATCCAGTACCAGCGTGCTGACCGCATCCAGCGTCAGTGCTTCCTGACGCAGCAGATCCAGCAGCCGCCCCGGCGTGGCCACCAGAATCTCCAGCCCCTGAGCCAGCGCATCAATCTGTACCTTCAGGCTGACGCCACCATAGGCCACACCGGTACGCAGGCGCGTGCCCTGGCTGTAACGCACGCTGCTGTCGGCAACCTGCTGTGCCAGCTCTCGGGTCGGGGCAATCACCAGCAGGCGTGGCTGTTTGGCAGTGGCTGGCTCCTGCGCCAGTAAGCGCTGAATCTGCGGCAGCAGAAAGGCGGCGGTTTTGCCGGTACCGGTCTGTGCTCCGGCCAGCACATCGCGCCCGGCCAGCACGGCCGGAATCGCGCCCTGCTGTACCGCCGTTGGCTGTGCATAACCCAGAGCTGCAAGGGTAGAAAGAAGCGGGTCAGTAATACCCAGATCGGCGAACGCCATGGTGAAATTCTCAGGCCAGAAAAGCCCGCATTGTAACACGGGCCAACCTGTCTCAGCCCTGATACTGCGCCAGTGCCGCAGTAACCTTCTGCACGTAGTTGCGTGTTTCTTCGTATTTAAGCCGCGTGCGCAAATGGGCGTATACCTGCTTAGGGCTCATGGCATTAATGCGCCGCGCCGCCTCTTTAACCGAGGTGTTGCCACTGAAAGCGCGGGCCACGTTACCGGCACCGGTGTTGTAAGCGGCAATCACACAATAAAGGCGGCTTTGCGGATCGGTGATGGCGCTCAGATACTGGCGGTCGAGAATATGCAGATACGCGCAACCCAGCTCAATGTTGGTCTGTGGTTTAAACAGCTCGGCACCGGTGAGCAGGCGCTCTTTGCCATACACCTTTTTCGTCGCATCACGCCCGGCACTGCCCGGCACAATCTGCATCAGGCCAAAGGCCGGTACATGGCTCTGCGCCATCGGGTTAAATGCCGACTCGGTCTGCATAATGGCCATGACCAGAGCCGGAGACACCTGCCATTTAGCAGAAGCCGTCTGCACCAGCGGCAGGAAATTCTGTGCCCGTGCCGGTAACGCCCCAGCCTGCAGCGGAATGGTGATGGTAATCACCTTACCTTTGCTGGTGTTCTGCTGTTGTTGTTTGGCCTGACGCAGCAGGGCATCGATGTCTTCCTGACGGATACCACTGACCCCTTGCGAACTCGACGGCGGCTGACTGCCGGCTACTGTGTTCAGCAATGGGTCCTGCTGGTACGACTGGCGGATACTGGCCTGCACCACCTTTTCGAATTCGGCGCGGATGCGCGCTTCACTCAGACGTGCGGCGTCTTCACCGGTAAACGACAGGCGGACTTCGTTATGCTCAAAGTCCACCACACGGCGGGTCTGCAGACGGTTATCGTATTCCACCCAGACTTTCTTATCGGACAGCTCCGGGCGACTCCAGACCCGCCCAAGACGGTTCTGATAATCTTTGTAAGCCGCCAGATAGGCCTGGCGATACTGCAGCCATTCCTGCTGAATCGACGCCGCCCCCTCCCGCTGCAGACGCTGATAGCGTTCAAAACCGGTTTCAGCACGAGCAACGGCAGGCAGCAGCAAAGCGCCACCAAGAGAGATACTGAAAGCAAGCAGATCACGGCGTTTCATCGGTTTTCCTTTATCTTTCCTGAAGCGGGACACAGCAGAGCGGCTACAGGGTAGTGCATCTGCCAGCGCAAACGAAGTATGGCGGTTTTTTGCGCTGGATCGTTTTTCCGTCAGGCAATCGGAGTTTTAATTTAAACCCCTACAAAATGCCGCTATAATCCCCGCGATTTCAATAACGGTAAGCCGTGAAACCACAGAGTTCGCGCCTTGACTGAAGAATTTATTACCCCCAGGTGCTGCTACCTTGCAGGTAACAGGCCCTATAAGAGGACTCTTCCGTGAAACAACTGAAAGCACTGATCCTGGCAGCAGCCACTCTGCTGATGGCCCAAGCCCACGCTGCAACTGACGCCCAGAACGACAAAATCGCTGAACGCATCAAGCCAGTCGGCACTGTATGTGTTGGCGCTGAGTGTGGTGGCGCGGCGGTTGCTCCGGCAGAACCTCGCTCTGGCAAAGAAGTGTATCAAACCGCTTGTACCGCCTGTCACGGCATGGGTGTTCTGGGTGCTCCGAAGACCGGTGATAAAGATGCATGGGATTCCCGTCTGGCCAAAGGTCTGGACAAAACCCTGCAGAATGCCCTTAACGGCCTGAACTCTATGCCGCCTAAAGGTAACTGTATGAACTGTTCCGATGACGAAATCCTGGCTGCTATCAAGTACATGTCAGGACGTTAACACGTCAGAACATAAAAAAAGCCGCATCGTTGAATGCGGCTTTTTTTTGCCCGGAATCTGCCCTGCTCAGCTTAACCCGCCCAACTCAGCCCGCCCAGCTCAGCCCGCCGATGACACCAGACGGATCACATCTGCATAACCCGGCGGCTTCTGCACCAGACCACGCTGGCGCAGCAGACCGTGCAGTTGCGGTAAACGGTAGTAGGGTACCGATGCCATCAGATGGTGTTCGATATGAAAATTCACCCGCACCGGCGCAACAAAGCTGCGTGCCAGCCAACCAGCATGGGTTGTCCGGGTGTTACGCAGCGGGTTATCACTGCCTTCGGTCATGGCATGCTCAGCCATTGCACGGATACGGATAAACAGCGGATAAGGGATCAGCCAGGCTGCCACCCACAGCAGATACAGTTGTGGCCAGCCAGCTGCCCACAACAGCAGGAACAGCAGACCGTTCACCAGTAGCGACGGCAAACTGTTGCGCATAAATGCCGCCACATAGCTGAACAGGCTGCGACCTTCGCGGGGCAACCACTGCACATCATTGGCGACGGTCCACTGCAGCATGCCCGCATTCATCAGCGCGACCCCGGCCAGATATTTCAGCCCGGTCAGGCCACTGAGGTCTCGGACAAATTTGCGCAACATTGAAACCTTGCTGGTTGGCAGGCCGCGCACCAGAGACAAATCAGGATCATCATCGCGGCCGGTAAAACTGTGATGACGCATATGGTGGCTGCGGTAGCGGTACAGATCCAGACTGATTGGCCGCGCACACAGCCAGTCGCTGAGCTGATTATTGCCAAAGCGGCTGTTAAACAGCGTATTGTGACTGGCCTCGTGGGCCAGAATGGCCAGCGCCAGCTGACGCCCGCCCAGAATCATCAGGGCCAGTAACACACCAGGCAATAACAGATACCAGGGCTGCTGCAGAGCCCAGGCCGCCAATATAAAAGCCCCGCCAATAATCAGCCAGGTGGATGCAATCGCCCAACCGCCGCGCCAGTCGGAACGCCGGGTCAGAGCGCGGATTTCTTCGCGCGACAGAAAGTCGGTTACTTTCGGACTGCGTTGCTGACGCAGAAGATCATCGTTAGATGCAGACATAGGCCCTCGCACAACAGCAGAATTATTCTTATTCCGTCATAGTACCCACAAAACACTACATTAAAAAACGTATTATTTAATTTTATGTAATGTTTCTGATCAGGCCTGCGAACGATTGCTCTGCTGATAAAGAGCCTGCCAGATATCGTGACCCACCCGGTCATACTCCAGCAGCACATTCAGATACACTGCCCGAGCCTCAGCGTCGATCAGCCCGGCAGGCAACAAGGGGTCGAAAACCATCTGCCGGATAGCCTCATCGCCCAGCAGAAACGACTCCCGCGCCGCCTGCTCAAGCGATAGTTCAGGCACCCGCTGCAGCCACTCCTGTAAAATCTGTGTCTGCTGCCGGTAGCCGTTGTTCAGAGCGCTGCAGTCCCAAAGTCCCACAGCCCGTTGCTGACGCACACTATCGAGCCCGGATAACTGAAAAACCATCTGCTCCTCTCCCAGCTTCTGCAGGCGTATACGTAATG
This sequence comes from Thalassolituus sp. ST750PaO-4, assembly GCF_020320405.1. NCBI lineage: Bacteria > Pseudomonadati > Pseudomonadota > Gammaproteobacteria > Oceanospirillales > Oceanospirillaceae > Thalassolituus > Thalassolituus sp. ST750PaO-4. The sequence goes on from NZ_JABVCB010000005.1 coordinate 183,859, forward strand.
CCTCACTACTACCGGCCAGATTATCCGGGCGCAGATACAGTTCCCGCTCCAGCTCGGCGCAGCCACACAACGCCAGTGCCCGTTCACGTACGGCCAGTTGCTTACGGTCGCTGCGGCCAAGACCGGCACAATGCACGGCCAGCCACTGGCCGCTCCAGGGTTGTAACTGTGCCACCGATTCCCGCCAGCCACGGATCTCACCGGCCAGCGTCCAGGCCCTCGGGGTAAGCTGATATTGTCCGCGCGCAGTAGCTTCAATCAGGCCTTCTGCCGTCAGACGGGTCAGGGCGACACGGATGTGGTTCTCAGCAATATCAAACAAGGCACCGGCACTGATGGCATCACGGGCGCTGAGCTGTTGCCCGTCAGCCGCCAGCAGCAGTTTCAGAATCAGGGGTTTGGGTTGCAGTTGCATAGACAGCCTTTATTACAGACAGCGCACCTTAGCGCAGCCCACTGCAAACACCAAGTGCACGCGCCCGCCATTGAGTGGCGATTAATAAACATAAATTCAGCGAAACACACTGGCGGAAATCCGTCGTCAGCCGCACGTTATTGTAGAAAAAATGCACTTTTCGCGGTTTTTTTCGTAAAAATTTTTTACACCCTCTGGCGGAAATCTGAGCCTCGGCTATATGTTATGCGAAATAAATTTTCCTCTTCACTTTCCTCAGTAGCGGAGATCAAAACATGGCTGAAGAAGAACTGGATATGCAGGACGAAAACATGGAAGACGATGACGAACTGGAAGCATCTGCCGATGATGACAGCGGCGACGATTCTGACTCTGATTCCGACAGCAGCGATAACGAAGATCTGGCTGCTGCGGCTGCCAGTGCACATTCCTCTCTGGCGGCACGCAATAAAGTACGCGAATCCATGGCGGCCGAAATAGAGGCGTTCCTCGCCCGCGGGGGTCAGATTCAGCAGGTTGACGATAACGTCATGGCCGATCCCCCACGCAAACCACAATCCAGCTACGGCAGTCGTCCGATCTGAGCGGAGCGTCTGTCCGCCACTGGTATTAGGCCGGAGCCGTCAGCCTCTGACGGAGCCGGTCTGCCACTTACGGGCCAGATGATGCCGACCGGTCGACATTTCCCGCGTTTTACTCACACCTCTGTTTTTTTAGCTGGTATGCTCGCCCCAACTTCAGGCAGGAAGCCAGAATTATGTTTATTTATTCAAAGAAGTCCCGGCGCCGTATGCATGCAATTCCCGCAGCCATTGCTCTGTTAGTGGTTACTCTTTTCTGGCTTTTTTCCGGTGCGCATAAAGCACAGGCAGAAACCGTCTTTTCGGCTACTGAGCTATCCAGCTGGTCGGTTGAATGTGAAGACTGCCATCTGGAAGCTCAGTACGATGTTATCGTCGGCGATGTGGTTCGCCTCGAAAGCCGTGAGCATCTGGCGTTACAACGCAGCGTTAAAGAGCAGCCAACACAGCCGCAATTAAGCTGGCGTTGGAGTGTCGACCGCTCTGTCGACAGCGGCCCGCTGGTACGGGTGTCGGTCTATCTGCAGGATACCGACGACTGGCCAGAGCGCATTATCCATTACGTCTGGGACAGCAGCCGCGAAGCCGGAAGCCATGAAGCCTTATCCGATTTTGAATATCTGATCGTCGCCACAGGCCTTGGCAGTAAAGCTGAGAGATGGGAAGAGGTCAGCGCCGATCTGAATGCCGACTGGCAGAAACTTTATAACGAACCGCTGCCACCGCTGGATCATCTGGAAGTAGCACTGGGTATGCCGGAGCAGGATATTGTTGCCGGTGCCTTTATCGAAAAAATCAGTCTGACATCTGCTCAGCCAGCGCCGCAACCGCAGCCGGCAATTGCGATAAATGAGTAATTTCCTGATCGGGCTGAACATCTGCTTCTGCCCAGGCAGCATCGCTTAAATTCACCCAGATCGTTTTCATTCCCAGGCGCGCCGCCGCCACAATATCCTGCTCCTGATGATCACCGATATGAATGCACTCCTGTGCACTCACGCCGGCATGCTGCAGTGCCGCCTGAAATAAATCCGGTTGCGGTTTCGGAGCACCCAGCTGCTCGGCAGTGAAATACGCATGAAACAGCGTGTTAATGCCGATCAGTTCAAGGTCGGCGTTGCCGTTGGTCAGCGCGATTAACGGATACTGTGCCGCCAGTTGCTGTAATGCCTCAGCGGCGCCATCAAACAACGTGACTTCACTGCGCGCCCGGTAAAACACCTGGAATGCCTGCGCGGCAAGCGCGGCAGCGCGTTCACGTTCCACACCGCTTTGCATAAATACCCGGCGCAGCACTTCCTCGCGCAGTTTTGATACCTGAAAACGCAACTGCGGATAGCACTCAGCAATCTGATTACGGTACTCACGCAGCGCTTCGAGGCTGTAGAAAGAGGCCGCCTGCGGGCAGTGTTCACTGATCCAGGCGTGGGTTTTGCGCTCGGCCGCGACAATCACCGGGTCGGTTTCCCACAGGGTGTTGTCGAGGTCGAGGGTCAGCAGACGTAACGCCAAACTCAGGCCACCGGAATCTGTGGCAGACGCAGGGCTAGAATATCGGCGATATAGTCGAGGAACAGGGTATCCATCGAGCTGCGGTAGTAACCCGGGTCGGCACTGGCAATGGTCAGTACACCATTATTGCCCTGACCACGGATCTGCGCCGCGGCCACCGAGCGGGTGTCGGTGGTATCAATTCCCAGCAGGCGGGCAATATCTTCAGCACTGAGCTGACCGCAAAGCGCGCGGTGGCCTTTGAATAAGCGATGAATATTACGCTGGGTGTCGGCATTGCGGATCGCCACCAGCGGTGCATCGAGATTACGCTCGGTAAAATGCAGCAGCGCCCAGGCATCCACACCAAAGTCTTTGCGCAGGGAATCATCCAGTGCCGCCTGCACCGCCAGCCAGTTTTCTGCTTCCACCAGCGCCAGCACCAGACGACGGCTTTTCTCAAACAGCTGGTCATTACGGCGGGCGTTTTCCAGCAGATCGGACAGACGCTGACGCAGCTCGACGTTGCGCTGGCGGTGTACCGACAACTGGCGTTCAACCAGACTGGTCGCCGCGCCGGCATTGTGCGGTACGCGCAGATCGGCCAGTAAGTCGTCTTTGCCGATAAAAAAGTCCGGGTGGTCCTGCAGGTACTGCACGACATCGGCATCGGTTAAGCGGGGTTGCTGGCTCATTCCTGTCCTTCCTAAATATTGATCCGGCCTTCGAAGACCGTCACCGCCGGGCCAGTCATGCGTACACTTGACTGACCATCCCATTCTATAAACAAATCACCGCCGGGCAATGACACGGTAACACCAGGCTTCAGCCAGCCACGCAGCTGACCGGATACCACCGCCGCACAGGCACCGGTACCACAGGCGAGGGTTTCGCCCGCACCACGTTCATACACACGCAGGCGGATATGGTGCTCGTCCACCACCTGCATAAAGCCGACATTCACTTTGCGCGGGAACAAACGGTGCGGTTCGATCAGTGGTCCCCACTGCTCGACCGGCGCCGTGTCGATATCCTCAACTCGCAATACCGCATGCGGGTTGCCCATCGAAACAGCACCCAGCGCCACCTCACCAATGCCTTCGATGTTCACCTGATATTCAGGTGCAAAGCCATCGGCGATAAACGGAATCTGCGCTGGTTCGAGTACAGGCTTGCCCATATCGACCACCACCTGACGATCGTCGGTCAGGTGCAGTTCCATAATGCCACTGGCAGTTTCAACGCGGATATCACGCTTGCCGGTCAGGTGCTGATCGTAAACAAAACGGGCGAAACAGCGCGCGCCGTTGCCACAGTTTTCTACTTCACTGCCATCGGCGTTAAAAATACGGTAGCGGAAATCCACATCCGGCTTACTGGGCTGTTCAACGATCAGCAGCTGATCGAAGCCGATACCGAAATTCCGGTCTGCCAGTTCACGCACCCGGTCCGGACGGATATGACCACTCTGGGTGACCAGATCGATCACCATAAAGTCATTTCCCAGACCGTGCATTTTGCTGAACTTTAACCACATAGTTGTATTCGCTCAGTTGGCCGGCAGAACAGATTCACCAGCATAGAGGCTGGCAATGGTTTCGCGCTCACGCACCACATGGGCCTGAGTACCATCGACCATAATCTCGGCAGCGCGGCCACGGGTGTTGTAGTTGGATGCCATGACAAAACCATAAGCACCAGCCGACATTACCGCCAGCAGATCGCCTTCGCTCAGTGCCAGCTCGCGGTTCTTACCGAGGAAGTCACCGGTTTCACACACCGGGCCAACCAGATCGTAAGTACGCAGCGGCGCATCGCTGTTCTCAACCACAGGTTTGATGTCCTGCCAGGCGCTGTACAGCGCCGGACGGATCAGGTCATTCATCGCACCGTCAATGATGGCAAAGTTTTTGTGGTCGTTCAGCTTCAGGTATTCCACACGGGTGAGGAATACACCGGCATTGGCGGCCACAGAACGGCCCGGCTCAAAAATCAGTTTAAAGCGACGCTCGCCCAGACGGGCTTTAACCGCGGCAATATATTCTTCGGCACTGGCTGGTGTTTCATCACGGTACTGCACACCCAGACCGCCACCCAGATCGAGGTGCTCAATGGTGATGCCCTGCTCTGCCAGGGTGTCGATCAGCACCAGCAGACGATCCAGCGCGTCGAGGAACGGACGGATCTCGGTCAGCTGACTGCCGATATGGCAATCCACACCTTTCACTTCCAGGCCCGGCAGGCTCGCCGCTTTGGCGTACACGCGCGGCGCATCGTTAATATCGACGCCGAACTTGTTGTCTTTCAGACCGGTGGAAATATAAGGGTGGGTCTGGGCATCGACATCCGGATTCACACGCAGGGAAACGTGCGCCACCTGACCGCGCTCAGTGGCAACCGCACTCAGACGCTCCAGCTCGGCTTCGGACTCGACGTTAAAGCAGTAAACGCCCACTTCCAGCGCGCGCGCCATTTCATGGGCCTGTTTGCCCACGCCAGAGAACACCACTTTTTTCGGGTCTCCGCCTGCCGCCAGCACACGCTCCAGTTCGCCCAGGCTGACGATATCGAAACCGGCACCCTGTTGCGCCAGCACGTTCAGTACTGCCAGGTTGGAGTTGGCTTTAACCGCGTAGCACACCAGATGCGGCCATTCGCCCAGCGCTTTGGTGTACGCGTTGAAGTGTTGTTCCAGAGCGGTACGGGAATACACGTACAGCGGTGTACCGTGCTGGCTGGCCAGTGCGGCAAGAGAAACCTGTTCGGCGTGCAGCACGCCATTCTGATATGTAAACATCGGCATGGTGAGGATTACTTTTCCATAGAATCTGCGGTGGCAGGAGCATCCTCCGGCAGATACAGCGGGCCTTTTTGTCCACAGGCAGACAGTCCGGCTGCCAGCAGCAGGGACAGTAAGATGAAAACAACGGGGCGTGCACGCATCATCGGGAATCTCCGGAATTTGGCGGCATTATACGGGGATTCCTGCACACTGTCTGCGGCTGCAGAAGGCAGATAATACTCAGGGATTGCTGTCGTTCACGGCCTGATTCAGACGGTTTTCAAGCCGCTGCTTTACCTGCAGGTGCTCAATAATGCTCAGGCTGTCAGGCAGCACGATATCACTCAGGCAAAGAGGATAGGCTTCATGACTGCTGCGCAGACGACGCACCTCAGCCGCCACTTCACGGTAGAGATCACCACCAAATTGCCAGGCACTGTACTCCAGATTATTGCAGTACAGAGTGGGTTGCTGCTGCGCATCCAGCACCGCGCGCAGGTCGATGCTGGCACTCTGCTCCGCCAGCTCCGGCAAGCGGCGGCGCACCATCTCAAACTCATAGCTCTGTGGTTTACGGCGCAGTTCATACAGCATCAGCTTACGTGGCTGCACCCTCCCGCTCTGCTGCTGCCAGCGCTGATCAAGCTGGCGCAGAAAACGCACCAGCGGCAATAACCACTGACCGCTGTTACCCGTGTCCGGCCATTGCTGATGCAGCAGTGCGCCTTTTTCGTCGAGAAAATAAAAGAACAAGCGCCCGTCTTTGCGCCAGTAAAACAGCTGCCACAAACCACTGCGGCTTTGCTCGAAAATCAGTCGCAACGGGCTGGAATGCAGCGCCGCACGGTCGAGGATATAGGGCGTAAAATGGGTAAGTGGCCGCTGCAGCAGCGCCAGTAATTTCATCGGGGAATCAGCAATGCGCAGCTGTACACCCTCGCGGCTGTTTTCCAGCAGGTAATAGGTTTCGGCGGCTTCAATCAGATAAGGCGAGCGCGGCTGTTCGCTGAAGTGGTTAAGCACATCATCGAGCAGTTGCTCGACACGAATGCGGATGGCACTGGAGCGGGTGGCACAGTGGCACTGAATATTCATCGCCGGCCAGCCAAACTGTTTTACCTGCGGCAGGTACTGCAGCATATGTTGCAGACACTGCAGCATGGCGGCATCGCCGCTGAAGCGTTCCACCAGCCATTCGCCCCAGCTGTTAATGCTGACCAGATCGATGGTCAGAATCAGGTTTTCGCGCGCAGCACTGTAGCCCAGTGCATCGTCGCGGTTGCTGATTTTCTGCATACCGCGTCGGCTCAGCTGATGCTGCGGATCGACGCCGACATTCACCAGCAAGTGCCACTGCAGCGGCCGCGCCGGATGGCGGAAATCTTCGGCCTGTGGCTGATAAGGCTGCAGCGAACGGATTACCTGCAACACCTCTTTCAGCTCGTAGGTACTGAGCGGGTTGTACTGCGGATAAAGCGCAATCCGCGTATGACTCTGCAGCAGTTCATTAAAGCGCGCGAAACACAGCAGCTCGACCAGACTGGGCGATTGTTTCAGCACCTGTTCGCGGTCGGGTGCGGCGCCGGGATCAGCCTCGTTACGGCGGAACTGACCGGGAATTAATTGCCAGACATTCTTGCGCAGATTCAGCGACAGCTTTTCCTGCCCCAGCGACGGGCTGATACCCGGATTGATGCTGATTATTTTTCCCGGCCGGGTATCGAAGGCAGCGTATAAGCGGTTACCCAGCACCTGCAAATCGCCTTTGCTGATATGCAGGCGCGGCGCGTATTTCTGACTGAAGCCGGCCAGAAAGCGATAGCTGCTGAGCATCTCGCTGATCAGCGCATTACGCTCGCGGGCAATGCGTACCGGCGACCATTGCGGGCGCTGATCCAGCTCGTAAAAATCGTGTTCGCTCCAGCCCCAGCCGGCGCACAGTTTGCGCATCACCCCGGCACGCCAGCTGTTCTGCTGGGCGCTGCTCAGCTCCGACATCGGGAGTCTGGCTTTGTAATAAAACGCGCGCCGTGCCAGCTGAATGCGCACATCGCTGCCTTCGCTCTGCAGCTGTGCGGTCAGCCGGGTCAGCATCAGCAGGTAGGCATCGTTACTTTCGACATCCACCATGCCCTGATGCACCTGATCTTTCAGATCCCAGCACAATGGGCGGATACGCGGATACTGGCTGGCATAGTGGCGGGTCAGCAGCAGTTTAAGCAGCGATTTATAAGGGTCACTCAATCCCTTATTCAGCTGCCACAAACCGGCACCGACAAACTCGGCTGGGGGAATGCTGGGGATGGCACCAAAATCCAGCCAGTGGTCAGCATGCACACGGTGATGATGAACCAGCCCCTGCCAGAAAGCCTCGGCATTACGCTCTTCTTCATTGGGAATAATCCACCAGCGCGGCTGGCAACCGGCCAGCCACAACGCACTGCGGTAAAACTCATCCAGCAACAGCAGGTGCTGGGTGCTGCCGCAATCTTCGCCCTGTGCCGACTGACTCTGGCCACGGCGAAAATCGCTCAGATTCATCAGGAAAAAGTGCAGCTCAACGTTCTGGCTTTCTGCCCAGCGCTCAATCAGTTCACACTTTTTTCCCAGCGCACTCAGCTGGCCATTATCCAGGCTCTCGTCGTAGCACAGCCAGACATCCAGATCGCTGGAGCGCGCCTGCGCCAGCGAGCCGACACTGCCCATTAAATACAAACCGGTGATCTGGCGGTTGCTGAACCCGCGTGGCGGCTGCACGCCACGGGCAATGCTCTGCAGACTCTGCAATTGCTGCGCGCTGGCGTTGTAATGGGCGATGCCACAGGGCACCTGATGGTCAATAAAACCGGGAAGTTGCTGGTGATTAAGATGCAGCAGCAGTGGCAGCACATCGAGCACGATCTGCTGGCGGCTGGTCATCAGACTGCGGGTACACTCAAGCCGCGCTTTATTGAGTTGCAGAAACGCGCTGTGCCACTGGTGAACCTGTTGCTGAGAGATCGGACTGGTGATGGCTGGTGTCATCCCCAGAGTATAGATGGCATTTCAGGCCCGGGATGTTTGCGGGCGGCCAGAGCGCCCTGAACGGAGCAGAAAAAGAAGGGAAATCCCGTCAGCGCAGAAAGCAGAGCCGGCGGGATTATGCCGATATAAACCGGCGCTTATTTCATCAGGGCGCGTACATAGTTCGGCAGCGCAAAAGCGGCAACGTGTACGTCGGCATTGTAGAAACGGGTTTCGAAACCGGCAGCAGCAACGCGCTCAGCAATCTGCTCAACGTTCTGCTTGCGCAGCTCGGCATTGTCGGTCGCCCAGGCCAGAGACATCAGGCCACCAATGTAGGTTGGTACCGGCGCCACGTAGAAGCTGGCATCGCTGTACAGCTTGCTCAGACGCTGGAAAGTATTGGTAACTTCCTGACCCTGCATAAAGGGAACACCGTTCTGCGCCACCATAATGCCGCCGGCGTTCAGACAGGTTTTTTCGTCTTTGTAGAAATCGGAGGTGAACAGCACTTCACCCGGACCGATAGGGTCGGTGGAGTCGGAGATGATCACATCAAAGGTGTCCTGACACTGGGCCACAAACTCTTTGCCATCGGCAATCACGATATTGGCGCGCGGGTCGTCGAAAGCACCATTGGAATGCTTAGGGAAATACTCTTTGCACATGTCGATCACGCTGCCGTCGATCTCAACCTGGGTCACGTGTTCAACATTTTTATGGCGCAGCACTTCGCGCAGAATGCCACCATCACCGCCGCCGATAATCAGTACACGCTTGGGTGCCGGATGGGCAAACAGCGGCACGTGTACCATCATTTCGTGGTAAATAAATTCATCACGCTCGGTGGTCTGCACCACACCATCCAGCAGCATTACCCGGCCCATAAACGGCGTATCAATAATCTGCAGATGCTGGTGCCCGGTTTTCACCTCAAATAACACTTCGCTGACGGTGAAGGACTGGGCATAGCCGTCGTACAGACTTTCAGAAACAACGTTTTTTGCAGACATGGGGATTCCTGTAATGCAGAGCTTAAGTTCGGGCGGGATTATAACGGAATGATGTGCCGGAGTCAGACCGCAGAATTAACGCCGGCGACAGGCGACAGCTTTGACAGGGCGGCAGCTTTGACAGGGGTGGCAAGGGCAGGAAAGAAAACGACACCGGCCAGAGAGCAGACTCTACTGACCGGTGTGCGCTGAGCATCAGGCGTCTTTGCTGACCACTTCCATCAGATCAACATTCTGGAAGCCACGCGGCAGTTTATTACCACGGCGGCCACGCTCACCCAGATAGTGCTCCAGATCGGCAAACTTCAGTTTCAGATGACGCTTACCGGCATACACCAGCAGCGTGTCTTCCTGACTGAAGGCTACCGCGCCGACCATCAGCTCTTCGCGGGCCGCGGCTTTAGCGCTGTTGATGCTGATCATCTTGTTGCCCTTACCGCGCGCCATCTGTGGCAGATCGGCGGCCGGGAACACCAGCATACGGCCTTCATTGCTGACCGCCGCAATCCAGGATTTCTCCGGATCGCTGATCTTCGCCGGGGCCAGAATGCGGGCGTTATCCGGCACGGTAATCAGATTTTTACCGGCTTTGTTTTTGCTCTGCATATCGGCAATGGTGCCGACGAAACCGTAACCGGCATCGGTGCTGAGCAGATACTGTTCTTCGTCTTTGCCCATCAGAGCACAGATAAAGCTGCTGCCGGCCGGCGGATTGAGCTTACCGGTCAGAGGCTCGCCCTGCCCCCGCGCCGATGGCAGGGTATGCGCCTGCAGACTGTAGGAGCGACCGGTGGTGTCGAGGAAGATCGCGTTCTGGTTCGACTTACCTTTGGCGCTGACCAGGAAGCTGTCACCGGCTTTATAGCTCAGGTTTTCAGCATCCACGTCATGGCCCTTGGCGGCACGTACCCAGCCTTTCTGTGACAGCACAACAGTCACAGCTTCCGCCGATACCAGCTCGGTTTCGCTGAAGGCGCGGGCTTCACCACGAACCACCACCGGCGAGCGGCGTTCGTCGCCGTATTGCTCGGCATCGGCACTGATTTCTTTCTTGATCAGGGTTTTCAGACGACGCTCAGAGCCGAGGGTTTTTTCCAGATAATCGCGTTCTTTTTCCAGCTCATCCTGCTCACCGCGGATTTTCATTTCTTCCAGTTTGGCTAAATGACGCAGTTTTAATTCGAGGATGGCTTCAGCCTGAATATCGGAAATACCAAAGCGCTGCATCAGCACCGCTTTCGGTTCCTCTTCGCGGCGGATGATTTCGATCACTTCATCGATATTGAGGAAAGCGACCAGTAAACCTTCGAGGATATGCAGACGCGCCAGCACTTTGTCGAGGCGGAACTGCAGGCGGCGACGTACGGTTTCGGTACGGTAGCTGAGCCACTCGCTCAGCATCAGCTTCAGGTTTTTCACCTGTGGGCGGCCGTCCAGACCAATCACGTTCATGTTAACGCGGTAGTTCTTTTCCAGATCGGTGGTGGCAAACAGGTGCGCCATCACCGCATCGGTATCGACCCGGTTGGACTTGGGCACAATCACCAGACGGGTCGGGTTTTCGTGGTCCGACTCATCACGCAGATCGGTTACCAGAGGCAGTTTTTTCGCCTGCATCTGGGCGGCAATCTGCTCCAGAATCTTGGCACCAGAGACCTGATGCGGCAGTGCGGTAATGACGATATCGCCATCTTCAACGGTATAGACCGCGCGCATTTTTACGCTGCCACGGCCATCGCGGTACAGCTTACGCAGATCTTCACGCGGCGTGATGATTTCCGCTTCGGTGGGGAAATCCGGCGCAGTTACGTGTTCGCACAGGGCTTCGATGCTGGCCTCCGGATCATCCAGCAGGTGAATACAGGCGCTGGCCACTTCGCGGATGTTGTGCGGCGGAATATCCGTCGCCATACCCACGGCAATACCGGTGGTGCCGTTAAGCAGAATATTCGGCAGACGCGCAGGCAGCGTGCACGGCTCGTCCATGGTGCCGTCGAAGTTCGGCTGCCACTCCACCGTACCCTGACCCAGCTCGCTGAGCAGCACTTCGGCGTAAGGCGCCAGTTTGGCTTCGGTATAACGCATGGCGGCGAAGGATTTCGGATCGTCCGGCGCACCCCAGTTGCCCTGACCATCCACCAGCGGGTAGCGGTAAGAGAACGGCTGCGCCATCAGCACCATGGCTTCATAACAGGCGCTGTCGCCGTGCGGGTGGTACTTACCCAGCACGTCACCCACGGTACGGGCCGACTTCTTATATTTGGCGGTATGCTTTAACCCCAGCTCACTCATGGCGTAGACGATGCGGCGCTGCACCGGCTTGAGGCCATCACCAACGTGCGGCAGCGCACGGTCGAGAATGACGTACATGGAGTAGTTGAGGTAAGCGTTCTCGGTGTATTGCTTCAGCGACTGGCGCTCGACACCATCATCGGTGTAACTGATCTGATCCGTCATAAGTCCTGCAGGGCTGAGTTCTGATGGAATGAATGCCGCCGATTGTGACCGACCCGGCGACAGAGAACAATCTGTGCGGCAGTTCAGCGAAGAATATTCTAAAAATTAGAACGATACCGGCTTATTTTTGTGATTTTCATTCCAACCGACAGAAATATACTAACCTCCGACAATCAACGATCTGAACAGATACTGAGGAGCAAGTTATGGCCAGCCTGATCAATGGTGAAACAAAAGACCTCGACGGCTTCAGCGTTACCCGGATTCTGCCCAGTGCGGTGAAGAAAATGGTCGGGCCCTTTATCTTCCTCGATCATATGGGGCCGGCGCTGTTCAAACCGGGTGAAGGGGTGAATGTACGCCCGCATCCGCATATCGGCCTGTCGACCCTGAGCTACCTGTTCAGCGGCAGCATGCTGCACCGCGACAGCCTGGGCAATGTGCAGGAAATCTTTCCCGGCGAAGTAAACTGGATGACCGCCGGCCGCGGCATAGTGCATTCCGAACGCGAAACGCTGGAGGTACGCTCGCGTGAGCACGAGCTGAATGGCCTGCAGTTCTGGCTGGCGCTGCCACCGGAAAAAGCCGAAATCGAGCCATCATTCCAGCATGTGAAAAAAGAGCAGCTGCCGCATTATTATCTGGAAAAAACCATCATGCGTCTGATTGCAGGCGAAGCCTACGGCATGACCTCGCCGGTACGCACTCACTCGCCGATGTTTTTTATCGATATTATCAGCGCCGCCGGAGAGCAGATTGCACTGCCGCATCCGCAGTATGAAAGTGCGGTATATATTCAGAGCGGCTCGTTAAATATCAGCGGCCAGCGCTTTAACGCCGGTGATTTTATTCTGCTCGACGGCGATGAAAGCATTCAGGTCGAAAGCCACAGCCGTTTTGTGCTGCTCGGTGGCGAACGCTATGAACAGGTGCCTTATATCCGCTGGAATTTTGTTGCCTACAGCCGCGAGCGCATCGCTCAGGCGGAAGCCGACTGGCAGGCGCAGCGTTTTGCTCCGGTGCCTGGTGACGAACGTGAATATACGCCGTTGCCGGGCAAGAAATAACGCAGAAGAATTACGCGAGAAAGTAATAAAAAATCCCGGCGTTGGCCGGGATTTTTTTATCGCATCAGCCTTCGCTGCACAATCCCTGCATGCGGATCTTATTGGTCCAGTGCAGAAAACCGTGGCTGGTTGAATACTGAGTGGTTACCGCGCTCAGGCGGCCATTACACTGAGTCATCAACTGCTGTTTTGCCTGATCGACATAGTCAGTATCAAAGACAAAACCCAGCACAACGGTCTGTTCGGTTTCAGCCGTTACCACGCTGCGCTTTTCTGCAGCAGGTACATCATCAAAGTCGCTGACGTGCTGCATATGAACCGAATGGGTACATCCGGTCAGCAGCATCAGTGGCAGTAATATACGGATTTTCATTCCTGCTTACCCCTTGTGGCAGTAGCCAGTGGCAACCACTTCGCGGATTACAACCGGGATAAATACCGTGTGCTGAAACTTGGTCAGGATGCCTTCTACTTTACCGCCGGCGCACTGGCTTTTCAGATCCAGAATGGCTTCATCAACGAAGTCGTTGCTGAATGCAATACCAAGGAAAGTCCAGCTGCTGGAAGTCGCGCTGATTTCATTGCTGCGCTCGGCCGGTACCTGGGTCAGGGAAACAGAGTTGAGGCTGACACAACCAGTCAGGGCCGTCATTAATACCGCCAGGGTGATAAAACGTTTAAACATATTCTTTATTTCCTTATTTCTCAGCGGATGCAATAAGCATCGACACCTACGATTTCACCCGACACCGGGCCTGCTGTTTTTGCTTCACGAATGGCGCGGATACCGGTCAGGCGGCCACTCGGGCATTCCACCAGCAGGTATTCCTGCAGTCGCTGCGCATAAGCGTCATCAAAAACCGGGTTACCGGTACGCGGTCCCATATTGATCAGCGCCAGAATATCGCGCAGTTGCTTAAAGTTTTCAGCTGTTCTGCCGCGACTGGCAACACGGCCAATTTCGGCAGCGGCCGTTGCATTAAAACCGGTTTCACTCAACCGTACGGAAACGGGTACTAATTCACCCTGAGACTGATCAATACTGCCGATCTGAACATGATCCAGACGCGCGCAGCCAGCCGTCAGGGCAAGCACCAGTAGTGCTGTCCAACGCATATTTGCTCCTAAAGTAAAAGGCAATGAACTATTGCCGGCGCGGATTATAAAGACAAATACCCGCTATGACGAAAAAGAATTCAGCGGAGGCAGGATAGGCTTATTATTACTGTTATTGTAATTCGGCGAAGTAACGCTGATAGAAGGCTTCTCCGTCCATAGGCATGGCATAATAATAGCCCTGTACCCATTCGCAGCCGAGACGATGCAGGGTTCCTTCCTGCTCTTTGTTTTCTACTCCTTCGGCGACAACAATAAGTCCGAGACTCTTGGCCATCAGGACAATAGCACGGGCAATTTCGTAATCGTTGATATCGTCGTTGATATCGCGCACAAACGACTGGTCAATTTTTAATACGGTTACCGGCATGGATTTAATTTTACTCAGCGAGGAATAGCCGGTACCGAAATCGTCAATCGCAAAATCAACGCCCATCGCCCGTAATTCACTGATTTGTTGCGAGACTTCCGTAGTGCCGGACATCATCAGGCTTTCGGTAACTTCCAGCTCCAGCCAGCGCGGATCAAAATCCAGATACTGAAGAATATCGGCAACGGTAGAGGCAAAACTGGAATTAATCTGAATCGGTGATACGTTGACCGAAATTTTATCGAGTATTAATCCCTGCTGACGCCAGAATAAAAACTGCTGACAGGCCGAGCGTAATACCCAATAACCAAGCTCTACGATCATGCCACTGGTCTCAGCCAGCGGAATAAAATCATGCGGCGAAATCAATCCGCGAACAGGGTGTGGCCAGCGCAGCAGTGCTTCAACCCTTCTCGGCATAGCTTCACCAACCCGGAACTGCGGCTGGTAATTCAGTATAAAACTGTGCGATTCCAGCGCCGAGCGTAAGTCCTGCTCCAGCGACATTCGTGAATGAATGCTGTCGGTCAGCTCCCGCTGATAGTGGAAGCTGCGGTTACGTCCCAGCTCTTTGGCTTTATGCAAAGCAGCATCCGCATTACGGATCAGTTCATCCACACTGTTACCGTGCTGCGGATAAATACTGATACCGGCACTGGCAAACACACTGAGCAGATGGCCCTGCAGGCTGTATGGCCGCGAAATAACCTGCAGCAACTGATCGCATTTTTCCTGAATACGTTCTTCACCATCGATACGGCTGAGTACAACAACAAACTCATCACCGCCTAAACGCGCACAAATATCAGAATCACGGACATTATTATGCAGACGATGGGCAACGTCTTTCAGCAGCAGGTCACCGATATCATGGCCGATGGTGTCGTTAATATCTTTAAAACGGTCAAGGTCAAGAAAGATTACCGCCAGCAATTCTCCGCCGCGGCGCGCCATATTCAGCGCATATTCGAGTTTCTTATTCAGTGACAGACGATTCGGCAAACCGGTTAATACATCATGGTGGGCGATATGCTCCAGATTCTGCTGAGCTTTTTTCAGTTCGGTAATATCGCGGCTTAAACCAAACACGCCAATGCAGCGTCCGCGTTTGTCATAAATAGGGGTTTTCTGGGTTTCCAGCAGCATGACACTGCCATCCACGCCATGTACCCACTCTTCATTGACATTCATATGCTTACGGGCAACGGCTTCTTTATCTTTGGCACGGAAAAAGGCTGCTGTTTCCTGATCGAATACATCAAAGTCTGTATGCCCGACCGGATCTTTACCCATCAGATTCACAAACTGTTTATTGCAGAAAACATAAATGCCATTACGGTCTTTATAGAAAATAATGTCCGGAATTGAGTCGAGGATATTTTTGATAAGTTCAGTGCGGTCATCCAGTTGCTGGTCACTGAATTTGCGCCGGCGAATCTCCGACCAGATAAATAATCCGATTGAGGTAAAAAATACCGTTACTGACAACAGCAATAAAAAGAGATTGCGATAGTTCTGCCAGAAGCCCGGCGGCTCATGAACAAAAGTGGTTTTTTGTGGAAAGTCATCATGATCAAAACCTGCCCGGGCAGCCAGTTCGGCATCGATCAGAGTCAGATTGGCAGGGTGCCAGTCTACCGCTATACGGTCCGGATTTTCTCCAGCCAGAATCCGTAATGCCATATCTGCAGCCTGCCCGGCACTGTCTGTCATATCGGTTACGACACCGCCCAACAGGCCATCACCAATACCAAAAGGCGACAGCGACCAGAGTGGTGAGCCGGAATGGTTGCTGATAAACAGATTGGATTTTTGCAGGGGTTTAACCTGCTTATCAGCATCCTGATAAGCCGACAGCAGCAGTAAGGGTTCGCCGCGCAGTTCAGACAACTCATCCGCCAGCTGCTGCCAGCTCAGCGTTGCCAGCGAGTGTACGACCAGCTTCTGACTCAGGCTGTCTGCCGCCTGCTGCAACTGCAACAAACGTTGCGCGCTGCGTGGCAGGCCATCATTGATAACGTGTAATTGCTGGAATCCCGGATAGAGATAGCGCATCAGCGCCATAAATTCGTAGACAGGCAGCGCATCGTAGATGCCGGTATAACCGCCCTGACTCTGTACATGACGGATCAGTTCGCTGTCGCTGACACCGAGAAAAACCACCGGCGCCTGCCCCACGACCTCACGCCCTTCGGCAGCAACCAGTTTTAAAGCTCCGTCACCGGCAACAATCACCAGATCGTAACGCTCTCCCTGCTGCTGCTTGGCACGTAAGAGTTGTGCATAGGCGTGGAAGTATTCCTCCGTGGCCTGCAGATCGGAGTCCATAAATTCAACATGCAGGGTTATATCATGCAGGGGATTACGGTTAAGTGCATGCTGGACCGTGTTAACAATGTTGTCGGCGGCAGGAAATAACGGCTCATATGACAGCAGCAGCAATACATGAGCAGCTGCTAAGGAGGATGCTCCTGCTGTCGCCCCCATGGCAGGAGTCAGGGGCAGCATTAACAGCCATAACAGCAGATGCAGGCGAATCTTCATCCTCTTGTCTCCCTGCCCCGACAAAGGTGCGGTCAGGCAATTTCGGCTTCGTTGCCACGTTGTTCCAGCCAGTTTTTGCGGTCACCCGCACGCTTCTTGGCCAGCAACATGTCCATCATTTCGTTGGTGCCATCACCCGGCTCCAGACCCAGTTGCACCAGACGACGGGTGTTCGGGTCCATCGTGGTTTCGCGCAGCTGCAGCGGGTTCATTTCACCCAGACCTTTAAAGCGCTGTACGTTCACTTTACCGCGTTTGTTTTCCGCTTTGATACGTTCCAGTACGCCCTGCTTCTCACCTTCATCAAGGGCGTAATAAACGTCTTTGCCGATATCGATACGATACAACGGCGGCATAGCGACATACACATGCCCTTCGGCCACCAGCTTGCGGAAGTGGCGGACAAACAGCGCACACAACAGAGTAGCAATATGCAGGCCGTCGGAGTCGGCATCGGCGAGAATACAGATCTTGCCATAACGCAGGCCGGATAAATCATCTGAGCCCGGATCGATGCCCAGTGCGACGGCAATATCGTGCACTTCCTGCGACGCCAGAATCTCGTTGGAGTCTACTTCCCAGGTGTTCAGGATTTTACCGCGCAGCGGCATGATGGCCTGAAACTCACGGTCGCGGGCCTGTTTGGCCGAACCGCCGGCCGAGTCCCCTTCCACCAGAAAGAGTTCGGTACGCTCGCCGTCCTGACCGGTACAGTCCGCCAGCTTGCCTGGCAGCGCCGGGCCCTGGGTAATCTTCTTACGGGCAACGGTCTTGGATTTACGCAGACGGGTCTGGGCACTGTAAATCGCCATTTCCGCCAGCTGTTCTGCTTCGCCGGTATGCTCGTTCAGCCACAGCGCGAAGGCGTCTTTCACCACGCCGGAGATAAAGGCCGATGCCTCACGCGACGACAGACGCTCTTTGGTCTGGCCGGCAAACTGCGGATCAGCAAGCTTGGCTGACAGCACATAAGAGCAGCGCTCCCACAGATCGTCCGGAGTCAGTTTGATGCCGCGTGGCAGCAGGTTGCGGAACTCACAGAACTCGCGCAGCGCATCCAGCAGACCGGAACGGAAACCATTCACGTGGGTGCCGCCCTGAGCCGTCGGAATCAGGTTGACGTAACTTTCCTGCAACAGCTCACCACCTTCCGGCTGCCAGTGTACAGCCCAGTCAACGCCTTCGGTGGTGCCGGTCATAGAGCCAACAAAAGGCTCAGCCGGCAGCACTTCATAACCGGTGCTGTGAACTTTCAGATAATCTTTCAGGCCGTCTTCGTAATACCACTCGGCACTGTCTTCGGCATTCGGCGCGTTGAATTTAATGCGCAGGCCCGGACACAAAACCGCTTTGGCGCGCAGCACGTGCTTTAAACGCGGCACCGAAAAACGCGGGGAATCGAAATACTTAGGGTCCGGCAGGAAACGTACACTGGTGCCGGTTTTCTTCTTCGCACAGGTTTCCACCACCTGCAGGTCGAGGGCTTTGTAGCCATCTTTGAAGCCGATGCGGTGTACCTGGCCATCACGCCAGATGGTGACTTCCAGCACCTGCGACAGAGCGTTAACCACCGACACACCCACACCGTGCAGACCGCCGGAGAACTGATAGTTGTCGTTGGAGAACTTACCACCGGCATGCAGCTGGCTGAGAATCAGCTCAACCCCGGAGACGCCATGCTCAGGGTGAATATCGGTTGGCATACCACGGCCATCATCGAGAACGGTCATCGAACCGTCGCCGTGCAGCGTGACTTCAATGGTCGTGGCGTGTCCGGCCAGAGCCTCATCCACCGAGTTGTCGATCACTTCCTGTGCCAGGTGGTTAGGACGGGTGGTATCGGTGTACATGCCCGGACGTTTACGTACCGGGTCCAGGCCGCTTAAAACCTCAATCGACGACGCTGTATATTGCTTAGACATTCAAACCTCTGGCTGCCAGCGGAAATCCATAATCAACGGCGGAGTATAACGGGAAGGCAGTGGGAAGTCAGAGGGGCACTTCTAATAATTCAGCAATGAAAACAGGCGGCAAAGGCCAGCAACATCGGCATGCGTTCGATAAAGCGCTCAAAACTGTGGTTGCCACCGCCTTCCAGCCAGGCCGGACTGTTGCGGTAGAGCTCTGCGGCCAGACGGTAATCGAGGGTTTCGTCGCCTGTCTGCAACAGCAGTAACAGTCGTTCAGGGTGCTGAATCTGCGCACAATCGAGCGCCCGTAACTGCCCGATATGCTCATGGGTCAGCTCATGCACTTCGCCGCTGTAGTAATGGGTGTTTGGCCCCAGATAATGTTCAAACAGATCGAACGGCCGTACCGCCGGATTCACCAGCACCGCCGGCACACCTTCGGTTTCGGCCAGATGGGTAGCGTAAAACCCGCCAAGTGAACTGCCGATGATATACACCTGAGCGAAGTTTTGCTGCAGCCGCTTAAGCTCAGCACGGGCCAGTTCAATGGCATCGGCCGGTGCAAACGGCAGCGTCGGTATAACCAGTTGTTGCGGTGTCAGATGGGTTTCATAAAAACGCAGGAGTTGCTGCGCTTTCAGGGATTGCGGGGAACTGAGAAAGCCGTGCAGATACAGACAGCCAATAGAGGGAGAATACAATCAGTAGCCTTTTACCGAGTAATCGATTTCAAATTCAATGCCCTCAACACGGCTGACGCCGGTATCGATTGAGCCATCGGCATGCAGATCCAGCCAGCGGTAACCGGGAGCCAGAGTATCCACCGAAAACTCTTCGGACTTCGGCGTAAACTGCACGCAGGTTGAAGGCGTTGACATATAACGCACGCCATCAATCATCTGGTCGCTTTCCTGATGCACATGCCCCCAGAGCACACAGCGCACATTACTGTGACGACGGATAACGGCCAGCACCTCATCGGCATTTTT
Organism: Thalassolituus sp. ST750PaO-4; assembly: GCF_020320405.1. Classification (NCBI taxonomy): domain Bacteria; kingdom Pseudomonadati; phylum Pseudomonadota; class Gammaproteobacteria; order Oceanospirillales; family Oceanospirillaceae; genus Thalassolituus; species Thalassolituus sp. ST750PaO-4. The sequence goes on from NZ_JABVCB010000005.1 coordinate 203,597, forward strand.
CACACCGATGCGGTCAATCCAGCGGCTGCCCATCGGCAGTGGGTGATGATGAAAGCTGACCAGAGAATGCAGATCGGGACGTTCACTCAGGGCGCGCTCAAGCAACTCCAGCTGATCCGGAGCCAGACGGCCATATACAGAACCTTCGACCTGTGAGTTCAGCAGAATCAGCTGCCAGTGTTTACTGCGTACGATGCGCTGCAGGTGTTCTGTGTCTTCGGCGACTTCCTGCATGCTGGCGGGTACATCATGATTGCCTTCAAACCAGAAGACCGGGCAGGCAAAGGGCTGCAGAGCATTATGCAGATGCTGATAAGCGCGTACGCTGCCATCCTGAGCCAGATCGCCGGTGACAATAATAGTATCGATGTCGGGACGTTCCTGACGCACAATATCAAGCACACAGTGCATGCTGTGCAGCGTTTTCATACCGAGCAAATGACCCTCTTCGGGGCCATTCAGGTGGGTGTCGGTAATCTGTACCAGCCGCAGCGTATTTTCCGTATCCAGTGAATACAAACTGCACCCCTGTCCCTAGTTGTTTTTGTCAGTTTCCAACTTTATCGGCAAATGCGCAAATCAACCGGAATGAAGTTCACAATAAACCTTCATCTGACAGGTAATATGCGGTCCGCAAGCACGATAGGCTGAATGGTCTGACCGTATTTTAAACAGTGATCCAGCCATTCCGCCAGAAAACGATTCAGTTGCACTTTTTCGTCCGGCATACGCATCGCCGGATTGGGATAGGTATAACGCCCATCAAAACGCTGCTGGTTCTGATAACTGAGCACTTCGGCCATGCTGGCATCGTGATACAACCGTACCTGCATCGACAACGGCTGTAACCATTCCGGACTGAGACCTTCCTGTGTCACCGACACCATGGTGGTATAACGGTGATCTTCATCCACACACAGCCGTACCCGCGCACTGTGCAGGTCGTTACTGAGCTGGAAGACGCGTTCTTCCCCGACTTCTGCGCCTGTCAGAAGCTTGAGCAAGCGCAAGTAGTTGGCTTCACACAGTGCCGCCATTTCCTGCAGATCGGGAACATAACGCTGACGTTTTTTAAGCAATCACTTTCTCCTTACCGGTGCGCATCTTCTGAACCGGTGTTCAAACTCAGCGCAGCCTAGCGAATCCGCTCAGGCGCCGCCAGTATCAGAATAAATGAGGCTAACACGGCGCCTGACTATTACTTTTTCTGCAGCAACTGCAGGTGATGAATATACAGCCACTGCAGCGCCATGATGGTCGCGGCATTGTTGATGCGGCCATTTTCCACCGCCGCATAGGCCTCGCTGAAGCTCATTCTGGCCAACCGGATATCTTCATTTTCGTCCGCCAGACCGTGAATTCCACCAACACCTTCGCTGTCGATCAACGCACAGTACAGTTGTACCCGCTCGCTGGTGCCGCCGGGGGATACCCAGTAGTTACAGATTGGCAGTAACTCATTAAAGCTGCAGCCTGCTTCTTCTTCCGTTTCGCGCCGTGCTACTTCAGCATAGCTCTCGCCCGGCTCGACCATGCCGGCAACCAGTTCCAGCAACCATGGCGAGTGCTCATCAGCCAGCGCGCCGATACGGAACTGTTCCGTCAGCACCACACAATCACGCTGCGGATCAAACAACAACACACACACCGCTTCACCACGTTCAAACAGCTCACGCTCGAAATAGCCGCTCCAGCCACCGGTAAACATGCGGTGACGCAGGCGGATTTTTTCTATACGAAAAAAACCATTAAAAGCCACATCACGCGCTGCCACTTCAACATCATTCCGATCAAACGCCACATGACTTCCTGCCATACTTGACCTACCTATATTACTGAATAAGAATATTGCCTGCTTCTGCCATTCCGGCACATCAGGCCGCTGCACGCTGTGTTCTTATTTATGGAACAATCAGCACCATTTTTGCCGGATTTTTTCTGTTAGAATCCGGCAGGACTCAACGAATTCATACCCGCTGCGAAAGGCACCTCTATGAAAAAACTGCTCTCTCTGACGATTGCACTGTTAGCTTCCGGCGCTGCAAATGCGGCGGACCTTAGCACCATCTACCAGCAGGCGGCCAGCAACGACGCGGAAATTGCCGCAGCCCGTGCGATCCGCGAAGCCAACAGCTACAACGTCACTATTGCCCGCGGTGCCCTGCTGCCCCAGGCCCAGATTTCTTACAGCCATACCAGTGTCAGCTCTGAAGCCGAATCTCTCAATCTGGCCAATGGCGGCTACGTTAAAACCAATAAAGATTATGACCTTGGCAGCCTGGAAGTAACCGCTTCCCAGACCCTGTTTAATCTGAACAGCTGGTACACCTATCAGGCCGCTGTCAGTGGCGATGATGCTGCCGGTCTGGAGCTGCAACTGGCGGAACAGCAACTGCTGTTACGCACCGCTCAGGCATACTTCAATGTACTGCGCGCTCAGGACAATCTGTCGACTGCTCAGGCTGAAGAAAAAGCCGTTAAACGCTCACTGGAACAAACCAAACAGCGCTTTGAAGTGGGTCTGATTGCCATCACCGATGTACACGAAGCTCAGGCCGGTTACGACCTGTCTTACGTGAACCTGCTGGGTCAGGAAGCGGCACTGGATATCAGTTACGAAGCTCTGGAACAGCTCACCGGCCAGCGCTTTGAAGATGTATCCCCGCTGAAGGCCGACGTTGCGATGGAAATGCCACAGCCAGCGAACGCCGCTGACTGGGTACAGTCTGGTCTGGATAAGTACGCCGGTGTACTGATCGCCGAAGCGAGCAAAGACGGTGTACGTCTGCAGCGTAATGCCGCACGCTCCAACCACCTGCCAAACGTCAGTCTGTTCGGTAGCTACACCGATGCCGATCAGGCACCTTTTACCGGTGACGATCCGACCGACAGCACTGTTACGGCGATCGGCGTGAAGATCTCCATGCCGCTGCTGGCCGGTGGTTCGCTCTATGGTCAGAGCAAACAGTCTGCCCTGAACTACGCCGCCGCCGATTATCAGCTGGAAAAACAGCGTCGCGATGTTAAGCAGAATATCCGCAGCCTGTTCCGCCAGGTACAGACCGATACGCTGAATATCAAAGCCCGTAAGCAGGCTATTACCTCAGCCCAGAGTGCTCTGGAAGCGACCCAGACCGGCTATAAAGTGGGAACCCGTAACATCGTTGAAGTACTGAACGCGCAGAAAAACCTGTTCAGCGCCCAGCGTGACTACGCCAACGCCCGTTACGATTACATCATCAATCTGCTGAGCCTGAAGTTCTACGCCGGCACCCTGAACGAAGGCGATATCCAGACGCTGAACAGCTGGCTGGCCAGCGCTTAATTCTGCGTACTACAGACAATAAAAAACCCGCCACGGCGGGTTTTTTATTGTCTGTTGTCTGCTCAGCTTACAGCTTCAGATGCGCCCCGCAGAGTTCGGTCAGGCGCTTCACCGCACCGCGGTTGGCATCGACCGCTGCCTGTCCGGCAGCGCCCATACGGCTGCGCAGATCGGTATCTCTCAGATAACTCTGCAACTGCACCAGTAACTCATCTGCCTGATCGCTGACCAGCGCCAGCGCGCCGGCATTCTGCAGGTTATCGACGATCACCGCGAAGTTCATATGGTGCGGGCCAATCAGGGTGGCTTTACCCAGCGCCGCCGGCTCAATCGGGTTATGACCGCCGTGGGCAATCAGACTGCCACCGACCAGCACCAGATCGGCAGCGGCTAACAGCTGCAGCATCTCGCCCATGGTGTCGGCAACGTAAACCTGCGTTTGCTCAGAGGCACTGCCGCTGCTGCCGCTGCTGCGGCGCTGCACCCGCAAGCCACGGCTGCGTACCGCATTGGTTACGGCTTCAAAACGTTCCGGATGACGCGGAATCAACAGCAACAGCAACTCCGGGCAAACGGTCTGCAAACGCGGATACAGATCAAGCAGCAGCTCATCTTCACCGGCATGGCTGGAGGCCAGCGCCAGCACCGGACGCTCAGAGCCCCACTGTTCACGCAATGCCGCCCCCTGTACCGGCACCATCGGCGGTACATCCATATCGAATTTAACACTGCCGGTTACTTCCAGCCGCTCTGACGGCAGACCGAGATCGAGAAAGCGCTGGCCATCGGCGGCATTCTGTACCGCTACCGTCGTCAGGCGCTGCAGCATCGGTTGGGTCAGTGCGGCAAATTTTTCATAACCACGGGCTGATTTTTCTGACAGCCGGGCATTGGCCAGCATCACCGGAATACGGCGCTGCTCGCAGCAGGCCAGCAGGTTAGGCCAGAGTTCAGTTTCCATCACCACCAGCAAACCGGGACGCAGGGCATTGAGAAAGTTACGCCAGAACCAGGGCAGATCGTAAGGCAGATACATATGGTAAACACCGGCACCAAACAGGCGCTGAACCTGCTCCGACCCCGTTGGGGTTGTGGTGGTGACAATCACCGGAATATTCGGGTGACGCATCTGAAAGGACTTAACCAGAGGTGCCGCCGCCAGCGTTTCCCCCACCGATACCGCATGAATCCACAGACCATTGGCCGGCGGACGATGCGGCAGAATACCGAAACGCTCACGCAGACGCTGGCGATATCCCGGATTCAGCCGGCCACGCCACCACAGGCGCAACACCAGCACGGGCAGTAAGAAAGCGTACAACAGAGAATAAAAAAAACGCGCCACAGAACTCCCGCCGTTAACCCGGATCAAAGCGCGGCATCATACCACAGGCTGACTTCCCGGCAGTGACTGGCGCAATTTAAGACATACAAAACCGTGAGACAGCATAAGCAAGGAGTAGCACACCGCCGCCTGGCTCTATGTTAAACTCCCCGCTCATTTTTCTGACAGCTGCAGACGTGTAAAACCACTATGGATGTAACCGTTCCCGATTTTCATCAGGCCCGCGTGCTGGTGTTTGGCGATGTAATGCTCGACCGCTACTGGCAGGGCCCGACATCTCGTATCTCGCCGGAGGCACCGGTTCCCGTAGTAAAGATTCAGGATGTGGAAAACCGCGCCGGCGGTGCCGGTAACGTTGCCCTGAACATTGCCACCTTAGGCGCCGGTGTCGATCTGCTGGGCATTACCGGTAACGACGAAAACGGCAAAGCGCTGGCCGCCATGCTGGAACTGGCCAATGTGAACTGCAGCTTCCTTGAACACCCGAGTCACCCGACCATCACCAAATTACGGATTATGAGCCGCCACCAGCAGCTGATCCGTCTCGACTTTGAAGAAGCCTTCGACGCCACCGATCTCAGCAATCTGTACACCGACTTCGATCAGCGTCTGGCCGCCGCCAACGTCGTGATTCTGTCCGACTACGGCAAAGGCGCACTGAGCAATCCGCAGGGCCTGATCAACGCCGCGCGGAAAATTTCTGTCCCGGTTCTGGTCGATCCCAAGGGCACCGACTTTGAGCGCTACCGCGGCGCTACCCTGATCACGCCGAATCTGAGCGAGTTCGAGGCCGTGGTCGGCCCTGCCGCCGACGATGACACCCTGGTTACCAAGGCCCGGAAACTGATCAGTGATTACGACCTGCAGGCCATTCTGGTGACCCGCAGCGAAAAAGGCATGACCCTGGTACAGCGCGAACAGGAACCTTTCCACCTGCCGGCGCGGGCGCGTGAGGTTTACGATGTCACCGGTGCCGGCGACACCGTAATCTCCGTACTGGCCGCCGCACTGGCCGCCGGCCAACCGCTGGAAAAAGCCACCGTGCTGGCCAATACCGCTGCCGGTATCGTGGTTGGCAAGCTGGGTACCGCCACGGTAACCACGGAAGAATTACGCCGCGACCTGCGCAGCGAAAACCGTCTTGGTGCCGGTATTTTCGACGAAGACAGCCTGCAATTACTGGTAGAGGAAGCCCGCAGCCGTGGCGAAACTCTGGTGATGACCAACGGCTGTTTCGACATTATTCACCCCGGCCATGTGCAGTATTTAAAAGAAGCCAAAGCGCTGGGCGACCGTTTACTGGTAGCGGTGAATTCCGATGAATCCGTCAGCCGCTTAAAAGGCCCGACCCGGCCGATTAATCCGCTCGACCACCGTATGGCCGTACTGGCCGGACTGGAAAGTGTCGACTGGGTTGTGCCCTTCGCCGAAGATACCCCGGAGCGTTTAATCTGCCGTATTCTGCCGGATATTCTGGTGAAAGGCGGCGACTACACCATCGAGCAGATTGCCGGTGGTCAGTGTGTACAGAACAACGGCGGCGACGTAATTATTCTGAGCTTTAAAGACAACTGCTCAACGTCCGCGATTGTGAAAAAAATTCAGGAGACCGAAGCATGATTATCGTAACCGGCGGCGCCGGCTTTATTGGCAGCAACATCGTGAAAACCCTGAACGAACAGGGCCGTAAAGACATTATCGTGGTCGATGACCTGAGCGATGGTAAAAAGTTTTACAACATCTGCGACTGCGATATCGCCGACTATCTGGATAAAGACGATTTCCTGCAACGGGTAAAAAATAACGACGGCATCCTTGATAACGTCGAAGTGATTTTCCACGAAGGCGCCTGCTCCTCCACCACCGAGTGGGACGGCAAATTCATGATGGAGAATAACTACGAATATTCCAAAGTGCTGCTGCACGCCTGTCAGGCTAAAGGCATTGCCTTTTTATACGCCTCCAGCGCTTCCGTTTACGGCGGCAGCGATGTGTTTAAAGAAGAACGCAGCCACGAAAAACCGCTGAATGTTTACGGCTACAGCAAATGGCAGTTCGATCAGTATGTGCGTTCCATTCAGCACACGCTGACCAGCCAGGTCGTCGGTTTCCGTTATTTCAATGTGTACGGCCCGCGCGAGCAGCATAAAGGCTCGATGTCATCGGTGGCTTTCCACTTTAATAACCAGCTGAAAGACAATGGCGTGTGCAAACTGTTCGGCGGCAGCGGTGGTTATGGTGATGGTGAACAGCGCCGCGATTTTGTCTTTGTCGGCGATGTGGTGAAAGTGAACCTGTGGTTCTGGGCCAACCCGGATAAGAGCGGTATTTTCAACCTGGGTACCGGCCAGTGCCAGAGCTTTAACGACGTCGCCGATGCCGTTATTAAATGGCACAGCGAGCGCCCGGCGGCAGAACAAATCAACGGCAGAAAAGAATACGTTCCTTTCCCGGATCATTTAAAAGGCGCCTACCAGAGCTTTACCGAAGCGGATATCAGCGCCCTGCGCGCGGCCGGTTACAGCGCTGATTTCGCGACCGTAGAACAGGGTGTGTTCAGCTATATGGACTGGTTAAATGGCTGAGCAGCATTTCCCTAAAGCACTGTTAAAACCGCAACACTGGCCGGTCTGGCTGCTGGTCGGACTGATGGTATGCATTACCCGCCTGCCGTTTGCCGTACAGTTGCGTATCGGCAAAGGTATTGGACTGCTGCTGCATAAAGCAGCCAGAAACCGGCGTAATATTGTCGAGGTCAATATCCGTCTGTGTTTCCCGGAGAAATCTGCGCAAGAACAGCGCGCTCTGGTACGTCAGGTGTTTATCGACAACGGTATCGGCATCATGGAAACCATGATCGCCTGGTTCCGTAAACCGGATTATCTGGTCAACAGAACCACCTTTGTCGGACTGGAAAAAGTAGCCGCTGCCCAGGCGGAAGGACGCGGCATTATGCTGCTCGGCGCACACTACTCCATGCTTGATCTGGCGGGCACGCTGCTCAGTAATAAACTGACCTTTAACGTCAGCTACCGGCCGCAGAATAACCTGGTGATGAATTATCTGATGGAGCAGAACCGTGGCCGTCTGTATAAGCATTGCTTTACCCGCAAAGATATCCGCGGTTTTATCCGCACCCTGAAACAGGGCGATATTCTCTGGTATGCGCAGGATCAGGATTTTGGCCGTAAAAACAGTGTCTTTGTCAATTTTTTTGGCGTACCTGCAGCCACCATTACGGCAACGTCACGCATCGCCAAAGCCGGTAATGCACTGGTGATGCCTATCACCTATTTCCGCAACGACGATAACCGTGGTTACACCATGACCATTCATGATCCGTTGCCGATTCCCGGTGAAGACGACAGCGCCGACGCCCGTATGGCCAATGCTTTCCTTGAAGAGCAACTGCGCCAGCATCCGAGCCAGTATTTATGGCTGCACCAGCGCTTTAAAACCCGCCCGGACGCGAAAGAGAAAAAAGGGATGCTGTACCGTTCGAATTGAGCAGAACCAAGCAGCGGCGTTAACCATAAAAAAACGAGCCACCAGGGCTCGTTTTTTTATGGGCGGCTGATGCCGGATCGCAACGACCGTTAAACCGTACTGGCAGTTACCCGCAAAAAGGTTTCCTGCAGTACCTGCACATCATTAGCCGCACGGTGGCGCTCAATATTCATGGTATGCCAGAGGGATTTTTTGGTGTCGTGCCAGGCTTCCATCTGCTCCGGCGTCAGTAGTTTATTAATGGTCTCAATACGGAAACGCTGCACCAGTTCGGCTTCGTCAAACAGGCGTCCCATCCACGAGCTGTCAAAGCTCCAGGCATCGGAATAGAGGGTTTTGCCGCGCAGAATTTCGTTCATCTTCAGCGCGACTTCGCGCGGGGTCATGCCTTCTTCCTGCAGCTGTTCACGCGAGATACCGTGAATCAGCTCAGCTTCCACACTCCAGTGCAGCCAGGTCGGTGCCGGCTTGATCAGAAAGCTGTGTACCATGCGGTCTTCCAGCGCAAAGCCCACCTCAATCGGATAGCTGCCCCGTCCGAAACCGGAGGCCTCAAGGTCGATAATGGGCGGTACGCTGATATCCACGAGGGCATTTCCTTACTGTTCTTATTTAAACATTCATTCTAGTCGCTGCAACGCCGGCTCTCTATGTACCGGCTAACACTTTTACGACTGCATTCTCGACAAAGGTGCCACACGCATCACTTCTGCGACCGTGGTCATGCCTGCGGCGACCTTATGTGCACCGCTTAAGCGCAGGCTGTGCATACCTTCTTTCATTGCCGCCTGACGCAGTTTGATATGATCCATCTGGTCGTTGATCATCATTTCCAGATTCTCGGTCATAGGCATCACTTCATAAATACCCATCCGCCCCATATAACCGGTGCCGCGGCATTCGAGGCATCCTTTGGCGGCATACACATGCTCTGGCGTTTTCACCAGCCAGGGAGCCGTCAGCTGCTTCCAGGCGTGCTCATCGACTTTTTCTTTCATCTTGCAGTGCGGGCATAACGTCCGCACCAGACGCTGCGCCATCACGCCCAGTACGCTGGAACGGATTAAATACGCCGGCAGCCCCAGCTCCATTAAACGGGTAAAGGCCGAGGGGGCATCATTGGTGTGCAGGGTAGAGAGAACCAGATGGCCGGTTAATGCCGCCTGAACGGCAATTTCGGCCGTCTCAAGGTCACGCACCTCACCGACCATGATGATGTCAGGGTCCTGACGAAGTAAGGCGCGCACGCCACTGGCGAAGGTCAGGTCGATGCCGGGGTGTACCTGCATCTGGTTAAACGCCGGCTCCACCATTTCGATCGGGTCTTCGATGGTGGACACATTCACTTCCGGCGTCGCCAGCTGTTTCAGGGTGGAATACAGCGTGGTGGTTTTACCGGAACCGGTCGGCCCGGTAACAAAAATGATGCCGTGGTTGTTGCGCGTCATTTCCGCCCAGCGGCGGTTGTCTTCTTTGCTAAAACCCAGCTCAGAGAAACTGCGCACCAGCACCTGCGGATCAAATACCCGCATCACCAGTTTTTCGCCAAAGGCGGTCGGCAGCGTCGATAAACGCAGCTCCACTTCCTGACCGGACGGGGTTTTGGTTTTTAAGCGGCTGTCCTGGGGTTTGCGCTTTTCGGCGATGTTCATCCGCCCCAGCGATTTGATCCGCGCCACCACTGCCATCGCAACCTGCGCCGGCAGTTCATAAACATTGTGCAGCACGCCATCGATTCGGAAGCGCACATGGCCGACTTCGCGCCGTGGCTCGAGGTGAATATCGCTGGCGCGCTGATCGAAAGCGTACTGCAGTAACCAGTCAACGATATTGACGATGTGCTCGTCGTTGGCATCCGGCGCGCGGGCTTTGCCCAGCTCCAGCATGGACTCCAGATTCTGCACCACGCTGGCGCCTTTATGGCTCTGGCGGGCACGGTTGACCGAGTTAGCCAGCTGATAGAACTCTACGCGGTAACGTTCGATATCACTGGGCGCGGCCAGCACACGTTTCACCTGACGACGGGTCACGTGTTCAACGTCGGCAATCCAGCTGTCCACTTCCGGCTCGGCACAGGCGACCACCACGGTATCGGTGCTGACTTTCACCGCCAGAATACGGTGACGCTCAGCAAAGGCGTAAGACATCACATCGGTCACCGCCGACACGTCCACTTCCAGCGGATCAATCTGCACGGCTTCCATTTTATGGCGCTCGGCCAGCCAGTCGATCAGCAGATGCTCATTCAACACCCGGCCTTTATGGCGGGCGTCGGCAAAATTCTGTTTACCCAGCAGGGTGAGGACATGCAGGCTTTTCTCTTCCGGCTTACGACGGATGCTCAGCGCCAGCTGATGATCTTCGTCGTTGAGCAGCTGGTCGCGGCGCAGATCTTCAATCAGCGATGGTAATGAGAGTTGGCGTTCCGCCTGAGCCTGCATGTGTCATTCCCCAATCCGTGTATGTTCTCTGCGCAGCCGCCTCAGAGTTGCCTGGCCAGATGCTGCAGATGCTCTTCTGCCCAGCCGCTGTAGTCATCAGCTGTGCGCTGCTCAGCACCGGCAGCCGGGTTCAGCGGCGGCAGGGGCCAGGGTCTTTGTAACAAAGTTTCTGCGTTAAGCATATCAGACAGCGCGCGCCACACTGTTTCGCCGGGCGCATTTACCTGCGGCAATGCACGGCCATAATCACAGGCCATGCACAGCAGAGCCAGCTCGTGTGCCATACCACGCCACTGCTCGGTCGACTGTGGCCGCTGTCGCTTAAGCTGTTCCAGCAATGGCTGATGCTGACGCAGTAAATGACGCAGCCAGTGGCCGGCCTGCTCGCTGCCTTCTTTTAACGGCGGCAACGCATACAACGCCGCCGCTGCCTGTGTCAGCGCTTTGGCCAGCACGGCGTTTTCGCGCAGCTGTTGCAGGCGCTCCATCCAGACCGCCTGCAACGTGTTTAGTTCTTCGTGTACGTCACTTTCTTCATCGGCAGAGCGCAGATAGCTGAGCAGCTGGGCCGTAGCCGCCAGTTGCTGCAATGGCTGTTGCAGCTGGTCCAGCGCATCGCGCAGGGCGCGGGTCTGATTACGGCGGATCACTTTACCGGCCAGCTGCGGCAGGGCTCGCAGCGCCTGCCAGTGGATCCAGGCATCCAGTGCTGCGTGGATATTGCGGTCCCACAGACAATGCTCCAGCGCACGCTGCAGGTGTAAGAATTCATAACTCAGCCACTGCGGCAGTGCGGTGGCCATATCGTCTGCGGCGCTCACGCCCGGCGTCTGTGCCCAGGGCTGACTGAGGCGCGCCAGACGGTAGCCACGTTCGGCTTTGCTGATATCACTCAGCCAGAGTGGCGCCTGTTCAGCCAGCTGCAGGGCCATTGCCCACAAACCGGCGGCATCGCCCTGTTTTAATTCCAGCTCAACTTCGCACAACGGCAGGGTCTTGCGCCCGCTGCTCACTTCGCCCTGATCCAGCACCACTTCGGCTTCACAGCCATCCAGCTGCCACAGCCAGGCCTGGCGTTCAAAATGGGTGGTGAATATTTCGCTCAGCTCAGCAACATCGATATTGGCTGGCCAGTGCTCAGCCACTTCGGCACTCTGCAGCAGGGTACTGTCGAGCTGTGGGGAGGTTAATGGCCAGTTCCATTCACCACGCTGATGTATGCCAGCCTGGCTCTGGCCACGGGTTTTAAGCGTCTGTTCGTAGCCATCACCGTGCTGGCGGATACGCAAAGCCGCACGGGCCGACGATAACGCCGCTGCGGGCGTATCGAGGTACCAGTTTTTCAGCGTAGAATGGCTCAGAGGCCGGGCCTGAGTGTTCAGGAATTGAGTCAGCGCAGGCAAAGATTGCGGGCTGATGCGGAGCTTGAGTTCGGTTTCTTTAGTCATGGCGCTATTGTCATGAGGCGCCCCGCTATAAGCAAGCTCAGTGATGCTTTAAACACTGTTATTAACAGCGTCGTTATTTATAAAAGGCCAGTTATGGATCTGATCAGCCGTCTTACCACTCTTATTGCTCACAACAGCATCAGCTCGGTGTTGCCGGAATACGATGAAAGCAATCTGCCGGTGATCAACACTCTGGCCCAGTGGTTCAGTGAGCTGGGCTTTGCCTGCGAAATCCTGCCGCTGGAAGGCTTCCCCGGTAAAGCCAATCTGATTGCCACTTTAGGGCGTGGCGATGGTGGTCTGGTGCTCAGTGGTCATACCGATACCGTGCCCTGTAATCCGGAACGCTGGCAGTCCGACCCTTTTACCCTGACTGAACGTGACGGCCGTTTTTACGGGCTCGGCACCTGCGATATGAAAGGCTTCTTCGCTCTGGTTCTCGAAGCCCTTAAGCACTATCAGGCCAGCGACTTTAAACAGCCGCTGATTATTCTCGCCACCGCCGATGAAGAAAGCTCCATGTGCGGTGCGCGCGCGCTGGCGCAGCAGGGTAAGCCGAAAGCGCGCTATGCGGTGGTCGGTGAACCCACCAGCTTAAAACCCATCCGTATGCACAAAGGCATCATGATGGAGAGCGTGCGCTTAACCGGCAAAGCCGGGCATTCATCCAACCCGGATCTGGGCATCAACGCCCTCGATGCCATGGTGCCGGTGATGAATGAATTAATGAATCTGCGCCGTGATCTGGCCAGCCGTTATCAGAACGCACATTTTGCCGTGCAGGTGCCGACGCTCAACCTTGGCTGTATTCACGGTGGCGATAACCCCAACCGTATCTGTGGCAGCTGTGAACTGGCGTTCGATTTACGCACTCTGCCGGGTATGAGTAACGACGATCTGCGCGAAGAAATCCGCCAGCGGTTAAACCCCATTGCCGAGCAGAACCGCGTCGAGTTTTCTTTCGAGCCGTTATTTCCCGGCGTGAATTCGTTTGAAACCGCCGCCACCAGCCCACTGGTTCAGGCCGCCGAACGCTTAACCGGCCATACCAGTGCAGCGGTTAATTACGCCACTGAAGCACCTTTCTTACAGGAACTGGGCATCGACACCATTGTGCTCGGGCCGGGTAATATCGATCAGGCGCATCAGGTGGATGAATATCTGGCGCAGGATCAGATTGAACCCTGTGTGGAATTATTACGCGGCCTGATTGAGCGCTTCTGTCTGCACCCTTCTGTCTGAGCGCGGCTCATGCTTAAATCAACGCCAACATTAAAAACCTGTTTCAGGAGTGAAAAAGCCGAGTGAATCCAGATACCACCGCTTACGTGCAATGGTTCCGTCAATCATCGCCGTACATTAATGCGCACCGCGGTAAAACCTTCGTCATCATGTTCGAAGGCGATGCCATTGCGCACGACAATTTCAATCATGTGGTGCAGGACATCGCCCTGCTGACCAGTCTTGGTGTACGCCTGGTACTGGTGCATGGCGCGCGACCACAGATTGATGCGGTATTAAGCAAGCTGGATATCCAGAGTCGTTTTCACAACGATTTACGCATCACCGATGGCGAAGCCTTAAATGCCGTAAAAGCGGCGGTCGGCATGGTAAAAGCCGATGTCGAATCACGCCTGTCCATCGGCCTGCCCAACTCGCCAATGCACGGCGCACGCATCCGCGTGGTCAGCGGTAATTTCGTCACCGCCAAACCACTGGGCGTGATTGACGGTGTTGATTATCAGCACACCGGCGAGGTGCGGCGTATTGAACATCAGGCCATCAGCGAATTACTGGCACAGCGTAACGTCGTGCTGCTGTCATCGGCCGGTTACTCGCCGTCGGGTGAAATGTTTAACCTCACGGTTGAAGACGTAGCACAGCACACCGCCGTGGCACTGCGCGCCGATAAATTAATTATTATGGGCGAGCAGTCCGGATTGCTGGATGACGACGGCGAGCTGATTAAAGAATTAACCTGTATGGATCTTGAACCGCGTCTGCAGGCCTGGAAAGGCGAAGTGCGCTGCCATGCCGAAGCGGCGATAAAAAGCGTGCGTCAGGGCGTGCCGCGGGTACACCTGCTGAGTTACGCCGACGACGGTGCCCTGCTGCAGGAATTATTCTCACGCGAAGGGCGTGGCACTATGGTCACGCAATACGCCTACGATCAGCTGCGTAATGCCAGAAGCGACGATGTGGTTGGTATTCTTGAATTACTGCGTCCGCTGGAAGAGCAGGGCATTCTGGTGCGCCGTTCACGGGAATTACTGGAAAACGAAATTCAGCGTTTTTATGTGATTGAACGCGACGGCATGATCACCGCCTGTGCGGCGCTCTACCCTTACTCTGACGATAAAGCCGAACTGGCCTGTGTGGCTGTGCATGCCGATTATCGTGGTACGAATCGTGGTCAGCGTCTGCTCGAACAGATTGAGCAGGAAGCCCAGCGGCGTCATTACAAACAATTATTTGTGTTAACCACACGTACCGCCCACTGGTTTATCGAAAATGGTTTTGTCGCCGGTGCCGTCAGCGAATTACCGCAGGAGCGGCAGAAGCTGTATAACTTCCAGCGTAATTCCAAGGTATTTTTCAAATCCTTGTGAGTAATAAGCAACCGTGATTTCACTCTCTCACCTGGGGCGCGAAATTCATCGGCGTTACGATGAATTCGGCCCAATTCTGGTGTTCGACGATGGCAATAAACGCTATTTAAGTTTTGGCACCGCCGACGAACAAAGCTGTCAGCTGAAAAGTGCGCCACTGCAGTTACAGCACGAATATGCCCGTGCCATGGTCGCCGTGCTGATGCAATCCGACGCCTCGACACCACCGGCGAATATCACGCTGCTGGGAACCGGCGGCGGTACTCTGGCCAGCACACTGTTCCACTGGCTGCCGCAGGCAACGATTCAGACGGTCGATCTCCGTCAGGCAGTATTTCAGATCGCGCAGCAGTATTTTGCTCTGCCCCGTGATAAGCGTCTGAGCACCCATGTCAGCGATGCCGCCGAATTTTTACGCAACAGCGAGCAGGGACAGTGCGATTTATTAATCTGCGATCTGTATCTGGCCGATGGCCTTGATCCGCTGGTATTGCAGAGCGACTTTCTCGATTTATGCGAACGCCATTTATCGGCCCACGGCTGGCTGGTACTGAATTTATGGAAAGAACACCGCGAGCAGACAGACTGTCTGACGCAGTTAAAACAGCGTTTCCCGCAATTGCTGCAAAGCACCACCACCGATGGCAACTGGATACTCTGGGCCAGTAAATACGCGGAAATTGCCGATAAAAAAACGGCCCGCGAACGCTGCGTGCAGCGCTCCCCACTGGCCGGTTTTAATCTCTGGAGTGTGGTAAAAGGCTTTTACCGCCACCGCTGATACAGCCGCACAGCGCACTGGTGCCTACAAAGAATTACAAACTTCCCGGCTTAGTGACACGAACAGCCGTTGCCGCCACTGCAACCATAGGGTAGCGTGCTGATTACAAGATCAGTACGGAGCAGACCTCTGACTGCCCACGTCTGATCACCAGAATAACAACAAGAGTACTCAGTATGTTGCAGTCGCTTATTCAGATCGGCCTGCCGGTCGCCCTGATTTTAATTATGGTCGGCGTTGGTCTCGGCCTGACTCCGGAAGATTTCCGTCGTGTATTCCGCCAGCCGAGAGGCTTTCTGATTGGTGCCTTCTGTCAGATGTTACTGCTGCCGCTGATTGCAATGGCGGTCATCGCCGTGACCGGTCTGCATGGTGAAATCGCCATCGGCCTGTTTATTCTTGCTCTCTGCCCCGGTGGCACCACCTCCAATCTGTACAGTTTTCTCGCCCGAGCCGATGTTGGCCTGTCGGTGTCGCTGACGGCGGTGATTGGTTTTATCACGCCGTTCACCATTCCGTTACTCGGCGTCTGGGCCATTAACCATTACAGCGATGCCGGTTCACACTTTGAGCTGCCGATTGTCAGCACCTGGATCAAGCTGATGATTATTACCGTGATTCCGGTGGTGATCGGGATGGCGATCCGCGCAAAATGGCAGCAGTTTGCCCGCCGTATGGAACCGCTGATCACACGTTTTTCTGTGATTGTGCTGGTTGCGGTGATCGTCTCTATCTGTATTAACCTCGGCGATAAGCTGATCGGCTTTACCCTACAGGCCGGACCTGCCGCACTGCTGCTGAACATCAGCACCATGGGTCTTGGCTATATGGCCGGACGCTGGTTCCTGCACAGCGAAGCGCAGGCACGTGCAATCAGTCTTGAAGTCGGTTTACAGAACGGAACTCTGGCCCTGCTGATCACCACCAGCATTCTGCAGAGCGCCGAAATGTCGATCGCTCCCAGCGTTTACAGTCTGATCATGTTCGTCAGTGCCAGTTTGTTTACCATTGCAGTCTTACGCCGCGACCGTCGCCAGGTTGCGGTGGCCTGAAGAGAATATTCCCTGACGGACAGCGTGGCCGGGCAAACAGCGTCCGGCCCGCCGTCAGCTGTCTCAGGATGTAACTAAACACATTTTTGTGACTCATCTCTCGGTAAATTGTCTTAGCAAATCCCCAACCAACGTACCATTTACGCTAGAATCCGCGCCTCACTGACGGAGGACTCTATGCGAACCCGAACTTTATCAACCACCAAGAGCCTGTTGCCTTGTGCGTTACTGCTTTGCAGTGCAGGCCAGGCCATCGCTGATAACGGCCTTAACGTTTATGGCTTTCTGAATGCCGGCGCTTACTACCTCGACGAAGACGACATCACCATTGAGTCGTATGAGTCGGGCAGCCCGCAATTCTTCAACCGCGACACCATGATGGGCCTGCAGATCAGTAAAGAGATCAGCGAGCGCACCAGTGCCACTATCCAGCTGACCGCCAAAGGTGAAGAAGATTTTGCGGTACGCACCTCGCTGGCCTTTATCAGCCACGCGCTGAACGACAGCACCGATATCCGTTTCGGTCGTCTGCGTATTCCGTTCTTCTACTACTCCGAATTCCTCGACGTGGGCTACGCCTACAACTGGATCCGTCCAACTGGTGATGCTTACGGTATTCCGTTCTCCGATTACAACGGTGCCGACATCATCAAACGCTTCAGTTTTGACAGCTTCGACGGTCAGATTCAGCTGAACTACGGCCGTCGTGACAAAGAAATCGTGTTGTTTAACGAAGCCTATGAGTCCGAGCTGAACAACTTCGCCGGCGCTACCCTGAACCTGTATATGGGTGATTTCGGTCTGCGTGTTGGTATGCAGCAGACGCAGATGACGCTGGATTCTGCCGCAGATATGCAGACTCTGATCGATGTAGGGACAGGTACTAAAACCCCGGATGAAGCCCTGTACGATCTGGCCGCCAGCGGTGCCCGCCGTATCGATATCGCCCAGACCGCCGCCACCCTGCTGACAAACAGCATGAGTGAGGAAACCAAGGAAACGTTCAACTTCGACGACAAGAAAGCGCGTTACTACAACCTGGCAACTACCTGGGATAACGGTGACTGGAGCTTTATCGCCGAGACCGCAATCATCAACTTCGACTCCGGCCTGTATGTGGATAACTTCGCCTGGCTGGCGTCTCTGGCCAAGCGTTTTGACGCTCTGACCATTCACACCACCTACTCTACCTCGCGTGACCGTCTCGACGGCGGCGATGTCGGCAAGGTGCAGGAAATGATGATGCTGCGCGGTGAAGACGAAAGTATCACCCTCGGTATGCGCTACGACCTGGATGAAGCGACCGCCTTTAAACTGGAAGCATCACACCACATAGAGGAAACCAATCAGGGCCTGCCAGGCGCCTCCGGAACTCTCTACCGCGCCGCATTACAGCTGGTATTCTGAGGAGCTAATACGCATGAAATTTATCAAAGCCCTGGGAATGACCACACTGCTGAGCCTGAGCGCTGCAAGCTGGGCTGACATCGCTGTGATCGTCAATCTGAAGAATAACAATACCTACACGGGTATCGATGCCGACCTGATCGAACGTATTTATCTGGGTAAGGCCAGCAAGTTTCCTGATGGGACTGCGGCCGTGCCTTACGATCTGGCCAAAGGTGACAGCGTACGCGAAAAGTTCGGACGTAAAATTCTGAACAAAAACCCGTCACAGCTGCATGCTTACTGGTCACGTTCAATCTTCTCCGGCAAGAAGCAACCGCCACGTGAAGTCGGTGACGCTGATGCCATGAAGGCTGCCGTTGCCGCCGACCTGAACGCCATTGGCTACATCAACGCCTATGCCGTTGATGCCAGCGTTGCGGTGCTTTACACCATTAAAGACTGACACTGGCCCCGGACGCATGCGTCCGGGGCTTTTTTGTAAGCACAACTCGTCTTATTCTTGCCCGCCTAATTTCAACAAGGATGCGAATACATGATCCGAGCATTTCTGATGATCGCTTTACTGACCGGAACCCTGCCGTTCTCTCAGTTACAGGCCGCAGAACTGGTACTCAACGGCAGCGCTTCCTATTACTACCTGACCCGCGAATACTATGTTGCCGGTCTTTATCTGCCCGCTCCGGAACAGGACCCGGACGCCATTCTCTCGCCTGACACTGCCAAACGCATGCAGCTGATTGTCAGTACCGAACGCTGGTCGCCACGTAAATGGGCACAACAGTGGCAGAACAATATCTCCATCAATAACGATAACCTCAGCGCCGATACTCAGGTACAGCAGGCGGTGATGGAATTTACCCAGTTTCCGCGTGACGACCTGCACCGCGATGACGAAATCCGTGTCGATTATCAGCCCGGCGGCAACACCCGCGTTCTGCTTAACCGCGAACTGGTGATCGAGAGCAGCGGTGTCGAACTGTTTAACTACCTGCTCAATACCTGGATCGGCAAACTGCCGCCATCGCGCGAGTTCCGCCAGCATATCCTGCAGCAGGATACCTCCGCTGCTGCCGAACAAAACCGTCGACTGCTGCTGACCCATGAAATCCCGGCCGCACGCAACCAGCTGTATTCCGGCTGGCTCAACGCCGAGCGCGCTGCTCAGCAAGCCGAACAGGAACGCCAGCAGCAACAGGCAAGGGCTGCCGAGCTGGAAGCCGAAAAAGCCGAACAGGAAGCCAGAAAACAGCGTGAAGCTGAAGCCCGCCGTCTGGCCGAAGAACGCGCCGCACGTGAAGCCGCCGAGAAGCTGGCCAAGCAACGCGCCGAGCAGCTGCGTCAGGCCCAGGCTACCGCCATCAAGGCTCAGGCAGAGCGTTTAGCCAAAGCGCAGAAACCCGCCAGCAGCAAAGCCAGCAACAGCAAAAGC
Source organism: Thalassolituus sp. ST750PaO-4 (assembly GCF_020320405.1). NCBI lineage: Bacteria > Pseudomonadati > Pseudomonadota > Gammaproteobacteria > Oceanospirillales > Oceanospirillaceae > Thalassolituus > Thalassolituus sp. ST750PaO-4. The sequence continues at coordinate 222,944 of NZ_JABVCB010000005.1, forward strand.
ACCGCGAAAAGCGCCGACATTCTCGCCGCCGAACAGGACTACTACCTGCAGCAACTGCAATGGCAGTTACAGCGCCAGCTGGAAGCCGAAGTCAGCTACCCGGCCTGGGCCAAACAGTTCGCTCAGGAAGGTCTGGTGGAAATGGATCTGGAGCTGAACCGTGCCGGCGAAACCTTCAACCTGCGCGCGCGTGATGACAGTGTCGCCAAGCTGTTAGTCAGCGAAGTACAGCGAGCGGTGCAGAGTGCGGCCAGCAAGATCAGTATCAACGACGATCTCGAAGGCCAGCAGTGGCCGCTCAGTGTGAGTTACCGCTTCTCGCTGCAGGGGGCAGAACAGCCAACCATGGCGATGCCACAGCCGCCCAAATCACTGCAGGTGAAAAAAGCGCCGCCGGCACAACAGGGACAACTGCGTCAGAGTTACGAAGATGTGCAGCGTGAGCGTATTCTGAGTGCGGTTGAATATCCGAAAGCGGCTCAGATTCTGAAGAAAAAAGGTCTGGTGGAATTACAGGTGGAAATTCTGCGCGACGGTAAGCTGGGCGAGATTAAAGAACTCAGCAACAACCGTCACCGCGAACTGACTCAGGCATTAATCAACGCCGTCAAACAGAACGCTCCTTTCCCGCCGCTGCCTGCAGAACTCAGCGACAGCAGCCTGAAGCTTAAAGTCAGCCACGACTTCAAACTCTGAGATATGCCCGCCATACCAGTCTGTTAGCACAGGCTGGTATGGCACCAGCGACCTCACCAGGGCAGAGGTTCTGCCACTTCCGCCCAGCGCTGCTGCTGATCAATATCGGCCAGCTCATCTCCCAACCGCTCACAGGCTGCCAGTGCGATATCCCAGCGCCGGCGGCGCTCGCCGTAATCCGGGTAATCGTAAAAATCATCCAGATCGGGAATGCGCCCACCGGGCAGCGTCGCTGCAAACTCCCAGGACGGCGCAATAATGATCGTGCGGCGATAATTCTCCCGCGAGGCCGTGCGCCAGCGCAGCTTCTTATCAAACCAGCCGCCTTTCGGGGCTTTGGCAAAATAGTGCGGATAAAGCACAAAGCCCTTCTCCGGCAGCACCGGTAAATCAAACTGATAGTCGGTGATACCGCCATCACGGTATGTACCGCGCGGTGCTCCAGGAATATTACGTACTCCGGCAATCACCAGCGGAATCGCGCCACTGGCGAGAATCGCTGGCTGCAGATTATCTTCGGTTAAGGTCACATGGCGCGCCGGCAGATGCGGGTAATGATCAATCGGCGCACGCTGCGGATGATGAAACACCACCCGCTCAATCCACGGGCGCATGGCACTGCGGGCGAACAGGTTGGCGGTCATGGCGCCAGCCAGCCCCAGCGTTTGCGGTACTTTATGATCCGCTCCGGCCAGACCACGGCAGCGCGCCACCAGCGTGTGATAACGCACCACCGGGTTATTGATGATCTCCTGCGTACCGGTTGCGCCAAGAATCACATCCAGAATATGGCGACAAACCGCTGCCACTTCCTGTGCTGTCGGTTTGGCCGAAGCGTATTGCTGGCTGATATAGGCCTCCTGCAGGCGCGCATGGGCCGCCAGCGGATCGTTCTGCGCATAACAGGCCATACGCCAGGCACCGGCTGAGGTACCCAGTACATGCAAAGGCTGCTGGCGCCCGCGTACCCATTCACTCAGCAGGTAACGATCCATCGCCGCCAACGATAACCATTTGGGGCCGCCGGAAGCACCCAGCATCATTTCGATATCGGATGACTGCAAACCATTGGCGCGGATATGCGCCAGCGCTTCGTGACCGGCAAAGATTTTTAAAGCGGGCTTCATGCCTCATGCTCCAGAACCACAGGAAGTGCTCTTTCTACCCTGTCTGCATGACAAAATTAAGGGGCAAAGATGCTAAGGGCCTGTCAACACTCATTAAACAGGCCCTGAGAAACCTCTGAATAACCTGCTATTCGCTCTGGATTAATGGAAAGTGCACGGCAGCCACAGGACGCGGCTGCCGTAAAACAACACAGTGTCCGGCTACAGGCGGAACTGCATCATCTGTTTGGCCAGCTGCTGAGCCAGCTTGGCCAGCTCCTGTACTTCCTGCTGACACATGGTCAGACCGTCACTGGAGCGGCTGCTCAGTTCAGCGATGTTCTGCACATTGCGGCTGATGTCTTCGGTTACTGAGCTTTGTTCTTCCGTGGCTGTTGCCACCTGATGGCTGAGGCCCACCACATCACTGACGTTTTCGCTGATGCTGGTCAGCGCTTCGCCCATGCGTTTGGCTGCCGATACCGTTTCTGCGGTCGCACCTTCACCGGCTTCCATGGCTTTAACGGCTCGCTGCGACCCCTGCTGCAGGCGCTCAATGATAGCTTCGATTTCGCTGGTCGATTCCTGAGTACGGCGGGCCAGATTACGCACTTCATCAGCCACCACGGCAAAGCCACGGCCATGCTCACCGGCACGCGCCGCCTCAATGGCGGCGTTCAGTGCCAGCAGATTGGTCTGCTCGGAAATCGCGCTGATCACCTGGATCACCTGGCCGATATCGCTGACCTGCTGTGCCAGCTGGCCAATGGCATCGGCCGATTCACGGATGTCCGCCGACATGCTGTTTACCTGACTTTCCGAGCGCTCCATATCACCGCGGATACGGCCGGCGTCGGTACCGACACTTTCCAGTTTGGTTGCCGTTTCCGTGGCGTTACGCGCCACTTCCTGCACCGTTGCTTCCATTTCGTAAATTGCGGTCGCAACCGAGTCGGTCAGTTTGCTCTGCTCAGACGCCCAGCTGTGATTGGTGGTCACCACTTCTTCAATCTGTTCGGTATAGGTTTTTACCTGCTCAGCGGTATCGAGGATGCCGCGAATCATCTGCCGCTGCGATTCCATAAAGTCGTTAAAGCCACGCGCCAGCTGGCCAAGTTCATCGTTACTTTCGACCTTAAGGGTCTGGGTCAGGTCGCCACCGCCCTGGCCTATGCTGATCAGAGCCTGGGTAATACGGCGTAACGGCAGTGTCATCCGGTCAGCAAGGAGCGCAATCAGACCAAGAAAGACCAGTGCCGTCACGATTCCTACGCCCAGCGATAACAACGTGGACTTGCGCAGCACGCCGTAGATTTCCCCGCGCGGGACCTCCACCACCAGATGCCAGTCCACCTCATCCAGCTGCATGGCAGATGCAATGATCGGTTTACCATCCCGCTCAAATTCCACCAGATCACCGGCCGTCGCTGCCAGCAACTGCTGAGCGTTAAGCGCCGGCATATGCTGTGCCAGTGGCACACCGGATAACTTCAGATCCGGGTGAATCAGTATATTGCCGCTATTGTCCGTCAGATAAACGATGCCGGTTTCAGCAAAACGGAATTGACGGATGCGTTCGGCCATTTCCTGCAGACCGATGCCTAAACCACTGATGCCCAGCGCTTTACCATTACGTTCGATGCGGACATTAATAAATAAGGTGGGTTTGCCGCTGGTTTTATCCACATCCAGCTGCAGGGCGCGTTTCAGGCCCTTATCGAGAAAGCCAAAAAACCAGCCGTCGTTTTCTGCGGTAACCTTACGGCTGATGCCTTTCTGGGTGTAGTAGTTGCGGCTCAGAGCCGATACAAAGTGAGCACTGTCAGCCTTTTGCCGGCGGGCAATGGCTTCAAGAAATTCCTGATTCAGCGGCCATTCCTCCTGCGGCTCACCACGCTCAATCCAGTTTTGCATCAGCGCGTTATCGGCAATCAGTTCAGAGGAGGTAATAGCGGCGGTCAGGTCTTTTTCGATTTCCTGAGCAATGGCCCGGATGTTCGCCGGCAGGGCAGAACCCAGCCAATAGGTCTCCAGCTGCTGGCGGCTTTGCCAGATGCCAATGCTGACGACCAGCGCCACACTCAGCAGCAGAGCACCGCCCATACTGAGCAGCAATTTCTGGCGAATGGTCATGAGGGGGACTCCTGAAGGAAAATAGGGTTCCTTCAGATTAGCAGCCGTAAACACGCCTGATTAGACCAGATACGACAGCTTGGTGTGACCAGCCCCCTTAAAGAGGCATAAACCAGCGGCACTTGCCTGTCATTACATCAGGCCGGGTCACACGGATTAAACAGGCCTCAGACAGCGGCCGACTGCAGCTGATAATGCCGCACCCGCCACAGCAACAATCCACCCATCAGCAGATTACCTGCCGCCGCGCCGATCAGCAGGCCCGGATAGCCACCCAGCTCTGCACCAATAAAGGCGCCGGGCACATAAAAGGCAAACAGGCGGACAAAGTTAATCACCATCGAGGTCTGGGTACGCTGCAGGGAGTTCAGCGCAGAATTCACGCACAGCACAATACCCATACCGGCATAGCCCAGCGGCAGCCAGCGTACGTACTCGACAATACTCTGCTGCACCGCCGGATCAGCGGAAAACAGCTGCGCCAGCCAATGACCCGTAACCCAGAAAATCAAACACACCGCTCCCTGCCACAAGGCCAGGAAACGGAAGCTGCTGTACAGGGCTTGCCAGATACGGTCGTACTGAGCCGCCGCATGATTCTGCGCAACAAACACCGGTAAGGTTGAAGTCAGTGCCAGAATGACCACGATGGCGAATGGCTCCAGACGCATGCCGACACCAAAACCAGCCACGGCTTCCGGCCCCAGCGGCGCCACCATCACCAGCAGAATGGCACCGGCCACCGGCACCATCATATTGGTGACCATCGCCGGAACACCCAGCTGCAGCATTCGTTTCCACAAGACCCGCACATCGTGCCAGCCCATGCCATGACGGCTGATATAACCTTCACGGCGCTGGCGGGTCATAATCACCAGCAGCACCAGAATCCAGCACAGCGCACTGGCCAGCGCCGCGCCACCGATGCCCATTCCCGGCAACGGCCCCCAGCCAAAAATCAGCAGCGGATCGAGTAACGCATTCAACACCGCAGCCACCATCATCATCTGCGATGGCAGTTTGGTATTACCGGTTGCCCGCATGGCACTGTTCTGCATCATCATCAGCAGCAGTACGATGGCGCCGGGCCACCAGAACACCATAAAGCGGCGGATTTCCGGCAACAGCTCATCACCGGCACCCAGCAAACGGAACAGGGCGTCATTGCTCAGCCAACCCGCCACGGCAATCACCACGCCCAGCAATAAACTGAGCAGCAATCCCGCCATCGCGGCACGCTGTGCCTGCAGGTTGTCATCGGCGCCCACCGCGCGCGCAATTAAAGCGGACATGGCAATGCCAAGACCAATCGCCAGATTCATCACCAGCATGGTGACCGGCATAGCAAAGCCCACGGCTGCCAGACTTTCGGTGCCGAGCAGGCTGATAAACCAGGTATCGACCATATTGAAAAAGAAGACCGCCATAATGCCCAGCACCATCGGCTGAGTCAGGCTGTAGAGTGTCCGGTTGACCGGGCCGCTGAGAATGGCTTGGCGCACACTGGCATCCTTATGCGTATTGTTTTTCTGCGCACACTCTACACTAAAACCGCACAAGCACAGGCTGGCTTTGTGCTACGCACTGTTCCGCCAGCCGGGCCTTTATCCCGTCCTGCCCTTGCACAGATCCCCCCCTGTCGCTAACCTGCCGGCAAGTTTTTTTGCGCAGAGAGGATGCTATGCGTCGCCAAGCCCTGATTGTTTCATCATTCGCCGTATTGCCGCTGTTGCTGTCCGCCATGCAGACCAGCGCCGAAGAAGCCGTTGCTGCAGACGCTGCCGCAGCACCGGAATTCCCGATCTGGGGTGGATCTGCCGAGCTGGGCACCATCCGCACCTCAGGTAATACCGATACCTCCAGCATTAACGGTAAATTTGCTGTTAAGCGCGATGGTGAACTCTGGGATTCCAGCCTCAAACTGGATGCCCTGACCAGTAAAGAAGATGGCGTTACTTCAAAAGAAAAGTACCGCGGCACCGTTCAGTTTGACCGTAACTTCAGTGAGCATTCTTACCTCGCCATCGTCGGTGACGAAGAACGTGACCGCTTCAGCGGCTTTGAGTATCAGGCCACGTTATCCGCCGGTTACGGTTACCGCGCCATCCATGAACAGAATATGGAACTCGACCTTGAAGCCGGTCCCGGTTACCGTCGCGACAAGCTGAAAGAAACAGATGAGATCAATGAAGAAGTTATCGCCCGTCTGGTTGCCAGATATCACTGGACCATTCAGAAAGGCGTCGAGTTTATTGAAGAATTCAGTGCCGAACTGGGCGAAAGCAACAGTATCTATAAATCAGAAACCGGTCTGAAAAGTCAGATCAACGGCAGCCTGGCCACCAAGCTGACCTATAAAGTGAAGTACGTTGATAAGGTGCCGGCAGAAAGCGAAAACACCGATACCGAGTTTGGCGTTACTCTGGTGTACAGCTTCTGATCGGATTGTTCTGCCACCGCAGATAACAAAAAGCCCGCGTTATTACGCGGGCTTTTTGTATCCGATAAAACCGGATTATTTATCGCAGTCTTTATCTTTACGGTGACCATGATGGCCATCCAGGCCGTCTTCATCCGGGTGATGCCATTTGCGCATCTGCTTCTCTTTCAATGCCGTCCATTTTTCCTGCTGTTCGGCAGTCAGCACACTTTGCACCAGTTGTTCAAAATGCTGGCGCGCCGCTTCACGCTGAGACTGATCCAGCGGCCACTGATAGTTGTCTTTCTGCTCTTTAACGCCTTTCAGCAAAGTATCTTTCTGCTCATCGCTCAGATCCAGTTTACGGGCCAGTTCTTTAGCGTGTTTTTTCTGCATTTTGGCGTGCTGCTCGCGCATTAAGCTCTGCGCCTGCTCACGCTGTTCGGGGGTCAGCACCTGCTGGATTTCAGCGCGCATCGCCTGCATCAGTTCGTGTGCTTTGGCGCGGTTCTCACTGCGGGGCGTGTCGGCCTTACGCAACTCGCGGAATTTACTTTCGTAGCTGTCTTCAATTTCGTCGATGCGCTCTTCCTGGGCATCGCTCAGTTCCAGCTCATCGTCCCAGTCTATTTCGCGGTGCTTGCCACCAAAGGCCAGCGCCTGACTGGCCAGCAGCAAAGTACAGGCGGCACCAACGGCCTTGATTAGGGTCTGTTTCATCATTCGGTCCTCTGGCAATGCCAGGCAATGTGTACGCTGATCAGTGTACGGATTGCCACACAAAGTTGTGTCCGCCATTGCAAAGAATTGTCACAGGAAAACCATGGATATAATCCCTTATCAGGCGCGAGACGGACGGCGTGAATGTTCGTTATCATAGGGCATTTCTGCTGTACGACGAAGACCATGAGCGATACCAACAACGATCCCGAAGAGCAGCTGTTTCTGCAGGAAATGCAGGGCGTTAAGCCACTGCAAACAAAAGAGCGGGTCGAGCTGCGCAAGGCTGAGACGTCACAGGTCAGTGCTGCGGCACGCCGTCAGGCGGCACTGCAACAGCCCGAAGAACAGGATGGTAACCGCCTGCAGACCAGCGAGGTAAAACGCGTCGGTCCGCACGATGTCATCGGTTATAAACGTCCCGGTATTCAGGATGGGGTATTCCGCAAACTGCGGCTGGGTAAATATGAAACCGAAGCCCGCCTCGACCTGCACCGCCGCACCATCGACGAAGCACGGCGCGAGCTGTACCGTTTTATTCAGGATTGTATGGCGCACGATATCCGCAGTGTTCTGGTGCTGCCCGGCAAGGGTGACCGCAATATCAACGACCCGGCGGTATTAAAAAGCTATCTGGTGCACTGGCTGGAGGAGCTGGACGAAGTTCAGGCCTACCACACCGCGCAACCCTATCACGGCGGCGCCGGAGCTTTTTACGTACTGCTGCGTAAAAGCGAACGGAAAAAACAGGCCGCGCGTGAACAGTTCAGCAAAGGGCGTCTCTGATCACTCACTTGCTGCTGTAGTAATCCGCTGTTACCCAACATTCCTTACAATCCGCCAGACTCGCTGTTCCACAACAACAATACGGAGCAGCGCTCATGGCAAATATTCTCATTATTGCCGGCGATTACGTCGAAGATTACGAACTGATGGTGCCGTTTCAGGCATTGCAGATGGTCGGTCACAGCGTCAGCGTGGTATGTCCGGATAAAGCGTCCGGCGACAGTGTCCGTACCGCGATCCACGACTTCGAAGGCGACCAGACCTACAGCGAAAAGCCCGGCCATAATTTTGTACTGAATGCAGATTTCGCCAGCATTAACGAACAAGAATTCGACGCCCTGCTGCTGCCCGGTGGCCGTGCGCCGGAATACCTGCGCCTGAACAGCCGCGTGCTGGAACTGGTGAAACACTTCGCCAGCGCTGGCAAACCCATTGCTGCGGTTTGCCATGGCGCGCAGCTGCTGACCGCTGCTGATGTTATCCGCGAACGCAAAATTTCGGCCTACCCTGCCTGTGCACCGGAAGTCACCATGGCCGGTGGCATCTATGCCGATATCGCCGTCGATCAGGCTGTTACCGACGGCAACATCGTTACCGCTCCGGCCTGGCCTGCCCACCCGCAGTGGCTGGCGCAGTTTAATGCCCTGCTGCAGTAACCAGTACCTGTCAGAATCGGCATGATGCTGACTGCGCGTAAAGGAGGGTGCAATCACTTTCCTTTGCGCGACATAATGGGCACCGGACTGATTGCCTCAGGAAGCTTTCCATGTGTGAAATTTATTCAGGTGCCGAACCGGAACTGTTTGAACTGAAGACCCGTTCCATCCGTATCGATGGCGTCGTCACCAGTATTCGTCTGGAGGCTGTCTTCTGGCAATTGCTGGAGCAGATCGCTGCCGATGCCGGGCTGACACTGGGTACTTTTATTACCCGTATCTATCGTGAAGTGCTGGAGCGCCGCGGCGAAACCGGTAACTTTACTTCCTTACTGCGTGTCGCCTGCACGACTCACCTGAATCAGGGGCAGCGTCTGACACTCACCACCAGTGCCTATCAGGACACCATTAACGATAACCAGGAAACGGTACGCAAGGTATCCTGAGAGCTTCAGGCATTATTCGGTATCGGCCGATTTCAGATGCTGCTCTGCCCACAGATACTGGGCCTGCTGCAACAGCGGCGGCATCCAGTTTTCTTCTTTTGCCTGCACCAGTACATTCTCTATCTGCGCACGCAATTCCGGCGAATTACAGGCTGACTTTTTCGACAGGGTCAGATACAGCGGCTCGCTGCTGATTTCCTGCGCTAATGGATGGATATTCAGATAGCCATTACGCGCAGCGTAGGCACGGGCAGGATTCTCTTCATACAAAACATAATCAACCCGCTGACCATTCAGCATCTTCAGTCCCTGTTCCAGACTGCCAACCTGATGAACGGTGAGGTGCTTGCGGGCAAAGTCATCAAACTCCTGACCAAAGCTGTTATGAATAACAGTAACACCCTGGCGGCCGATTAAATCTTCCCAGCGGTTAAACTCAAAGGGTTTTTCATTATTAACCCACACCACGGTACGGGTCAGCTGAAAGGCGGGGCGCAGGTAATCCATGCGCTCAGAGCGGGCATCGGTATAAAAGGCACCGGCAATAAAATCGATACGTCCGGCCGCAACTTCTTCCTGAGTCCGGCCCCAGGGACCGCTGTATTGCAGATCGATTTTTATATCGAGTTGTTTTGAAACTTTGTGTAAGAAGCCGGAGATTGCACCGGTTAACACTTCGGGATTTTGCGGCGACCGCCACAGGTAAGGCGGATATTCGGCATTACCACTGGCGGTAAATAAATGGCAGGCGTCCTGTTCTGCACTGGCGGAAATGCCGGTAATCATTACCAGCCAGAACATAACAATCTGTTTCATGAGTTGCACACCCCAACACAAATATCCGGGATCGGATTCAGTATAGGCGGCCACTAATTAATTGCCTGCTACTTTACTGCCAGCTCCGCATCCAGAGCATCGATTGCCTGCGCCATCCGTTCGCGGGTCATCTCTGCAAGGCGCTTCACATCGTCCTCACCCATACCCTCGGTACTGATCGGTTCCAGATAACGCGCCAACACTTTACCACTATGGAAGCGGTGCAGATCAATATTTTTATGCGTACTGCTGTACACCATTGGCACAACAGGTAAACCGGCTTCAATGGCAAGCGCAAAGGCACCGCTTTTAAAGGGTAATAATCCCTTACCACGCGAACGGGTACCTTCCGGAAAAATGTAAACCGCACAACCGCGTTTTTTTACCGTGCGCGCTACTGTGGCCATTGTTTCCCAGGCTTTGGCTTTATTGGTTCTGTTAATAAAAATATTACCAGCAAGCCAGAACAACAAACCAAACACCGGAATAAAACGCAGACTGCTTTTACCTAAAATGGCGATATTACCCGGCAACATGCCCGGGTAAATAAATACGTCCAGTGTGTCCTGATGATTTCCGACATAAATCGCCTGCCCATCTCCGACCGGTGATTGATTAAGCGCCGTCATTTTAATGTTCAGCAACCAGCGGCCGAAAGAAAATATCTTGGCGCAGTCGCGGGTATTATTACGATGGAAAGGACGAATGATGCACAGCACCAGACCAAGCGTGCAGCCAAACAGAAAATAGCCGGTTAATACGACAGCACGAAAAACAAACAGCATGATGAAGTCTCTTATTATTGTTTATAGGTGCCGCTGAGCTCCATCTCCGGGCGACACATACAGCAGATGCAAAAACGCTATTGTTCTCACAGGACAGGCCGGCAGCAAGGTGCCGGCATGCCATTATTCTGTGAATAACAGGCATGAATGCCCGCTCGCTTGATTAACACAGAAGCAGTTAACGCAGAAACAGCTGGTAGGCCGTATTATCGGTTTCATCCCAATAACCATAGCCCAGCTCTTCCAGAAAACTGTGCAGCTGCTGCTGACGGTCATCAGCAACCTGCAAGCCAACCAGAACACGGCCATAAGCTGCACCGTGGTTACGGTAATGGAACAGCGATATATTAAAGTGCTTGCCCAGCTTGCGCAGGAAATTAAGCAGTGCACCCGGGCGCTCCGGAAATTCGAAACGGTAAACCCGTTCATCATTAACGGCTGCCGGCGCGTGTCCACCCACCATATGGCGGATATGGTATTTGGCCATTTCATCGTCGGTAATATCCAGCACCGGATAATTATCACCGTGCAGTTCATCCAGCAATGCCTGACGCGCACCGGGCTCAGCGCCAACTTTAACGCCGACATAAATCTGCGCCTGATGGTCATCGCTGTAGCGGTAATTAAATTCGGTAATCGGGCGCTTGCCGATCAGGCTGCAGAACTTCTGAAAGCTGCCAGGCTGTTCGGGAATGGTCACTGCCAGAATGATTTCCCGGCCCTCACCGATTTCTGCAACTTCCGAGATATAACGCAGCCGATCAAAGTTAACGTTGGCACCGCTTAAAATCGCCACCAGGTTCTGTCCTTCACAACCTTCACGCTCAACGTACTTTTTAACGCCGGCAATGCTTAATGCACCGGCTGGTTCACATACCGCACGGGTATCGTCGAACACATCTTTAATGGCGGCGCAGATTTCGTCCGGCGTACAGGTGATCACTTCGTCGATATGATCTTTACAGATTTCCCAGGTGTTTTTACCGATCTGGGCCACGGCCACACCGTCGGCAAAAATGCCAACCTGGGGCAGAGTAACGCGCTTTTTCGCTGCCAGCGCGGCCGCCAGACAAGCGGACTCGGTGCTCTCAACACCAATCACTTTAATTTCCGGGCGCAGCGCTTTGATATAAGCCGCCACACCGGCTGCCAGACCACCGCCACCAACCGGAACAAAAATCGCATCCACCGGGCCACTGAGCTGACGCAGGATTTCCATACCAATAGTGCCCTGACCGGCAATCACTTCCGGGTCATCGTAGGGATGGATGTAAGTCATGCCTTTTTCTTCAACCAGCTTCTGCGAATAGGCAAAGGCATCGTCAAAGGCATCGCCCTGCAGTACCACTTTGGCACCACGGGCTTTAACCGATTTCACTTTAATATCGGGCGTGGTACGCGGCATGACGATGGTAGCTTTAATGCCCAGTTTCTGTGCCGCCAGTGCCAGTCCCTGCGCGTGGTTACCGGCGGATGCCGCAACCACCCCTTTGGCTTTTTCTTCTTCCGTCAGCTGCACCACTTTGTTGTAGGCGCCACGCAGCTTAAATGAGTACACCGCCTGCTGATCTTCACGTTTTACCCAAATTCGGTTGCCCAGCCGTTCGCTCAGGAAGGGGGCAATATGCAGCGGCGATTCGACAGCAACATCGTAAACGCGGGCGGCGAGAATTTTCTTCAGGTAATCGTTAAGCATGCCGGGGATTCCAAACAGACTGAAAAAATCGGTGCGGGAAGCACTCAGAGGTGAGCATTGTAACGCATCAGCGCATATAATTCGCTGCATCTGACACATCATAAGCCCGAGCTGCCATCATGACACAAGACGAACTGAAACGCGCCACAGGTATCGCCGCCGCCGACTATATCCGCCCTCATCTCGACGACGACAGCATTGTCGGTGTTGGCACAGGCTCTACCGCCAACTGCTTTATTGATGCCCTGGCCGAACACAAACACTTGTTTGACGGTGCGGTTGCCAGTTCTGAAGCTTCAGCCCAGCGTCTGCGTGATCACGGCATTCCGGTGTACGACCTGAACAGCGTCAGCAACCTCGACTTTTATATCGACGGTGCCGACGAAATCAACGAGCACCTGGAAATGATCAAAGGCGGTGGTGCGGCGTTAACCCGCGAAAAAATCGTTGCTGCGGTCGCCAAAGAATTTATCTGCATCGCCGATGAAACCAAACTGGTGAACCGCTTAGGCGCTTTCCCGCTGCCGGTAGAAGTAATTCCGATGGCACGCTCTTATGTGGCCCGTGAACTGGTTAAGCTGGGCGGCGATCCGGTTTACCGCGAAAGTGTAATTACCGATAACGGCAACTGCATTCTGGATGTGCATAACTTCAGCATCGCCTCTGCCATCGAGCTGGAAAGCAAAATCAACCAGATTACCGGTGTGGTCACCAACGGTCTGTTTGCCCTGCGTCCGGCCGACGTATTGCTGCTTGGCACCCAGAACGGCGTTCAGGCCATCAAGGCTAAATAACGGCAATGCACGTGCCTGGCAAAGGATTGCTGTCACGCCTGCGGGCGTGGCTGACGTCTGTCCGCCTGCCCAAACTGCTGGCGCGCCTGCTGCTGATTCTGCTCGCCGCCATTGTTCTTATTATTGTCCTGCTGGCTGCCTTACCGACACTGCTCAAACCCGCCCTGAACCGCTGGTTGCCGGATCTTCTGGCCGATGCTGCCGCCCCTGGCAGCAGCGTGGTGGTGCAGATCGACACCTTCAGCTGGCAGCGTTTTCAGCTGACTAAACTGCAGCTGCCTCTGGCCGATGGCAGCCTGATTCAGCTCACCGATCTTGATCTGCGCTACCGCCCGTCGCAATTACTGCAGGGCCGGCTGAAAACCCTCAGTATTGCCGAATTACACGTCAGCCTGCCCGATGAAAGTGCGCGCAAAGTCGCTGCGGTAGCCGCACAGAATGCCGGTAATGCCGCACGTGAACAGTTGCACCAGCTGCTGGAAATTCCACAATTCAGCCAGTGGCTGCAACTGCCACTGGAACAGGTCAGCATTGACCATATTGTGCTGCAACATCCCGCCGCGGTGGCCGAACTCAGCGCCAGCCTGACCCCGCAGCAGTGGCGTATTCATGGCAGTGCTCAGCTGGATAATCTGCCGCTGCCGTGGCAGATCGAACTGCAATTACAACGCAGTGGCGACTGGCTGCTGCTGGTTTCGGAACAGAGCCAATTACTGTTGCAGCAGTATGGCCATATTGAACAGGACGCCGACAATACCCGCCTGACGCTGGATCAGCGCCTCGACTTTGCCGCCCTGAGTGAACGCTTACCTCAGCTCAGCGGGCTGCCCTTGCCCCTTAACCGGATGCAACTCAATGCCGGGCTGCAATTACCGAACCGCGCCTACCTGCCACAGGATCTGAGCATCAACCTGAGTGCCGGCTTCGATACCCGCCGCCAGCAACTGGCTGACAATATGCACTGGCAAAACGGCAGCTGGCACTTAACCCTGAATAAAGAAAACCCAGCCGCCGACTGGCAATGGCAGTTGCAGAGCAACAACCAGCAACTGCAGTTCACCGATCTGCTGCCAGCGGCAGGCGGCGATCAGTTGTTTACCCTCAGCAGCAGCCAGCAGTTCAGTGGCTACTGCAACGCCAAACTCAGCAGCTGCGAAGCCGAAGGCCAGCTGAAGAACCTGCTGCACGGCAAAAAAAGTGAGCAGTTACTCGCCAGCCTGAACCTGACCCCGGCGCTGAACTGGCAACAAGGCAGCGCTCTCAGCCTGGTGCTGCCGCTGGCGCTTGATATCAGTGCCAAAGATCCGGCTCTGCCACTGCAAAGCCTTCACAGTCAGGGCGAACTGATCGCCCTCCTCGACGCCAGTGGCGACTGGCAGCTGAGCAGCATTCCCGGCATCAGCAACAGGCTGCAGCTGACAGAACCCGAAGGCTGGCAATTACCAATGCTGGAATTTCAGCTGCTGCCCACGCTGTATATCAATGGCAATCTGCACAGCAACGAAAACGGCAACAGTAATAATAACAACCGCCTGCACAGCGACCCGCTGCGGCTGACCATTAAGCCCTGGCACATACAGCACGGGGCAGATAGTTTCCTGCAATTACAGACCAGCGAATTCAGCTGTCAGCCAGCGCCCGGCAGCTCGTTGCTGGTTGCCCTGCGAAGTGTGTTCAGCGGCCAGTGTGATATCAGCCTGCAACTGGCCAAATCGCGCTGGCAGGGCTGGCCGGTTCCCGATCTCAGCGCCAAAGGGCCGATAAAACTGCTGTATTCATTGCAGGACGATCAGCAGAACGGCAAGCCGCAGCAACAACTTAACGGCGAGCTGCAGCTCAGTGGCGCCGGTAACCAACTGCACCTGCGGATGCAATTACAGCACGACCTGCTGCAACAGCGAGGCAGTATGCAGTGGCACCTCGATGACCTGGCGCTCAACTGGGACAAACTCAACCTGCCGGAAATGACGGCGCTGACCAAACTCGAATTTTTAAATGGTGCACTGGCCGGACAAGGCTGGATTGACTGGCAACAAACCGCTAACACCTGGCAGATCAAACCCGACCTGATGCTGCGCAGCGACAACATCAGCGCCGTTTACGACAACAGCATCGGCCTTGAACAATGGAATGCCTTAATTGCCCTGCGCCGGCCATTCAGCGGCGACTATTTACTCGACGCCCAGATCAGCGGCAAAAGCCTGAACCCAGGTATCGAATTAAAAGACATACTGGCGCGCAGCCAGACGCGTATACCGGCCGATTTTTCTTATGCGCTGGCCGAGATTTATGAAATGCACACCGATGTACTCGGCGGCCGCGTTCATACTCCATTAATCCGCTTTGATACACGCAAAGACATCAATGCCTTTGGTATTGAGCTGGACCATATTCAGCTGGCACAGATAGCCGCGCTGGAAGCCAAGGCTGAAGTTCAGGCAACCGGCACCCTCGACGGTGTACTGCCGATAGTTTTAACCAAAGAAGGCCCGCAGATTCCCGGCGGCAGTTTATTTGCCCGCGACCCCGGCGGCGTTATCCGCTACCAGAACGCCACCTCCGCAGCACTGCAGCAATCTGACCAGACCGTTGGCCTGGCCATGCAATTACTGCAGAACTTCAACTACGACAAGCTGCAATCCAATATTCAGTATCAGCCCGACGGCGCACTGAATTTAGGTTTGCAGTTTCAGGGAAAAAACCCGGATTTCTTTGGCGGCCAGGCAACGCACCTGAATGTGAATCTGGAATATAACTTACTGGACTTGCTGGAGAGCCTGCGCGTCACTCAGGACGTAATCAGCAGACTTGAAGAAAAATACCAATGAATAAAACGCAAAAATAAATAATCAGAAATATTTTATATCTGCCTGCGTCTTCCTATAAATCTATTAAAAACATAAAACATCCGTACCATATAATAGCCACAAACCCTTAAATATAAGGGCAATTCGTGCCAACTATTTCTTTTAATATATATTGCACTAACCCAAAGAGCGCGCTTATGTTTCAATCCGAGCGCCTGAACTTATCCAGGTTAACAGGCCCCGAAAACTGAGTGTCTGCATTCCTCAGAGGCCAGAATAAAAATGGCCACAATAAAAATAATATTAAATCCGCCAATAAGAGCGGGTAATTATAAAAACTTATTCTCACGGTGATCTCTATGACTGCATTCCAGACCCTGCCACAACGCGAATAGTCGCTGCCATTCCGCGATATACGGCACCATCGTACTTATATTGCATAAAACAATAACCGACCTGACATTGCCGCTATCCGGCGATGCGGATTTGTTTTGCCCTGAATAAGGAATGGATTTCAATGACTCAGAATAAAAGAGCATTAACCTGTCGTTTTCTGCCACTGGAGCAGATTTCAGTTAAACATCTGCGCGATATGTACCGGGTATTTTCCCGTTATTACGCCAATACCGATCTGGAAACCTTTGTCCAGGATATGAACCGTAAAAGCGGCGTATTTCTGCTGGCAGAAAAAGCCGGAAACCGGGTGGTCGGTTTCAGCACCTGGACCGAAGTGGCGCTGAATTATGGCAACGGAAAAGCCATTGGCGTATTCAGTGGAGATACCATTCTGGAAAAAGATTACTGGGGAAATAAAGCGCTACAGCAGGCGTTTGCATTACGGATGCTGAAGCTGAAATTAACCCGCCCCGGCACCCGGGTTTTCTGGTTGCTGATTTCCAAAGGTTATAAAACCTACCTGCTTCTGGCCAATAACTTTGTTCGCCATTACCCCAATCACCATAACCGCGATAAAAGTCTGGTCGGTGTTATCGACCAGTACTGCGAAAAATTATTTCCCGATTATTACGACCGTAATAATCGCCTGCTGGATTTTGGTGATCACTCCCAGCACCTGAAAGGGGATGTTGCCGACATTACGGATTGCATGCGTGAAGCCAATGCAAAGATCCGCTTTTTTGATGACACCAATCCATCCTGGCGCCGCGGTACTGAGCTGCCCTGCGTCGGTGAAGTCTGCAGCCGAACCTTTATCGGCTTTTTCCGTAAACAGCTCGGCAGCCGGCGCAGCACACTGCAGTAAGGAGTCATTATGAATATTTCTACCCGCTTACTGCATCAGATTTCCTATCGTCTGAGCCGCTATGGTCAGCAACGTTTTATGCGCGCCAGTCATACACTGAAAGCGGCGCAGCTGGCACGCTTTCAGAGCATTATGGCGGTTGTATCCGGCTCAGACAGCGGTTATCAGCGCGGCCTTACGCTGGCAACCAACATTGAAGAATTTCGCCAGCGAGTACCATTAAGCGATTATGAAGACTGGCAGAATGCCATTAACCGCCAGCGCAGTTCCGGTGAATTTATTCTGACGACAGAGACGTGCCAGCGTTATCAGCCAACCAGTGGCTCAACGGCGCAAATTAAATGGATTCCCTATACCCCGGAATTCCTGCGCGAACTCGATCAGGCCATTAATCCGTGGATGGCCGACCTGTACAGCCGTTATCCCGCCATCCGTAAAGGCCGGCATTACTGGTCATTGTCATGGGTGCCGGGCGAATTACGCAGTGTTGCCAACAGCGTTAATGACGATCTGCAGTTACTGCCGTGGTGGAAGCGTTTATTTATGAACCGCACCATGGCCGTGCCGCAGGCGGTGTCGCTGGCACCAAGCTCAGAATTATCACTGTTCGCATCGCTTTGTTATTTATGCGCAGCCCGCGATCTCACCCTGATGTCTGTCTGGAGCCCCACCTTTCTGCTCAGCCTGCTGGAGCAATTAGGACAGCAACGCATGGCCGTTGCCCAGGTTCTGGAACAGGGTCGCTGGGGAGAACAGAAAACCAGCCTCGGACATTTAAGCGCTCCGCGCAATCGTATTAATGCTGCATTGCTGCGTAACTGGAACGGCAGAATAAACGCCACCATCACCCGGAAATTATGGCCTGAACTGGCGTTGATCAGCGCCTGGGATACATCATCATCCGAACCCTGGGCCAGACAACTGCAGCAGTTATTCAGCCACAGTGATTTTCAGGGAAAAGGCTTATGGGCCACCGAAGGTGTAGTGACCATTCCTTATGGTCAGCAATATCCGCTGGCGCTGGAAAGTCATTTCTACGAGTTTGAAAATCTGGCCAACAAACAGATTTTATTCAGCTGGGAACTGGAGCCCGGTATGCAGGTTCGCCCGGTGATTACCACCGCCAGCGGCCTGTTACGTTACCGCACCAAAGACCGGCTGCTGGTTGATGGTTTTATTAATCAATGCCCGACCCTGCGTTTTATCAGCCGTTTATCCGGCACCGATATGGTCGGCGAAAAAATGTCTCCGCAAGCGGTGCTGAATATATTCAGCACCCTGACTGCCGCCCTGCCACTGCAACCGGTGTCATTACTGGCCGTACCGGCGGAACAGGGTAACCACCGTCCAACCTACGTACTGCTGGCCAGTGGTGGTCAGGAGCTGCAGACAGAAGCCCAGCAGCGGCTTGAAGCTTTATTGCAGGAACATTTCCACTATAAGCTCGCCCGCGAACTCGGCCAGCTGAATCCGGCACGCGTAATCATCAGCGACAACGCCATGGCAACTTATACTCACCTGCGGCTGCAGAGTGGTGCAGTGGCCGGCAATATTAAAGTAGAACCGTTATTACTTTGCCCTGCCGCCAGCGAGTTGCTGAATACTCTGCCGGAACACAGTCTGGCGGAAAGTGGAGCCATCGCGTGAGCAGCTATTGCATCCGGCCGGCCTGTACTCAGGATTCGGCCGGCTTACTGAAATTGCTGGCCGCAACCGCCCAACAGGGAAGCATCCGTCTGACCTTTGAGCGTAATCCTGATTATTTTTATGCCGCGGCAGTCAGTAGCCAGCGACCGGAAATCTGGGTTATGGAAAAACCCGGTCATGGCATTATCGGTACGTTCAGTATCGGCCAGCGCCGGGTATTTATTAATGGCCAGCCAACGTCGGTTCGTTATGGCAGTGATCTGCGTATTCACCCGGATTTTCAGGGTGGCCGTACTCTGTACCGCTTATTCGGCACCTATCGTCAGCAAATGCAGAACGAGTGGATGCAGACCGTTATTCTCGACGAAAACCGTGCCTCACTGAGCACCGTTGGCAGCGGCCGCAATACACTGCCGCAATATCTTCCTGCCGGAATGTTTACCACCTGGCTGATCAGCCTGCGGCGGAAAAAAAATATCGCGGATGATCCGTTAACCCATCCGGCCAGAACGGAAGATATTGCCGAGATGCAGGCATTTTTTGACCGCGAAGCCGCCAGTAAACAATTTTACCCCTGTTACGATTTCTCGCGTATCGGCAGCGATGATCCGTACTACCGCAATATTAAAATCAGTGATTTTTTTATTCTGCGTGAGCATGGGGAAATTACGGCGCTGGCTGGTCTGTGGGATCAGAAGGATTTTAAACAGACCCGGATCAGTGGCTACGCACCGCTACTGCATCATTTGCGGCCATTCTATAACAGCCTTACCTGGCTGACCGGACACCTGGCATTACCTGCCGTTAATTCGCTCAATCATTATCAGATGCTGCACAGCGTGGTGGTTAAAAATAATGATCCCCGGCGCTTTGCGCGGTTATTACGCACCCTGCGGAAAACAGCACAGCAACGTAATGCCCTGGCTCTGGCCTGCGGTTTTGACAGCCGTGACCCGCTGTTAAAAATCGTCCGCCGGCATCCCGGGCACGCCTTAAAAAGCCGGAATTTTATTGCTACCTATCAACCAGAACTGGTGCAGAAGCTGGATTTAACCCGCCTGCAATATCCGGAAATCAGCCGTCTTTAACAGGGAATTTATGCGCAAAGATTATATTGCCCAGTGGTACGAAGTACGGGAAGAGCAAGGAATTTCCGACCGTATTCACTGTTTTATACACAACAGTCAGGAGCAGCAGACGCAGTGGCATCATTTCCGCCACCGTGATACCGATGGCATTGGTATGCTGGCTAATGTACGCGAGCAACTGGGCTATCCGGCCAGTTCACTGCCACGCTGCCGCGACCTGACCGAGCCCGGTTTCTGGCAAACCCTGAATAAGGTACGGCGGCAACGCAAAGACCGCACACCGAAAACCGTACACTGGAAAAAGCCAGTGCAACAAAAACCGGCGAAACAGCCACGGCTGTTACAGAACCTGAATTTACCGTGCTTAACACAACCACCGTCAGCCGCTTAAAAAAAGTGGCAGCTGCACGGGGAGTCTCTCTGGCAAGCCTTACCTTTGCCTGTCTGAATAAGGTTATTTTTTCCGTCTGCCTGCAACCGGGAAGCCGCGCCTGGTGGTTTTATCCGGTGAATGTCCGTGGCGCTGTCAGCGGGCCGGCACAGAGTAATTTATCGTCCGGTTTTTATCTGGCACTGGACGAACACAGCAGTGCCGGACACATTCATGCACAGGTAAAAGCAAAGCTGGTCGCCAGAGAACATTGGTGGTTATGGAAGATGGCTCATATTGGCCGCTGGATTGGTAAAACCGGGGTGCGCTTTATTTACCGGCGCATCAGCGGTTCGCAGTTTTATCTTGGCTCGTTCAGCTATCTGGGAGACTGGTCACTGCCACAGCATCCGCACAGTGTTGTTGGTGTCTGCGGTGCCGGCAGCGCGAATTATCCGATTGCCACCGGTGTGACTGAGTGCAACGGGCAACTGACAGTGGCACTTAAATTTCACCCTTCAATTGCTCTGGCGCAGGAAACACAGCAGCGCTGCCTGCAGCTGTGGCAACAGTCATTGCAGGAGCTGAGCTATGCCTGATGTATTTTCTGCCAGCAGCACAGATAACAGACGTCCGCACAAGATCCGCCATATTGCAGTCTGGCTGACCGCGGTTCTGGCCCTGTTATTAATCGCAGCATTATTGGTACTACAGGCACCGCTGCCGGCCACACAAACGCCTGCCAGCATGGCACCAAGCGTACCGGTTATCAGCGTTGTCGCGCAGGATATAACCATTCCGGTACACAGCCAGGGGCATGTCCGTATGGCGCGGGAGTTTTACCTGAGCAGTCAGGTGCAGGGGCAGGTGCAATACGTCAGCGAGCATTTTATTAATGGTCAGCAGGTACAACAGGGCGAACTGCTGCTGAGTATTGATGCCGCACCTTACGAGCTGGAGGTTCGCCAGCACCAGGCCAACCTCGACAGCCGCCTGCTGCAGCTGGAAGAAATCCGCGCTCAGGCTGAAGTGGCACGCCAGCAGGCCAGCGAAAATGATTTTGCCCGTTATATTCCGCATCTGCGCATGGCCAACAGCCAGGTTGCTGCGGCCCGCGCCGCTCTGCAATACGCACAACAGCAACTGCGTGACACACGTATATATGCGGCGGTCAGCGGACGTATTGCCCGCGCCAGCATACAGCCAGGGCAGCAGGTTTCTCCGGCGATGGTTCTGGGGGTTATTTATGACGATAACTGGCAGGAAATCCGCTTGCCGGTCAGCGATCATGAAGCACAGTTATTAGGCATCCGTCCGGGTACAGAAAATCCATCGCCGGCAGTCACCCTGACAACAGCAGGCGGTACAAAAATACCAGCGCAGATTACCGGCAGCGAAGCCGGCCGTGATGCCTTTCAGCAAATTATTCTGCTGGCCCGGCCACAATATTCTGCGGATATAACGCCACTGTTGCCCGGCACCTTTGTTGAAGCCGAAATTCTCAGTCCGGTCATTACCGGCATCAGTCGTATTCCACGCTCAGCTCTGCAGGCCGGTAATCATTTATTAATGGTTGATCAGCAACACCTGCTGCACGATGTAAATGCCAATCTGTTGTATGCGGGTAAAGATCAGCTGTATCTGCGTAATAAATTTTCAACACCGGTTCTGCTGGTTAACAGCAGCCGTCACGCCCTGCTGCCCGGCAGCCAGATTATTCCGGTTAATACCGGCAGCAGAGAGCAACTGGCCACGGCGGCCGGAGAATGAGGCAACCATGAGTGCAGTAATCCGCTGGTTTATCACCCATCGCGTGGCCGCTAATCTGGCCATGCTCTGTATTCTGGTTCTGGGACTGCTGGCCGTACCGCGCCTGCAGCAGGAATTAATTCCCAATGTTGAACTCGACCGCATCAGTATTCAGGTGCTTTATCCCGGTGCCTCGGTCAGCACCACAGAACAATCACTCTGCACACCACTGGAAAATGCTATCCACGATATTGCCGGTGGCGAAGAATTAATTTCCTGGTCGTATCCCGGTTTATGCAGCCTTACGCTGGATATCGCCGAAGGCTACGATGCCAATGCTCTGCTGGCCGAAATCCGCAGCCGCCTTGCAGACCCGGCGTTACTGCCCGCGCAGGCCGAAGCGCCCGATATTCAGATTCTTCAGGTACGTAACCGCGCGCTGCGTATTATTGTCAGCGGTGATGAAAGCTATGCCAACCTGCTCAGCAGCGCACAAAGTTTACGTCGTGAGCTGCTGGCCTTACCCGCCGTTTCAACAGCAGAAATTCAGGACCGGGAAAAGCCCGAAATACGCATTCAGTTTTCGCTGGCCGATCTCTACCGCTACCCACTGCAGCTGCAACAAATTAACCGCCAGCTGATCCAACAGGCAGCACCGGCTGCCGGTGGCCTGCTGGAAACCGGCGACGGTGACATACTGATTGGTAATGACCGTGATTTCCGTTCTGCCAGTGATTATGAGCACTTATTGATTGCCAGCGATGGCGCCGGTAACCGCCTGCTCCTGGCCGATGTTGCCAGCATTCAGGATACCCGTACCGATGCCACAGCACTGGCGCTGCTGAATGGTAAACCCGCTCTGGCGCTGGATATTTACCGCAGTGGCAACGATGACATTACCGCCATATCGGCGGCGGTAAATACCTATCTGCAACAACACCCGGCCAGTGCCAATATCAGTTACTACGTCTGGCAGGACGAAGCGGTTAATTTCAGCGAGCGTTTAAACCTGCTGCTGGACAATGCCCTCAGCGGTTTATTGCTGTTATTTATTGTGCTGTTGTTATTTCTGAATGCACGACTGTCGTTCTGGGTCAGCATGGGCATTCTGGTATCCTTTATTGGCACCCTGTTTGTTCTGCCACTGACATCAACATCGGTTAATTTTATCTCGTTGTTTGCTTTTATTCTGGTACTCGGCATTGTCGTTGATGATGCCGTCGTTGTCGGCGAAGCTGTTTTCGCCCGCCAGGAACTTGGCGAGCATGGCACACAGGCAGCGTTGTCCGGCACACTGGATGTTTATAAGCCGGTATTATTTTCGGTGATTACTACGCTGGTTGCTTTTATGCCGCTGCTGTTTCTCCCCGGCCCTGAAGGCATGCTGATAAAAGCAGTCCCCATTGTGGTTATTACCACACTGTTATTTTCGTTATTTGAGTCGCTTTGTATTCTGCCCGCGCATCTCAGCCATACGCCTGCCAAGGCGACAAAGCCCCATCGCCTGCAGCAATACTTCAGCCGCTTTTTACAACAGGTTGTCGGGCATTATTATCTGCCTCTGCTACGGCGGATTGTGCACAATCCTTACCCGGTTATCGCCGTCTTTACCGCCGCTTTTATACTGACGTTATTACTGATTAGTCAGGGCTGGATTAAATCGGCATTATTTTCCGAAATAGAAGGCAATGTCGTCACAGCCAAAGTTACTTTTCCGCAAGGATCGCCACGCGAGGCAACCCAAAAGGCACTGCAGAAGCTCGCGGTTGCCGCCCGTAAAGTCGAAACCAGCGCGGGTTATGCCGAAGGTGAAATGATCCGTCGGATTTATCAGGTGGTCGCGCCCAACACCCTGCCATCCAACCAGAAAGTCTATGCCCGTGCCGACCATACCGGGCAGATAATGCTGGAATTACCGGCGGCAAACAGCCGGGCTTTCAGCGGCCAGGATATGATCCGTTGGTGGCGGGCTGAAAGCGGCGCCATAACCGGTGTCGATAACGTGGAATACAGCGCCACGGTAAACCCTTCCAAGGCCGATATTCAGATTGAATTTTCCGGCAGCGATCAACAGGCATTAAATACTGCAGCACAACGCCTGAGTGATTATCTGCAGCGTTTCTCCGGTATTTACAGCCTGCAGCGCCAGCCGGATAACAATGCCCAGCAACTGGATATCCGCTTAACCGACGAAGCCATTGCCGCAGGCATCAACCGCGGCCCGGTTCTGCAACAGGTTAATCAGGCTTTTTATGGCACCACTATTCAGCGTTTTTACGACAACGATGACGAAGTGGAAGTACGCACCAGCCTGACTGCAGAAGAACGTGCATCCGCCTGGTATCTGGATAACCTGCCGGTCGAAACCGCACCCGGCCAGACGGTAGCGCTGAAATATATAGCCACACACAGCCAGCAGGCGGTTAACCCTTATATCCGCCATTTTATGCGTGAACCTGTGGTTATGGTGTCGGCCTATGTCGACCCCAGCCAGAATAACGCCGAGAGAATTAAAAAGACCCTGCAACAGGGCGCTGTACAAAACCTGCTGCACGACCTGCCCGGTGTGCGCTGGGACGTGGGCGGTTATCAGCGTGCAGTACAGTTTTTTCTCGATCTACTGGCGCAGTATTATCTGCTCGCCATCATCGCGATGTACCTGCTGATGGCCGTACTCTTTGCATCTTATGCCCAGCCGTTGCTGGTGCTGTTTGCCATTCCTTTTGGTTTACTCGGTGCGGTTGTCGGACACCTGATACTGGGGCTCGACCTGACCCTGTGGTCGTATGTCGGCATGGTCGCCGTCAGCGGTGTGGTGGTAAATGATAATCTGGTGCTGCTCGACCGGCTTAATCAGTTAAAAGCGCAAAAGCTGCCAATAGCAGAAGCATTACTACAGGCCTGCAGCAGCCGTTTCCGGCCGATTCTTCTGACCTCGCTGACAACCTTTGCCGGAGTATTACCCTTACTGAGCGAAACCAGCATTCAGGCAAAACTGCTGATACCTATGGCGGCTTCTTTAGGGTTCGGCGTACTGTTCGCAACCATCATCAGCCTGCTGCTGGTGCCGGCATTATGCGCAGTGTTTAAGCAACCAAACGCAAAAGAAGCTTCCACCGCAGCACAGGCAGGATGACAGATAAAAAAGAATGACGGGAGATACTTGTGGGAAAACGCAAAGCACAGAGCTGAAGCCTGTGCTTTGCGTCTGAGGATTTACAGCAGGTACTCAGAGAAAGAACTTACAGAAAATCCCGGAAAATACTTACTTATAAAAGGCTTCTACTTCGCCTTTCAGTTTAATAAGAACAGGACGGCCAAAACGGTCTTTTGCCTTAGGGGAAGGGATTTTTACCCAGCCTTCGCTGATGCAGTATTCTTCAACGTCGGTACGTTCCTTACCATTCAGGCGGATACCAATATCGTGCTCAAAACACTCAGCAACGTGATGTGGGCTGCGTGGATTACCGGAGAGATGATCCGGCAAAGCCGGCTTGGCGTTAGTGTCGCTCATGTTTATAACCTGACATCAGAAAAAAGTGCCCCATTGTAGACAAGGCGGGTTAGCGACTCAATCTGGCTGGCGGGTATTTTCATCGGCACACAGACCTGCCAGCCAGCCCCCTGACAGACTCCGTGACTGTGTCTCGCTATAAGCAGGACACAGCCCCGGACAGTAAGAACATCAGGCACCCAGTGCCGGGTCGGTAGCGGCAGCCTGCTCATTCTTTAACAGCTCTTTGCGGACAAAAAGCTCAACCGGAATAAAGGCAAAAGGAATCAGCGACGCCAGCAACACCAGCAGCCAGGTCATCACCGACCAGCCCTGCTTATGGGAGGCTGCCAGCGAAAGAACAAAATACAGCATAAACAGCACACCGTGCGTCATCCCGAGCACGTAAACGAAATCCCGGCTGATCACGCCCAGCGTTACACACAGAATAACCAGATAAGAGACGCCTTCCAGCAGGCTTGAAATCCTGAACAGCTTTAACATGCGATATTCACTCAGATATGGACAGTAAGGCGGTATAGCACCACATTGGCCGGCGAAGGTAGCAAGGCCCGGAAGCGGAGGCAATAAACAACAGGGCGAAAGGTGTAATGTTTGGTAAATATTGAAAGGCCTGACGCTACGTTAAGGGGTGCATGCACGCGTTACAAAAGTTACCGCACAGAGCCTTAATCGCTTAACCCGACGCATGCTAAAAATGTTACTCGCTGCGAATTACTCTTAAACAGTCCGTCATAAACACACCCTACAACTTATTTTCGTATAGATGTTCAACTGGAAAGATCATTGTGTAGTCGTCCCAGCTTAAGTTTCCATCAAGCAAATCAAACTGCACAAAGCGAGAGATGTCTTTATATACATCGTAATCAGGATGGCCATCACTAAAGATAAATGGAGCAAAATCAACTACCGAAACATGATTATCACTAAACTCAATTTCTAGAATATGACCCGTAACATGTGTAGCTTTAAGCACTGATAGCTCTGGCATTTATTACTTTCCTTGAAATTTCAGTCGGGCTTAAAAAGTCCGGTAAATTTTAACTGGCGGGGTCACTCCCAATAGCATCAGATTAACCCGGTTTTCTGTAACTTTTGCTTTTGTTCTGTTATATGTTGCTGAATATTTTTTAATAACTGAATGCGGGTTTCAGTGGTTAACTGGCGCAGTTTTTCCGAAGCTTTCGGTGCTTCAAACGGGTTACCGGACAACAGCTGGCTGCGAAGATATTCAGCACGCTGGTAAAAAGCCGAAATACCACTGACGTACTGATGTGGCATTTCAAAAATTGCAGACCCTTCCTGGGCAGCATTCCAGAAAAACGTATCCAGCTGATATTTATCGGGCTGCATACTCATACTGTTACTCTGTGGTGCCTTATCAAATTCATCGACCCAGCTTTGTAAACGTTCGGTATTCACCTGCATTTCTCCCAGCAACGACTGCTGCACATGGTAAACATCCCGCTGATGTTGCAGATTTTCAAATTCGATGGCTTTTTCAAAACCGGAATTGGCTGCCAGATAAACACCAACCACCGTCGCTAATAAAGTAAATAACTGGCCCAACCAGAATTCCTTGTTAACTTTTCCAGACATAAATAGCCTCTTGATTTCCTGAGGAAGTTATTGATATAAAATGACCTGATACAGGTATGCCGGACTTTAGCATTTTTCCGGCGGCAGGTAAGCGGCCATTTATCGAATCCGTGATCTGCCCAACACAACCTGAATAATTAGAGCGCCTGTATATTTCCTATTTGCTTTCCGAGCATATAGCGCAAAACTCAGATAAGTCATCTTCTTCAGAAACTTCAAAGTCACAACCGATTATATCATTAATAGTAATAAAATTACGCCAATACTCAGGAATCACGGTAGCCCCTAACGCTCAACACAATGCCGCAGTTTACTGCGTCCGCTGCTTTTTTTTGTTATAACGCGTTGCCAAGTAACTAAATAACCATGTGGCAACGATGTAAGTGATCAGCTGTATACCTATAGTGGCCAAGAGAACTGCCTGTGACTCTGTATCTTCAGTGACATAGTGAAAACCAACTGAAACTCCATAGACTAGCCCCCCAATGCAGGTAGACATCAATAGCGAAAAAAGTGCTGTAGCTATAGCAACACCTTTACCGAGGTGCTTTGTGCTAGCCAGATAAACAGCCAATGCTGACAGAACTATCGGTGTGGCGAACGGGATTAACCATATGCTTGGCTGCCATCTGTAATCAGGAAGTAAAACGCCCCGAATCAATCCGACCAGTAGTATTAAGAGAATCCATTTCATAAAGAGTTATAACGGTGTATTAGTGTGTGTGCGTATTTACCCCGGGCGACTCTTTCGAGAAACCCCGCGCAACCTATTGACCCCACTGAGAAAGCATCCATATCTCGAAAATTCCTTCCGGAAACGCGCGCGCCTGTTAACTCATTTTTCCTGCGAGCTGTATCAATCCGTCAGCTTTTAAACCATATCTGCAAGCTGTTAATGCATTTGATGTTTAACTTACTATCCTCCGGCAAAGCGGGCAAGCACGAATGTAAAGCATGCCTGAGCCGGAAAGCGCCGCTCATCACAACCGGCGTTAAAGCCTCTGCTGGTGATTTGGGCATGCTCACCTCATACTGGCGCACTCACTGGCGGTGACCGGAGCCTGACAAAGGAGCATAAAAATGGACTATCAGACCTTTCAACCCGATGCGGAACTGGATGCCATTATCAGTTGTTACTGGACCCTGGAAGTACCGGCTTCTGATGATCACCAGAAGCAGCGTATTGTTCCCGATGGCACCATTGAGATGGCATTTATTCTGGGTGACGATATAAAACGTTATGTCTCGGATGACGAGTTTATTATCCAGCCAAGAGCGATGGTTTTGGGTCAGATCACTACCCCATTTTTTATTGAACCCCTGGGGTATGTTAATACCTTTGCCATTCGCTTCTATCCGCACAGTTTTGCCAGCCTTATCTCCACGCCAATTAAAAATCTGGTGAATACCGAAACCCGGCTGGCTGAATTGTTTGGCGAAAAGACGGCTGATGATTTAACCCAGGCAATTGTTCAGGCGAAGGATACATCGTCCAGAATTGCTGTTATTGAAGCGTTCCTGAAGTCAAAGCTGAATGAGCAACAGGTTGTCGACAACATCATACAAACAACGATCGACGCCCTGATAGCCTCATCCGGGAATACACCGATCGCTGCGATAACCAAACAGGATCTGGCCCAGAGACGCCGCCTAGAAAGAAAGTTTCAGCAACAGGTGGGGCTCAGTCCAAGGCAACTCGGGAAGGTGATTCGTTTGCAGCAAGCTTTGACAATGCTGCTTAACAATAAAGACGACAAACTGATGGACATCGCCTACGCCAGCAAATACTACGATCAGGCACATTTTATCCGGGATTTTAAAGAGTTTACCGGGGTCAGTCCAAAGGAGTTTCTTGGGCATAAGCATATGGAGCTGTCATCGCTGTTTTACCAATAAGCGCTGTCGTATTTGTACAATGAGCTGTCAGGCTGTTGATGTAGTCTCTGAATACGGTTTATCAACTAACCGCCATTCTGCTAATTATCAAAGGCCGACAGTATGAACAGTTATATCGCAATGTTTGAAATCCCTGCCACCGACCTTGCAAGAGCCGTGGCGTTTTATCAGGCGGTACTGGGTGTAGACATCGAATGTATGGAGATGCCGGATATGGAGATGGGTATCCTGCCTTACGAAGGCCAGCTGGTTCCCGCTGTGATTGTAAAGGGTGAGGGCTATATCCCTTCTTCAGATGGAGTCACTGTCTATCTCAATGCCGGCGATGATTTACAGCCAATGCTGGATAGGGTCGCCGGGAGTGGTGGTCAGGTCATTCTGGAAAAGACGGCTCACGCCGATAACAGTGGGTTTTTTGCTTTGTTTCTGGATTCAGAAGGCAACAAGCTGGCGCTGAACTCACCGAATTAATACGCCGCTCCCACAGCAGAAAACTGTCTCTGAAGTTTCGCGGGCATGGCCCGCTCCTACGGTGCGGTGTTGGTTATGAATATCGTCATTGCGAGGAGCCCAACGACGCGACCATGTTGTTGATATGACGGCGGACAGGTACGGGAGATTACTTCTTCATTCTTTTAAGCAATAACCGCACTGATCTGGTGGGCAGTGCCCACCCTACATTTCCGTGTGAATGAAGTGCTCCGGCCTGTCGTGGATAAGATCCACTCCTACAATACAGCGTCTGATATGAAGTACGGCGTTGCGTCTGAATTATGCTCCTGAGACCCGCCACAGCGAACGATGTTTTTCTGATCTAATCCGTCCAACGGCTACTCTCTGCCTTTCCCCGGCGCATCCATAAATTTAAAACTCACCCACAATAAACACAGAAAGACTAACGGGAAAATCGCCGGAAAAACCTCCGCTATCAGCGAAGATTCACCGCTGATTCCACTATCTGCTTCACTCAATTTATAACAACCAAAAAACACCAGCGGATACAGCAGCGTTCCCCACAAAAAGAACTTGTTCATCAGGCGGTTAAACAAGGGAATTTTTATGCCGGGCTTGCTGGCCAGGCCCATCAGGCTGGCCACCGCCATAAAAGGATACGCCAGTAAGGGTAAGGCACCGGCGGTGAGGAAAATCATTCTGATTAATTCATCCATATACAGCTTCCTGAAAACAAAATACCACCGGGCCTTAATAGCCTGCTCATAATTACGGTGTATTGTTCACTGAAGAAGAAGAGCCGTCAAAGAGACCGGCCCTGCTGCTAAACGGATGTGGTTAGCAAAAGAGGCTCAACCCAAAACCAACGACGCAGAACAGCGCAGACAGCAGGCAAGTTCTGTGTCGCTTTCACCGAAGTTATCGACGCTCAAGCACAGAAGCAACAAAATCGGCCATACCTGCCGGGCCGGATGCTCTGTCTTTGATATGAATTGGCAGGTCATCCCTGCTTGACCACACCAACAGGCATAGTTCAGCACGCACGACATCCTCCAGACCGCCTCCCATAATCACAGCGCTGACGTCAGGGTTATCCAGATGAGTGGCCAGCTCCGCAGCATTGGTTGCACCTAAAAAGCGTACATCGTCGCGGCTGAGTTGCTGGGTCAGGTTATTAACAATACTGGGCAGGCGCCCGGCCAGAATAATGCTTTGCATACTATCTCCTTAAATCTGATCATTTCCGTAAGAGGGCTCTGCAGTGTGAACAATCCAGAAAATGGAATAAACTTTGAAAAATGCAAATAACTAGTGCAATTTCGGGATTATGCTTGATCTGAATGACGTCAGGATTTTCTGCAAAGTAGCCGAAAAAGGCAGTCTGATAGGCGCTGCTAAAGCTCTGTCTTTGCCCAGCTCAACTGTCAGCCGGCGTATCGCGGCGCTGGAACAGCAGGCTGGGGTAAAGCTGCTGCAACGGAATACCCGTACCCTGTCACTGACTCAGGAAGGGCAGCGTTTATACAGCGCAATGAGTCTGCCGCTGCGGGAGATTGCCAATGCCCAGCAAACACTTCAAAACGACGGCAACAAACCGCAAGGAGTATTAAGGGTAACGGCGCCACCTTTGTTCGCGCACTTTTTTCTAACCCCCGTTGCCTGCCGTTTTATGGCTCTTTATGCGGACACTCAGGTAGAGATCGTTGCCTCACGCAGCCGGCTCAATCTGATTGACGAGGAGCTGGATCTGGCTATTCGGGCCGGAGAGTTAAATGATTCGGCGATGATTGCCCGGCCACTGAAACCATTGCCATTAATTCTGGCGGCAGCACCGGAATATCTGCAGCAGCGCGGACTACCGGGCAGCAGCGCAGAGCTGCAGCAGCACGATCTGATTGTCTTTAATGCCAATGCCAGCCGCCGCTGCCAGTGGCAACTGAACCCGCAGACCGCGCTGAACGTTGAAGGGCGCTTGGCAACCAGCAGCTATGATCAGACTCTGCATGCATGCCTCGCTGGTGCGGGCATTGCTTTGTTGCCGGCGTTTTTGGCCGCAGATTATCTGGCCAATGGAAAGCTGACGTTGCTGCTGCCGGACGTTGTGACACAGCAGCTGTCGCTGCATCTTCTATACCCCAGCCGACAGCTGCAACCGGCTAAACTGCGGGCCTTTATTGATCTTCTGCTGAGCGAGCTCGGCCCGGAATAAAACTCAGCATACCCGGCATCAGCCGCACAGATAGGTACCGGTACCCACCGCGATTAACAGCCCTTCTTCGTTATGAAATTCCATACGCGTTACGGCCACTTTGTTGCCGATACGCAACAGGGTTGCACTGGCAATAAATTCTTTACCTTTGCCGGGGTGGAGAAAATCCACACGCATATCAATGGTGCCGAGTTTAGCCAGTTGTTTGGGCCGGTCTTCTTTCGGGATTTCATTTTTGTGCATGCGCTGCCAGGTCGCGATTAACGCCATCGCCCCGCCGGTTACATCAAGCGCGGTAGAAATCGCACCGCCATGCAGAATGCCCTGCAGCCAGTTACCAACCAGATCGTCGCGCATATTCATGCTGAATTCACAGCGGGTATCGCTGAGCAGTTTGGGTTTAAGGCCAAGCAGTTTGTTAAACGGAATCTGGTCGAGAAAATTCATCGCCAGTGTCAGCTCGGTTTTGCTGAAGCCTTCAGCTTGTGTGGTCATGCCCTCTGCGGTCATGAAGTGCCCCTTTGTCTTTATTGTTATGACTCTGGCCCGCTCTGGTAAAACGGCGGGCAGGGCATTGTTCACAGGGGACAGGGCGGAGTCAAAGAAAACGCTGCCAAAATCTGCTGCCGGCAGCGGGATTCAGGGGTTTCGTTTTTTTGCCACGGCCCATTGACTCATTAGGTCAGCTGTCCTAAATTTCACATTAGGACGGACGACCTAGACCATAAATACCCAGTGGAGCACAAACCTGTGGCCAATCAACCAACCAGAGAACGTATCGTTGCCGAGGCCGATCAGCTGTTTTACCAGCAGGGTTTTGAGCACACCTCGTTTGCGCAAATCGCAGAAGTGCTGGGGATTTCGCGGGGGAATTTCTATTACCACTTCAAAACCAAAGACGAAATTCTGCACGCGGTCATCAGCCATCGCCTTGCCCGCACCGATTCGATGCTCAGTCACTGGGAGCTGGAAGGGGAAACCCCCACCGACAGAATCCGCAGCTTTATCCATATCCTGCTGACCAATCAGGCCAAAATTACACGTTACGGCTGCCCGGTCGGCACGCTCTGCACTGAGCTGGGCAAGATTGATCATCCGGCCAGAGATAACGCCAATGAGCTGTTCACATTATTCCGCAGCTGGCTGCGGCGGCAATTTGAGCAGCTTGGCCGCCATGCCGATGCCGATGAACTGGCAATGCATTTGCTGGCCTGCAGTCAGGGCGTAGCAACACTGGCCAGCGCATTTCAGGATGAAAAATTTCTTCACAACGAGGTTAACCGTCTTGAACACTGGTTAACGTCCATCACAACAACAGAGCAACAGGAGTCGCTTTAATGTTTATCGTGCTGTTACGTTTTTCACAGAATAAGGCACAGGCCGCTGCCTTTATGGATGGTCACAATGAGTGGCTCAGACAAGGCTTTGCTGACGGCATTTTTCTTCTGGCAGGCAGCCTGCAACCGGGCCTTGGCGGCGCGCTTATCGCTCACGGTATTACACGTGATGCTCTTGAGGCCCGGGTAAATCAGGACCCCTTTGTAGCGGAAAATATCGTCAGTGCAGAAATACTGGACATTGATCCGAAAAAGACCGATGAGCGCCTGAGTTTTCTGCTGAATTAGCCCTGAACACCGGAGCGCATTATGAATACGGAAATTAAAGGCCCGGATGGTAAACCACGCTGTCGCTGGTGTGCTGCCGCCCCTGAGTTTTTTGCCTACCACGATGAAGAATGGGGTTTCCCGGTCGGCAACGATATCCGCCTGTTTGAAAAACTCTGCCTGGAAAGTTTTCAGTCCGGGCTGAGCTGGCGCACTATTCTGGCCAAGCGGGATAACTTTCGCGCAGCCTTTGCCGGTTTCGATTTCAACAAAGTCGCGCTGTTTGATGAGTCTGACGTTAAGCGCTTATTAGCGGATGAAGGTATTGTCCGTCATCGCGGAAAAATCGAAGCCGTTATTAATAATGCTGCCAAAGCCCGTGACATCGTTGCTGAATACGGTTCACTTGCTGCGTATTTCTGGCGTTTCGAACCCGATAAAAACAGCCTGCCAGAACCTCAGACGGTCTCGGCCTCTGAGGCTTCTGCTGCGCTTTCCAAAGCACTGAAAAAACAGGGTTGGAAGTTTGTAGGCCCGACAACGGTGTATGCATTTATGCAGGCCATGGGGCTTGTTAATGACCATTCCGGCGGCTGCATAATCCGGAAGAAAGCGGAGCAGGCACGCAAGGGCTTTAAACGTCCCTGATCTGAGATATCAGACGGTGAGTCTGCCGCCACCCGCTCAGCAGACTCAGCCGGTTATTCAGACACCGGCTTCTGCTTCGGCACGTTGTGCCGCCGGAGAGCGGGCGATATAAGCCAGTGCCTGGGCGGTATCGCCTTCGGTAATCGGGTGAAAACGCGGTGACAGCCAGCGCAGCGTGGCTTTCAGCAGAAAGCTGAAGCTCGGTACGTGGTCGGTGTTGCGGCCACAGCGCTCCATTTTCCGGGTCATTTTCAGCCAGCCCCAGCGGCCGATTTTCCGCACTTCGGCATCTTTATCCTGTGCTGCCAAAAAGCGCGTACCGGTAAAGACAAAATAAATAAACAACGGAAATACAAAGGCCATCAGCAACTGACGGCTGAGGTAAAAACCGATGCGGGTTTTGCACAGATGACGGTGCAGGTCGTAGGCCACCGTGCGGTGTTCAACCTCTTCGGCCAGATGCCATTTAAACAGGTCGGCCATTACCGGATCGGCTTTATTCCAGCTGGTGTTATCCATCGCCCACTGGCCAAGAATGCCGGTGAAGTGTTCTACCGCACCGATAATACCCACACGGGTTATCAGCCAGGAGCGCTCGAACATGTTCAGCTGCAGAAATTTCTGCCCCAGCGGCTCATCACCCAGCAGGGTTTTAAACAGAAAGCGCACCCGCTCAAGAAAAGGTTCGCAGTCTATCTCGTGCCGGTTCAGATATTTTTGCGCGGCGCTGTGTACGCGCGAATGCACCGCTTCCTGACGAATAAAACCTTCAACATCGGCACGCAGCTCAGCGTCATTTACCAATGGCAGTGCCTTGTTATACACGCGGCAGAACCACAGCTCACCTTCCGGCAACAGCAGATGAATGGCGTTGGTCATATAGGAAGCCAGGGCGTCACCCGGAATCCAGTGCAGCGGTGTCTGTTGCAGATCAAAGCGCACCTTGCGCGCTTTCAGTTCGTGGCGCCCGGTTTGTTGTGTGGTTACGGTGTTCATTGCAGGCTCCTTTTCTGATTCCTTGTTTTCTGTGCCCATTTTTTTCTTCCGGAATATCAGGCCCGTTCCGGTTTATGAGCAGACGTCAGCGGCCTGGCCGAGGCTGGCGATACCCGCACGGCGCGCAGTGCGCTGTCTTCCTGATTGCTGTCGATGGTGTGGGCAAAATCAGCAATCCATTGCGCCACCTGTGGCGCATGGGTAAGCAGCACCCAGTGGGTGGCGTCGATATCGCGGCGGTATAAATGTTCAACCCAATCAGTCAATTCGCTGAACAACTGAGTGCCGACGTAGTTATCAGCGGTCGGCACAATCAGCTGCACCGGGCAGTGCGCAAAGCGCTGTTCGGGACGGAACATTTTGTTCATAAAGTTGGCGCGGTACAGGCGCACACCAATGGCACCATCGTCACGCTGGGTTGGATTGGCTTCC
This sequence comes from Thalassolituus sp. ST750PaO-4, assembly GCF_020320405.1. Taxonomy (NCBI): domain Bacteria; kingdom Pseudomonadati; phylum Pseudomonadota; class Gammaproteobacteria; order Oceanospirillales; family Oceanospirillaceae; genus Thalassolituus; species Thalassolituus sp. ST750PaO-4. The sequence goes on from NZ_JABVCB010000005.1 coordinate 258,270, forward strand.
GGTTCGCTCACGCCTTCGCGCAGGCGCAGATACACCGGCCAGGCCTTGGCCAGTCCGGCCTTCCACATCAATGGCGCCAGCAGCGGCAGCTGGAAAAATACGATATACCAGCTGCTGAACAGCTGACGGACGGCCTTGCTGATGTTGCTGAATGACGTGGAGAACAGGTGCTTACGCATCCAGAAACCCATATGGTCAAGACAAGGCCCCGACACGCTGGAAAATGAAGCAATCCGCCCTTTTAAGGCATCGGTGGTTACCGATTCCCAGCTCTGAATCGAGCCCCAGTCGTGCGCCGCCAGATGAAACCTGCGGCCGGGAATCAGCGCATCCACAACCGCCTGAAGATCCTGTGCCAGCAACGGCATACGGTAATCGGCGGTTTTTGCCGGTTTATCTGACTGACCGGCACCGCGCACGTCGTAGGCAATCACATAAAACTGCTGCGCCAGACGTTCAGCCACCGCATCCCATACGCTGTGGTTATCGGGGTAACCATGCACCAGTACCAGCGCCGGATTTTCCGCTTCGCCACGGGTCAGGGCGTGCAGGCGCACAGAGCCCGACTGAATAATGTGTGTGCTTGCTGTCATACCAGCTCCTGTATTTTTATTGTATCGGGGCGGCCCCGCTCAGCAGGCCGGTAAAAGTAGCAAAGAACCGGAACCCGGATGCAGGTTCGCCGGCGCCAACTTTGTCCGCCAGAATCAGGCACACTCCTCTCCGGATCTGATCGCGGTGCCAATCAGCAGCAATACGCTTTTGCATAAAAGCTTCATAATCGCCCGGCATACTGCGCAGCACTTTACGGAAGGCTGAAAATCTGCAGAAATCCGCTGTTTAGCGCTAAGGCATCAACGCTGTGTTTATGAGCCACCGCTCAATAAAGTTGCGTTATATCAGCACCGATTCAGCTACAATTGGCATACTTTTCAATTCCCTTCCCGATCAGGAGATTCCTCATGGCTTTCAGCGATGCTCAACGCTTTTTCCCGGAAACCCGTCTGCGCCGTAACCGTCGTGACAACTTTTCCCGCCGCCTGATGCGTGAAACTCAGCTGACTGTCGACAGCCTGATCTACCCGATGTTTGTGCTGGAAGGTCATCAGGAACGCGAAGCCATTGCCTCAATGCCGGGGATTGATCGCCTGTCCATCGACCTGATGGTGGCCGAAGTTAAGCACCTGTATAAGCTCGGTATTCCGGCTGTTGCCCTGTTTCCGGTAACACCGGCCAGCGCCAAATCCGAATTTGCTGAAGAAGCCTTTAACCCTAACGGTCTGGCGCAGCGTGCGGTGCGTGCCATTAAAGATGCGGTACCGGAAATGGGCGTGATTACCGACGTTGCTCTCGACCCGTTCACCACCCATGGTCAGGACGGCATCATTGATCAGGACGGTTATGTGCTGAATGACCGCACGGTAGAAACCCTGGTACAGCAGGCCCTGTCGCATGCTGAAGCCGGTGCCGATATCGTTGCCCCGTCTGACATGATGGACGGCCGCATCGGTGATATCCGTCAGGCGCTGGAAGAAGAAAGCTTTGTAAACACCCGCATCATGGCGTACTCAGCCAAATACGCATCCGCTTATTACGGCCCGTTCCGTGATGCCGTAGGCTCAGCCGCCAACCTTGGCAAAGCCGATAAAAAGACCTACCAGATGGACCCGGCCAACAGCAACGAAGCCCTGCACGAAGTGGCGATGGATCTGGCCGAAGGCGCCGACATGGTGATGATTAAACCGGGCATGCCGTATCTGGATATCGTACGCCGGGTAAAAGATGAATTTCAGGTACCAACCTTCGTTTATCAGGTGAGTGGTGAGTACGCCATGCACAAAGCAGCTGCACAGAATGGCTGGCTGGATGATAACGCCGTCATGGCCGAATCCCTGATGTGTATGAAGCGCGCCGGTGCCGACGGCATTCTCACCTATTTTGCCAAGCAATATGCAGAATGGATTAATAAATAAGGACCGAACATGAGTGACGCAGCCGCAGAAAAAAACATCGATTTAAGCAGCAGCGAATATTATATAAACCGCGAATTAAGCCATTTGCAGTTTAATATTCGCGTACTGGAACAGGCACTGGATGACAGCTATCCATTACTGGAACGGCTGTTTTTTCTGTGTATTTTCAGCAAAAATCTCGATGAGTTTTATGAGGTTCGCGTCGCCAACCTGACCCAGCAATTAACCTTTGCGCGTGAGCAGACCGGTGCCGATGGTATGCACCCGCAACAGGTATTAAGCAGCATTCATGCATTATGCAGTGCGACCGTTGAGCGCCAGTATGAAATTCTGAATGACACTTTGCTGCCGGCACTGGAAAAAGAAAATATTCATTTTCTGCGCCGTGCCGACTGGAGTGAAGACCAGCGCAGCTGGGTTCGGGCCTATTTTGAAGACAGTATTCAACCGTTAATCAGCCCGATTGGGCTTGATCCTTCACATCCGTTTCCACGACTGGTTAATAAAAGCCTGAATTTTATTGTCGCCCTCGAAGGCAAAGATGCCTTTGGCCGTGAAACCGGTCTGGCGCTGATTCCGGCACCCCGTTCACTGCCACGCATTATCCGCGTACCGGACGAGCTCACCAAAGGCGGTGACAATTTTATTTTCCTGTCGTCAATGATTCATGAATATGCCGACGAACTGTTCCCCGGCATGACGGTAAAAGGCTGTTACCAGTTCCGTGTAACCCGTAACGCCGACCTTGAAATTGATCATGATGACACCGCCGACCTGGCATCGGCGCTGGAAGACGAATTGCATTCGCGTAACTTTGGCGAAGAAATGCGTCTGGAAGTCGCCGACAATTGCCCGGAAGAACTGGCGAACTTTCTGCTGAAACAATTCAACCTGGATACCACCGACCTGTACCGCGTAAACGGGCCGGTTAACCTGGGTCGTCTGATTGAAGTGATCGGCCAGATTTCACGACCAGATCTGCAATACACTCCGTTTACTCCGGGGCTGCCGAAAAATATTAACTTCAACAAAAGTATTTTCGAGAGTATCCGCGACAAGGATACGCTGTTGCTGCACCCGTTCGAGTCTTTTACGCCGGTGGTCGATCTGCTGCGTGAAGCAGCCAAAGACCCTAACGTACGTGCGATTAAACAGACCCTGTATCGTACCGGAGCAAAATCAGAAATTGTGAACGCTCTGGTGGATGCCGCCCGTAACGGCAAAGAAGTGACCGTGGTTATTGAACTGCGTGCGCGCTTTGACGAAGAAGAAAACCTCTACCTGGCTAACCGCTTGCAGGAAGCCGGAGCGGTGGTGGTCTATGGTGTGGTGGGCTATAAAACCCACGCCAAGATGATGCTGATTGTGCGCAAAGAAGGCGATAAATATAAACGTTATGTGCATTTGGGTACCGGTAATTATCATGCCGGTAACGCCCGTGCTTATACCGATTACAGCTTCCTGACCGGCGATGATTCCATCGGTGAAGACGTACACAAGGTTTTCCAGCAGTTAACCGGTATGGGCGAAGCACTGCGCATTAAAAAATTATTCCATGCACCTTTTACCCTGCATAAAAAACTGATTGAACTGGTTGATCGTGAACGTTCCCATGCCGAAGCCGGCAAACCCGCGCTGATCCGCATGAAGGCCAACGGTCTGACCGAGCCAAAATTAATCCGCGCACTGTATAAAGCTTCACAGGCCGGGGTAAAAATCGATCTGATTATCCGTGGTATGTGCTGTTTACGTCCGGGTGTGGAAGGGGTATCGGAGAATATCCGTGTACGCTCTATTATTGGCCGTTTCCTTGAGCATTCGCGTGTTTATTATTTTCTGAATAACGGCAAAGATGAAATCTACGCCGCCAGTGCCGATCTGATGGAACGTAACCTGTTACGCCGGGTAGAAACCGCTTTCCCGATTGAAACCAGCAAACTGAAAGAACGTATGAAAAGCGAACTGGAAGTGTACATGCTGGATAACTGTCAGGCCTGGGACTTACAGTCCGATGGCAGTTATATTCGCGCGCAACCTGCTGAAGGTGAAGACATGGTGAAAGCGCAGGCGATTCTGCTGGAAACACTGGCGGCAAGTTCGTCGTAAATCATTCCGCTTGGCATTGATAAAAAAAGAGCTTCTGTTGAAGCTCTTTTTTTATGCCCTGGTTTACAGAAGAAGCTACAGAGGAGGTTACAGCGCAAAATCCCGCCTTAAGGTCAGCATCAGACGATCCTGATCATCAAACTGACCAAACTGCGTATCGTCTTTACCATCAAAGGCAACAGCCGCAAAGCTGACTTTCCACTGTGGTAAAAATTCATAGCTTACGGTTGCGCGCCATAACTGACTGCTGTCGTCGACCCAGTTAACCAGCCATAACAGCCCTGTGGTTAAGCGGTATCGGCTCCAGTTTTTTTCTACCGAAACAGACGATTCCCAGATATCATCGTGATTGCTTTCTTCGTCGTACCAGTGGGTAGTCGCCAGCTGCAGATTCCAGGTCCATTCATTTTCCACCCGGTCAAATCCGAGCAGTGCCGAGGTACGGCTGCTGTCTTCAATACCTGCCGCGGTCTGCCGTCCTTCGCGCAGGTAATGCGCAATATCGCTGCGTAATACCCAGTCACCCATGGGGCGCGCCAGTGACGTACCCAGCATATCGCGTTTGGCCTGCTCGCGTACCAGCCGGGTATTTTCAGGGGTCAGCATTTCATCGGCGTGATAACCATGAAAGGCATACAGCTCAATATCGTTGCCACCCCAGAACAGTTTTCCGCGCCAGCCAATATCCACACCATTACCGTCCTCATGTGCTGGCGGCAGGCTGACAGGCATGCCATTGGCAGCAAAATCGCTGCCGGCCGGCGCCAGCCGGGTCGCTTTGCGTTGTGCGGCAATAATCAGCTGCTGTTCCCAGATATCACCAAAATAATCGGCAATTAACATTCCCCGCGGTTGCCGGCCGAGGGAATAATTATCGAAATAAGGTAAAAGAAATTCGCGCAGGTCGAGCGGATTCCACACATCAACGATGCGGAAGTAATCCGCGCGGCCCCATGCCTGCTGTTGTTTCCCTGCGCGAATTTCAAAGCGGTCAGCCGACCAGGTCAGGTAGAGCTCGCGCAATTCGGCATCGCTGCGCATTTCATCCCTTACCTCACCTTCGGCGTCGTCATACTGGCTGCGGTAACGGCCCAGTAAAATAGCGTTGGTTTTAAGCCGGCCGGTATTCATTTGCCCTTCCAGCAAACCTTCATAACGCTGACCGGGGTCTTCACCAGTGTTTTTTCCAGCCCTTTCCTGCTGGCGTATTTCTGCATGCCCTTTGCCACTGAACGAAGGTGCAGCAAGCGCCACACCATTCGCCAGTAACAGCGTAAATACAAGTGCAATCCGGATCATTACTGAATCCCGCTGCGCAGCGTACGCTCATTAAACAGACGGTCGGCAATGCCAACGTTGTAGGTTGTTTCTTTGCGCAGTAAGCGGGTAAAACCACCTTCGACATGGTTGGTCATTACCGCTTCGGTCACTGTCCAGTAGCCGTCGATTTCTTTCAGGCCGGTAACCTCAAAGGTTTTGATATGGCGCCCTTCGCGGTAAAACTCATCACGCATAATCAGCTGACGTTCGGCATCAACATAAATTACGCGCTGGCTGTAACCGGTGCGTGGATTTTCCAGACCATTGGCGGTATGTGCGGCAATTTTTTGCAGCGTTCGGCCGTTTATTTCTGCCGTACCCTGATCTTCGTAGAGGTAATCATCGACGCGCAGACGTTCGATATCGGCGAAGGAAAAATCGGTACCCAGAAACGGGCCTTCTTTCGAGTTTGTAGCAATACGGCGCGACTGACGCAGTGCCGGTAAATACAGCCACTGGTCATCGTCTTTACCACTGGCTTCTTCGTAGCTGAACATCAGAATGCCGGTGCCGGCGGTATCGGCCGGAGCGGTGAAATACAGCACGGCTTTACGCTCGGCGCCGAATTTTTTTTCCAGCATTAACAGCTCACGTTCACGCACAAAACCATCACTCATGGTCTGTTCCAGAATCATGCGCGAACGGCGGTCATCACCGTCATCACGGTCACGTACCTGTTCCAGCAGCGCTTCCGGTTTAATGCTTTTTTCGCTGACCGCAAAAGCAGGCAGCATGGTCAGACCCAGCAGCGTAAGTGCGGCACTTTTCAGCAGTAATTTCATTATTCAGTCTCCGACGTCACCAATGCCCGGGCGCGGCAATCCAGCACGCGGTAATCACGTGCAGACGCCTGCCAGATACTGGTATGGGTAAGTTGATATTGAGCAAGAGGAGGCGCGCTCAGTGGTGCTTTATGGCCCAGTACCACCAGCTGTAACTGGCGGAAATCCGGGCGAGCCAGAGCCTGCAGGTCACGGCTGCGCAGGCTCTCGGCCATCATGTACATCTGCGCCAGAGCGGCATTGCTTTGCGGCAGGCCATTGGCATCGAGCAGTTCGCCACCCAAAATGCCGCCCAGATACGACAGCAGATTCAGCGCCGAGTAATTACGTCCGTGCTGGCTGTCCGGCGCGCCCGGTACGTTTTGCAATTGCTGCTGTGCCGTTGCCAGAGCCTGCAACGCGGCCACGCCATCAGCACGCTGAGGCGTATCGTATTGCCACTGGGTCATATATAAACCGGCCAGCGGCCCCTGGTTTTCCGGCACGCTGACACATTGCGTACCGGCAGCGTGCAGGCTGGCCGCCAGATGCTCACTCAGCTGCTGCAAGCCTTCTGCGGTGGCCGGTTTTTTCAGCCGCAGCCACAGATGCGTGGCCTGAGCATCAGCCGATACCAGCCGCCGCTGCACCAGCGGATGCTCTTCCACCAGTGCTTGCAGACGCTGCATACCGGCGGCGTTCAGTTCGCCTTTTTCGATAATACGGCGGAAGCGCACTTCATCCTGCTGGGCGACGATCACATTCATGCTGGCCAGGCTGTCGATGGTGCGCAGCAAGGGCTCTCCGGCGCTGTCCTGCACCTGCCACAGCCCTTCAACAGCAGCCACCAGTTGCGGTAACAGCTCCGCCTGATACACGCCGTGCGGCGGGTACAGGCTGATCACCTGCCATTCGTTATCCTGTATGGCCGGCTCTGCCTGCGCCGCGGCAAAAGGCAGCGAGCAGGCAAACGAACAGGCCAGCAGCAGACGTTGCAGCCTACGCATTGGCAGGCTCCGCCAGACCATCGTCAGCACCTTCGGCAACACTGGCCTGTGGTGCATCCGGACGATGGAAGGCCGGCAGCACCAGCAACGCAAACAGTGCACTGAACAGCATGGTGAGCGAGATAAAGTAGCCCAGATTCACCAGTGCCTGATAACCCGACAGCGTCAGCACCAGGAAGCCAAAACCCAGCGCCAGGGTGTTGATCAGAATCGGCTTACCGCAGTATTGCAGCGCATTGGCCACCAGCTCGGCCTGATCCTGACCTTTGCTGAGACGCAGCGCGGCGATGGTGTGAATGGCGTAGTCGATGCCGATACCGAACGAAATCGCCGCAATAATGGATGTGCCGATATCCAGCGCGGTGCCGGTCAGCGCCATCAGGGTAAACACGCCCACCAGCGTGAACAGCAGTGGCAGCAACGCCAGCAGACCCAGACGCAGCGAACGCAGAATAGCGACCACCAGCAGCGCAATCAGCACCACCGCCAGCAGCAGACTCTGGATCTGACCGCCAACCACGGCATCGGTGGTGGACACCAGAATTTCACCATAACCGGCGGCGCGGATGCTGACCCCGGCCGGCAGCACAGTGCGCGCTTCGTTCATCACGCGCTCAATAACGGCGCCCACTTCGGATGAGCGGTCACTGTGCAGTACGGTAAGAATGCGGCCATTGGAGAAGCGGCGGTCGACCACATCGAACAGATCCTGACCGTTGGCGTTTTCGTACAGCAGGTAGTACTGCGCCAGCATCGGCTGGGTCAGGTCTGACGGCAGACGGTAATCTGCAGCACTGCCGCTGGTCTCACCTTCACCAGCGCTCAGCACCTGATGCATGCGCTCGATAAAGTTCACCGGCGAAATGGTAAAGCCCACCAGCGGATCGTTATTCAGCTGCTGCTGCAGTTTTTCCACCGCCAGCATCACCTGCGGCTGCTTGAAGGCATCCACGTCTTTGCTTTCCAGCAGGAAGCTGACCACGGTGGAACCACCGAAGTTGGCGTTGATCGCAGCGTCATCCTGACGGATACGGCTGTCCGGCTCGAAGTAACCAATCACCTGGTTGTCCACCGTCAGGTTCTGCTGGGTGTACACCAGCCCCACCACCATCAGTGCCAGCACCACCAGCACCACGGTTTTACCATGGCCGGCGACGCGGCCGAGCAGGCCCATAAAGCGGCTGATCAGATCGCTGACCAGTAAGCCAAAACGTGGCCGCGGGGCTTTCCACAGAATCACCAGCGCCGGTAAGAACAGCATGGTGACGATCCAGGCGAACATAACCCCCAGACCCACGAAGATGCCGAACTCACGGATAAAGATCACCTCGGTCCAGCTCAGGGCGAAGAAACCGGCCATAGTCGTCACGCTGGTTACCAGCATCGGCCAGAACAGCTTGCGCAAAGCATCCGAGGCCGCCTGAGTACGGGCCGCACGGTCCGGGTTATCCGGCAGCAGACGGTAATAGGTGGAAAGGAAGTGAATGGCATCGCAGACGGCGATGGCGATGATAAACACCGGCAGCATAGAGGTAACGATGTTCTGTTTTACGCCGAAAGCCGCCATGGCACCCAGCGTCCAGAACAGCGAAATCACGGCAATCAGCAGTGGCGCAACCACGCCCTGCAGACGGCCAAAGCTGAGCAGCAGCACGATAATAATCACCAGTAACACACCCGGCAGCAGGGTCTGGTTATCCTGCTCCATACTGGTGGCGGTCTGCGCGGCGATCATTGGCGGGCCGCTCAGGTACACGCGATCGCTGAAGCCTTCACGCGCGGAGATATCGTTAATAATGCGGCTGATTTCACCGTAGGCCAGCAGCATCGCCGGAGAGTCGTCTTCGGCGATATTGAACTCCACCTGAATGGTGGTGGCGTTACCTTTGGGCGATATCAGGCCGTTAATAAACATCGGGTTGGCCAGTACGGCTTCACGCAGCGCCTGACGCTCGGCATCGGTCTGCGGCAGGGTTTTCATCAGCGGACGAACATCCAAACCGCCGGTAAAGGCCTCGATATGTTCCATGCGCGCCAGGCTGCGCACACGTTTAACCGGACGCAGACGTACCGCCAGATTTTCCAGCCAGGCCTTATCCGGCACGCTCAGACCTTCCTGCTGCGCCAGACGCTGCAGTACAGGAATATCCTGCGGTGTAAGGCCATCCTGCAGCAGGGCATTGACCTGCGGCGTGGTCAGCACCTCTGCCGCCGCCAGCGCATTCAGGCGCTGGCTATCGGCATCGCTGATCAGCAGCATACGCTCAAAGGCACGGCTCAGTTCCAGCACGGTCGCCAGACTCTGGGCGTTGAAGACATTGCCTTCAGGGTTATCGATGGCGACAAAGGCCTGCTCACCGGAGTTGGAGAACAGACGCTTGGTGTCGTGATCGGCCACCCGGCTGGGATGGCTGTTATCGATCATGTAGGGCGTGCTGTTAATCTGCAGCTGGCCGGCAGCGCCGAGGGCGACAACGGTTACCAGCAACAAACCCAGCATCATCAGCCAGGGATGACGCTGCACCCCGGTAAACAATTGCATTACGGCGTTCATGCGATGGCCTCCTCAGCCGGTTTGCTGAAGGCGGTGGTGCCCTGATTCTGGTACACGCCAAGATTCAGACCTTCACGAGCCTGCTCACCACGGCGGAAACCTTCGACCAGATTGGTCCAGATCACATGGCGGTGAATTTCTATGGTGCCACCGGCAAAGAACACGCCGATGGAGTCACGCAGCAGACGCTCAAAATACTTGTCGCGGCGGTAGCCGGAATTACCGTGAATACGGATGGCGTTGATACAGGCTTCGTGCAGGCTTTCGGTGGCGATCATCTTCACCAGCGATGCCAGACTGGAACAGTCGATACCCTGCTCCATGCTGTCCATAGCCCGCAGCAGTACACTGCGCAGCACTTCAATCTGGCAGTACATTTCGACGATCTGGCCCTGAATATACTGGTTTTCACCAATCGGACGACCAAAGGCCAGACGCTCCTGACTGTAGCGCAGGCAGTCTTCCATCAGCGGTTCCATACAGCCGGTAATCACCAGACCGGTCAGCACACGCTCGACCAGGAAGGCGAAATACAGCACGTTCAGGCCACCGCCAACGCCGCCAACCACGGCCGATTCCGGCAGCAGGACGTTATTAAAGTTAAAGGCACCGATCGGCGTGCCACGGTTGCCCAGCAGTTCAAAGGGTTCGCTGCGTTCCAGCCCCGGCACATCAGTGCCGGTAATAAAACAGGTAACGGATTTATCACCGGCACCTTCGACATGGGCAAAGGTCATCACCACATCGGCCTGTGGCGCGTTGGTGATGTTCCACTTCTGACCGTTAATGCGGAAACCATCCAGCTCCTGAGAAGCGGCGAGTTTCATCGCCCGCACGTCCGAGCCACAGCCCTGTTCGGTGATGGCAAAGGAGCCCAGCAGCTCGCCACGGATCAGCCCCGGCAGCCAGCGCTGTTTCTGTTCTTCCGTTCCGTAGCTGAGCAGACCGGCCTGCACCAGACCGACCTGAGCAACAAAGGACACCAGCACGCCCATGTCCTGACAGCCACGGGCAAAACCTTCAAGGGCGGCGGCGAATTCGCGCAGGCCCAGACCACGGCCACCGAATTCTTCCGGCATATGCAGACCAAACAGACCGCTGGCGCCGAGGTCACGCCAGATCTGACGGTCAAAAGTCAGGGTCACATCACGCGAGGCGGCACTCGGGCGTACGCGCTTAAGGGCTACCTGTTCGTAAAAGTCACGGATTTCCTGCTGTTGTTCATTCCATACCGATTTCATAACTGAGCCTCCAATTCCTTAGCTGCGTTGCTGCGGCTTGCACTTAAGGCAGCCAGCAGTGCGTTGTCATCCAGATCGAGCAGAGCTTCTACTTCATCGGCACGCGCCTGATTAATGTCCGCCAGCAACAGCCAGAACGGACGCACATCGCGGCCAACATAACGGTGGTGATAGAGATGATCCGCCGGCAGGCAGGATTCGCGCGCCGGCAGCAGTTGCGGGTTAAAACCGAAGAAAGTGAGGTTGCGCAGGGTGACGTTTTTCTCGCCGTCACCAACAAAGGCGCTGATGCCATAACGGCTATCAGAGACCACCCGACGATAAGCGGTCAGCAGCATGATACCGACACGGGCATTACGCACCGGATCATCCAGCTCGGCTTTGGTTACCCGGCCAATTTCACGCACAGCTGCGGTTGGCAGGGCCTGCAGTTCGCTGACCGCGGCATACAGATCGCGGCCAAACGCCTGCTCAACACCAAAGTGCGGACGTTCTGCACTGGAAAACGGCAGGCTGTCAGACAACGGCGCTTTCAGCGTGGAATAACCCAGCAGCTGGCTATTGTCGGTGTCGATCAGCACCAGATGCACATCCTGCGGATGCAGGTTGCTCAGTGGCTCGTGATGCAGCAGGCGGCGCGCGGCCTGATCAGGGTTGATAAAACCAACACGGGCGTAATGCACAAAGGCAAAACGCAACAGTTGGCGTGCCAGCCGCCCGGCCAGTTGCTCATGGGGAATAGCAAAGGCCGAGATGCCGGCACGTTCGGTCAGCAGCTGATCGCGGTAGTTGTGCAACTCCGGCATCAGCGGCAATTGGTAGTGACGCAGCGAGCGCTCAAGAAAGAACGGATCACTGTCGCCGCCCGGGCCGTTAGCCCAGGCACGCAGACCCGTGCGCAGTTCATTCAGCGCCGCTTCATCGCGGGCCTGATCATCACTGACCCGGGGCTTGCGCATCAGGCTCCACAGGTCGACGTAGTTTTCAGTTTCAACCGCACGGTCGTTAATAATATCAAGCACCAGCGTCGAACCCAACACACCGAATAAATTCGCCGCCAGACACAGCTGCGAGGTGTAATCCTTACCCTGCTGGTGACGTGCCAGTTCATCAAACATTTCCACCGGAATAAATTCATCCGGAATAAGCCGGGCACAGGCCTGCAGCGGGTCCAGCGTTGCGACCTCTTCGGCGTTCAGCAGTCCGGCCATTAATGGCAGTGTGCCATCGCGGTAATCAAACACCGGTACGTACTGCGCGGCAGCCATGTCGTAACCACAGATCACGGCTTTTTTATTGCGGTGCGCCACTTCGTGCAGCAGGAATTTCATTTCCAGCCCCGAGCGACCGGTAACATCCACCGCATCCACAATGACATCCGCCCATTCAACCAGAGCATCGACGTTGTCGGGGGTAATGCCATTGCCATAACCGTCGATTTGTACAAACGGATTTATCTGGCTCATACGCTCGTGGAAAACCTCCACTTTGGAGCGGCCGACATCGGTCAGTACCATATTCTGACGGTTGGCATTATTCAGTTCATAACTGCCGTTATCGGCCAGCACCAGATGCTCTGCACCGCTGCGCACCAGCACCTCAATAACACTGCCACCGGTCGAACCACAGCCGGCAATCAGGATGTGTGCATTGCGCAAACGCTGTTGTTCTTCATCGCTGATAAAACCCGCATTGCGCAGCGTAAATTCGTGATAAAAACTTTGGGCGTCTCCCGACCAGCCCGGATTTTGCTCTGCCATAATCCCCTCCTGACAAGCTGCCATTCCATCCTGAAAATTAATTCCACAGATCTGCCGGTATTGATGCGGACACGGAAAAACAAGGGTTTTTCGTTGCGTATGCCACACGACCGTTCTGCTCAGGTCTGCGGAGCCCGGATGCTAGGGAGGGCATTCATGACAGCACAACCACCGATTCCGGATTGCTGTCATGAAAAAAACTGCTGAGTTTTCTGATAATAAAAATTGTGTAAAAACTGCAATAAAAGTGACACGACCGTACAGTCAAAATAGGCGGCGGACAACGCAATAAGGTCGGTGAAATACAATACGGAAGTGGTTGATTTTTAAGCGCTGGTAAAATGAAGTTAAAAAAAACAGCGCTCATGGCGCTGTTTTTTATGCTGTATTTTTTTCAGGCCGAAGCCGGTAATAAACGATGCAGATCGGGCGGCACCTGTGCCAGATCCCAAAGGAAACTGTCCAGTTTGAACGTTGCATTACGGATCTGATGATCAATCTGTGCCAGCTCCTGCTGTACCTGTAAAAAACGCTGCTGGCGACGCATAGCCGACAAAGCCAGTTTTACTTTTTCCGGATCGGAACCCACATACTGGCGTTTGCGCTTACCATTTTTCTGCGGCTCAATCAGATACAGATAACGCCCCTGATGCCAGAACGGAGTGGCATCAACCCTTGGCAATTGCCGCATATCATCCAGTTCGCTGAGTAAATGCGTGCGTAATACTTTCAGGCGTTCCAGCTGATCGTGAATACGTTCAACTTTATCGCCCAGTAATTGCTGATCTCCCATTCCCTGTAAATGAATCTGCTGCCGCGATAAATCGGTCACGGTCATCATACAACCACGGAAACTGCCATCACTGCTGGGAATTGCGGTAGCGGAAATCTGCACCCAGTGCATATCGCGGCTGCGGCTGATCAGACGGACGGTAAAACGGCTGCTGCCCTGCATGCTGAATAACCGCTGGCGTAATAATTCGGCGTCGTCGCGCGGCATCAGTTCGGTTAAGGGCCGCCCGGCCAGTTCCGCCGGAGCATAACCACAGAGACGAACCAGATACGGATTCATATAGGTGATATGTCCGCCGGCATTCACCACCAGCATGCCGTCTTCGGCAAGCTCTACCAGTGTTTCATAGCAGCGGCTGCGCTCATTGCTGGTACAGGTAGTGATTTTTGGCAGTGGCGTTTCATCCACTGCGCTGTGCGAAAAAGACACCGGTACTTCCATATCAGGATCGTACTGGCTCAGCAGGTGAATCAGATCTGCGGCACGCATTGGCCAATCCTCCGTGATACTGCGCCAAAAGACTCTGCGGCGGGAGTCACGATGCTGAATCATTTCACGCATCGTAATCCTGTCGCCAAAAGACAATAGTCACGATGCTGAATCATTTCATACATCGTAATCCTGTCGCCAAAAGACAATAGTCACGATGCTGAATCAGCTCATGCATCGTAATCCTGTCGCCAAAAGACATTGGCCGCGATGATGAATGAGCCGGACAGGCGACGCAAGCTTCAGGCGATTTCGAGGCTGAAACCTGCACCTTTCTGCTGACTGACTTCCGCCGCCAGATCGCGGGCGGTCAGCGGATGCTCTGCCAGCCAGCCTTCCGGCAATACCAGTTGCAGACGATCGCCCTCGCTGCGCAACAGCGGACAGGGAACCGGATGCGCGCCACGACTGTGATTGAGCACCACCGCCAGACGCAATAAGCGCGTGATCTGAATCATCGCCGTGCGGCTGGCCGGAGCGATTTCGGAGAAACACTCAGGCAGAAATTTACGCCGGTGGCTGCGAACCATGGCCGCCAGTTTGGCTTGCCCCTGACGGGTAAAACCGAGTAAATCCGCATGCTGCACTAAATAAGCGCCGTGTTTATGGAAGCCACTGTGCGCAATGCTCAGACCGATTTCATGTAACTGTGACGCCCAGTCGAGCCAGTAACCCCAGCCGTTATCGAGCTTCCAGTCTTTCTGTACCTGAGCAAACAGGGCGCGCGCCATTTCTTTCACCCGCTGCGCCTGAGCAGTATCGACATAAAAGCGCTCGGCCATGGCCTGTACCGTACGTTCGCGGACATTCTCATGGGTAGAACGCCCGACCAGGTCCCACAATGCGCCTTCGCGCAGCGCTCCATCGGAATAAATCATGCGTTCCAGACCGAAGGTATCGAACACCGCCTGCAGAATCGCCAGTCCGCCGATAAATACCTGACGCCGTTCCGGTTTCACCCCCGGCAGACTGACATCATCGGTAGTAGCGTATTGCAGCATCTGTTTGCGCAGTTTTTTCAGCCCGGCAGGCGTGATGCCTTCCGCTTCCCAGCCGTTTTCCACCAGTGCCTGTTCCGCCGCACGGATAGTACCGGAGGAACCCACCGCGCTGTGCCAGCCCAGCTGTTTGTAATGGGTTTCGATGTTCAGCAGTTCCTGACGCGCCGCATCAACGGCGTCATCAAAACGCGCTTCGGTTATCACCCCATCCGGGAAAAACTGTTTCGTATAGGAAACGCAGCCCATATGCAGGCTTTCCAGCGCCTTGGGTTCAAAGCGTTCGCCAATAATAAATTCGGTACTGCCACCGCCGATATCCACCACCAGACGGCGACCGGCATCGTCAGCCAGCGTGTGCGCCACACCGAGATAAATAAGGCGTGCTTCTTCGCGCCCGGCAATGACTTCAATCGGGTAACCCAGAATCTCTTCAGCGCGTTCAATAAACTGCTGACGGTTGCGCGCCGCGCGCAGTGCATTGGTGGCCAGCACACTCACCCGGCGTGGTTCCATGCCCTGCATAAACTGCGCAAACTCGCGCAGGCACTCAAGTCCGCGCTGTTGCGCTTCTTCCGACAGAATGCCGCGTTCATCCAGACCGGCAGCCAGCTGAACCTTCTGACCACGACGTTCAAGAGTACGTATTTCGCCCTGAAACTCCTGTGCGATGACCATATGAAAACTGTTGGAACCCAGGTCCACCGCTGCGATCAGATCGTTCATCGCGCCAGTGTTATCTGTCATAACTACTTTCCTGAATACTGGTAACCCTGCACCGCGAATACACCGGATGCGGGTTTATGCTCTGCCGGAACAGACTTTAAAAGTGCTGCCGCCGACCCCATTTAGCGAATAAGACTGAATATGCAGCCAGCGACATCCTACGTCCAGCGGAGAATCGGTAATTGATTCCAGACAAAGCCGGCGTACAATGCGGGGCTGCGAAACTTAAATTCCACAGGGGAAACACATGAGCGACAACATCCTGACCGTAACCGACGACTCCTTCGATGCCGATGTACTGGGCTCTGACGTACCTGTACTGGTTGATTTCTGGGCTGAGTGGTGTGGTCCGTGCAAAATGATTGCGCCGGTGCTGGAAGAGATTGCCGAAGAATATGACGGCAAACTGAAAATCGCCAAACTGAACATCGACCAGAACGAAGCCACTGCACCTAAGTTTGGTATCCGCTCTATCCCTACCCTGATCCTGTTCAAAAATGGTCAGGCTGAAGCCACCAAAATTGGTGCGATGAGCAAATCTGAACTGGCTGCTTTCATCGAGCAGGCTCTCTGATAAGCCATTGCCTACCTTGGTAGCAGCTTGTTTATAAAAAGGCGCCACAGGCGCCTTTTTCTGTAGACACCCAAAAACAATGTGTCTATAGTCTGTTGATGTTCGGGGTTCCCCCACGCATTCCTCTCTTGATGAATCATCAAAAATCCTTCAATAACTGCAATAAACACCAGCCCTTTATGAATCTTTCTGATCTGAAACTGAAGTCCGTTCCTCAGCTCCTGGAAATAGCCAAGGAGATGAATCTTGAGAACGTCAGCCGCACCCGCAAACAGGACATTATCTTTGCCATCCTGAAACACCACGCGAAAAGCGGTGAAGACATCTACGGTGATGGCGTACTGGAAATTCTTCAGGATGGTTTTGGCTTCCTGCGCAGTGCCAACAGCTCCTACCTTGCAGGCCCCGACGATATCTACGTGTCACCGAGTCAGATCCGTCGTTTTAACCTGCGTAAAGGTGATGAGGTTGCCGGTAAAATCCGCCCACCGAAAGAAGGCGAACGCTACTTCGCGTTACTGAAGGTTAACCAGATTAACGGCGATAAGCCGGAAAACACCAAATCCAAAGTCCTGTTCGAAAACCTTACCCCACTGTTCCCACAAGAGCGTTTTGTCCTCGAACAGGGTAACGGCTCTACCGAAGATTTATCCTCCCGTGTACTCGACCTGGTGGCGCCAATCGGTAAAGGCCAGCGTGGTCTGATCGTGGCACCGCCAAAAGCCGGTAAAACCATGCTGCTGCAGACCATTGCACAGTCAATTACCCGCAATAATCCGGAATGTGACCTGATCGTTCTGCTGATCGACGAACGTCCGGAAGAGGTAACCGAGATGAAACGCTCGGTACGCGGTGAAGTGGTTGCCTCGACGTTCGATGAGCCACCGGCACGTCACGTTCAGGTTGCTGAAATGGTGATCGAAAAAGCCAAGCGTCTGGTTGAACACAAACGCGACGTGGTGATTCTGCTCGACTCCATTACCCGTCTGGCCCGTGCTTACAACACCGTTGTGCCAAGCTCAGGCAAGGTACTGACCGGTGGTGTGGATGCCAACGCGCTGGAAAAACCAAAGCGCTTCTTCGGTGCTGCCCGTAATGTTGAAGAAGGCGGCTCGCTGACCATTATCGCCACCACGCTGGTTGATACCGGCTCGAAGATGGACGAAGTGATCTACGAAGAATTCAAGGGTACCGGTAACCAGGAACTGCACCTCGACCGTAAAGTGGCCGAGAAGCGTATCTACCCGGCCATCAACATCCGTCGTTCCGGCACCCGCCGTGAAGATATGATGTTTGATGAAATGTCGCTGCAGCGTCTGTGGATTCTGCGTCGCCTGCTGACCGAGATGGAAGATGTTCAGGCCATCGAGTTCCTGCTCGATAAGCTGCGTCAGACTAAAACCAATGACGACTTCTTCGACTCCATGCGCGGTGGTTCAGGCAAATAAGCCTGACCTGCGCGACCAGAAAGGCCTCCCTTGCGGAGGCTTTTTTGTGTCTGCAGGAAACGCGTGCATACAAACAGCGCGCATAAAAAAACCGCCAGCAGGCGGTTTTATAAGAGAGGCGGTTTAATCATAAAACCGCATCGGCATCAGGCTGGCAGTAATGCCCCACCCATAGCTTCTTTCAGTTTCTTCATCGCGTTCTTTTCCAGCTGACGGATACGCTCAGCAGATACCTGATAAACCGCCGCCAGATCGTGCAGAGTGGCTTTTTCTTCACTCAGCCAGCGCTGCTGCAGAATCGCACGGCTGCGCTCATCCAGCTGATCCAGCGCCATATGCAGACGGTCGTTGGAATCCTGCTCGAAGTTATCGGACTCAACCATCAGCGCCGGGTCGGCACTGTGATCTTCCAGATAATGAGCCGGAGCCTGATAGGCGGTTTCGTCATCGTCATCGACGCCGGCATCAAAGGCCGCATCGTAAGCATTCAGACGACCTTCCATCTCGAATACGGTTTTGGTTTCCACACCGAGATCTTCGGCAATGGATTTGGCTTCTGCCTGGCTCAGCCAGCCCAGACGCTTCTTCTGGCTGCGCAGGTTAAAGAACAGCTTACGCTGGGCCTTGGTGGTGGCCACTTTAACGATGCGCCAGTTGCGCAGAATAAATTCGTGAATTTCGGCCTTGATCCAGTGCACAGCGAAGGACACCAGACGCACACCCACTTCCGGGTTAAAACGCTTAACAGCCTTCATCAGACCAACGTTACCTTCCTGAATCAGGTCAGCCTGATTCAGACCATAGCCGGAGTAGCTGCGGGCAATATGGACAACAAAACGCATGTGCGCCATAACCAGACGGCGTGCGGCTTCGAGATCGGCGTGATAATGAAGTTGTTCCGCCAGATGCTTCTCTTCTTCCGGGGTGAGCACAGGAATCGCATTAACCGTGGCAATGTACGACTCCAGGTTTGCACCAGGGGACAAAGCGTTAACGGCTTGCATACCTTTGTTCATTGAACCTTCCTCTTAATGCCTCTGTGAGGTGCTTTTTGCAGCCTCTGCGAAGTATGTTGGCGACTGAGTTTAGCACTTGCAAAGTCTGACAGCCAATATGCCATTGAGTTCCTTTACGGAACAATACATTCAGTTTCGACCAGATCAGGGCTCTATATGATCTAAATGCCGACTGACCGACCACCAGGCGCCTAACCAGCCCAGCAACATCGCCGCCAGCAGCAACACCATCGCGGCTCCTGCCGACAGCGGTTTCAGTTCAAAGCCCGAACCATAAAGCTCAGCCAGATCCGCCACCGGGCCGTTCAGCAACGCCCAGCACAGAATCAGCAATAACCAGGCCAGCAGGCCACCCACCATGCCATACCATAACCCGGTATACAGGAACGGGCGGCGCACATAAGCGTTGGTACCACCGACCAGCTTCACCACGCGGATTTCGTCCACCCGTGCGGCAATCGCCAGACGGATGGTATTGCCAACCACCAGCAGAATCGCCAGCGCCAGCAACACACCCAGCACGCCGATTAAACGCTCGGCCAGTGCCAGCATCGCCTGTAGCCGTTCCACCCAGGCCATATCCAGCTGCACACTATCGACCAGCTGATAGGATTTAAGTTGCTCAATCAGGCGTAACAACGCGGCCTGTTCGATGCCCAGCGGCGGCTCTACAAGAATGACGGCAGGCAACGGATTTTCCGGCAGAAAATCCAGTGCTGCCTGCAGGCCACTGTTGTCGCGGAAATCATCCAGTGCGGTATCGGCATCGATAAATTCGGTATTGGCCACGCTGTCGAGGGCG
The DNA here is from genome assembly GCF_020320405.1 of Thalassolituus sp. ST750PaO-4. Lineage (NCBI taxonomy): Bacteria > Pseudomonadati > Pseudomonadota > Gammaproteobacteria > Oceanospirillales > Oceanospirillaceae > Thalassolituus > Thalassolituus sp. ST750PaO-4. The sequence continues at coordinate 277,838 of NZ_JABVCB010000005.1, forward strand.
GCAATGCGGTCACTCAGCTGCTGACCCTGCTGCTCGGTCGCCTTTGGTGTCAGATACAGCGTGATCCGGCCCGATGCCTGAAAGCGGCCGCTGAGCTGCTCCATATTATCCAGCGCCATCCACAGCGCGCCCGGTAAGGTCAGGGCAATGGCAATCACCATCCAGGTCAGCAGGCTGCCCAGCGGTTTGCTCAGCAGACGCATCAGGGTTTCCACCGCCACTAGCTGATGGTTCGCCGCCCAGGCATTCAGCCGTTTGCGCATGCCGATTTCCTGCAGCGATGCACCGGCCTGGGTTTTTACGCTGTTTTTCGGCTCAGCCATAAATACCTCCGGCACCGGCGATCTGACCTTCGTGTAGATGACCGTGATCGAGGATCAGGCGGCGGTGCCCCATGCGTTCAATCAGGGCGATATCGTGGCTGGCAATCAGCACGGTGACGCCCACCTGCTGGAAGCGCAGAAACAGATTCATAATCTCGGCCGACAATTCAGGGTCGAGGTTACCGGTTGGCTCATCCGCCAGCAGCAGTGCCGGCTTGTTCACCACCGCACGGGCAATACCAACGCGCTGTTGCTCACCGCCGGACAGTTCGATCGGGTTGCGTTTTTCCATGCCCAGCAAACCAACCGAATCAAGGGCAGCACGCACACGGCGTCCGGCTTCGGCGGGGGTATAACCGGCAATCTGCAGAGGGAGGGCGACGTTATCAAAGACGCTGCGGTCAAACAGCAGCTGGTGATTCTGGAACACCACGCCGACTTTGCGGCGCAGGTAAGGGATCTGCCCGGCGCGCAGACGCCCGAGATTCTGACCATCGACAAACACCTGACCACGGGAAGGACGCTCCATCAGCATCATCAGCTTCAGCAACGTACTTTTGCCGGCACCGCTGTGCCCGGTAAGAAAGGCAAATTCGCCACGGGCCAGCTCAAAGCTGATGCCACTGAGGGCTTCTTTGCCTCCGGGGTAACGTTTACCGACCCGGTCAAACTGCACCATGGTCATATCCGGCTCCTGTTTTTATGTTTGTTCGGCTGGACCTGTTCGCGGCCATCAGCCGTTGTCGTTCTGCTCGCGCTGGAACAGTGCGCGGGTAAATTCTTCGGCATTAAAAGGACGCAGGTCATCGATGCCCTCGCCCACGCCGATATAACGCACCGGCAGGCCAAAGTGGCGGGCCAGCGCAAAGATAATACCGCCCTTGGCAGTGCCATCGAGCTTGGTCAGGGTCAAGCCGGTCACGCCGACCGCCTGCTGGAACTGACGCGCCTGGTTAATGGCGTTCTGGCCGGTTCCCGCATCCAGCACCAGCATCACTTCGTGTGGTGCGCTGTCGTCGAGTTTTTTCATGACCCGCACGACTTTTTCCAGCTCCTGCATCAGGTTGTCTTTGGTATGCAGACGACCGGCAGTATCGGCAATCAGAACATCGACTTTACGCGCTTTGGCCGCTTCCAGCGCATCGTACAGTACCGAAGCTGAATCGGCGCCGGTGTGCTGGGCAATCACCGGCACATTGTTGCGTTCACCCCAGACCTGCAGCTGCTCAACCGCTGCGGCACGGAAGGTATCACCGGCCGCCAGCATGACGTTTTTGCCATCGCTCTGGAATTGCTTGGCCAGCTTACCGATAGTGGTGGTTTTCCCCACACCGTTAATACCAACCATCAGAATCACATAAGGCTTTTTGCTGCTGTCGATCACCAGCGGGGCCTGCACATCGCCCAGCGTGTCCTGCAGCTCGCCGATTAAGGCGTTATAGAGGGCATCGGAATCGCTCAGTTCCTTACGGCTGACGCGGGCGGTCAGGCGGCTCATGATGTCCTGCGTGGCTTCGACACCCACGTCGGCCATGATCAGCTGGGTTTCCAGTTCTTCCAGCAGGTCATCGTCGATTTCTTTTTTGCCCAGCAACAGGTTGGCCAGGCCATCGCTCAGGCCGCTGCGGGTTTTGCTCAGGCCCTGACGGATACGGCTGAAAAAGCCCGGCTTTTTCGTGCCCTGATTATCCAGCGGTTTATCCTGAGTCTGCGGCTGGGCCGGAGCCGGAACTTCAGCAACCGGAGCTTCAACTGGTTCGTCGTCAGCAACTGCTTCATCTTCAGTAACGGGGCTTGCTGCGGCCACCGGCGTCACCACTTCAGCGGCTGGTGCTGCTGCCGCTTCGGTTACGGCTTCCGTACTGTCAGCCTGCACCTGTTCAGGAGACGGTTCAGCAGATTGTTCTGGGGATTCAGATTCCGCCGGGGTTTCTTTGGCGGCTTCCGGAGCATTTTTTTTGCGCTTAAAAAAATCAAACATCGGGGCACTCAGACATCAGGGACAATAATGGATGTTCGTTATGCGCCGGTTTTGCGGGGTGTTGTGGGGTTTTGCGAAACAGTGCAATCGGGCCAAAGCCCATCACGTTATTTCCGCACCCGGCGTCAGGGCGCTATCCTACCATCATTCCGCCGTATGTAATCGGCAGCGGATAAATTTCACCCCGCATTCAGGGCATGTTTGCACCTGAAACCGGCAACCACCATCAAACCGGGATAACCGCCCTATGCTGCACGGCTTCAGCCGCACCACCCTGAGCGCTCTGATTATCATCTGCCTGCTGCTGATCAGCTGGATTAATCTCGGTTGGAAAGATGAAGAGCAACAGCCATTACCGGCGCGGCAGCAACCGCCGCTGGCCGCTGCTGGTTGGCAGTTCTGGCAGAGTCTGGAAGGTGTCGGTGTTTATCTGCGCAGTGCCGGCGATGTGAATGGTGGCTATCTGGCACTGCGCACCACCAGCGCGGTGTACACACTGCAACTGCCTGCCACAGACTGGGCCGAAAACCTGAAACAGCAACTGCCGGGTAACCTGAAAGGAGGCCCGGCGCTGCTGCTGATTGCCGGGCCATGGGATGAACTCAGCCAGAAAACCATGGCCGCTTACGTCATCCGCAGTCTGGATCTGCAGCCGCTGGAACCTCTCAGCGGGTCTCTGCCGGCCTGTATCCAGGAGCATCTGGCGGGCGCCTTGTGGCTGACTCAGGCGCTGTTACCTGCGTCGGCGCTACAACCGGCACACGCCTGGGCAACCCTTTACAGCTTGCCGGACAGCCTTGATATGCTGATCAGTCCCGATACACAAGCCAAAACCGCAGAACCAACACGCAGCGCCTGGGCCGAATGGCGGCTTGAGCAGGCCCGGTTGCTGCGCCAAAGCTGGCAGGATGACCGTGATCAGATCGACATTCAGGCCGATCTTGCCTACTATCGCCTGCCGGAAGACCTCTACCGCCAGCTGTATCATCAGCTCGGCCAGAGCCAGAAAACCGCTCCCGCTGAATTGCTGCACTGTCTGTCGGCAACTCAGCCGCAGCGCGAACCCAGCCAGCACTGAAGAACTCATGAGCAAAATCCAATCCCAGCAACTGCGTATTATTGGTGGCCAGTGGCGCTCCCGCCGCCTGCGTTTTCCCGCCGTCGATGGCCTGCGTCCGACCATGGACCGCGTACGTGAAACCGTCTTTAACTGGCTGCAGTACGATGTCGAAGGCGCACGCACACTGGATGCCTTTGCCGGTTCCGGCGCGCTGGGCTTCGAAGCACTGTCGCGCGGTGCGAAGGAAGTGATTTTTCTCGAGAAGCATCCCAATGCGGCCCTGCAGCTGCGCGAAAATCTGGAAATTCTGCAGGCCCGCAACGCTCAGGTCTGGGCCGGCGATGCCCTGCTGTGGCTGCAACAGAATCCGGAGCCTTTTGATCTGGTGTTTCTCGATCCGCCGTTTGGCAAAGACCTGCTGCAACCGGCCATCGATGCCCTGCGCCTGCTGCCCGGAGCACTGGTGTATATCGAGCATGAAGTTCGCCTGCAGCCACTGTTTCCGGCCAACTGGCAGGAAATCAAACATAAGGAAACCAAGGAGTTCTGTTTCCGCCTGTTTGAAGTAATGGCGGACCCGGAGCCCTGATTTTTATTGTTTTTTGATTGAGTTATCAAAAGGGCTGAAGAATTCCCGGGCAGGCGATGATAAAGTAGCGCCGCCTGCCATTTAGCGGCAGCTGAATTCTGCTCAATCAGCTATCAATAAGGACATTCCATGCTGAAAACCCTTTCTTTTCTTACCCTTTGCCTGTTAACCGCATTCCGTGCCCAGGCTATTGAAGTCGTTGACTACCCGGTATATCTCGGCGGCGCGCAGTCGCTGAAGGCCGTGATTCTGCCGCTGAAAAACGACGACAGCAAAGCGCTGGTACAGGTTTCCGGTGTTAACCACGCGGTCGACCGGGTGGTCTTTCTGGCAGAAATGCAGGACCGCGGTCAGGGCTCTGTTGCCTACCGCATCGCTTACGATGGCCAGCCAAGAACCCTGATTTTAAAAGGCATGAACTGGGGCAATGAGTACTTTCAGGTATTCCTGCCGGACACCGGCCGTGACGGTGTAAATGTTGGCACGGTTGAGCAAGGTGAAACCGACCCGACCCGTGAAGCGCTGGTTGAACGCTACGGTCTGCAAAACAGCGAAGGCATCCAGAAAAAGCTGGCTCAGTTTAACCGTGATAAACACGTTAAGAACACCGAAACCATGCTCAGCGAAAAAGACAACGAAGCCAGCCAGGCCTGCGGCAGCACCATCAAGACCCGTATTGACTGGACCAGCGTGAATGACGGCCTGCTGAAAGATGTCAGCATTGGCGCTTACTGCTCACAGGTTGCCGGTGAAATGGCCCGTATCTGTCAGTATCACCCACAGTTCAAGGCCGATCTGGCGGCACTGCAGACGGTGCAATGCAAGTTTGGTGAGGTTCTGAAGCTGCGCCGTCAGGGCAACGAAATAACCTTTATGACGGCAAAAGACGCCGCCAACCAGTCTGATTTTGTTAACGCCTACCTGCGTAATTTCTGATTACCGCCATCGTACTTCCGGCCCGCTAACGGGCCGGAAACCACGTTAGCCGACGGTTTCTTCGTCGGCCTCCAGCCAGCTCGGACGCGGAATAAACTGCTGTTGCAGCTGATTCATCGCCTCTCGGTACTCGTCGGTCAGATAGGGCCGCTCCAGCGTAAACACCTGATAAATACCGCCGCGCAACAGCTCCGGCGAAATCGCATCAACGTCAGCATTGAGCAGATTGCAGCGCAAGAAAGAAAACCAGGACGTCACCACAATCCAGGTATTCAGCGCCAGACTGGCGATGTCAGCTTCGCTGATGCGGATAATGCCAGCCTCGGCCAGCCCACGGAAAATCTGCTGCACCCGTTGCAGACACAGGCGGAAAAACGCGCGGTAACGGGCATGCAGTTCAGCGTCTGCCAGTAACAGATGTTCCATATCGCGGTGCATAAAGCGGTAGTCCCACAAACCGGTAAAGATGTCCTGCAGATAACGCAGTTTATCCAGTGGTTGCAGCGCGCGTTCTTCCGGCACCTGCAGAATATCCAGCACCCGGCTTTCATAGCGCTCAAACAGGGCAAAGATAATCGCCTGCTTATTCTTGAAGTGGTAATACAGATTGCCCGGCGAAATCGCCAGATGGGCGGCAATATGATTGGTTGTTACCTTGCGCTCACCCTGCTCATTAAAGAGCTGCAGGCTGGCGTCGAGAATTCGTTCTTTAGTACTCATGCCGTTTCCGCTGTCGCTGCCCGTATTACTGATAAAACGCCGGGCGTCATGTTGTCAGGCGCAGGCTCACACAGATTGGCCGCAAATGCCATGCGCAGAAGGTTGATCTTCGCCATCATTCTTTTACAGTGTTGACCTTTTAGAGTAATGACTCTAATAATACCAACCGACGAAAGCAAACCAATAATAACTATCCCGCAGGAGCCCAGTATGGTCGCGACGGTTACCAGTCTCCACTCTCCCAATGAAGAGCTCGAGCGCATGCACAGCCTGTTCAAACAACAGCAACAGGCGTTCCGTAACAACCCGATGCCGTCCGCCGACGAGCGCATTGCCGATCTGAAGCGTCTGAAGGCTGCCATCCTGAAGTATCAGGATGAACTGGCTGCTGCGGTGAACCAGGATTTCAGCTGCCGTTCAACCGACGAAACCATGATCGCCGAGATCATGACCAGCGTTGAAGGCATCAACTACGCCTGCAAACGTCTGCGCGGCTGGATGAAACCGTCCAAGCGCCACGTCAGCATGCTGTTTGCGCCGTCACACAACCATGTGATGTACCAGCCACTGGGCGTGATTGGCATTATGGTGCCGTGGAATTACCCGATTCAGCTGGCACTGCTGCCGCTGATGACCGCACTGGCCGCCGGTAACCGCGCCATGATCAAGATGTCTGAGTTCACGCCGGTGACCAACAAGGTGCTGAAGAAACTGCTGGCGGAAGTATTCAACGAGAATCAGGTGGCCCTGATCGAAGGTGAAGTGGAAGTATCCTCCGCCTTTGCCGAAATTCCCTGGGATCATCTGGTGTTCACCGGCTCAACCGCCGTTGGCCGCATCGTCATGTCCGCCGCAGCGAAAAACCTGACGCCGGTTACCCTGGAGCTGGGCGGTAAATCACCGGCCATTATCGCACCGGGCGCCAGCATGAAAGACGCCGTCGAGCGCATCTGTTTCGGCAAATCCCTGAATGCCGGTCAGACCTGTATCGCCCCGGATTACGTGCTGCTGCCTGCCGGTAAAGAGCAGGAGTTTATCGACACCTATCAGGCCACCTTCGCCCGTATGTATCCAACCATCCGCGACAACAATGATTACACCGCGGTGGTGAACGAACGTCAGCACCAGCGCCTGCAGGCCTGGGTCGCCGATGCGAAAGAGAAAGGCGCCAAAATCACCGTGGTGAATCCGGCCAACGAAGACTTCAGCGGCACCCGCAAGATGCCACTGCATCTTGTCGAAAACGGCACTGCCGAGATGAAAGTGCTGCAGGAAGAACTCTTTGGCCCGGTGATGCCGGTGGTGCCTTACCGCTCGCTGGACGATGCCATCGACTACGTTAACGACCGCGACCGCCCGCTGGCGCTGTACTTCTTCAGCTACGACAAAACACAGCAGAAGAAAGTGCTGGAGCGCACCCACGCCGGTGGTGTCACCATCAACGATACACTGATGCACATCGCGCAGGATGATATGCCATTCGGTGGTGTCGGCCCGTCCGGTATGGGTCATTACCACGGTAAAGAAGGTTTTATCGCCCTGTCGAAAGCCAAAGCGGTACACCGCAAAGGCCGCTTTAACAGCGGACAGTTTATCTACCCACCGTACGGCGGCGCGATTCAGGGCCTGATCCGCAAGCTGTTTATCCGCTGAGGAGGCGTTTTATGTTCAACACCTCCCGTCGTGGATTTTTACAACTCAGTGCCAGCTCCGCTGCGGCACTGACCGTGGGCGCCTCGCTGGCCGGTCTGACCGGCTGCAGCAAGGTGCCTGCCGCCGAAGGCTACAAGCTGCTGCGCGCCGGCGATATTGAATTCCTCAGCGCGCTGGCGCCGGTCATTCTGAATAAAAGCTATCCCGGCACACTGGCCGCCGACGCTCCGGTGCGCCTGACCAAAGCGCTGGATACCCTGATCGGCACCCTCGAAGACTATTCCAGAAGCCAGCTGATACAGCTGCTGGACGTGATGCAGGTTGCTCCGATCCGTACCGCCATGGGCGCGCAATGGGGCAGCTGGAGTGAGGCCAGCGCCGGGCAGATTGAAGCCTTTTTACAGGACTGGAAAACCAGCAGCATCCAGCTGAAGCGCATGGGCTATGGCTCGCTGTGTAAGCTTCTGACCATGTGCTGGTACTCTCAGCCAGAAACCTTTGTCAGCAGCGGCTACCCGGGCGCGCCAAAGAAAATCCCGGCCTGATAACACAGAATAAAAAGAGACAAGGCAATGCAGAATAATAATCAACGCCAGCCCGATATCCCGGTGGTTGCCGGTATTCCCGACCCCATTCTGGACGGTATCGCCAACGGCTGGAACGTACGTGAATCGACCGAAGTCGCCGACGGCAGCGTCATCGAAGCCGACGTCATCATTATCGGTACCGGCGCCGGTGGCGGCACCACCGCAGAGATTCTGGCCAAGGCCGGACTGAAAGTGCTGATGCTGGAAGAAGGCCCGCTGAAAAGCACCAACGATTTCCGCATGGACGAGCGTGAAGCCTACCGCGACCTGTATCAGGAAAGCGCCGGGCGCATGAGCAAAGACGGCGCGATGTCGATCCTGCAGGGTCGCTGCGTTGGCGGCACCACCGTGATCAACTGGACCTCCAGCTTCCGTACCCCGGAGCCAACCCTCGACTACTGGCAGCAGGAGTTTGGCGTTGAAGGTTTCAGCCGCGCTGAAATGGACCCCTGGTTCGAGAAGATGGAACAGCGCCTAAACGTTGCTCCGTGGCAGGTGCCGCCGAATGAAAACAACTCGGTACTGGCCCGCGGCGCCACTCAGCTGGGTATCGACTGGCATGTAATTCCGCGTAACGTATCCGGCTGCTGGAACCTCGGTTACTGCGGTACCGGCTGTCCGACCAACGCCAAGCAATCCATGCTGGTCACCACCATTCCGGCGGCGCTGGATAACCATTCTGAGCTGGTGTACAGCGCCCGTGCCGAACGCCTGATTATGGAAGGCCGCAAAGTACTGGGCGTGGAAGTCACCGCCCTCGGCCGTGATTATCAGCCAAGCGGTAAAAGCTTCGTCGCCAAAGCGCCGCACGTGGTGATGGCCTGTGGTGCGATCAACGGCCCGGCGCTGTTGCTGCGCTCCAAAGCACCGGACCCGCACAAGCGTATCGGTAAGCGTACCTTCTTCCATCCGACCACCTTCTGCTTTGCCGAATTCGAACAGGTGATCGATCCTTACTATGGCGCGCCACAGTCGATTTACTCCGACCACTTCCAGTGGCTCGAAGTCAGCGGCAAAGTGGGCTACAAACTCGAAGTACCACCACTGCAGCCAGGGCTGACCTCGGTACTGCTGCTCGGCCATGGTGCTCAGCACTTTGAGGACATCAGCAAGCTGCCGAACCTGCACGCCATGATTGCCCTGCTGCGCGACGGCTTCCACGCCGACAGCGAAGGCGGCAGCATTGAGCTGGCCTCCGATGGCACGCCGATCATCGACTACGAGATCAACGACTACCTGTGGGACGGGGTAATACGCTCCTGGCTGACCATGGCTGAAATTCAGTTTGCTGCCGGTGCCAAAGCGGTACGCGCCTCCCACGTTGATTCGCCGTGGTTCCGCAGCTGGGAAGAGGCCAAAGCCGGTATCAGTCAGCTGGAGTTCCGCTCCAATGCCTTTACCGCCGGCTCTGCTCACTGCATGGGTGGCCTGACCATGGGTGAAGATCAGAGCCGTTGTCTGGTCGACAGTCATGGTAAGTACCATCACCTCGATAACCTCTATGTGTTTGACGGTTCGGCCTTCCCGACCAGTATCGGCGCTAACCCACAGCTGTCGATCTATGGTCTGGCCTGCAAGCAGGCAAACAAACTGCTGGAAACCATCAAAGCCAGCGCCTGACGATTCCTCTGTCAGCTGCCGTGGATCATTTGATCCACGGCAAACTTACTCTTGTTATCCGCCCCTGCACGTAACAGCCACCAGCGTTTTATTGTTTGCCGTGCGGCTTTTGTTTACTATGCGGCGCATTTCCAGCGCACGCAGAAGGCTCATTCATGAATATTGCTGTCTACCCTGGCACGTTCGATCCGATCACCAACGGTCATACCGATCTGGTCGAACGGGCGGCGCGTATGTTTGACCACATCATTCTTGCGGTGGCCGACAATCCGAAGAAAAAGCCGATGCTGGACCTCGAAACCCGTGTCGATCTGGCACGCAGCGTACTCGGCCATCTGGCCAACGTTGAAGTGGTTGGTTTCAGCAACCTGCTGGCTGATTTCGTTAAAGAGAAAAACGCCAACATCATCCTGCGCGGTCTGCGTGCGGTGTCTGATTTTGAATACGAATTCCAGCTCGCCAATATGAACCGTGTACTGGCGCCGAACGTGGAAAGTCTGTTCCTGACTCCGGCTGAGCACTTCTCTTACATTTCATCTACGCTGGTCAGAGAAATCGCCTCACTGGGCGGAGATGTCAGCAATTTTGTAAATCCTCAGGTAGCCAAAGCCCTGAAGAAATGTGTGAATTAACCCGCCCCTGACGGAGGTAAGTCATGGCCCTGATTATCACTGACGAATGCATCAACTGTGATGTATGCGAACCGGAATGTCCGAACGAAGCTATTTCTGCCGGCGAAGAAATTTACGAGATTGACCCGTCCAAGTGCACCGAATGTGTGGGCCACTACGACGAGCCACAGTGCCAGTTAGTTTGTCCGGTGGATTGTATTCCACAGGACGAAAACCGTATGGAAACCCAGGAAGAACTGGAAGCCAAATACGAAAAACTGACCGGCAAAAAAATCGCCTGATCAGCGCGGAAGCAGACGCGGAGCCTGCACCACGACGGTTGCACCGCTGACTGACCTCCCACACACTAAGGCCTCCCACAAGGAGGCCTTTTTTATGCGCCCGATGTTACATACTGCGTCGCGTCCGCTGACCCTGATTCCACTGCTGTTTGCCCTGTTACTCAGCGCCTGTAGTACACCACAGAACACTACCGGTGCCGAACGCAGCAGCGCGCCCACCAGCGCAGCCAGCAGCCACAACAGCGCTCCCGGCCAGGCCGCTATTGCCAGTGCACACCCGCTGGCAACCGCCGCCGGTATGGCGGTACTGGAACAGGGTGGCAACGCCTTTGATGCCGCCATTGCCGTGGCTGCCAGTCTGGGCGTGGTTGAGCCTTACAGTGCCGGTATCGGTGGCGGCGGCTTCTGGCTGCTGTACGACGCCAAAGCAGCACAGTACCGCTTTATCGACGCCCGGGAGACCGCCCCGGCTGCCGCCCACCGCGACTACTATCTGAACGCCGACGGCAGCGTAAACCGCGACAAAGCGGTCAACGGTGCAACCGCTGCAGCCATTCCCGGCCAGGCCGCCGCCTTTGCCTATATCAGCGAACGCTATGGCGAGCTGTCGTTAAAGAAAACGCTGCGTGCAGCCATTCAACAGGCCCGCGACGGCTTCGCGGTGGACGAGCACTACCGCATGCTGATGGGCTACCGTCTGCAGGCGGTACGCCGCTATGAAGAAAGTGCACGCCTGTTTCTCGATGACAACGAGATTCCGGCTGCGGGCTTTGAGCTGCAGCAACCCGAACTGGCACAGACACTGGAAGCGCTGGCCAATAATGGCTTCGATGGTTTTTATAAAGGCCCGGTTGCGCAGCGTCTGCTTTCAGCGGTGAACAGCAACGGCGGCGAGTGGACAGCCGCAGACCTGGCCAATTACCGCGTGGTCGAACGCGAGCCGGTACACGTGCGTTACGGTGCACTGGAAGTTATCAGCGCACCACCTCCATCCTCCGGCGGTATCGCCATTGTGCAGATGCTGAATATGCTCAGTCATTTCAGCTGGCAGACCATGACGCCTGTGGATCAGACCCACCTGTTAACCGAAGTGATGCGCCGCGCCTACCGTGACCGCGCCGAGTTTCTCGGCGACCCGGATTTTGTCGATGTCCCGGTATCCGGATTGTTATCCGAAGCACGGGCACAAGTCTGGGCCGAAAGTATCGATCCGGTACAGGCCACTCCGAGCCTTGATCTGGCCGGGCCAAAAAACCTTAACGAAGGCTTCCACACCACCCATCTGTCGGTGCTGGATAAAGACGGCAATATGGTCTCGGCCACGCTGAGTATTAACCTGCCCTTCGGCTCGGCCTTTACCGCCGCCGGAACAGGAATTCTGCTGAATAACGAAATGGACGACTTCTCTGCCAAGCCAAGCGCCCCCAACGCCTATGGCCTGACCGGTAACGAAGCCAACGCCATCGCCGCGGGTAAGCGGCCACTGTCGAGCATGACACCGACCATTATCAACAGCCCGCAGCAAACCGCGATTATCGGCACCCCCGGCGGCAGCCGTATTATCAGCATGGTGCTGCTGGGCACGCTGGAACATCTGCAGGGCAAAGCGGTAAGTGACTGGGTCAGCCGCCCGCGTTTTCATCATCAGTATCTGCCGGATGTACTGCAACACGAACCCGGCGCTTTCAGCGCGCAACAGGAGGTTGCCCTGACCCGTATGGGACACCGCCTGCAGACCGCAGGACGCCAGTACGGCAATATGCAGGCGATCCTATGGGATAAGCGCAAACAGCAGGTGACGGCCGCCTCCGACCCGCGTGGTATCGGCAGCGCTGTCGTGAATCCGGAACATAAGCCATGAAGAAGGTCGCTCAAGCACAATGATCGCGTTCACCCTGAAGAAAATCGTCGGCATGTTGCTGATGCCCATTCCGCTGACGCTGATCGCACTGCTGGCCGGACTGTTACTGCTTAAGCACCGTCCGGCATTGGGCAAAGGGCTGATCAGTGTCGCCGCGTTGTGGCTTGCCCTGACCAGCTGGCATCCGTTTGCAGATCGCTGGCTGGCACCTTTTGAAGATGACTTCCCTGCCTTCGATCTCAGACAACCAGTCAGCATTGTAGTCGTACTGGGCGGATGTCACGCCAGTGATGACAGCATGCCGCCGGCCGCGCAGTTGTGTTCCAGCTCACTGTTCCGCCTGAGCGAAGGCCTGCGCATCCTGGCTGCGAATCCACAGGCGCAGCTGTTTGTCTCCGGTTATGCAGGCAACGACAGCCGCCCCCATGCTGAGGTTATGCGTGACATCGCACTGAGCATGGGGATCGCTGCGGAGCGCATCCGCACATTCCCGCAAGCCAGAGATACCGAAGAAGAAGCACAGCTGATGACGCCCTTCCTGACCGGGCAGAGCTTTGCACTGGTCAGCGAAGCCTCGCACCTGCCGCGGGCGCTGGTGTTTTTTCAGCGTCAGGGACTGCAGCCAATACCTGCGCCAGCGGTACGTCTGAGTACCGATAACAGCGACTGGCGGATTGAAGCGCGGGCAGCACTGAAAAGCGAACGTGCCATGTACGAAGGTATTGGCCAGCTCTGGCAGTGGCTGAAAAGTATCTGAGCCGCACAAAAAGCAGAAACAAAAACGCCGGGCAGTGCCCGGCGTTTTTTATCACAACCTGATGATCAGAACAGGTAGCTGACGTTCAGATCCAGCGTATCGATACCGGCATCATAACCGTCGTCTTTGTTTTCCATCGAGTAGCTGGTGTAATCCAGACCTACACGCAGCTTGTCACCCAAACCTGTATCCAGACCTACACCCCAGAGGAAATCGTTACCAGAGGTGTCGCCCTTCGAGCCAGTGTTCAGCTTGCGCTCGGCTGACCAGTGGTGAGCACCCAATTTGAACATCAGATCCACATTGCCGAAGACTTCACGGCCAAAGCGGCTGACGATCTGATAAGAGGTTGCCGAATCTTTGAATGTACCTGTGGAAGCTTTGATCTCTGTTTCCGCCAGACGCTTAGCCCCCAGCATCACATCAAAGCGGCTCTTATCGGTCAGCTCAAAATGAGTACCCAGATACAAGCCATAAGTGGCACCGTTACCGGTTTCGCCATCCGTATCCAGCTGCGCAGCACCACCGCTGAGCATAACGAAGTGACGGATACGTTTGCCGTCACCTTCGTTCAGGGAGCCCACTTCGTTTTCAATCTTGCCACAGCCCAGACAACGCACGAAAGCCGCCTGTAAAGGCGTTACTACCAGAGTTTCCGCCGCCTGATCAGCATTGCCGCCGAGCAGGGTAAACGGCAGTGTGGCGCCGTAAATCAATGCACCGGCCTGAGATAATACGAAATACAACGGACGGGCAATCACTGCATCTGCCACCATGGCACCAGCGCTTGGGCTTTCTTCAATCCGTTCAGCGCTGGCAAGAGAACTCATGCCCAGCAATGCGGTGGCCACAGCAATATTTACCGAAGTCCGTAAGGTCGCCATCAGTTGCATTGTTCTTCCTCTTTTGATGCAGATGCGAATAGGCCTGACTATATCAGCACCTGCGCGCCTCGTCACGGCTGGCGGTATGGGCTTTGCGGCAGGTTAACGCTGGCAGGCCGGGCAATAAACCGTCGCTCGCTGGCCCTGGCGGATTTCTTTCAGCACGCTGCTGCACACCTTGCATTGTTCACCCCCACGGCCGTAAACAAAAAGCTGCTGGGCAAAATAACCCGGCTTACCATCGCCACCAACGAAATCACGCAGAGTCGTGCCGCCCTGTTCAATCGCCCGCGCCAGCACCTGTTTAATTTCGCTGACCAGGCGCTCATAGCGCGCCAGGCTGATTTTTCCGGCTGCCGTCGCCGGACGAATACCGGCCAGAAACAGGCTCTCGTTAGCGTAAATATTACCGACGCCGACCACGACCTTACCGTCCATCACAAAGGTTTTGATCGCCTGACTTTTGCCACGGGAACGGCGGAACAGATACTCGGCGGTAAAATCATCCGTCAGAGGCTCCGGCCCAAGGTGGGTTAAATGAGCACTGTCGGTTCCGGGCTCAACCCACAACAAGGCGCCAAAACGGCGCGGATCGTGGTAACGCAGCACCTTGCCGTTACCCAGCTGCCAGTCGATATGATCGTGTTTACCAGCCGGCGCAGAGGGCTCGACCAGACGCAGCGAACCCGACATACCCAGATGCCAGATGGCGGTGCCTATATCGGTCTCTACCAGAATGTACTTCGCCCGACGACTCAGACCACGTACGGTCTGGCCTTCCAGCAGTTTTAATTCATCCACCACCGGCCAGCGCAGCTGTGGCTGGCGCACCACCACACGCTCAATACGCTGATTCAGCAGCCAGGGTTCAATACCGCGCTTGGTGGTTTCGACTTCAGGTAGTTCAGGCATAAGGATGTCAGACGTCTGAGTAAAAACGCGATTATGCCAGAAGAGAGAAAGAAGGCGCTAAACGCGAATTCGCAGCACAGGCCGCCATGGATGGCGGCCATAAAAAAACCCGGCACAGGCCGGGTTCTTTTCAAGCGAAAGAAGCTTACTTAATTTTGGCTTCTTTATACATCACGTGCTGACGGATCACGGGATCAAATTTTTTGATCTCCATTTTCTCAGGCATGGTGCGCTTGTTTTTGTCAGTGGTGTAGAAGTGACCGGTACCGGCACTAGACACTAAACGGATCTTATCGCGTGGCATAACAGGTCTCCTTAGACTTTTTCGCCGCGTGCACGCAGTTCTGCCAGAACAGCATCGATACCTTTCTTATCGATGATGCGCATACCTTTGGTAGAAATACGCAGACGCACAAAACGGTTTTCGCTTTCTACCCAGAAACGGTGCTGTTGCAGGTTAGGCAGAAAACGGCGCTTGGTTTTAATGTTTGAGTGGGAAACGTTATTCCCGGTTACAGGACCTTTACCTGTAACTTGGCAAACCTTAGACATTGATCTCGCCCCGATTTTTAACTGTATCGAACAAATTGGAAATTCGTTACCAACCGTGGGCGTTCGTCATCAAAATCTTGATTCGCGACGGCCCTGGCTGAAAAGAGTTGCGCTTTATACCAAAACGCCCCGGCCGTCGCAAGCGAAAGCTTATTTTTTATACGAATGGCAGGCGCGCCCGCAGATTATATCCAGCCGCGTTCAGCAAAGGATACACAGTGCCCGTCACCCACTACCAGATGATCCAGCACGCGGATATCCACCAGCCCCAGTGCCTGCTGCAAGCGGTCGGTCAGCGCCCGGTCTGCATGACTGGGTTCGGCCACACCGGACGGATGATTGTGCGCCAGTATCACGGCGGCGGCGCCATGGCTCAGCGCCAGCTTAACCACTTCACGCGGATACACAGCCGCGCCGTCGATGGTGCCGCGGAACAGCTCGTGGTATTTCAGTACCCGGTGCTGATTATCCAGCAACAGACAGGCAAACACTTCATGATCACGGTCACGCAGCTGAGCCAGCAGATACTGCCGGGTCAGATCAGGACTGGTTAAGGCATCACCACGGGCCAGTTGCTCCGCCAGGTGTCGCCGCGCCATTTCCAGCACCGCCTGCAACTGGGCATATTTGGCACTGCCAAGGCCCAGCGGCTTACAGAATGCGGTTAAATCGGCGGTCAGCAGGGCGCGCAGACTGCCGAATTCCTGCAGCAGCTCACGCGCCAGATCGACGGCACTTTTGCCTTTTACCCCGGTACGCAGAAAAATTGCCAACAGCTCGGCATCCGACAAACTGCCGGCGCCCTGAGCCAACAGTTTTTCCCTTGGCCGCTCAGCGCTGGGCCAGTCACATATCGCCATCCCTACCTCCCTGCAGGTCTGTGATTTACTGAGTCATAAGTCTGACAACCGCACTCCGCTGCGTTGCAGACTTGTCATACGCTTCCTTATATACTCAGGCTCATTCTAGTCAGCGTGAAACCAGCCATGCAACAACTCTGTAATAAGCGTATTTTGCTCGGAATCACCGGTGGGATTGCCGCCTATAAAGCCGCCGAACTGGTGCGGATTCTGAAGAAAGCCGGAGCCGAAGTGCGGGTTGTTATGACCGCCGGCGCCATGGAATTCATCACCCCCCTGACCCTGCAGGCCTTATCCGGTAACCCGGTACATCACGCTCTGCTCGACCCGGAAGCCGAAGCCGGCATGGGCCATATCGAGCTGGCCAAGTGGGCAGACCTGCTGCTGGTAGCCCCGGCATCGGCCAACTTTATTGCCCGCCTGACCCAGGGTTCCGGCGATGACCTGCTGACCACCATCTGCCTGGCAACCGAGGCTCCAATAGCTCTGGCTCCGGCGATGAATCAGGCGATGTGGCGCGAACCTATTACTCAGGCCAATATCGCCCGCCTGACCGACCTTAAAGGCAGCAAACTGCATATGTTTGGCCCCGCCGAAGGCGTGCAGGCCTGTGGCGATGTTGGCCCCGGCCGCATGCTGGAGCCGGAGCAGATTGCCGCCCACGCCGCAGATCTGTTTGAAACCGGTCTGCTGGCCGGGCTGGAAGTCGTTATCACTGCCGGTCCAACCCGCGAAGCCATCGATCCGGTGCGCTATATCTCCAATCACAGTTCCGGCAAGATGGGCTACGCCATTGCCGCCGCCGCCCGTGATGCCGGCGCCAGAGTAACGCTGATCAGCGGTCCGGTGGTGATTCCGGCACCGGAACGCGTCAACTGCGTACGCACCGAAAGCGCCCGCGATATGCTGGATGCCTCACTGGCCATGCTTGGTCGCTGCAATATTTTTATCGCCGCAGCCGCCGTCGCCGATTACCGGCCGATGACCGCCGCTCACCAGAAAATCAAAAAATCAGCTGACAGCATGGAACTGACCCTGGTGAAAAACCCCGACGTAGTCGCCACCGTGGCCGCCCACGAACTGCGCCCCTTTACCGTGGGTTTTGCGGCAGAAACCCAGGATGTGGATGTCTACGCCCGCGATAAGCTGGTGCGTAAGAATCTCGACATGATTGTCGCCAATGACGTCTCCCTGAGCGAAATCGGCTTTAACAGCGACCAGAATGCCGTCACCGTTTTCTGGGCAGAAAACCAGCAGAGCTTTGCCCAGATGAGTAAACAGGCGCTGGCGCGCGAACTGGTCGAGCTGATTGCACACCGCTATCAGCAGACCCAGACACAAAAAATCTCTTAATGCGGACAGAATGACAATGCAAAAGTTACAGGTAAAAGTACTGGATGAACGTCTGGGCAACAGCATCCCACTGCCGGAATACGCTACCACCGGCTCCGCCGGACTGGATCTGCGCGCCTGTCTGGATGCGCCCCTGACGCTGCATCCGGGTGAAACTCAGCTTATCCGTACCGGTCTGGCAATCTATATTGAAGATCCGGGTCTGGCTGCCATGATTCTGCCGCGCTCTGGCCTCGGTCATAAACACGGCATCGTACTTGGCAATCTGGTTGGTCTGATCGACTCTGATTATCAGGGCGAGCTGATGGTCAGCTGCTGGAACCGTGGCAAAGACAGCTTCACCATCGATGTCGGCGAACGTCTGGCGCAGCTGGTGCTGGTGCCTGTTGTACAGGCAGAATTCGAGATTGTGGAGCAGTTTGAAACCACCGAGCGTGGCGCCGGCGGTTTTGGCCACTCCGGGCGCAGCTGAAGCGCCGCACAATCTGCTTGCCTCATACAACAATAAATCAGGGGTAGTGCACAGCCCCGGCCGAAAGGAAGCAACATGAGAACAAAAGCCCGCACGCCCAAACGTACCATCGTCTTTTACAGCCGCCTCACCATCTGGCTGGCGCTGCTGTTTATTGCCGGCGGGCTTTCTTTTCAGAGTATTCAGGTCAACCTGTTTACCCAGTCTGATGTTGACCGTGCCTTTGCCGACGCCATGGCCGAGCAGATGGCACACTCGCTCAGCACCCGCCTGCAGGACACCCGCCGCCTGCAGACAGCGGCCAGTCGCCACCCGCTGACCGTACGCGCACTGGAAGAAAACGATCCGGCCTGGAAGGCAACCCTGCGCCAGTTTTTATCTGGCGTATCCTCATTGCAGCTGATCCGCCGGGAAGATGCGATGGGCCTGCAAAGCAGCCACGGTTATGCCGTACAGGAACTGGTCAGCCGTACTCTCAGTGGCGCCGATATGCGCCTTGAGGCCGTACAGCGCAATGGCAGCCTGCATTTCTACTGGGCTTCACCTATCCGCAATGAACAAAACCAGATCGCCGGCGTGTTACTGGCCGAATACGGCTCAGGCTGGCTGTCGCAGTTTCAGTCCGGCACCAGCCAGACCATGGGACAGATTGTGGTTAACCAGTTTGTCGATAACGACCGCAGCCGTGGTCTGGAAATTTTCCGTATCGGCCAGGAAGTCAAACGCGCCGGCACTATTGTCACCAAGCCAATTAATGATTACTGGTATCTGACCTACATTCCTTCTGACGAGCGCCCGCAACTTGAGCTGGTGCCACTGGCTACGCCCTGGCTCATCGTGCTGGCCGCGACCTTTGTCGGCCTGTTTGTGCTGGTCGGCATGCAGAAGCGCGACATTCTGCGCAACCAGCTGAAGCTGCTGACCTATGTGCGTAACCTCAGCCGCAAAGGCATTGATGAGCAGCCGGTATTTACCCTGGCGCTGTTCCACGAACTGGCGGTCAGCATGCAACACCTGATCAATACCGTACGCCCTGATGTCACCGACAATGGCAAAGCGAATGGCAACAGCCGAGAGCGTCAGGAAATCGCTCTGGAACAGCCAAAGAAGATCACCACCGTCAGCAACGCCAAACGCCAGACACTGCCGGAACTGATGGTCGAAGAAGTTGAACACGAGCACCCTATCGAAGTGGCGCAGGGTATTTTCCGCGCTTACGACATCCGCGGCATCGTCGGTCAGGATCTGACCGGAGATACCTGCTACTGGATCGGCCGCGCGCTGGGGGCTGAAGTACAGGAACGCGGCTTCAGCAAAATCAGCCTTGCCTGGGATGGCCGGGAATCCAGCCCGCAGCTGGCAGCACAGCTGCAGCTCGGTCTGAATGACAGCGGCTGTCATGTGATCCGCCTTGGCGCACAGCCAACCGGCCTGCTCTATTTCGCCACCCACGAGCTGGATACGCCATGCGGTGTAGTCGTGACCGGCAGCCATAATCCGTCGGAGTTTAACGGCCTGAAAATCGTTATCGACCAGCATACCCTGGCGCAGGATGAACTCATGGCGCTGTACCACCGCATCATGCGCCGCGACCTGCCACAAGGGTCTGGCCAGACCGAAGAGCGTGAGCTGGCGGACACCTATCTGCAGCGTATCGAGGGCGACGTGCAGCTCGCCCGCAGCATGAAGATTGTGATTGATGCCGGCAATGGTATCGCCGGCCCTCTGGCCGAAAAACTGATGGCCATGATCGGACTGGAGGCCGAATGCCTGTTCTGCGACGTCGACGGCCGCTTCCCGAATCACCACCCGGACCCAAGCCAGCCAAAAAATCTGCAGGCGTTACAGGATGCGGTTAAAGCTCATAACGCCGATCTGGGCCTGGCGTTTGACGGTGATGGCGACCGTGTTGCACTGGTCGACAACAACGGCAAAATCATCTGGCCGGACCGCCTGCTGATGTTGCTGGTTGACGATATTCTGCCGCGTAATCCCGGCCGCGATGTCATCTACGACGTGAAGTCTTCGCGCCATCTGGCTTCACTGATCAGCCGCCATGGTGGCCGCCCGACCATGTGGAAAACCGGCCACTCGCTGATGAAGCGCAAGATGCAGGAACTGAACGCCGTGGTCGGCGGTGAGTTCAGCGGCCACTTCTATATTCAGGACCGCTGGTACGGCTTTGACGATGGCCTGTATACCGCCGTCCGTTTGCTGGAGATTATCAGTCAGAGAAATCTGCCGGTGGATCAGCTGTTTGCCGCCCTGCCGGAAGATGTCAGTACGCCGGAGATCACCATCGACTGCGATGATGTGCGCAAATTCAGCCTGCTGCAGGAGCTCTCCGCCGACAGCGAACTGACTGCCGGCGCACGGGTATTCAGCACCGACGGTCTGCGCATCGAGTTTGCCGACGGCTGGGGGCTGATCCGGCCGTCCAATACCACGCCCAAGCTGACCCTGCGCTTTGCCGGCAACAATGCCGAAGCCATTGCCCGGATTCAGCAACGAATGAAGCAGGCACTTACCCGCCACGCGCCGGAACTCAAGGTTCCGTTCTGAGAAAGACGTCAATTCCCGTTGGCAGGGGCGCGCCGTATAACGTTATAATGCGGCGCGGTACATCAGGCTGCTGAGCGATGCCGCAGCCTGCCCGACCGTTTCTTATTTATCCGCTCATCAAGGAGCCCGACCATGCCATTGTCGCGTGACAGCGCCATGAATACCGCCAAAGTTCTCAGTGAAGCCCTGCCCTATCTGCAGCGTTTCGTCGGCAAAACCATTGTCGTTAAATACGGCGGCAACGCCATGATCGACGAAGACCTGAAGAACAGCTTTGCGCGCGATATGGTGATGCTGAAACTGATCGGTATTAACCCGATTGTGGTGCATGGCGGCGGCCCTCAGATCGGCGACCTGCTCAACAAACTGAATATCGAAAGTAAGTTTGTGAATGGTATGCGCGTCACCACCGGCGAAACCATGGACGTGGTGGAGATGGTACTCGGCGGTCTGGTAAACAAAGACATCGTCAACCTGATCAACCAGAACGGCGGCAAAGCCATTGGCCTGACCGGTAAAGACGGCCAGCTGCTGCACGCAAAAAAGCTGCACGTTACCAAGAGCTCGCCGGAGCTGGAAAAACCTGAAATTATCGATATCGGTCATGTGGGCGAAGTATCGCGCATCAACACCCAGGTGCTGGATATGCTGACCAACAGTGACTTTATTCCGGTGATTGCGCCAATCGGTGTTGGCGAAGACGGTGCTTCTTACAACATCAACGCCGATCTGGTAGCCGGTAAAGTGGCAGAAGTATTACGCGCCGAAAAACTGATCCTGCTGACCAATATTGCCGGCCTGATGGATAAAGAAGGCAAGGTACTGACCGGCCTGTCCACCAAACAGGTGGATGATCTGATCGCCGACGGCACCATCTATGGCGGCATGCTGCCGAAGATTCAGTGCGCCCTGGATGCCGTACACGCAGGTGTAACCAGTGCCCATATCATCGACGGCCGGGTTGCTCACTCAACCTTACTCGAACTGTTCACCGACGAAGGTGTTGGTACCCTGATCACCAACCGCCGCAGCTGAGGAAGGTTACATGACTGAGACCGCCGACAAGCTGTCACGACGCGATCAGATTCTGCAGGCGCTGGCGCATATGCTGGAAACCAATCCCGGCGCCCGCATCACCACCGCCAGCCTGGCAAAAGCCGTGGGCGTTTCGGAAGCGGCGTTGTATCGCCATTTTCCGTCCAAGGCAAAGATGTTCGAAGGCCTGATCAGCTTTATCGAAGAAGCGGTGTTCTCCCGGGTCAGCCGTATCCTGCAGGATTTTGAGCAGGCCGATCAGCGCTGCGAACGGACCCTGACACTGGTACTGACCTTCGCCGAGAAGAATCCGGGCATGTGCCGACTGTTATCCGGCGATGCACTGTCCGGTGAAACCGAACGTCTGCGCCAGCGCATTCAGCAGTTCTTTGAACGTATTGAAATGCAGTTCAAACAGATCCTGCGTGAAGCCGAAATGCGCGAAGGCAAAGTGCCGCTGCAGACCATCAGTGCGGCTGCCAATCTGCTCACCGCCGTACTGGAAGGCCGTATCCGCCAGTATGTACGCACCGAGTTTGACACCCGTCCGACCCAGTACTGGGACGAACAGTGGCAGCTGCTGCAACCACTGTTGCTGCGCGAAAAAAACCTTACCAGCCTGACGGTGTAAACCGCAGGCAAAAAAATCCCGGGACATGCCCGGGATTTTTTTAATCTTTTTTGCCTTCCAGCTCGCGGTCGACTTTATCCAGATCGACATCATCATCCAGCGTACCGGCCGGGTAAACCTGCAGAATGCGCACACGCTCGTATTGCTCAGCAAAATCGCGGGTACTCTCTTTCATTTCCTGCTGACGCGCCTTGATGTTACCTTCGCTGTCACGGATACCATTCTGCAACTGCACAATTTCAAGGCGCATATCGGCAGGAACCTCCTGACCACGGCGCTCAATATTGGCTGCCTGCGCCTGAGATTTTTCCAGTTTCTGTTCCAGGTCAACAATGCGCCGGCGTTGCAGCTGAATGTAGGAGTCGATTTCATCGGCTTTGCGCTGCCGCGCACGTTCCACATCCGAAGGCTTGGCATACAGACGCAGTAAGTCGAGATCCAGCTTGCGCTGGGCAGTAATAGCATCCTGACGGGCTTTTTTGGCGGCCTCTGCCGCGCGGCGCTGTGCAAGCTCTTCCGCGGTCGGAGCCGGAGCAACGGTTTTCACCACCATGCCGCTGCTGTTCAGCACTTCGTAACCCAGATGACTGTACTCGGTGGGAATATGATCTTTAACCACCACACGGCCATCGACAGTGAAACGATACAGTTTGTTAGCAAAGCTTGGACCCGAGGCCAGTAAGCAAACAACGGCAAACAGCCCAACCAGTGGCTTCATTGTTACAACACTCCTTTTGGTGCGCTTTATACCCGCACTTTTTTACTCAACCCCGTAACGATCGCGGTAAGCACTGATAGCGGCGGCATACTGCGCCAGCTCTGGTTTTTCAGATACATAATCCAGCACCTGATTCAGACCCACGATGCTGATCACTTTCATGCCGAAGTCACGCTCAACTTCCTGAATGGCTGACAGCTCACCCTGACCTTTTTCCTGACGGTCCAGGGCAATCAGGGCAGCGGCCGGCGTTGCACCTTCTGCGGCGTTAATCATAGCCATGACTTCACGGATAGCCGTACCGGCGGTAATAACATCGTCTACGATAAGTACACGGCCGGTCAGCGGTGCGCCGACAAGGTTACCGCCTTCGCCGTGGGTTTTGGCTTCTTTACGATTAAAAACGTAAGGCATGTCTTTGTTGTAGTGGTCAGCCAGCGCCACCGACAGAGTCGCGGCCAGTGGAATACCCTTATAAGCCGGGCCAAAGACCACATCGTAGTCAACACCGGACGCTTCCAGTGCTGCCGCATAAAAACGTCCAAGCTTGGCCAGCGCGGCACCGCTGTTAAACAGGCCGGCATTAAAAAAATAAGGACTGACCCGGCCGGATTTCAGGGTAAATTCGCCAAATTTGAGTACACCCTGAGCGATGGCGAATTCGATAAATTCTTTCTGATACGTCTGCATACGAAACCTGAGATTCAACCGCCAGCACAGGCCGGCAAAATAGTTCGGACGGAAGGGAGAAATACCGGCAATGCGTGACCAGAAGCACAACATTCTCGCCCATATTTACCCGCTTTCCAAAGGATGCGGTATGATACACGCTTCACCAGTTGGGAACCATGTATGAGGATTATCAGTTTACACGTCAACGGCCTGAAACAAGCGGTCGAAAAAGGGCTGTATACCTGGCTGCAAACCGCGCAGGCTGATGTGGTTGCCATTCAGGGGTTACTGGCCAAGGAATACCAGCTGCCTGATTCCGTCGTGTATCCCGATGGTTACAACGCCTATTTCTTCGATGCCGAAGCCGACAACTATTCCGGCGTGGCCATCCTTACCCGTGAAGTGCCGAAAGCCATTATGACCGGTCTGGCATTCCCGCAGTGCGATATGCAGGGGCGCTTTATTCAGGCGGATTTCGATCATGTCAGCGTTGGCTCCATCCTGTTCCCGACGGTTGATGAGCACAACACCCTGGAAGATAAACTGGCCTTCCAGAAATCCTTCCTGGAGCATCTGAATAAAACCCGGCGCAAACGCCGCGAGTTTATTTTCTGCGGTAACTTTGAAGCGGCACATAAAACCGTTGATCTGGCCGACTGGCAGAGCAATCAGGACACACCGGGCTTCCTGCCGGAAGAACGCGCCTGGTTCGATCAGATGTTTGGCCCGGCCGGTTATGTCGATGCCTTCCGCGAAGCCAATTTCGGCGAGAACCAGTTTACCTGGTGGCCGGACGCCGAAAGCGCGCGCCGCAATCAGCACGGCTGGCGCAAGGATTATCAGATCTGTACACCGGGCATCCGTCAGTTTGTGGTGGAAGCCAAGCTCGATACCAACCTGCGCTTTGGTGATCACGCCGCGGTCATGGTGGAATACGAGTTCGACGAAGACTGACCGCAGGCAGATAACGGACAAATAAAAAAGGCGCCAC
This sequence comes from Thalassolituus sp. ST750PaO-4, assembly GCF_020320405.1. NCBI lineage: Bacteria > Pseudomonadati > Pseudomonadota > Gammaproteobacteria > Oceanospirillales > Oceanospirillaceae > Thalassolituus > Thalassolituus sp. ST750PaO-4. The sequence continues at coordinate 302,480 of NZ_JABVCB010000005.1, forward strand.
CGGCGCCTTTTTTAGTACTGCAGACTGATCACTGCAACGATCAGCCAGCCAGCGCTTCCTTCTGTTTCGCGCTCAGCTCACCGATGGCTTTCTGTGCCAGTGCCAGCATGGCGTTCAGCTCATCCGGTGTGAAGGCTTCACCTTCGGCGGTGCCCTGAATCTCCACGAAACCACCGTTCTCGGTCATGATCACATTCAGATCGGTTTCCGCTGTGGAGTCTTCGGCGTAATCCAGATCCAGCACCGCTTCACCGTTGTAGATGCCCACAGAGACGGCCGCAATCATCTGCTTCAGCGGCTCACCTTTTACTTTGCCTTTGGCTTTAAGCCAGTTAATGGCATCGACCAGCGCTACACAGGCACCGGTAATCGAGGCGGTACGGGTGCCGCCGTCGGCCTGAATCACATCACAGTCGATGGTGATGGTGTTTTCGCCCAGCGCCGTCAGATCAATCGCGGCGCGCAGGCTGCGGCCGATCAGGCGGGAAATTTCCACGGTACGGCCCTGTTGTTTGCCTTTGGCCGCTTCTCGGATCATGCGCGAGCCGGTCGAACGCGGCAGCATGCCGTATTCCGCCGTCACCCAGCCCTGACCTTTGCCACGCAGAAACGGCGGCACGCTGGTTTCAACCGACGCGGTACAAATCACTTTGGTGTCACCGAATTCCACCAGTACAGAACCTTCGGCATGTTTGGTGAAATTGCGGGTAATGCGCACATCACGCAGCTGATCGGTTGTACGGCCACTGGGTCTCATAAGCGGAATCCTTGAATCTGATATTGAGTAAAGGCCGGCATTATAGCGGCAAAAAGCCCCAGCCCTTACAATGCAGGGGAATTTATTAACGCGAGAGACTTATGGTTTTCAGTATGACGGCCTTTGCCCGTGCCGGCAGCGAATGCCCGCAGGGACGTTTTACCTGGGAAATCCGCTCGGTGAACAGCCGCTACCTGGAACTGCACTTCCGCTTGCCGGATGCTTTCCGCGATCTGGAACCGGCCCTGCGCGAGCGCCTGAAAAAATCCCTCAGCCGCGGCAAAGTCGAATGCGCCCTGCGCTTTCAGCCGTTACAGGGCGAAAACAAACTCAGCGTTAACCACGAACTGGTACACGAGCTGAACCGTGCCGCCGATGAAGTACATGCCATCATCGGCCCCGGCAACGCCATGAATGTGCTCGAAGTGCTGGCCTGGCCCGGCGTAATCAGCAGTGCGGAAACCGACGGCAAAGCACTGCAACAGGCGGCACTGCAGGCGTTCGACGATTGCCTGCGCAACAGTTGCGATGCCCGGGCACGGGAAGGCGAAGAACTGGCCACACTAATCCGCCAGCGACTGGAAAAAATGCAGCAGATTGTTGCCAGCGTTGCTGCAGCGATGCCCCAGGCACTGGCCGCCCAGCGCCAGCAGCTGGAAGATAAAATCGCCGAGCTGAATATCAACTTCGACAGCAGCCGGCTGGAAACCGAAATGGTGTTACTGGCACAGAAAGCCGATGTCGCCGAAGAACTCGACCGCCTGAACACCCATATTCAGGAAGTCGGCCGTATTCTCAGCCAGGACGAACCCATCGGCCGCCGCCTCGATTTTATGATGCAGGAGCTGAATCGCGAGGCGAATACGCTATCCTCTAAATCACTGACTACCAGCATTACCCAGGCCGCCGTTGACCTGAAAGTGCTGATCGAACAAATGCGTGAGCAGGTACAGAACATTGAATAACCCAACCCCAACGTCCGGCCAGAACAGCGAGCTTCCTATGATTGGTACCCTGTTTATCTTCTCAGCTCCGTCCGGTGCCGGTAAAACCAGTCTGGTGAAAGCCCTGCTGCAATCCACCGGCTATATCGGCGTGTCCGTATCCCACACCACCCGCGCGCCGCGTCCGGGCGAAGTGGACGGCAAAGATTATCACTTTATCTCCGTGGCCGAATTTCAGGACATGGTCAGCCGTGGCGCCTTTCTTGAGCACGCTCAGGTGTTCGATAACTTCTACGGCACCTCACAGGAATGGGTCGAATCCGAGCTTTCCGCCGGTCGTGATGTAATTCTGGAAATCGACTGGCAGGGCGCGCAGCAGGTGCGTCACCTGATGCCGGATGCCGTCAGCGTATTTATTGCACCGCCGTCTATTGCGGCGTTGCGTGAACGCCTGCAGAAGCGTGGCCAGGACAGCGAAGACATTATCGAACGCCGCATGCGCGATGCGCGTAACGAGATGAGCCACTACGGTGAATACAACTATCTGATTATTAACGATAATTTTGAAAACACCGTCGAAGAACTGCGTGCCATCGTGATTGCCCGCCGCCATCGTCTGAGCGCCCAGCAGGTGCGCCACGAAGATGTGCTGCAGGAATTACTGAACGGCTGATCATGTCCGGAGCCCGCTGGCCTCTTCCCTTGCCGGCGGATTCCGCTACAATACCCGGTTCCACCGAATTCATCTGATTCCACAGGATATCCCATGGCACGCGTTACCGTAGAAGATTGCTTAACCAACGTTGATAACCGCTTTGAACTGGTCATGCTGGCCACCAAACGTGCCCGCCAGATCGCGGTACAGGGTGCCGAGCCACTGGTTGCGGAAGAAAACGACAAGCCAACCGTACTGGCTCTGCGTGAAATCGCTGAAAACCTGGTAACGCCAACCACCATGGCCGCCCAGGAAGAAGCCGCACGAGCGGAACAGTACTAAGCAGACCCAGCCTGAGGTTCTGCTTAAGTGCCCACCATTGACGCCTTATCGGAGCGGCTTTCCCACTATCTGAGCAACCCTCAGATTCAGCAGGTCAGCCGCGCCTATTACTACGCCGAACAAGCCCACGATGGCCAGCGCCGTCGCAGCGGCGAGCCTTACATCATCCATCCGTTAGCGGTCGCCAATATCCTGGCCGACATGCATCTCGACCATCAGAGCCTGATGGCCGCCATGCTGCACGATGTGATTGAAGACACCGGCGTACCCAAAACCGCTCTGGCAAAACAGTTCGGCGATGTGGTCACCGATCTGGTTGATGGTGTGTCCAAGCTCACCAATATTCACTTCGAAAGCAAAGAACACCAGCAGGCCGAAAACTTCCAGAAGATGGCCATGGCCATGGCCAAAGACATCCGCGTCATTCTGGTAAAACTCGCCGACCGCCTGCACAACCTGCGCACTCTGGGCTCGCTGAAGCCCGAAAAGCGCCGCCGCATCGCCAAAGAAACCCTCGATATCTACGCCCCTATCGCCAACCGCCTGGGTCTGAATAGTATCCGCGTGGAGATGGAAGAGCTGTGTTTCGAAGCCATGTATCCGATGCGTTCGGAGATGATCCGCAAAGCGGTAAAGGCAGCGCGCGGTCACCGTTCTGAGATTGTGAATAACATCGCCACCGCCGTGCGCAACCGCCTGACCGAGGTGGGTATCAGCGCCCGGGTGGTTGGCCGTGAAAAGCATCTGTTCAGCATTTACAGCAAGATGCGTGATCAGCGTAAATCGCTGACCGATATTATGGATGTCTACGGTTTCCGCATCATCGCCGACTCCGTCGATTCCTGTTACCGCATCCTCGGCGCCATGCACAGTCTGTATAAGCCGATTCCGGGGCGCTTCAAAGACTATATCGCCATTCCCAAAACCAACGGTTACCAGTCGCTACACACCACGCTGATCGGTATCGGTGGTGTGCCGATTGAAATCCAGATCCGCACCGAAGAAATGGAAGCCATGGCCAACCATGGTATTGCCGCCCACTGGCTGTATAAATCGGAAAGCGATCAGGCCAGCGGCACCCAGCGTGCACGGCAGTGGGTGCAGAACCTGCTCGAGCTGCAGAAAAACGCCGGCAGCCCGCTGGAGTTTGTTGAGCACGTTAAAGTCGATCTGTTCCCGGATGAGATTTACGTGTTCACGCCAAAAGGCAAAATTCTCGAATTACCGTCCGGTTCCACCGCCATCGATTTTGCTTACGCGGTGCATACCGATGTGGGCAACCACTGCATCGCCTGCCGTATTAACCGTCAGCTGGCGCCGCTGAGTGCGCGTCTGCAGAACGGTCAGACCGTGCAGATTGTGACCGCACCGGGCGGCCAGCCGAATCCGGCCTGGCTCAACTTTGTGGTCACCGGCAAGGCGCGCTCCAATATCCGTAATTACCTCAAGAGCCAGCGCCGCTCCGAATCGGTGGCACTGGGTGAGCGTCTGCTGAATAAAGCGCTGAATGCGCTGGGTAAAACGCTGGAAGATATCGACCAGCAGCATATTGATCTGGTGCTGCGTGAAACCGGCCTCGATGAACTCGGCGACCTGCTCGAAGATATTGGTGCCGGTAACCGTATGGCGCCGCTGCTGGCGCGCCGCCTGCTGGTTGCCAACAAAGAATCCGACATCGATCTGGAATCGGTTGAACAATCACCGCTGGCGATTAAAGGCACCGAAGGCCTGGTAGTGAATTTCGCCAAGTGCTGCAGCCCGATTCCCGGCGACCCGATTATTGGTTACGTCAGTTCCGGCCGTGGTCTGGTGATTCATACCGAAAGCTGTAAAAACGTCGAAGAATTCCGCGATAACCCGGAAAAATGCGTCATTCTCAGCTGGGACAAAGACATCGACAGCGAATTTACCGTCGACCTTAAAGTCTATCTGGAAAACCGCCGCGGCATCGTCGCCGAACTGGCAAGCGCCATTACCCAGGCGGAAGCCAATATCGAAAAAATCAGTGTGGAAGAGCGCGATGCCCGCCTCAGCGTTACCCATCTGAGTCTCAGCGTGCACGGCCGTAAACATCTGGCCCGCGCGATCCGCCGCCTGCGCAATATCCGCGGCGTAAATAAAATTGTCCGCAGTAAAAATTAAGGATTGTTATGAGCCGCGAAATCATCGCTACAGAAAAAGCCCCGGCCGCTATAGGCACCTATTCCCAGGCTGTTAAAGTCGGAAAAACCGTTTACCTGTCCGGGCAGATTCCGCTGGTACCGGAAACCATGGAAATGGTTGAAGGCGATATTGAAGCGCGCATTCATCAGGTATTTAAAAACCTGAGCGCAGTATGTGAAGCCGCCGGCGGTTCTCTGCAGCAGATTGCCAAGCTGAATATTTTCCTGACCGATCTGGGCAACTTCGCCACCGTTAATAAAGTGATGGCAGAATACTTTGAGCAGCCATACCCGGCCCGCGCTGCGGTCGGCGTGGCACAGCTGCCACGCGATGCCGGCGTGGAAATGGACGGCGTACTGGAACTCGACTGAGTTTCTTTGCTGCATAAAAAAAGCGCTCACCGAGCGCTTTTTTTATGGCCGTTAACCGCAGGCTAAATCAGCCCCATCTCGGTCAGCAGCTGGTCATAGCCTTCACGATAATTGCTGAATTTAAAATCGTAACCCAGCTCACGCAGACGCTTATTAGAGCAGCGACGGTTAGCACGGCGTGAGGCTTCCGGCACATCGTGATCCGGTTCCACATCACCGATACGGTCTTTCATCCATTCCAGCACATCAAACAGCGTGGCTGGTTCATCGTCGGTGGCCAGATAAATATCATCCAGCGGTTTATCCGTCAGCGCCCGTTCAATCAGCAACTGCAATACGCCCAGGCAATCATCACGGTGAATACGGTTGGTCCACACCGGTGGTTCCGGATCACAGTGGCTGCCCTGCCGTGCCTGCTCAATCATGCGGGTGCGGCCGGGACCATAAATGCCGGTAAAGCGCACAACAGTACCAGGCAGTTTATCGTTCAGCAGCGCCTGTTCTGCGGCCAGCATTTCTTTACCGGCGAAGCTGCCGGGTTTGGTTTCACTGGTTTCATCGACCCATTCGGCGTTCATCTGGTGATAAACACTGGAACTGGAAACAAAGAACGCACGTTTCAGCTTCTGGCCTTTCAGAGCCCGCAGCACATTACGCAATCCTTTGTAGTAATAATCGTGGTAGCCCTCTTTCGAGAACACCGGAGAAGCCACGCTGTAAACCAGGATATCCAGATCCTCAGGTAACTCCTGCAGCGTTTCTGAGTCCGCCACATCGGCCTGAATCAGGCCAATACCGTCACCGATTGGTTTATCGGAGCGGCGGACACCCCATACCTGATGCCCGTCAGCATGCAGCCGCTGAGCCAGATTACCGCCAATATCTCCTGCCCCCACAATCAGAATCCGAGCCATGTAATTCTCCTCTTGCGCTCAGTCTGGTGCAGCCCTCTGGGCCGCGCATTCATTGTTATTTTAGCCAAGTGACAGCATTCAGCCCCCACGGGCTTTATTCACCCGGATTTAATAGGTAAGCTAAATCAATTTTCCGGCACCCATACAAGGTAACAATTAAGGAACCCTTATGACGCTGACCGAACTCAAGTACATCGTGACTCTTGCCCAGGAACGTCATTTTGGCCGGGCGGCGGAAAAGTGCTTTGTCAGCCAGCCGACGCTGAGCGTAGCGATAAAAAAACTGGAAAGCGAGTTAGACATTGCGATATTTGAACGCAGCAAAAGCTCGGTTACCGTTACGCCGCTCGGTGAGCGCATCGTTACCCAGGCGCAAAGGGTGCTGGAAGAAGCCCGCACCATCCGCGAACTGGCCAGTGCCGGCAAGGATCAGCTCAGCACACCGCTGAAGCTTGGCGCTATTTTCACCATCGGGCCTTACCTGTTTCCGCATCTGGTGCCGCAGATTCACCAGCAGGCGCCAACCATGCCGCTGTATCTGGAAGAGAACTACACCGGCGTACTGCGCCGCCAGCTGCGTGACGGTGAACTGGATGCCATCATCGTCGCCCTGCCCTTTACCGAAGCCGATGTGCTGACCCGGCCGCTGTACGACGAAAACTTCGTCGTGGTGCTGCCGAAAAACCACCCCTGGTGCAAACAGAAAAGCATTGAAGCCGAACAACTGGCCGATGAAGATCTGCTGATGCTGGGCGAAGGCCACTGCTTCCGTGATCAGGTATTCGAACACTGCCCGGCGCTGGCGCGTAAGCATCACACCCGCCTCGGCAGCGTGCTCGAAGGCAGCTCACTGGAAACCCTGAAGCATATGGTCGCCACCGGGCTCGGCATTACCGTACTGCCGGAGTCGGCAGTCAGTAATCTCGACCAGAATCTCGTTACCACGCGTCCGTTCAAGGCTCCGGCACCGTTCCGTACCGTGGCACTGGCCTGGCGTGCCAGCTTCCCGCGCGGTCAGGCTATCGACCTGTTGCTGAGCACCGCCCGTCAGTGCCGTCTGGAACCCTGAGGGCAGGTAACGCGTGGCAAAACTCAGCCAGATCACCGAGCTGAAAGGCGTCGGCCCGAAACTGGCCGAACAGCTGCATAAACTACAGATCCGCAGTCTGGCGGATCTGTTTTTCCACCTGCCTTTCCGCTACGAAGACCGCAGCCAGATCACCCCGATCGGCGCCCTGCAACCGATGCGCCCGGCGGTGATTCAGGGCGAAGTGCGCGGCGCCACCGTGTTGTTTGGCAAACGCCGCAGTCTGCTGGTGAAACTGCAGGACCACAGCGGCGTGATCAGCCTGCGCTTTTACCATTTCAGCGCCGCGCAGAAAAATCAGTTCAGCACCGGCACCACGATCCGCTGCTACGGCGAACCGCGCCGTGGCGCCAGCGGGCTGGAGCTGTATCACCCCGAATACACCCGGCTGGAAGAAGGCCTCGATTTACCGTTGGAGCCGAGCCTGACGCCGGTTTACCCGGCCACCGATGGCATCAGCCAGCAGCGCCTGCGTTTGCTGCATGAGCAGGCGCTGGAGCTGCTGAAAGCCGATCAGGTCGATCTGACCGATCTGCTGCCCGCCGCCTGGCTACAACAGTGGCGCCTGCCAACGCTGAAAGACGCGCTGCTGTTTCTGCATACGCCACCACGGGAAACCAATCTGGCATTGCTCGAAAGCGGCCAGCACCCGGCGCAGAAACGCCTGATACTGGAAGAACTCCTCGCCCACCAGCTGTCCTTGCATAAGCTGCGCGCACAGGTTCAGGCCGACGAAGCTCCGGCCATCCACAGCGATAAAACCCTGCAGCGGGCGTTACTGCAGCAGCTGCCCTTTACCCCGACCGGCGCCCAGCAACGGGTGGTGAGCGAAATCGAACAGGATCTGACCCAGCCTTACCCTATGCTGCGCCTGGTGCAGGGCGATGTCGGCTCCGGCAAAACCCTGGTTGCCGCCCTCGCGGCCTGTGATCTGCTGCAGGCCGGTTTTCAGGTGGCGCTGATGGCACCGACCGAAATTCTCGCCGAACAGCACCTCAACAACCTGTCAGGCTGGTTTGAACCTCTGGGCATCAGGCTTGGCTGGCTGGCCGGCAAGGTCAAAGGCAAGGCGCGCGAGCGCTCGCTGGCGGAGATTGCCAGTGGTGAAGCGCAACTGGTGGTCGGTACCCACGCGCTGTTTCAGGACGATGTGCACTTCGCCCGGCTGGGGCTGATTATCATCGACGAGCAGCACCGCTTTGGCGTGCATCAGCGCCTGTCGTTGCGGGAAAAAGGGGTGGCGCAAAAGTTATCGCCACACCAGCTGATCATGACCGCCACACCGATTCCGCGCACACTGGCGATGAGCGCTTACGCCGATCTGGACACCTCGGTGATCGACGAACTGCCTCCCGGCCGCAGCCCGATTACCACCGTCGCTATCGGCGAGCAGCGCCGCCCGGAAGTGATTGAACGGGTCAATGGTGCCTGTGCGGAAGGTGCGCAGGCTTACTGGGTCTGCACCCTGATTGAAGAGAGCGAGGCATTGCAGTGTCAGGCGGCGGAGAACACCGCACAGGAACTGGCCGAAGCCTTACCGCATCTGCGTATCGGCCTGGTACACGGGCGCATGAAAGCTGCCGAGAAAGCCGACATCATGGCGCGCTTTAAAGCCCATGAGCTGGATCTGCTGGTTGCCACCACGGTGATCGAGGTTGGCGTCGATGTGCCCAACGCCAGCCTGATGATTATCGAAAACCCCGAACGCCTGGGTCTGGCACAGCTGCACCAGTTGCGCGGCCGGGTCGGGCGGGGCAGCGCCAAGAGTCACTGCGTACTGCTGTATAAAGCACCGCTGTCGTTCACCAGCAAACAGCGTCTGCAGGTGATGCGCGACAGCCAGGACGGTTTCTATATTGCCGAACAGGATCTGCAGATCCGCGGCCCCGGCGAGCTGCTGGGTACACGCCAGACCGGCTTGCAGATGCTGCGCGTCGCCGATCTGCAGCGCGATGGCGATCTTCTGCCACAGGTACGCGATATGGCCCAGCAACTGTGGACGCTGCACCCGCACACGGTCGAACCCCTGATTCAGCGCTGGCTGGGCGACGCCGAACGTTTCGCCAACGTCTGATTTCTCGGCTTTTACCACTGGTCGGAATCATGACCTCAATCACGCTCTCTGCCGCAGCAGATGCAGAAGGCTGGTCTATAGTTATCTCCACCCCTAAACGATCAGCAAACGGATTTCACCATGGCCATCCCTGCCACCGTAATGAAAGTACTGGACGACTGGCACATTGATTACAGCCTGACCGACGACGAGGAGCTGTTCCACCTTATGCAAAGCAATCCACCGGCCTCCTACTCTGCCAAAGTTGCCAATGTCGTCTTCCTTAAGGACGACCTGGGCAAGGTGCAGGTTGTGATCCCCGGCAACCGCATGCTCGACCTGAATCAGCTGGCACATCAGCTCGGCCGGCAATTTACCGCGCTGTCCGCCACCGAGCTGGAACGCCTGAAAAAACAGCACGGTCTGGATGAGTTTCCGGCCCTGCCACAGGTCACCAAGCTGGAGAGTCTGGTCGATGATTCCCTGTTACTGCAGAACGAGCTGTTTATCGTCTCAGGAGCCGGGCACGAGTGGCTGAAGGTGCCGATGGAGCAATTCCGCAACCTCACCACCAGCTCGCGCATCGGCAGCTATACCGCACCGCTGATGACCGACATTCACTACAACGATCCGCAGCAGGATCTGGAAGATGTGCATGCCGCCATCCGCCAGTTCACTCCGCTGCGTATCAAACAACGTCTGGCCGAAACCCTCGACCTGCCGCCGCTGCCGGAAACCGCACGGCGCATTATCGAACTGCGGGTTGATCCCAATGCCGATACCACCTCACTGGCGCAAGCAGTTGAGCTTGACCCGGGCATGTCGGCACAGGTGGTAAGCTGGGCGCGTTCGCCTTACTACGGCGTGCGCGGCGAGATCAAAACCGTGGAAGAAGCGGTGATCCGCGTGCTGGGCTTCGATCTGGTCATCAATCTGGCGCTGGGTCTGGCACTGGGCCGCACCCTGTCAGTCCCTAAAGAGGGCCCGCATGGCTATGCTCCTTTCTGGCAGCAGGCGGTGGTAACTGCCGCACTGTGCGGCGAGCTGGCCAAACTGATGCCCGCCCGTCATCGTCCCAGTCAGGGGCTGGCGTACCTGTGCGGCCTGCTGCATAACTTTGGATTCCTGATTCTGGGCCATGTATTTCCGCCACAGTTTTCACTGGTTAACCGCCATATCGAAGCTAACCCGCATATCAACCGCTTCTACGTTGAGCGTCATTTGCTGGGTCTGACCCGGGAACAGATTTCCGCCTGTCTGCTGCAGCAATGGCGTATGCCGGAAGAACTGGTGACCGCCATGCGTCAGCAGCACAACCCTTACTACGAGGGCGAGCACGCCGACTATGCCCGCCTGCTGTATGTTGCGACCCGCAGCCTGCGTCGCCACGGTTTTGGTGACGGCCCGTTCGAGCAGCCGGAAGACTTCCTGCTGGATACCTTATTCCTGCGCGCAGACAGCGTGGATGAGGTAACGGTGAATCTGCTGGAACGCATGGACGATCTGAGCGAGATGGTGCAGATGCTGAATCACTGAGTGCCCGTTTCCGGGTATAAAAAAAGCCGCAGTTGCGGCTTTTTTTATACCCGGAAACAGGCGTTACCCAGCCTGCCCGCTCAGGCTTTGTTTCACACCCGCCAGCCACTGCTGCAGTACCGGCTCACGGTAGGCCTGAGCCAATCGCTGCAGTTCGTCATTCGGGGTGGTGCGGTGAACGTAGAGCAGAAACTCCGTCACGTCGCGCTGCAGACCGGCCTGCCAGTTTTCCGGTGGCTGCCAGTCGCGCAGCACCGCCTGCAGTTGCGGATACACACTGCTGCGGGTAACGCTGAGCAAGGCCGAGAACTGCATGGCTTCGTCCAGCTGTTTAATCAGCGCTACCCGTGCAGGTGCTGGCGGCTGCTGACGCAGACGGCTGATATAGTCCTGATAGTTACGGCTGTTCTGATCAGCAATGGCACTGAGTTCTTTGTTACGCGCGTTCTGCAGACGACGGCTGTTAAGGGTGCTCTGTAATAACTCGCGCTGCTGATCATCGAGAGAGGCCAGCGCACTGGCCAGGGTATTCTGCAGAGCATCCGGCGCCCACAGCGGCGTCAGCCGGTCGACGACATCGTACTGAAAACCGAGCGGCGCCTGGGTTTCATTCAGAACCTGCTGTGCCAGATTACGTGCCTGTTCCCCCAGTCCCTGCAGACCAGAAGCGCCGATAATGGCTTCGAGCTGTTGCTGCGCCTGTTCGGCGGCCTGTTGCCTTGCCAGCTCCTCAGCACTCAGCTGAGCACCCGCTTCAGCATTGCTTGCCACCGGCATGGAGATGGCACTAATACCCCGCTCCGCATTAATACCGCCCTGCTCCGCACTGATTGCCGGCATCGCTATCGTGCTGGCCAGCAGCACTGCCAGCATAGAACGCTGCATCTTCAATTCTGTTCTCCCGCTTTGGGGTTGTTGTAAGTGTCATGGTCAAGCGCCCCTTCACTGCGCGCCACCACCACCGAAACCATAGCATCGCCGGTAACATTCACGGCGGTGCGCATCATATCGAGAATCCGGTCAACGCCGATAATCAGCGCGATCCCTTCGACCGGTAATTGTACCTGTTCCAGCACCAGCGCCAGAGTAACAAGGCCAACCCCGGGCACACCGGCGGTACCGATTGAGGCCAGCATGGCGGTCAGTACCACCAGCAGATACTGGCTCAGAGTCAGATCAATACCATAGGCCTGGGCAATAAAGGCTGTCGCCACGCCCTGCATAATCGCCGTGCCATCCATATTGATGGTTGCCCCCAGCGGGACGGAGAACGCCGCCACACGATTCTGAACCCCGAGACGCTGCTCAACCGCACGCAGGGTAACGGGTACCGTAGCCGTACTGGAGGCGGTGCTGAAGGCAAATAACTGCACATTGCGCATTTTACGCAGAAAAACTCTCGGTGACAGACCAGACAGTCCTTTCAGCAATAAGGGGTAAACCACAAAGCCATGCAATAACAACACGCTGGTGACGGTCAGCATATAGAGCGCCAGATCACCGACCTTACCAATCCCCTGTTCGGCAAACAGGGTAAACAGCAAACAGAACACACCGTAGGGCGCGAAGCTCATCAGCAGGGTTACCAGCTTCATCAGCACTTCGTTCCAGTCGTTGAAATGGCTGCCAATGCGCTCACCGTATTCACCGGCCCGGCCAATGGCCACACCGATCAGCAGGGCAAAAACAATCACCTGCAGCATGGTACCTTCGGCCATCGCCTGCACCGGATTGCTGGGGAAAATATTGGCCAGCACGTCGATCAGCGCCATCGGCTGCGGCGGCACATAATCGCCCCCGGTGTTCTTATCGACACCGGCACCGGGTTGCCACCAACCAGCCAGCAGCAGCGCCAGCGAAATCGCCAGACCGGTTGTCGCCAGATAGAGCACGATGGTTTTCAGACTCAGGCGACCGAGAGAGCCCTGATCGCGCAGATGGCAGACACCACAGACCAGCGATACAAACACCAGCGGCACCACCAGCACTTTCAGGCTGGCAATAAAGATTTTGCCGCCCAGCAGAAACAGCCCATGGGTAAGAAAATCATCAAGGAAGTAGTGCAGATACCCCTGCCACACAGGGTCACTCAGCAGGTCAGGAATCAGCAGCAAACGCTGGGTCAGACTGCCCAGCAGAATGGCAGCGGTCATGGCTATCAGAATCTGACGAGTAAGGCTCATACGGATATCCTATTGGCCGGGCCGCCGCGACCGGAGCCGGACGGTAAAGCAAAACCGCGGACGGTGCCGCGGTTTTTATGTTGTTATTTTTTTTTCGGTTTCAGGTATTTGCTCACACCCTGGAACCACATGACCAGTGACAGATCACCGGCAATTTTAATGTCTTTATCCTGAATGCCTTTCATAAAAGCATTTTTGTCTTTCGACGTCAGGATACGCAGGCCAGTATCAGCGTTTTTGAAGCTGATGGTAAAGGCCGGATTTTTATGCGCCTTACGCTTGCTGCGTACGCTGTTGTCGGCAACGACATAGTGACGGACGATACCGCCATCTTCGGTCTGCAGCTGAAACGCAAAATCTTTGCCTTCCAGTTGCTTACGGAAATCAGGATTTTTACGCGCCGCTTTTTTCATCAGCAGGCCCAGGGCCCACAGCAGCAGTTGGAACTTGATCATGACACGTCCTCGGAATGGTAGAGAAAAAGAGTCTCTCAGGATTCCGCATGTTCGGTGATGTCGCCTGCATCCTGAAAGAGGCGCGATTGTGCCAGAGCCGGCATACATTGCAAAAGACCTTCTTTGCCTAAGCGGCGCATATGCTGGCGATTACGCTCAGGAATACGTTCCGGACGGCTGACACTGGCCAGCGCCTGCTCAATATCCGCCTCGCGGATAATATGCAGCATCGGGTAGGGGGAGCGGTTGGTAAAGTGGCTCATATCGTCTTCATTCTCACCTTCAAACAGGTAATGCGGATGAAAACTGGCCAGTTGCAGTACGCCTTCATAACCCATCTGAGCCAGCAGATTGTCGCAGATCAGCAGCCAGTTCCAATACAGGTCAAAGTCGTCAAAGCAGGAAGGTACAACGAATAACGCAGTGGGTAATTCCGCCGCATCGGCCTCGGCAACCTCACGCAGCAGTTCCATAAACTGCAGGGTGGCCTGCTCCGGGTCGGAGCTGTCACAGACATCGATACGCAGGGAATCAAAAACAGGAGCGGCAAAGGGGCAGAGCCCCTCGCCGATAACCAGCTGCTTAACCCATTCCCGGGTCAGCAGCTTTGCAGTGCTTATTGCACGGCCTCTTTCAGACCTTTACCAGGCTTGAATGCCGGTACTTTGGCTGCAGCGATGGTGATTGGAGCACCAGTCTGAGGGTTTTTACCCTGACGTTCAGCGCGCTGACGCACTTCGAAAGTACCGAAACCGATCAGGCTGACAGAGTCGCCTTCACTCAACGCTTTAGCAATCTGATCGGTGATCACGGTGATCACTTCTGCTGCTTTTTCTTTGCTCAGATCTGCTTTTTCAGCGATGGCCGCAGCCAGTTCTGGTTTACGCATGGATGATTATCCTTATTGGGCTGTAGTGGTCCCCGATTCCCCGGGGAGAACGTTATCCCCTGCCAATAGCAGGGGAGCGTGAAGTAACGAGAGGTCAGGGCAGAATAGCCGGCAGCTCTTTGTTGAGTGCTACTTTATTCATAACCCTGGCTCCGGTCAAAGCATAGCCGAGCAATTCGCCGTTTTCGTTGCGGAACTCGGCCTGAACGTCGGCTCCGTCACACTCTGTCTGCCACATGCCGGAAACGCCCGGTGCCGGTGGCGAAACCACCACAGGCACGACCGGGGTTTTCACCGTGACCGGCATCACGCCATAGCTCACATCCGTTGCTTCGCCGGCCAGGGTTTTGGCCAGCGCACGGGCGGATGCCATCAGCGGCAGCACATACAGCAGCACACGGCCTTCGACCTCGGCACAGTCGCCCAGCGCGTAGATATCCGCTTCGCTGGTCTGCAGCTGACGGTTAACCACGATACCGTGATTCACCTGCAGGCCGGCTTTAATGGCCAGATCCAGACGCGGACGCAGACCAATAGCAGACACCACAACGTCGGTTTTCAGGGTTTCACCGTTGCTCAGGGTCGCGCTCAGCTCATCGCCATCGTGCACGATACGGCTGACCAGCGGGCCAAGATGGAAGCGCACACCCATGCCTTCCAGACCTTGCTGAACGGCATTGGCGGCTTCCGTTGGCAACAGTGACGGCAGCAGCTGCTCACATGGCGCAACCACGTCGATATCAAAACCACCGTTGGCCATATCGTTGGCGTATTCACAGCCAATCAGGCCGGCACCCATGATCAATACGCGCTTTTTGCCATCGGCAGCGGCACGGAAACGGGCGTAATCTTCGAGATCGTTGATGGAGTAAATACGATCACCGGCATCACCTTCCACCCGCGGACGGATCACTTCCGCACCCCAGGCCAGCACCAGTTTGCTGTATTCAACCGGCTCTTCGCCGATAAACACCTTATGCGCCGCCGCATCGATATGGGTAACGCGGGTATTAGGGCGGATAACAATATTCAGCTGTTCGGCCATCGCCGCCGCACTGGCCATCGCCAGCTCATCGGCGGTTTTGTTCTTGCCGAAGCCTGTGGATAACATCGGCTTGGAGTAATTACGCCCGTCGTCGGCGGTAATCATCAGAATATTCTGCTGCGGCGCCAGCTTACGCAGTTCTTTGACCAGGTTATAACCGGCCAGCCCGGTTCCGATCACTACAATCGGGGCAGTATTCTCATTCATAGACTTTTATCCGGATGGAGACAGGTGAGAAAAGGACAGGAAGTGCGGAAGCACTTCCCGGATATTGAGCGGGGAGGTATCAGATTTCTACCATCTCGAAGTCTTCTTTACCGACACCGCAATCAGGACAAATAAAGTCTGCGGGTACGTCTTCCCAGCGGGTTCCCGGTGCCAGACCTTCTTCCGGAGCGCCCAGCTCTTCATCATAAATCCATCCGCAAACAACACATTGCCACTTTTTCATACTATTACCTTAAAAAATACCGATTTTCAGAAAGGCGCTAAAACTACTCAGCCGCCGGGGGAAAATCAACGGTCAATTCCGGGCATTTGCCAGCCGCGCTTGGCCAGCCAGGCCCGCCCGGACTTGCCTGACGCCCCGATTTAGCGCATCCTGCGCGCCTGAAATGATCCCCGGTTTACCGGATGTCTGCGTCTCCACCGAGCCCGTTCATGAAGGCATTGTCCTCCCTGCATACGCCGGCGATTCCGTCTCTGGCACCTGTGCTGCATCCATCTGCTCCGTCATGGTCCAGCCGTAACCGGCGCCGGGCGTTCTCTCTACCACCCGTCTGGCGCGACTGGTTGTTGAACGAACAATCGCTGACGGCACGCCTCAGCGCCCTGCGCCCGGGCACCTTCAATGTACAGGTACTGGCGCAGTATTACGGCGAACCGACTACGGTCGAGCGTCAGGCCCTGAAACTGTATGGCAATCAGCGGTTATGGATCAGGGAAGTGATTTTGCATCTCGGCGATGTGCCTCTGGTGTACGCCCGCACGGCGGTTCCCCTGAGCACCCTGACCGGCAGCGAACGGCGCCTGCAGGCACTGGGCTCGCGTTCACTGGGCAGTTATCTGTTCAGCCAGCCGTCGCTGCGCCGCACGCCACTGCAGGTCAGCCACTGCAAAGCCAATGCACTGGGGTTAGAATGGTCACGGCGTTCGGTATTTACCCTGCACGGTAAGCCACTCATGGTGTCGGAAGCGTTTTCCCGGCGCCTGACCGAATTTCTCTGAAGGGCAGACCGGCCCCCGGCAAGAAGAAGAACTGTTATGTCCGCATTAACCCAACTGCTTGATCGTCACTGGCCATCCCGCTGGGCACGCTGGCAGGACTGGATTTCCATTACCCGTCTCGACCGCCCGATCGGTTCTTACCTGCTGCTCGGACCAACGCTGTGGGCTTTATGGATTGCCGCAGCTGGCGTACCCGACCTGAATCTGTTGCTGATTTTCACCGCCGGTGTGTTTCTGATGCGCTCCGCTGGCTGCATCATCAATGACTTTGCCGACCGCAAAGTCGACGGCCATGTTAAACGCACCGCTGACCGGCCGCTGGCCACCGGCCGCATGACCAGCAAACAGGCGCTGACCGGCTTCGCTGTGCTGATTTTACTGGCCTTCCTGCTGGTGCTGCTGACCAATACCTTCACCATTATGCTGTCGTTTGCCGCCCTTGGGCTGGCGTCGCTCTACCCTTTTATGAAGCGTTACACCCACCTGCCGCAGGTGTTTCTTGGTGCCGCTTATTCCTGCGCCATTCCGATGGCCTTCGCCGCGCAGAGCAACGACATTCCGGCCGTTGCCTGGCTGCTGTATATCGCCAACCTGTGCTGGACCGTGGCTTACGACACTATGTATGCCATGGTCGACCGCGATGACGACCTGAAGATCGGCATCAAATCCACCGCGGTGCTGTTCGCCGAACTGGATCTGGCGATGATTGCTCTGCTGCAGGGCATGACACTGTTCTGCCTGCTGGCTGCAGGTAACCAGCTGGCGCTGAGCTGGCCGTTTTATGTTGGTCTGCTGTGCGGAGCGCTATTTTTTGCTTCGCAGTTATGGCAGATCCGCTCACGCGGCCGCGAAGTCTGTTTTGCGGCTTTCCGCCAGAGTTACTGGTTTGGCCTGATTATCTGGGCCGGCCTCGCAGGCCATTACCTGCTCGCCTGAAGCGCGTTCTCCGAGCACCTCCGCACAGAATGTGCAGAAAGTTCCGCCAATCAGTCGTTACTGAGTCAGTTGTCACATCCCTGTAACATTGCACCAGTGTAATACCAGCGCAATACGGGATTGTGACACTTGCGTGACGACAACTATGACTAAAGCAGGCAAGACGGTATTAATCGTCGATGATGAAGCGCCAATCCGCGAGATGATCGCGGTCGCCCTGGAAATGGCAGGCTACGAGTGTATGGAAGCCGCCAGCGTTCAGGAGGCCCATGCTCATATCGTCGATAATAAACCAGATATGATTTTGCTCGACTGGATGCTGCCCGGCACCAGCGGCGTGGAGTTTGCGCGCCGTCTGAAACGGGATGATCTGACCGCCGAGCTGCCAATTATTATGCTCACAGCCAAAGGCGAAGAAGACAACAAAGTACAGGGGCTGGAAGCCGGTGCGGATGATTACATCACCAAACCCTTCTCCCCGCGTGAACTGGTTGCACGCCTGAAAGCCGTGCTGCGCCGCGCCACACCACAGGGTATTGAAGAGCCTATCGACGTCGGTGGCCTGATGCTGGACCCGGTCTGCCACCGCGTGACCTCACACAGCAGCCCGATTGATATCGGCCCGACCGAATACCGTCTGCTGCAGTTCTTTATGACCCATCAGGAGCGTGCTTATTCTCGCGCTCAGCTGCTGGATCAGGTGTGGGGAGGCAATGTGTATGTCGAGGAGCGTACTGTTGATGTACATATCCGCCGCCTGCGCAAAGCATTGGGAGAAACCCACGAGCATCTGATTCAGACCGTTCGCGGCACCGGCTACCGCTTCTCGACCAAAGCGTCCTGAAACCGATGAGCCCGGTCTGGCGCAGGGAATTGCGCCGCCTGTGCTATCTGCTGCTGCTCGCACTAAGTATCGGCTTCAGCTTTCACCAACCTGGTACAGCGTTAGCACTGGCACTGGCTGGTTATACCGCCTGGCAATGGCTGCAACTGTCGCGCCTGCAGCACTGGTTGCAACAGGGCCAGAGCACACCGCTGCCACGCACCGTCGGCGTCTGGGGCGCGGTTTTCAGCGAAACCCAGAGGCTGCAACAACGCAGCAGCAAGCATCAGCAGAAACTGCAGGCCATCATCAACCGCATTCAGGATTCCACTGCCGCCCTGCAGGATGCCGTACTGATGGTCGACAGCCACGGCAATCTGGAATGGTGGAATCATGCCGCCAGCAAATTTCTCGGACTGCGGGCGCCGGTCGATGTCGGCCAGCCCATTACCAACCTGATCCGCAACCCGGCTTTTAACGACTACTTTAATCACGGCGAGTATGACGAGCCGCTGGAGATAAAGTCACCGGTTAACAGCCGCATTCATCTGCAATTCAACATTACCCAGTTTGGCCGTAAAGACCGGCTGCTGGTCGTACATGACATTACCCGTCTGAAGCAACTGGAGCAGATGCGCAAAGACTTTGTTGCCAACGTCAGCCACGAATTACGTACGCCACTGACCGTGGTATCCGGTTACGTCGAAACCATGGCCAGTGTCAGCGATCAGCTGCCGCCACGCTGGGGACGTATGCTGGCGCAGATGAGCGAGCAGAGCGCGCGTATGGAAGCGTTAATCAAAGATCTGCTGATGCTGTCACGGCTGGAAACCACCCAGCAGGAACAGCCACAGGCGGTGGCGATTGAACCGCTGCTGGCCAGCATTGCCGCTGATGCCCGGGCACTGAGTCACGAGCGCGGCCACGACATCCGTCTCAGCATCGACTGCCCGGCACAGTTACTGGGCTACGCCGACGAGCTGCGCAGCGCTTTCTCTAATCTGGTGTTCAACGCGGTAAAATACACGCCGGATGGCGGCAAAGTGGAGTTAAGCTGGTACTGCAACGATGACGGCGCTTTTTTTGCGGTGCGCGATAATGGCAGCGGCATTGAGGCGCATCATTTACCACGCCTGACCGAACGTTTTTATCGCGCGGACCCAAGCCGCAACAAAGCCACCGGCGGTACCGGACTGGGCCTGGCCATCGTCAAACATGTGCTGTTACGCCATGAAGGGGAGTTGCTGATCGAAAGCGAACCGGGCAAAGGCAGCTGTTTTACCTGCCATTTCAAACCGCAGAAGCTGGTTGGCTGTATGCCTGAACATAAAAAAGCGGGCACCGAAGTAAACCCGGTGGAAGCGCTGACTGCTCAGCGCACCTTAGCGATAAAACGTGACAGCGTTGCCAGCTTTTCCGGGTCGTCATCAACGTAGCGGATCAGCATCTGAATGGTCTGTGCATCAGGATGGGGTTCCTGTGCCTGCATCATGCGTACATAACCGTTAATACGGGCGACATCGCCGCTGTCCTGATCAACAATATCCAGCACGACCTGCTCCAGCAAAGCCGGTAACGGCCCCTCGCGACGGAAGACGCCGATCAGCTCCTGCAGGCTGATATCTTTAATTACCAGCTTGGCGCTGCCACCCGAGCCAAAACGCACGCTGGCCAGGCCGCGGGCCTTGGCGGCACTTTTGCGGGCCGGAGCGGCCTGCTCACCCATTAATACGGATGCGCCGCCCAGGTCAGCAGCAGCAACGGTTTTCGGTTCAGCCATGGCTTTAGGCGTTGCGCCCATCAGCACGGATGCGCCGCCCAGATCTCCGCCGGCCACCTTGGCTGCTCCGCCAACGCTGGCAGCGCCCAGCACATCAGCAGAACCATTGCCGGCAGCCGTTTTACTCTCGCCCTGATTGGGGCGGATTTTCAGATGTTTGTAGACCAGTTTGGCCAGCTTACCCACGAAATTTTCGCGCGTGAAAGGCTTGCCGATATATTCCGAGACGCCCGCCTCCACTGCTTTCAGCACGTGATCGCGTTCGCCACGGCTGGTGATCATCATAAAAGGGACTTTTTTGTAGCGCTCATCGGCCCGCATCCACTGCAAAACCTCAATGCCTGAAACTTCCGGCATTTCCCAGTCGCACAACACCAGATTGATGCTCTTGCCATTCATGATGCTGATGGCCTTACGGCCATCGACAGCTTCATGTAATTCGCAGCCCGGGTAAGTGTCACGGACTGCTTTTTTTACCAGATCGCGGATAAATGCTGCGTCATCAACGACCAGAATGTTCAGTGCTGCCATCGGCTAACCTTTGCCTGTGGGTATCCCCTTCAGCATAGCCGAATCCGCCGACATTGCCCGGCTGCCCCAACCGCTCAAGACGCAGGCGGGTTGCACCGATCACCGCCGCCGGCATAACAAACCAGTTCACCAGCGGAATCATCATCAGAAAGGCCACCACCGCGCCAAAACTCAGCACGGTGAGGTTGTCGCCAGCCATCGCTTTACGCATCTCGGCAAAACTGCGGCCATGGTTATCAAAGGAATAATCGATGTACTGCAGCGCCACCACCCAGCTGCCGAACCAGAACCACAGTAACGGGCTGGCCAGATTCAGGCCGGGAATAAAACTCAGCACCAGCAACAGCAGGTAACGCGGCAACAGATAACCAAGCTTGGTCAGCTCGCGGCCAAAGGTGCGGCGGATCATCTTCAGCACAGGCTCTTCCGGCAGCACGATACCCGCACGGCGTTCGACCTGTTCGCTCAGCAAACCATTAAGGGGACTGCCCAGCGTTACCAGCAGGGTACTGAAGAAATACGCCATCACCAGCAGCATGGTCAGCAGTGCCAGTGGCATCAGTAACCAGTACAACCATTCCAGCCAGCCCGGCAGCCAGGCCACCAGGGATTCAATCCAGCCATTCAGCTTGCTTCCGCCCCACCAGCTGGCGGCACTCATCACGACGATATTCAGCAGTAATGGCAAAGCAACAAAGCGGCGCAGGCCCGGCTCGCGTAACGAGAGGAAGCCCTGCCATAAGTAATGCCAGCCAAGAAATGGGTTGCCGTTCATAGATAGCTCCGTGCATCAATCCGGGCGCTTTTATACAATGCATCCCTTTGAATAACCACCCAACAACCCGTGCTGCTGACAGTTAAAAGCGGCCAATCTGAACCGGAGAACCGTGCCCGTGACGCCGCAACGTCTGGAGAGAATTCATCAAACCCTGAGCCTGCGCCAACCCGATTTAACCGTACTGACCGACGAAGTGCATAAAGACCGCAACCTGTCGGCCATCGTCCGTACCTGCGATGCCTTTGCTGTGCCCGAAGTCCACTGTGTCTGGCCCGGAGATCAGTACCGCCTGCGCCGCAACCAGACCGCCGGAGCGGGCACCTGGGTTGATGTACAAACCCACCCTTCTATTGATACCGCCATAGAACACCTGCAGGAGCAGGGCTTTACCGTCTGCGCCGCCCACTTCAGCGACCGCGCAGTCGACTTCCGCGATTATGATTTCACCCGCCCAACCGCACTGATGCTCGGTAATGAGAAAGAAGGTATCAGTGCCCAGGCCGCCGAGCTGGCCGACGAGCATCTGATCATCCCGATGCAGGGCATGGTGCAATCCTTTAACGTATCGGTTGCTGCAGCGATCATTCTCAGTGAGGCCCAACGCCAGCGTGAGGCCGCCGGGTTGTTTGACGAAAACCGCCTGGATGAAGAAACCTACCAGCGCTTACTGTTTGAATGGTGCCAGCCCACCATTACCAAACTCTGCCACAAATATAAGCTGCCTTACCCGGAGCTGGGAGAGGACGGAGAACTGGTGGACCCTCAGGGATTTTCTGCTCTGGTCAACGGCCGCAGCTGATATTCCCAGCTCAGGTCACGGTTATTGAACCGCATCTGTGCCAAAGGAATGCGCTGATAGCGGAAATCCTGCTGCCAGAACTGCAACAGGCCCTGTTCAAAGCGGCGCGGAATCTGTGCACCCAGTAAAACCACGCGCAACGCTTTCGGTGGCAGCCGCAACAGCCACTGGCGCTGCTGACCAACCTGAATGGATTTATCCACAGACGCCAGTGCGCAGATAAGGCGCTGCTCCGCCAGAGGCGCCTGAGCCGCCGGGTCACAGCACAGACTATCGGGCAGCCGTGACGCTCTTGATGTCTGATAACTGACGGGCTGAAACTGCGCATCCGGCCACTGTTGGGGATCAATCCCTAACCAGATACCGTGAAAACCACCCGTCTGCTGCCAGGCTAACGGACAATAGGGGTCGCTGAAAAAACGTTGCAGCAACCAGTCCTCAGGCTTGCCGATATCCTCTTCTGCCCGCGCTTTACGCTGTGCAACCAATGCTGCTTCTATATCTGCACGCTTGCTCTCCGCCTGACGCAGAAAATCATCGCGGCTGATCAGGCTGCGCAGGTTATCCGGCAGGCGTTCGTATTCGGCATGCATATGTGTCAGATAATCTTCCGCAGCAATGCGTAGCGGCGCTGCCTGAGCAGGAGGCGGCAATAACCAGGGCAGTCCACTGGCGGTTGCCGGTAATAATGGAATAAATCCACGCTTCAGCAGTGGAATGGCCTCTTCTCCTAAAGGCAGATAAACCAATTCCGGCGGCAGACTGAGGGTATTACTCATAAAAACGCATGACTCCTGAAGAACCGTCGACAGATAAACGCCCGCCCCTTTGTGCGATATATCTCACAAGACAGTGCGACATCTGGGTAAAAAGCACTGGATGCGATGGAAGAAACGCCACAGAAAAAATGTAAGACATTGATTTATAAGAATTTTATAAAAACACGCTATCTCTGATTAACCACAGTATAGAAAACCTGGGCTATCCCAGAAGGTCGATTCTGCTATCTTTAATTCCACAAGGACGAACGCACTGCCGGGATGGCAGTGATCAGGAAGATAGCGCTAAGGATTGCAGTCACGGATAGAGTAGTCGGCGAAGGATCGCTGGTCAGGGATGAGCAACCGCGAAGGATAGCGGCAAGGATGAACGAAGACTAGGACGCCAGGATGGTGCTAGGGTGCTGTGGCGGTCAGGACAGGATGTCCTGACCGCCCGATTTTTTTGGGGCACGCGAAATTTTTGCTGTACCCACTTCACTCCCTCAATCCCCGGCAACAGCCCAATCGCAGACTTCTTCTGCATTATTAGTCAGCGGCTGTGATAACGCTCTGCCAGTAAACCAACACCGACAAAAGCCCCCACTACCACACTCAGAAACATCCCCGATGACAGCGTGCGTAAATAGCTGTCGAGTACCGGCGTCAGCCACACCGACAAGGCACCATAGCCAAACGTACACAACGCAATAAAGACCCCGACACGCACCCAGATAGGATGTGGACGCACTAACCGGCGTACCAGATCGTTAATCGTATCGCCAAAAATAACCAACAGGGTTGCTACCAGCGCCAGCGCTATATCATCGGTATGTGGCCGGACATGGCTGGCGAGGGTCTGAATCAGGGTCATGCAGGTTCTCCGTCAGGTGAATAAATCTGTCCGCTGAAAGCAAAGCAGACAGGCATCACATTAGTCCGAAAGAACAGCCTGTTCCATTTCTGTTACGAATAAAAACTGAACGTTAACTAAACAGCGTGGTGTTCCATCACCGCTGTGCCATTCTGGAGATGTGCAGTAAAGGACATAATAAGGAACTGCGGACATGAATGAACTTCCTCACCGCCTGGGACAGCTGCTGTTGCAGCAGCAGAGTATTACAGAAGAGCAATTACAACAGGCGTTGAGCTATCAGGCGCAGAACCCCTGTCAGCTCGGGCAGGCATTGATTCAGCTGGGGTTTATCGATGAGCGTGCCCTGCGAGGCGTGTTGCGCCGCCAGCGCTGGCTTAAGCCTTGTGCAGCCTGCTTTGCCCTTATCGCTCCCTTCTCAATGACCTGGGCGGATGAAGACAAAGAAGCCGCTTTCAGCAGTGACTGGCTGGAAGCCAGCCACTGGGATCTGGTTGATGATGAGCGTGTAACAGAACATTCGTCATCGATTGACCTGATGAAGTTTGTTGCGCTGACCGCCTGGGATATTTATCAGGGCGAACCAGTGCCCGGCGAAGTGCGTTATAACGTCAGCCAGACCAACAATAAAGGCTACAGCCTGGAATTATCGATGCGTTTCTGAATACCACCACGCCCGAAAAGCATAAAAAAAGCCCGTCCAATGGACGGGCTTTTTAATTTGGTGCCGGCACCAAGAGTCGAACTCGGGACCTACTGATTACAAGTCAGTTGCTCTACCGACTGAGCTATACCGGCTAAGTGGGCGGGGATATTACTGACCTGCCTCTGCCCCGTCAACCGCTTTTTTGGCTAAGCCTATGAAAATTATCGCTTTATCGTGTTTTCAGTCAAAACAGCTATATTCCGGCCACAATCCGACGGATTAACACGCCTGATGGGCAGTTTGCTCTGTGCATTGGCAGACATAACCGCCTGCCCGGCCGATTAAATTTAGGGTGAACAGTGCTTAATAAAACTGTCACAATCAGCATCGGAAATTTGCCGTAGAATCGAGGACCCTTATGAGCGGTGGCTATATTCTCGTTGTCGATGACGAGCCTGCAATTTGCGATATGATCCGAACCTGCCTTGAACTCGCAGGCTTCCGTGTGAAGCTATCTGCCAATGGCCATCTGGCCCATCAGATGATCGTCAATGAACGTCCGGATCTGGTAATCGCCGACTGGATGATGCCAATGCTTTCTGGAATTGAGCTGACCCGCCGGCTGAAGCGTGATGAGCTTACCGCCGATATCCCGGTCATTATGCTGACTGCCCGGGCCGACGAAGACGACCGTATCAGCGGCCTCGACAGTGGCGCCGATGACTATATTCTCAAGCCGTTCTCCACCCGTGAGCTGATAGCCCGAATCCGCGCCGTACTACGCCGCACCAATGCGCTGATTGATGACATACCGGTGAAGGCCGGTAAGCTCAGCCTTGACCGTTCTTCCCAGAACGCCAGTATCAGTGGTCAGCCTGTTACTCTTGGCCCGCTGGAATTCCGTTTGCTGGAATTTTTCATGCTCCACCCCAATCGCGTATACTCCCGCGCCCAATTGCTGGACCGCGTCTGGGGCGGCAATGTCTACATTGATGACCGCACGGTGGATGTGCATATCCGGCGTCTGCGCAAAGCGTTGTCGATCGATGATCAGGAACAGATGATTCAGACCGTACGCGGTGCCGGTTACCGTTTTTCTCCGTCCGATGAAGTAAAGAGCTAAGGGGAAGTGTGTGCAACAGGTTGCCTGGCAACGTGAGTTTTTCCGCATTCTGGTCGTGGTTGGACTAGGTTTTGCGCTTGGCTGGTCATCGGGCCATGCCATCTGGGGGCTTATCCTCGGCCTGTTAACGGCGCAGGTTATGGCCTTCCGCGCGATGGCCAGCCTGTACCGCTGGAGTTACCGCCAGGGTCCCCCGCCACAGGACAGCGGCCTGATTGGTTACAGCGTGGATAAACTGATCCGCCGCGAAAAGAACCTGAAAAACAAACTGGCACAGCAGGCCGTGCAACTGCAGCGTTATAACCAGGGTATTGAGTCCCTGCATGATGGTGTTGTGATCATCGGTCAGGAAGGCTACATCACCAACTTCAACGGTTCGGCTTCCCGCCTGCTCGGTCTGCGCAAAGAAGACAGCGGCCAGCACATCACCAACTTAATCCGTAATCCACGTTTCACCCGTTATTTTAACGAAGGCGATTACAGCTCCTCGCTGCAGTTTGATGTCAGTCATCGTAAGCAATTCAGCCTGCAGATTCAGATCACCCAGTTTGGCCTCGACCAGAAAGTCATGCTGGTGAAAGACATCACCGAGCGTAAGCGGGTGGAAACCATGCGGCAGAATTTTATTGCCGACGTCTCGCACGAGCTGCGCACTCCCTTAACCGTCATTAATGGTTATCTGGAAATGCTCGGTGATATGGAGTTACCACCCAGCCTGCAAAAAGCTATCTCGCAAATGAATGGCCAGGGTCAGCGTATGAAGAGTCTGGTAAACGACCTGATTGAGCTGTCCAAGCTGGAAAGCGCCAATACAGAACAGCTGGGTGACTGGTTTAACCTGCAGCAGCTGGGCTACTCGGTGGTTGACCAACTGCAGGCTTACAGCGAAAACCGCATCGTCTTTAAATGCACGCAGCAGATTGAGATTCAGGGCTTCAGTGATGAAATGAGTTCGATACTGACCAACCTGCTGACCAATGCCATTAAATACGGCGGCGAAGGCAAAATTGAATTTGCCATCCGTTCAGGCTTCGACGGCGTAAAAGTAAGTATCAGCGACAGTGGCCCCGGCATCCCGGCACAGCATATCAGCCGGCTGACCGAACGCTTTTATCGTGTTGACGATTCTCGTGAATCCACCGTCGGTGGTTCCGGTCTGGGACTGGCCATCGTTAAACACGCGCTGGAGCATCACGATACCGTGCTGGATATCGAATCAACGCTGGGCAAAGGCAGCACGTTCAGTTTTATTATCTCTTCCGACCGCAGCCGGGTTGTGGAAAAAGACTGAGTATTTAACGCCTTAACGCAGACATAAAAAAAGCGCCTTAAAGGCGCTTTTTTGTTTCTGCTTTCGGCATCAATACATGCCGCTATCAGAATTTGTATTCCAGGCCCGCACCGTAGTACTGAGCGTTTACGCTTTCGTCATCAGACTCTTCGCTGGTTGCATAAACAAAGGTCTTGGCATTTTTAGCCAGCTTGTAATCAGCACCCAGACTGTAGCTCACGCCACCTTCTTTCTTAATATCAGATGCGCCGTACTGAGCCTTCAGCGTTACGTCAGACGTTGCTTTGAATGCCGCAGAGGCCATCCAGCCTTCTTCAGAGTTGCCATCGGTGTCCAGAGTTTCCCACAGCGCGCCCAGCTGCACCGCGCCCACTTTGTACTGACCAACGAAACGCTGAGCGTCAACTTTCTCTCCGTTTACTTCGTTGTCATAGGCATAGGCTACATAAATATCGCCACGGGTATACGCCAGAGACGCTGACAGGCCGTTGTTTGTGTCTTCATCTTCGGAGTTCAGATGATCGACGGTTGCAACCAGACCGGCAAAAGACGGGGAGGTATACTGCACACTGTTCTTTGAGCGGTTTTCGCTTTTGGAAATGATGTTTTTAATATCACCCTGCAGATCGTTAAACAGATCCACTTTGTTCTGTGCATTTTTAAACGGTGTATCAAACATACCGGCCTGCACACGGCCAAAACCACCTTCGATACCGATAAAGGTATTACGCTGACTGAAAGTCTGACCAGCGGCTTTTTCACCATCATCCTGGAAGGTTTCATACTCAGCCTGGTAGATCCCTTTCAGGCCATGCTCCAGAGCAATCTTACCTTTCACACCCAGACGTGACGCATTGGAGTTCAGCTGGGAAAAGTTACCGGCATCTTCCGGCTGCACAAATTCCTGGGTGACATTGAGCTTGCCGTAGAATTCCGGCTTTTCAATTTCAAGATTAATGGTTTCAGCCTGAACCAGAACCGGAGAGGCGATAGCGAGAGATAAGGCGATTTTTTTCATAATGAGTCCTGAATAATGTCGTGCAGTGTTATGGCCCATTACCGGTAAGTGCCGTATCAGGCAACAGGCTGGCCGATAGGTGACAATTCTGTTTCAGTTACATTACAGAATTATGACATCGACAACGTTTATTGCAGCCAGATGACAATTCCGTGAACGTTTTATGAATATACCTCCCGGCTATCTGTCTAAGTTAAGCCCAGATACGCCACTTTGCTTTATTCCGGTGCGTACAATCCTGACTTGTATCCACAAAAAAGCCCGCACTGAGGCGGGCTTTGGTATTCAGTCAGCGTACAAAAATCACTCTTTGTTGGCCTGTTCTTCTATTTCAGTCAGTGAGCTGTGGCGAACGTCGGTTCCTTTCACCAGATAAATCACCTGCTCCGAAATGTTACGGGCGTGATCACCAATACGTTCGATAGCACGCAGAATCCACAGGATATTGATCGCCTGACCGATAGAGCGCGGATCTTCCATCATATAAGTGATCAGTTCACGCAGGGCCGAAGCGTACTGCTGGTCGACCAGTTTATCGTTGCGCACAACGTCAATGGCGCCATCCACATCGTGACGGGCGAAAGCATCCAGTGCACCGGAAATCATTTTCACAACTTCAGCGCCCATATAACGCATCGCCTGCTGACACAGCTGGTTGCTGCTGTTATCGGCAACTTCCAGAGTGTGAATGGCAATCTTACTGGCTTCGTCACCAATACGCTCAAGATCGCGCACAACGCGGGATACTGCCAGTACCATGCGCAGGTCAGAAGCAGCCGGCTGGCGACGCACCAGAATCTGCGTGCACTCGTGGTCGATGTTCACTTCCATCTTATCCACTTCGTCTTCACGGCGGATAACATCATCGGCCACACGGGTATCACCGCTGCAGATTGCTTCGATGGCGTTGGCTACCTGACGCTCGACCAGACCACCCATACCCATCATATGGTTGCGGATCGCTTCCAGATCAGCGTTGAACTGTCCGGAAATATGCTGGTTAAAATTCATTTCCATTGTCGCGTCCCCTTACCCGAAACGGCCGGTGATATAGGCTTCTGTTAATGTGTGCTGAGGCGTCGTAAACACCTGATCGGTCGGGTTTACTTCAATCAGCTGACCAAGGTGGAAATACGCCGTACGCTGTGACACCCGCGCAGCCTGCTGCATAGAGTGGGTTACGATGGCGATCGTGTAATTCTCACGCAGTTCGTCGATCAGTTCTTCAATCTTAGCCGTTGCAATCGGATCCAGCGCTGAACAGGGTTCATCCATCAGAATCACTTCCGGATCGACCGCAATAGTGCGGGCGATACACAGACGCTGCTGCTGACCACCGGACAAACCTGTGCCGGGTGAGTGCAGACGATCTTTTACTTCATTCCATAAGCCGGCACGCTGCAGACTTTTTTCCACAATTTCGTCCAGATCAACACGCGAATGCGCCAGACCATGAATACGTGGGCCGTAAGCAACGTTGTCATAAATCGACTTAGGAAATGGGTTTGGCTTCTGGAACACCATACCAACCCGCGCACGTAAAGGCACGACATCCACTTTCGGATCGTAAATATTTTCACCGTCGAGCAGAATTTCACCACTGATACGGCAGATATCGATGGTGTCATTCATGCGGTTCAGACAACGCAGAAACGTCGATTTACCACAACCGGACGGGCCGATCAGGGCGATCACTTCGTTGGCACCGATATCCAGGCTGACATCAAAAATGGCCTGTTTTTCACCGTAAAAAACGCCAACATCACGGGCCTTTAATTTCGGATTTTCACAAAAAGCGGCGCCATTGGTTTTGTGGTTTTCGATGATGCTCATAATCTCTTTAATCCAATCAAATCGTTAATGTGTCAGACCACTTACCAGCGGCGTTCCAGACGACGGCGCAGCATCACCGCGGCGGTATTCATCGTCACCAGGAAGCCCAGCAGCACCATAATGGCACCGGACGTACGCTCCATAAAGGCACGCTCAGGACTGTCTGACCAAAGGAAAATCTGTACCGGCAATACGGTTGACGGGTCATTCACAAAACCCGGCACGTCGACCACAAAGGCCACCATACCAATCATCAGCAGCGGTGCCGTTTCACCCAATGCCTGAGCCATACCAATAATGGTACCGGTCAGCATGCCCGGTAATGCCAGCGGCAATACATGGTGAAAGACCACCTGCATTTTCGAAGCACCCAGACCAAAGGCCGCTTCGCGGATGGATGGTGGTACGGCTTTAATCGCTGCACGACCGGAAATAATAATGGTCGGCAAAGTCATCAGCGTCAGCACCAGGCCACCGACCAGTGGGGTGGAACGTGCCACACCGAAAATATTAATAAAAATAGCCAGACCGAGCAGACCAAAAGTAATGGATGGCACTGCCGCAAGGTTATTGATATTAATTTCAACAAACTCGGTAATTTTGTTACGCGGAGCAAATTCTTCCAGATAAATAGCCGCCGCCACACCAATCGGGAACGACAGCAGGAAGGTAACCAGCAAGGTCAGGAAGGTACCGGTAATAGCACCACGGATACCGGCCAGTTCAGGTTCGCGCGAATCACCATTCACAAAAAACAGTTTATTAAACTGCGTGCTCAGAATGCCCTGTTCAATCCACTGTTCCAGCCATTTAACCTGAGTTTCGCTCATGCGGTTATGATGTGATTCGGTACCGCGGTCATGCTTAAACCACTGATCGACATCGTCATCGGCAATCAGGCTGATGCTCAGTTTTTTACCCAACAGTGATGGATCAGCCATCACCGCTTCCTGCAACTGCCAGGCAGCACCGGCGCTGATCATGCTGTACAGCTGGCGGCGCTCACCGCGCCCCTGTGGCTGCACCATTTCTTTGAAGTGCTGTTTAATCAGACCTTCAAAATCGGCGTTGCGGATTTCCTGATCGTCGGCCTTTTTATTAATACCCAGATAATCTGCATCGATCATAATTTCGGTGTTAATCACCGTCTGACGAAATGCAGAAGCTCCTTTATTAATAATGTCGCCGAACAGGCCGACCAGACAGAGCAGACCAAACAACACCGATGCCATGCCATAAACACGGAAACGCTTTTCCGCAGCACGGCGGCGCACCATGCTTTTTTCAACTTTTTCGCGGGTACTCATAGAGGTATTAGTCATATTGTTCCCGATATTTCTGTACGACTTTCAGGGCGACAAAATTGAGCGCCAGCGTCACCAGGAACAGCACCAGTCCCAGCGCAAAGGCCGCCAATGTTTTCGGTGAATCGAATTCCTGGTCACCCACCAGCAGGGTTACGATCTGTACGGTTACGGTGGTCACCGAATCCAGCGGGTTGGCCGTCAGATTCGCAGCCAGACCGGCCGCCATAGCAACGATCATGGTCTCACCAATGGCACGCGATACTGCCAGCATAATGGCACCAACAATACCGGGCAGAGCTGCCGGAATAACCACTTCTTTAACGGTTTCGCTCTTGGTGGCGCCCAGACCGTAACTGCCATCGCGCAGCGATTGTGGCACGGCGTTGATCACGTCATCCGACAATGATGAAACGAACGGAATAATCATAATCCCCATCACCAGACCGGCGGCCAGCGCACTTTCCGACGATACCGTCAGCCCCATCGACTCACCCAGCTCACGGATCACCGGAGCCACCGTTAACGCGGCAAAGAAGCCGTACACAACGGTTGGAATACCAGCCAGAATTTCCAGCGCCGGTTTGGCGTACTGGCGGATAGTCGGCGTGGCGTATTCCGATAAATAAATCGCCGCCATCAGACCAACAGGCACCGCGATAAACATCGCGATTAAAGAAATAAGCAAGGTACCGGCAAACAGTGGTACCGCACCAAAACTGCCGGAGGAACCGGATTGGTCGGCACGCAGAGCCACCTGAGGAGACCAGGTGGTGCCAAACAGGAATTCAAACGGGCTGACTTTACCGAAGAACTGCCAGGCCTCGTACAGCACAGAGGCCAGAATACCGAGGGTGGTCAGTACCGCCACACCGGAGCTGGCAAACAGCAGACGGCGGACAATGCTTTCAACCTCGGTACGGGCACGCATATCAGCTTTAATGCGGCGCCAGGTTAACGCAATACCCAACAGCGCCAGCGACAACACCATGCCACTGTGTAGGATCAGTGTGCGTTCCTGCAGATCAATCAGATGACGCACCGCCGGCTCAAGCTCAGGTGCTGCACTGATACCTGATCCAATAGCCAGGTTATGCACTTTGCTGATGGCCAGCTGAATATCAGACGAGCTGCCCTGCTGAATGGCTTCCGGCAGCTGGGCGATCAGCAGATGATCAATGACCGGCGCTTCGGCCAGCCCCCAGATTAGCAGTAATAACAGTGGCGGCAGGCCCGTCCACAGGGCCATCAACGCACCGTAGTGAGTTGGCAGTGAATGCAGGCGCATGCCTTGGCTGGCAATTGCCCGGGCCCGGTTCCGTCCCAGCAGATAAGCTCCGCCGAGAAGAATCAGAACCGCAATGATCAAGCTACTGTAATTCATGGGTCATTGATCTTTAAGTGGTTGTGACATGCAAAAGCCGAGGCGATTGCCTCGGCTTTTACCGCGGGTCTTCAGACCGCGCTCGCTGCTTACTTAGCGGCCAGCGGTGTCAGATTTTTCACAGTTTTCAGTACGCGGACACGTTCTTCATCCGTCATCGGGATCATGCCCTTATCTGCCAGGTAACCGTCTTCACCCATCGCACGCTCAGAGGTGAATTCAGCCAGATATTCTTCAATACCAGGGATTACGCCAACGTGTGCCTTCTTAACATAGAAGAACAGAGAGCGGCTGACCGGGTAAGAACCATCGGAGATCGCGTCAAAGGTCGGCAGTTTACCGTCAACGGTTGAACCCTGCACTTTATCCTCGTTCTGCTCCAGGAAGCTGAAGCCGAAGATACCGAATGCATCCGGGTTAGCGACCAGTTTCTGTACGATCAGGTTATCGTTTTCACCGGCCTCAACATAAGCGCCGTCTTCACGCAGACCATGACATACCGCTTTGTATTTGTTCTTGTCGCTGTCTTTCATCGTTTTGATGAATGGGAAAGCCTTACAACCACCTTCCATTGCCAGTTCTACGAAGGCATCACGGGTACCGGATGTTGGTGGTGGTCCCAGAACTTCGATTTTCTTCGCTGGCAGAACAGGGTTTACGTCTTTCCAGGTTTTGTACGGGTTTTCGACCAGTGTGTCGGAACCATCTTTAGCCGGAACCATTTTTGCCAGCGCCAGGAAGATATCCTTACGGGTCAGTTCCATATGTGGAGCCGCTGCTGTGTTGGCAAATACGATACCGTCATAGCCAACCATCACTTCAACGATCTCAGTTACACCATTTTTGGCGCACAGTTCGATTTCAGAAGATTTGATCGCACGGGAAGAGTTGGTGATATCCGGTGTCGCATCACCCACGCCTGAACAGAACAGCTTCAGGCCGCCACCGGAACCGGTAGATTCAACTTTCGGAGTACGGAAGTTTGTTGCTTTGCCGAAACGCTCAGCCACAACGGTAGAGAACGGGTAAACAGTGGAGGAACCCACAATGCTGATGTAATCACGTTCAGCGTGAGCCGTAACACTTACGACAGAGGCCAGCAGTGCGGCGCCGGCTAACAGAGCTTTTTTCATCTTTGCTTCCTTTTGTATTCCGGTTGTTACCAATCCAGGAACAGCGTTGGCTATTGGATGAACGTGATTATTGGAGCGCAATGTTACAGAAATATGACAGGCAGGCAATTTATTACAACGCCATGACAGTTGTGTGACACAGGAATCGGGCTGCAAGCCGCATATTCTGTGGGTATAATGCGCCGCCCGGGTCATCTCGACCCGTGTTCCGCCGCCAATAATAAGAGCCCCTGATGACTCAAATTTTGCTGAATTCCCTGTTGCAGCTGAACCGGTTAACCCGGCTTATCGGCGAATCCGTACGCTGGCTGTCGCTACTGATGGTTATCTTTTCCTGTCTGGTGGTGGTTCTGCGCTACAGCTTCAGCATTCCGTCTATAGCCCTGCAGGAAGCGGTGATGTATCTGCATGCATCGCTGTTTATGCTCGGCGCCGCCTATACCTGGCAGCAGGGCGGCCATGTGCGGGTGGACGTGTTTTACCGCAACTGGAGCGCACAGCGTCAGGCCTGGGTCGACCGCCTTGGCATTGTGTTGCTGGTGCTGCCGGTCTGTCTGTTTATGCTCTGGGTCAGCTGGGATTACGTGGCCAACGCCTGGGCTATTGGCGAGAAGTCACCTGAAGCCGGTGGCCTGCCCTTTGTTTACCTGCTCAAGAGCCTGATTGTTGCCCTGCCGCTGCTGATTATTCTGCAGGCGCTGGCGGAGCTGGCCAACACCTTCGTGCCGCACACCGATGCACATGAAAGCGCGGAGGTGGAAAAACACTATGGCTGAGTTAATGCCGCTGCTGTTATTCGCGCTGGTCTGTATCGTGCTGATGTGTGGCTTCCCCGTTGCCTTTACCCTGGCCGGCACCTCGCTGCTGTTTGCCGGCATTGGTGTATTAACCGGTACGCTGGATGATGCCTTCCTGCACGCTCTGCCGAACCGCATGTTCGGCATTCTCAGCAACCAGATTCTGATCGCCGTGCCGCTGTTTGTGTTTATGGGCGTGATGCTGGAGAAATCACGTATCGCCGAACGTCTGCTGCGCAATATGGGCCTGTTGTTCGGCCCGGTACGCGGCGGCCTGGGATTCTCGGTGGTGATTGTTGGCATGCTGATGGCGGCCAGCACCGGCATTATCGGTGCCACCGTAGTGACCATGGGCCTGATCTCACTGCCGACCATGTTGCGGCAGGGCTACAGCCCGGCACTGGCAACCGGCAACATCTGCGCCACCGGCACCCTCGGGCAGATTATTCCGCCATCCACGGCACTGATCATTCTGGGCGATGTGCTGTCCAGCTCATACCAGCAGGCACAGCTGAAAATGGGGATTTTCAGCCCGGAAACCATTTCTGTGGCCGATCTGTTTGTTGGTGCGCTGATTCCCGGACTGATGCTGGTTGCCGCTTACCTGCTGTATATCGGTCTGGTGGCTCTGTTCCGCCCACAGGCCGCACCGGCCGTGAGTGACCGGCCGCCGCTGAATGGCGCTTTTGTGCTCGAATTACTCAAGGGCCTGCTGCCACCACTGGCACTGATTATCGCTGTGCTCGGCTCGATTCTGACCGGTATTGCCACGCCTACCGAAGCCGCCGGTATCGGTGCCGGTGGCGCCCTGCTGCTGGCCATTGCCTACCGCGAGTTTGATATTGCGCGCTTAAAAGAAGTGATGGATGCCACCCTGCAGGTCACCAGCATGGTGTTCCTGATTTTTATTGGCGCTGCGCTGTTCTCTCTGGTATTCCGCGGTTTTGGTGGCGAAGAGCTGGTGCATTCGGCCTTTACCAGCCTGCCCGGCGGCGTGTTCAGCGCCATGCTGATTGTGATGCTGGTGATCTTCCTGCTCGGCTTTATTCTCGACTTTATCGAGATCACCTTTGTCGTGGTGCCTATTGTTGCACCGGTACTGCTGATGATGGGGGTCGATCCTGTCTGGCTGGGCATTATGATTGCCATTAACCTGCAGACCTCATTCCTCACACCACCCTTTGGTTTCGCCCTGTTTTATCTGCGCGGTGTGGCACCGAAGGAAATTGCCACCCGCACCATTTATCGCGGTGTAATGCCTTTTATTGCTATCCAGCTGTTGATTCTGCTGTTGCTGGCAATCTTCCCGCAATTGGCCACTTGGTTGCCGGAACAGCTCTATGGCTGATCCGGCCTGCCGCTAAAGTCGTATTGGCAGCGGATGTGCTGGAGGCAGAAAACCAGTACACTCCGCACAAAATAATTCCAACCAGGTAGAACCCCATGGACCCGAAAGAGGACGCCGTCGATCATCCACGCGGAGATTCCCTCGAAGAAGCACGCGAAGATTGTGAGCCAACCCCGGAAGGCGAGCTGACCCTGCGCCTGATTCCAACCCGCAGTGAAACCAATGTGCACGGCGATATCAGCGGTGGCTGGGTAGTCGCGCAGATGGACCACGCCGCGGAAAGTGTTGCCAGCCGTCTGGCTCAGGGCCGCATTGCCAATGTGGCACTGGAATCGGTGGTATTTATGTCGCCCATCCGCGTGGGTGCGGCCGTATGCTTCTACACCCGTTTGCTGGATATCGGCACCTCATCCATCCGCATCGCTATCGAGGTGTGGACGCAAAACCCAAACGAAGTTGAGCGCCGTAAAGTCGTTGATGCTGTGTTTGTGTATGTTGCGATCGACGAAACCGGGCGTATCCGCCGCGTTCCGCGCTGAGAAAAGCTGAAAGAGCAGGAGCCGGACGGCTCCTGCGGGCTGTACTTACTGCTTAACCGGACGCGCCCAGCCCGTCACGTTGCGCTGTTTACCCCGCGCCACGGCCAGTTCGCCCTCAGCCACTTCTTTGGTGATCACCGAACCGGCGGCGACCGTTGCGCCTGCGCCAATTTTTGCCGGTGCCACCAGCGACGAGTTAGAGCCGATAAAGGCATTGTCGCCGATTTCAGTTTTAAACTTGTTTACGCCGTCATAATTGCAGGTGATGGTGCCCGCACCAACGTTCACATCTTTACCAATCTCAGCATCGCCGATGTAGGTCAGGTGGTTCACCTTGGAACCTTCGCCGATCACCGATTTTTTCACCTCACAGAAGTTACCGACCTTGGCGCCGTTATGCAGATCGGCGCCCGGACGCAAACGCGCGTATGGGCCAACATGGCAGTCAGCAGCCAGCTGTGCCTGATCGATCATGGAATAACATTCAATCTCGCTGCCGGCACCGATGCGGCTGTTTTTGATCACACAGTACGGGCCGATCTGTACGCCGTCTTCCAGTACCACATCACCTTCAAACACACAGCCAACATCAATTACCACATCCGCACCCACGGTCAGGGTACCGCGTACGTCGATGCGTGCCGGATCGGCCAGAGAGACACCATCACGCAACAGCTGATCCGCCTGCTGGCGCTGATAAACGCGTTCCAGACCGGCCAGTTGCAGGCGGTCGTTCACACCCTGCACTTCGTATTCGTCCTGCGGATGAATCGCCCGCACCGCCACGCCCTGTTCAACCGCCATGGCGATCACGTCGGTCAGATAATATTCACCCTGAGCATTATTGGCGGACAGCTTTGGCAACCACTCATTCAGCAAAGCCGCTGAGACTGCCAGAATGCCGGTGTTCACCTCACAGATTTTACGCTGCAGATCGCTGGCATCTTTGTGTTCAACAATGGAGAGAATATTGCCGGCATCGTCACGCACAATACGGCCATAACCGGTCGGGTCCGCCAGCTCAACGGTGAGCAGGGCCAGAGCATGGCCATCATGGGTTTCGTCGAGCAGTTTCTGCAGGGTTTCTGTGCGGATTAATGGCACATCGCCGTACAGCACCAGCACGGTCGCTGCCGGATCAACCTCAGGCATCGCCATCGCCACGGCATGGCCGGTACCTTTCTGCTCACTTTGCAGCGCCCAGGTCACCGGAAAATCAGTGATCTGTTCTTTTACCGCGTCAGCCCCGTGTCCGATCACCACATGCTGCTTCGCCTTTGGCAGCGCCGCAGCACTGTTGAGTACATGCGCCAGCATCGGCTTGCCAGCCAGACGATGCAGTACCTTTGGCAGGTCCGATTTCATACGCGAGCCTTTGCCCGCAGCCAGGGTAACGACGGCCAGTGTCATAACAGCAATATCCACAGAAAATAGTGGCGGCTATTCTAACGGGCCTGCGCTACCTGTCCAGCTGCAGTGCGGCGGACAGGCACCCGCTTTGCTGTGCATTTACACGCCCTGCAGCAACACCAGAGCAAAGTAATTTTGCGCATCAGTCCATATCTGACGGGTTTCAAACCCGGCACTGCGGGCCATGCTTTGCAGCCCATCGGGGCGGTATTTGCAGGAATTTTCGGTGTGAATACTTTCGCCTTTACGCAGTGCTATCTGCTGACCGGCAACATTAATCATCTGATCAACCTCGCTGATCAGGTGCATTTCGATGCGCGACTGCTCTGCGTTGTAACGCGCTTCATGGCGGAAACGCTGTTCATCAAATCCGGCGCTTAAGGTCTGGTTCAGGTGACGCAGAATGTTTTTATTAAAGGCGGCGGTTACGCCCTGCTGATCGTTATAGGCAGCCTCAAGTACACCGGCATCTTTTTCCAGATCCACACCGAGCAGAAAATAGCTGCCACGCCCCAGTGTCTGGCGTACGCGCTGTAAAAACTGCCGGGCTTCCGGCGGCGTGAAATTCCCCAGGCTGGAGCCGGGGAAAAATCCCAGTTTGCGTTCCGCCTGCTCAATCTGGCGCGGCAGGCTGAGCGGCTGGCTGTAATCCACACAGGCGGCATAAATGCTCAGCCAGTCGTAGTCGTCCAGCAGACGCTGCGCGGCGGCCAATAAAAACCCGCGGCTGATATCCATCGGCACGTAACCGTCCGGGCGCAGCGCTTCGAGCAGCAAACGGATTTTAAGACTGGCCCCGGCACCGTATTCCAGCAGTACACTGCCGGCCCCGACGATACGTGCGATCTCATCACTATGCTGACGCAGCAGGCCAATTTCGGTACGGGTCAGATAGTATTCCGGCAATGCAGTAATCGCCTCGAACAGCTGTGAACCGCGTTCGTCGTAAAACAGTTTGGCCGGCAGGGTTTTCTGCCGTTGCGTCAGCCCTTTCAGTACTTCTTCGCGCAGATCCAGCGGTGCAGGCAAGTGATCAAAAACCTGCAGAGCCTGTCGTTTCATACCTTATCTCCCGTTAATTGCGGTGAGTGTTCCGGATTGATCAGGGTTAGTGAGTGTCGCGGGCCAGACGCAGGCCGGTGAACTGCCAGCGTTCGTGGGGGTAGAAAAAATTGCGGTAAGTAATACGGCTGTGACCTTCGGGTGTGGCGCAGGAGCTGCCGCGCAATACCATCTGATTGCACATAAATTTGCCGTTGTATTCGCCCACTGCGCCTGCAGCAGGACGATACCCCGGATAAGCCTGATAAGAGCTGGCAGTCCACTGCCAGCGGCAACCAAACAGCTGCTGCAACTGTTGCGCATACAACCGTGCAGCGCTCTCCCATTCCGCTTCGGTCGGCAGGCGCGCACCGGCCCAGCGGGCGTAGGCATCGGCTTCGTAAAAACTGATATGGCAAAGTGGCGCATGCGGGTCGAGCGGCTGGCGTCCGGCCAGACCGTAGGCATTCCATTCGTTATTGTGCCGGCGCCAGTACAGCGGCTGCCGCTCCTGTGGCAGCAGACTGCTGATCCAGCTCCAGCCATCGGCCAGCCACCATTGCGGCTGCTGATAACCGCCCTGTTCAATAAACTGCAGGTATTCCGCATTGGTGACTAAGCGGCTGGCGATTTCTCCGCCCTGCAGCCACTGGCGGTGACGCGGGGTTTCGTTATCAAAGGCAAAGGCCGGGCCGCTGTGACCGACCTCGGTAACGCCTTCTGTCAGTGGCAGCCAATTCAGCGCTGTCTGTTCTGCAGAATGCTGTATGGCCTGCTGATACACAGGTTCCAGCGGATTCTTTGCCCAGCAATACAGCAGGTCGGTGAGCATCAGCTCCTGATGCTGCTGTTCATGATTCAGCCCAAGTTCAATCAGTGGCTGCAGGCGAGCATCATTCAGCAAGGGCTGCATGGCCTGATCAATATGAGCGCGATAGGCCAGCACCTCATCCAGCGTGGGGCGGGATAACAGACCGCGCTGCGCACGCGGATAAGGCTGGCCAATGCCGTTGTAATAGCTGTTAAACAGATGGCCGAACAGCGGGTGAAATTCCTGATAATCAGGACGGTGGGGTTTAAGCAGAAAGGTTTCGAAGAACCAGCTGGTGTGGGCCAGATGCCACTTCAGCGGACTGGTGAATTCAGCGGCCTGCAACTCGTGGTCGGCGGTATTCAGCGGCTGGCACAGAGCGAGTGTCTGTGTCCGGACCTGCTGGTAAAGCTCCATTTACTTTCCTCCATGACGCGCACTGGTCAGACCTTAACCTGACCGAAAGCGCCCGCCATGGCAAGTCCGCATCATGGATTGGCCTGATCAGGACACAGGCCGGTCTGGATCAATCCGGACTTAAACAGGTGGCAAAACGCTGGGCCAGATCCTGAATAAAGTCAGGGTAGCCACTCTTTGTCACAGAAATATGACTGGCCACCGGGTCCAGCTCGCCCTGTTTAACATCCAGACCACGCACCACTGACTGCACCAGCGCCGGTGAGAATTCCGGTTCACTGAACACGCACACCACTTCGCCGGAGGTCAGCTGGTCGCGCATGCGTTGCAGGGTTTTCATACCGGGCTTCTGCTCCGGTGACAGGGTAAAGGCACCAACCTGATTGAGCTGCATGGCCTGCACCCAGTGATCATAGGCACGGTGAAAAACAAAGAAACCACGACTGCGCAACGGCGCCAGTAACTGCTCGGCGCGCTGTAAAGCAGCATCAACATCCGCTGCGAAGTTACCGGCAGGCAGCTCCAGCGCACCGGCCAGCTGCTGCTGGGCGCGCACCATCATGGCCGGCGAAAACCACCAGTGACCATCGTTCGGCTGGCCTTCTTCACGCAGTTTTGCAACATCAATCCAGATTTTGTCCGGCCAGCGACGGGCAAAACCGCTGAGATAAGGCTCAGCATCGGCGCCGGCCCAGATAATGACATCGGCACTCTGGATAACATCAATATCGGATGGGCGCAGGGAGAAGTCGTGTGGCGTCATCCCCGGTGGCAGCAATACGCTGAGTTGTTCAGCTTCCACCAGAGAGGCGGCCATCAGCGCCAGCGGATGAACACTGGCCAACACTTTGTATGGCGGTTCATGGCTGATAGGGGCAGCCTGACCGCTCAGACTGAGACTCAGCAACAGTGAAATCAGCAGCAGCGGCAAATTCTTCATTGTATCGGGGCGTTCCTGTCGTAGAATTGCAACATTATAACCTAATCTCCGAGGCGCGACGATGGCTCAAAACGTCTATAAAGCCCATGACCACCACGCCTGCATCGACAGTGCCGTTTCCCGCGCCCGCACTCTGTGCGAAGAACAGGGCGCACGCCTGACCCCGGTACGCCAGCGTGTGCTGGAACTGGTCTGGGCCAACCATAAACCGGTTGGCGCTTACGATCTGCTGCCGAAACTGGCGGAAGAAGGTTTTAACTCCGCACCGCCGACCGTTTACCGCGCCCTCGATTTTCTGCTCGATCTGGGTCTGGTGCACCGCATCAGCTCCCTGAATGCCTTTATTGGCTGCACCCATCCGGGCGAAGCGCATCCCAGCTGCTTTTTTGTCTGCCGCGAATGTGGTGAAGCGCAGGAGCTGGATGCCGAGCAGGTGAATAAAATCGCCCGCCAGGCCGAACAGATGCTGGGGGTGAAAGTCGAGCAGCAAATGACCGAACTGATGGGCCTGTGCCCAAGATGCCAGGATGCCGTATGAGCAGCGCCAGTGCCGCAACGATTCTCAGCGCCAGCCAGCTGCAGCTGGTACGCCAGCATAAAACCGTGCTCAACGATATCAGCCTTAACCTTAAAGCCGGCCAGATCATTACCCTGATCGGCCCTAACGGCTGCGGTAAGTCGACGCTGATTAAAGTGCTGCTGGGGCTGGAAACAGCCGATTCCGGCAAGGTCACGCGCCGCCCCGGACTGCGTATCGGCTATATGCCGCAGCGCCTGAGTCTGGATCAGCGCATGCCGTTAACCGTCACCGGCTTTCTGCAGCTGGCGCGCGGCGCCGGTAACGAGCGTATCAGCTACTGGCTCGACCGCCTGAGCATAGGTGCGCTGGCGCAACAGTCGGTGCATGATTTGTCCGGCGGCGAATGGCAGCGGGTCTTACTGGCCCGCGCGCTGCTGATCAAACCCGATCTGCTGGTGCTCGACGAACCTGTACAGGGTGTCGATGTACAGGGCCAGCTGGAGCTGTACAGCCTGATACCGCAACTGCGGGACGAGCTCGGCTGCGCGGTACTGATGGTGTCCCACGACCTGCATCTGGTCATGGCCGCCACCGACGAAGTGATCTGCCTGAATGGCCATGTCTGCTGCTCCGGACATCCGGATACGGTTTCTATTGATCCGGCGTATATCCGCTTATTCGGCGCCCGCCCACAGGGACAACAACAGGCCCCAATCGCTCACTACACCCATCATCACGATCATCAGCACTGTGCCGACGGCCATGTTGAGCACCACGCACCCGGCAAGGAGATTCTGTGAATCTGTTCGATTACTGGTGGCTGATGCCATTAATGGCGGGAGTTCTGCTGGCCCTGGTGGCCGGCCCGCTGGGCAGCTTTGTAGTGTGGCGACGCATGGCCTTTTTTGGTGACACCCTGGCCCACGGCGCTCTGCTGGGCATTACCTTTGGTGTACTCACCGATATCAATCTGACGCTGGCTCTGGTGCTCGGCTCGGTACTGCTGGCGCTGCTGTTACTGCCGCTGCAGAACCGCTCGCGCTTATCGTCCGACACCCTGCTGGGCATTGTCTCGCACAGCACGCTGGCGATTGGTCTGGTGACACTGAGCCTTGCCCAGGGCATCCGCGTCGATCTGATGGGTTATCTGTTTGGTGATCTGCTGGCGGTAGAACGTATCGATGTGCTCTGGATTCTGCTGGCGGCCATTCTCATTGCTGTGCTGCTGTTCTGGCAGTGGCGCGCCTTGCTTGCCATTACCGTCAGTCAGGAACTGGCTGCGATCGATGGCCATCCGGTGCAGCGTCTGAACCTGATGCTGATTCTGCTGCTGGCGTTACTGGTTGCGCTGGCAATGAAGGTGGTGGGGATTTTACTGGTCAGCGCCCTGCTGATTATTCCGCCAGCGGCGGCGCGCAGTCTGGCGCGCACACCGGAGCAGATGGTCTTTCTGGCCAGCGCAACCGGCGTTATCTCAGTGCTGTTAGGATTGTGGGCATCGTTCCGTTTCGATACGCCGGCCGGCCCCAGCGTGGTGGTTGCGGCTACCGCCCTGTTTGCATTCAGTCTGGTGCTGCAAAGTCTGCGTGACGCCAGACGCCCTGCCTGACCGCAGCACCAAACATAAACCAAACATAAATAACGGACAAAAAAAGACCCGGTCGCCATTGGGGGCAAACGACCGGGTCAACTTCGGATCATTGGGGAAGTACCGAAGAAAAAGAACTACCTGAAAAAGCATCCAGAGAGAAGTCATGCGTCTGGTCATCAATTCCCGAAGGAATGATTAAACTATAGCCACGGATTCGTAATTTGCTGGCTGCAGAGACGAATTTCAGTTGTA
Organism: Thalassolituus sp. ST750PaO-4; assembly: GCF_020320405.1. Taxonomy (NCBI): domain Bacteria; kingdom Pseudomonadati; phylum Pseudomonadota; class Gammaproteobacteria; order Oceanospirillales; family Oceanospirillaceae; genus Thalassolituus; species Thalassolituus sp. ST750PaO-4. Next base: position 345,778 of record NZ_JABVCB010000005.1, read on the forward strand.
TTTTCTTATGACGAATAGCTGCGCAATAAATATCAGCAATGACAGTAGGACCGGATGATCTGTAGCTCTGCGGCCGCCGTAAACGGCCTCAGAAAAAGGCAGGAGGCCGGCATGGCGCCGGCCAGAGTCAGGCTTCTGGTGTTTCTTCTGTTTCCGCAGCCACATCTTCGGGCGGCAGCAACCAGCTGTTCAGACGCTTTTGCAGTTCGTCGGTGCCTTCACCATTCAGCGATGAGTAAGTCTGCACACTGACCAGCTTACCCAGCGACGATACCGCCTTGCGCACCTGCAGTAAGGCGCTCTGCGCCGGGCCGCGTTTCAGCTTGTCGGCCTTGGTCAGCAGAATATGCAGCGGCATTTCAGAGCGCTTCGCCCACTGAATCATAGCGTTGTCGAATTCTTTCAGCGGATGGCGGATATCCATCAGCAGCACCAGACCAATCAATGCATCGCGGTTCTGCAGATAATTATCCAGCTCGCGCTGCCATTCGTTTTTCACCGCCAGCGGCACTTTGGCAAAGCCGTAACCGGGCAGATCGACCAGTGCCAGCGGCAATTCGCCAATCTGGAAATAGTTAATTAACTGCGTACGGCCTGGAGTTTTACTCGTACGCGCCAGTTTTTTGTGACCTGTTAACCTGTTCAGTGCACTGGATTTTCCCGCGTTGGAACGGCCGGCAAAGGCTACTTCCCGCAAAATATCCATCGGACACTGGCTCAGCTTCGCGGCGCTCTTAACGAAGTGAGTGTTGGTATAGGTCAAGGATTCCTGTTCTATCATGGGGTAAACGTAATGACCGTCCGGAAATTAATGTTATATAATGCTTGGCCTTTGGATGACGCACCCATTCTATCACAGGGCGATGAGTCCGGGGCTAAGCTGTTTTAACCATCTAAAACATGCAATCAGAGAGAGACTCCTATGATTAAAAAATTAGCTGTGATGGCTGCTGTAACCGCAGCGATGAGTGCAAATGTTCAGGCCTTCGACGTAGCGGCTAAATACCAGCAAACCTGCAACGCATGCCACTCAATGGGAGTTGCCGGTGCACCGAAATCCTTTGATAAGGCCGCCTGGGAGCCTCGTATGGCTAAAGGTATGGATGCTCTGATAACCAGCGTCACCAACGGCTTGAATGCCATGCCGCCACGCGGCCTGTGCATGGACTGTACTGCTGACCAGTACAAACAACTGATCAACTACATGGCAGCGCCCAAGTAAGCGCGCCCCTGAGTAGTAGACGAATTCACATACAACCTGGACCTGATGATGAAAAACCTGTTGATTAGCCTGATCGTTTCTGCCGGACTGATGTCCGTTGCTCACGCCGGTGATGCTGAAGCCGGTAAAGCAAAATCTGCTACCTGTGCGGCCTGCCACGGTGCCGACGGTAACAGTCTTGCACCAACTTTCCCGAAAATTGCAGGCCAGGGTGAGCGTTATCTGATCAAACAGATCAAAGATATCCGCGATGGTAATCGTCAGGTTCCGTCAATGGCTCCTTTCGTTACCGGCCTGAGCGATACCGATATTGCTGATCTGGCTGCTTACTTCAGTGCTCAGGTGCCAACTACTGGTGGCGCAAAAGAAGAACTGGTTGAACTGGGCCAGCGTATCTACCGCGCCGGTATCGAAAGCAAAGGCGTTCCGGCTTGTCTGGCATGCCACGGTCCTGACGGTAAAGGTATCGAAGCCGCTGGTTTCCCACGCCTTGCTGGTCAGCATGATGCCTACACCCAGACTCAGCTGACTGCCTTCAGCATGAACCAGCGCACCAATGATGGTGATACCCGTATGATGCGCGATATCGCTTATCGCCTGCATACCACTGAAATCGAAGCCGTGTCTTCGTACATTCAGGGTCTGCGTTAATCCGCAGATAAAAAAGAAGGTGGCCTCGGCCACCTTTTTTTATGCCTGCAGCGCACGGCCCCTTGACCCGTCTTTGCATTTTGACGGTGGGCGATACCGAACCTTTATGCAAAAATGCGTCTAACAAAATCTGATTAATAAGAATGGAGTAACCCATGTTGTCACAGGTAACCAAATGGATGGCAGCCGCTGTATTGCTGATCAGCGCCAGCGCTCAGGCTGCAGAATACGAAGCCGGTAAAGAATATAAAGTGCTGGCCGAGCCGGTACCTGTGCTGGCCGATGGCAAAGTGCATGTCGAAGAAGCTTTCTGGTATGGCTGCCCGCACTGTTTCCACCTCGAAGACATCATCACTCCATGGAAGAAAAACCTGCCGGCCGACGTTGCCTTTGAAGGCGTTCCTGCCATGTTTGGCCGCGCCTGGGTGTCCCACGCACAGTTCTATTATGTAGCCGATGTTCTGGGCGTACTGGATCAGGTACACGGCGATATTTTCAAAGCCATCCATGTTGAGCGTCAGCGTCTGCTGGACCGTGATGATCAACGCGATTTTCTGGTCGCCAAAGCCGGCGTAAAAGCGGCTGATTTCGATAAAGCGTATGAGTCTTTCACCGTGAAAAGCCGTATGAAGCAGGGTGATCAGCGTATCCGCGCGTTCCAGATCTCCGGCGTACCGGCACTGATCGTACAGGGCAAATACATAATCGACGCCACCTCAGCCGGCGGCCAGGACAAAATGCTCAACGTTGCTGACTACCTGATCGCCAAAGAGCGCGCAGCACTGTCCGGCAAGTAACATGACCCATTTCTGCACTCTGCAGGAATTCACAGCGGCACCCCGTGCCGCTGACACCCTTCGTTTACTCTCCTTCAATATGCAGGTCGGCATTCAGACCGGCGGCTATCACCACTACCTGCTGCGCAGCTGGCAGCATTTATTACCCTGCCGTGAACGCGACTGGGCCTTAAGCCAGATTGCCCAGTTAATCAGCCCCTTCGATATTGTTGCCCTGCAGGAAGCCGATGGTGGCAGCTGGCGCAGCAGCCAGGAAAATCAGGTCGAACGTCTGGCACGGGAAGCCTGCTTCCCGCACTGGTATCAGCAGATAAACCGCAATCTGGGCAAGCTGGCGCAACACAGCAATGGTTTACTGACACGACTGCCGGCGGCACGGGTGGAGCAACATGCACTGCCCGGTCTGCTACCCGGACGCGGCGTAATGCTGTTGCGTTTCGGTGAAGGCGAGCAGGAACTGGTGGTTGCCATCACGCATCTGGCACTGGGCAAACGCACACAGTTCAGCCAGCTCGATTTTCTCTGCGATCTGGTGGCCGATGCTCGGCGGCTGGTGATCATGGGCGACCTTAATCAGGAGAGTGAAATCCTGCTGCATCAGAGTCCGCTGAAACGGCTGGCACTGCACCGTCTGGAACAACACCTGCCGACCTACCCCAGCTGGCAGCCCAGCCGCGGGCTCGATCACATACTGTTAAGCGACAATATTGAGCTGAAGCGCATCGCCGTTATTGATCATCCGCAGTCAGACCATTTGCCCGTTGCCGCCGAGATTGTCCTGCCCGGATAAGCTGACGCCGGTCATGATTTTTCCGCCATCCGGCGCGGCAACTTCGGTTGCCTTACCTATACTTAGCCTGACTATTTTCAAAGCCCACCAATAGAAGTAACCCGAGGACGCAACATGGCAGAGGGAACAGGGTCGGATTCCGCCCGGCGCTGGCGCGACAAATATCTCGACCTGTTAGACAGCCACGAGAAACTCAAAAACTCTTCAGAACAACAGCACGACCAGATGCGCCGTGGCCTGGTCATGGTTTCCCTGCTGGCCGAAGGCCAGGCTGCCGGTGTCGACAAATCACTGAACGATCTGCGCGAAGCCCTGAAACCCGGCGCCAATGGCATGAACCGGGTAATGGATGAGCTGGAGCGGGCCGTCAAACGTTTTGAAGAACAGAACACCGCCCAGGCCGAAGTGCTGCTGGGACAACTGGCAGACACCGCCGAAAAGCTGAGCCTGTGCCCACTGCCCAAACCACTGCTGAAACGCATCAGAGAAATCCGCAAGGGTGCTGCAAACGAGCTGCTGAGCTGGTCCGGCTACATCAACCAGCTGCAGAGCTGGATTCAGATTCTGGGGGAAATTGCCACCCTCGAAGGCTTTGAAGAACAGCGCAGCAGCAAGTGGTGGCAGCGCTGGTTTAAGCCCAGCGACAGCAGCAGCGATGAAGGTGACGATAACAATATCGTTTCTGACAGCGATGCAGAACATGACGACCATCCGGAATCTGAACCGGGTTTTTCTCATATCGCTCAGGAAGTCTCTGAAACCCTGCTCAACCTGCTGTCACAACTGGTAATTCCTGACCGCCTGAACCATACGGCCCTGAATCTGCAAAACCGTCTGCAGGAAGGTCTGAACTGGTATGAGCTGGTGCCTCTGCTGGAAGACACCACCGAATTCCTGCTTGAGTGTCTGGGTAACAGCCAGACCGAGCTGGAGCAGTTTCTGCAAAGCCTTGATCAGCGCCTGAAAGCCATTCAGATACTGGTCAGTGAAGCCAGCCAGGGACAACTGGAGCGCAAGCGCGCCCGCCTTGATCTCGACAGCATGGTGCGCGACCAGATTGCCGATATCCGCTCGGTGGTCACCGGCTCCGGCGATCTGGGCGAGCTGGGCGTCAGTGTGCGTGATCACCTGACCATGATCGTGCAGGCGATGGAGAAATATCAGAAGGAAGAAGAAGAGCGCGAAGAACGCCTCGCCGCCCGGCTGGAAATGCTGCAGGCGCGGCTGAGCGAAATGGAAAAAGAAGTCACCGAAAGCCGGGTTGCCATCGAAGAACAGAAGCGCCGCGCCACCCACGACAACCTCACCGGCCTGCCCAACCGTGATGCCTATCAGGCGCGTCTGGCGGAAGAGCTGCTGCGCCGCAACCGCTATGGGGGTTCGCTGGCTTTGGTGGTGGGTGATGTCGATCACTTCAAACGCATCAACGATAATTATGGCCACCTGGCCGGTGATAAAGTGCTGCAACTGATCGCCCGCTCATTGCGCAAAAACCTGCGCGATGTCGATTTTATCGCCCGCTACGGCGGTGAAGAATTTGTCATCCTGATGCCGGAAACCAATACCGCCGATGCGATGATTGCCGCCGAGAAGCTGCGTGCCAAAATCGAAAACAGCCCGTTCAACTTCAAGAAAGAACGGGTTCCTATCACCATGTCCTTTGGTGTCAGTGAGTTTCATGCACTGGAATCACCGGACGCCGTTTTCGATCGCGCCGACAAAGCCCTGTATCAGGCCAAAAACGAAGGCCGTAACCGTATCTGTCAGGGCTGATAGCCCTGACAGATAGCGCCACAATGGCAGAAATCTGGCTATTACTATTGATCTTTTCTTTCGCTCTGATAAATTCCCGCGTCAAATCTTTCGATTCGAAACATAACGATGCCCAAACGCAATACGGTACAACGCCGCCACGGCATTCTCAGCCAGCTGAGCAAGCACGGTCAGGTACAGGTTGAAGAACTGGCGCGGCGTTTTGATACCTCAGAAGTCACCATCCGCAAAGACCTTGCGACCCTCGAGCAAAGCGGCCTGCTGCTGCGCCGCTACGGTGGCGCAATTCCGCTGCCAAGCGAGCTGATGAGTGAGCCTGCGGGCACGGATGATGGTCAGAGTCCTGCTCAGCAGAAAGTTTCGAAACGAAAGCAGGCAATTGCCCGCGCCGCCGCAAACTGTATCCGCGACCATAACCGCATCATTATCGATTTCGGCAGCACCACCGCCGCACTGATTCCGGAGTTGCAGAGCAAGCGCGGCCTGGTGGTGATGACCAACTCGCTGAACGTTGCCAACGCCGTGCGCGAGCTGGAAAACGAACCGACGCTGCTGCTCAGCGGCGGCACCTGGGATGCCCATTCCGAGTCCTTTCAGGGCCAGATTGCCGAGCAGGTACTGCGCTCTTACGACTTCGACCAGCTGTTTATCGGCTGCGACGGTATCGACCTCGAACGCGGCACCACCACCTTTAACGAGCTGCTGGGCTTAAGCCGGGTGATGGCCGAAGCGGCGCGCGAAGTGATTGTACTGGCAGAGGCCGACAAGGTCGGGCGGCGCATTCCCAACCTCGAATTACCCTGGTCAGCGGTCAATATTCTGATTACCGATGACCGGCTCAGCACTGAGCAACAGACATTAATCGAACAACAGGGCGTGCGCGTAATCATCGCAGCGCCAGACAACGGAGAATAAAAAATGTGTGGCATTGTCGGCGCGGTAGCGCAACGTGATGTGGCGGAAATTCTGCTCGAAGGCTTAAAGCGTCTGGAATACCGCGGTTACGATTCCGCCGGTCTGGCGATCATTAATGATCAGGCCGAACTGAAACGACTGCGTCGTCTGGGTAAGGTTCAGGCACTGGCCGATGCGGTTAAAGCCGACCCGCTGCCCGGCGGCACCGGCATCGCTCACACCCGCTGGGCGACCCATGGCGAACCGTCCGAAGCCAACGCCCACCCGCATATTTCCGGCGACATCGCCGTGGTGCATAACGGCATCATCGAAAACCACGAAACCCTGCGCCGCGAACTGCAGGCCCAGGGCTATGTGTTTACCTCGCAGACCGATACCGAAGTGATCGCCCATCTGGTCGAGCGCGAACTGAAAAGCGCCGACTCGCTGCTGGCCGCCGTTATGGCCGCCCGCAGCCAGCTGCACGGTGCTTACGGCATGGTGGTGATCGAACGCCAGCAGCCGCAGCATATGATCGTCGCCCGCTCCGGCAGCCCACTGGTGATTGGTTTCGGTATTGGTGAGCACTTTGTGGCGTCTGACCAGCTGGCGCTGCTGCCGGTAACGCGCAAATTCGCGTTCCTCGAAGAAGGTGACGTAGCCGAGATCCGCCGCGACGGCGTCAGCGTTTACGACCGCGACAACAACGCCGTTGAACGCGAAGCCCACGAAAGCACCGTCGAACACGATGCCGGCGACAAAGGCGAATTCCGCCACTACATGCTGAAAGAAATCTACGAACAGCCGCAGGCCATTGCCAACACCCTCGAAGGCCGCCTGTTTAACGGCCAGCTGAACCTCGAAGCGCTGGGTGACCTGAGCGGTATCGAGCAGGTACAGATCATCGCCTGCGGCACCAGTTATCACGCTGGTATGACCGCCCGCTACTGGATCGAAGATATTGCCGGTGTGGCCTGTAATATCGAGATCGCCTCGGAATTCCGTTACCGCAAATCCGTGGTGCGCCCCAACAGCCTGCTGGTCACCATTTCCCAGAGTGGCGAAACCGCCGACACCCTGGCCGCCCTGCGTCTGGGTAAAGAACTGGGCTTCAGCAAAACACTGACCGTCTGTAACGTGCCCGGCTCTTCACTGGTGCGCGAATCCGATATGGCGCTGATGACCCGTGCCGGTGCCGAAATCGGCGTGGCCTCCACCAAAGCCTTCACCACCCAGCTGGTTGCGCTGCTGCTGCTGACCGCGGCACTGGGTCGTGGCCGTGATATGGACAAAGCCAGCGAACAGCGTATCGCCGACGCCCTCACCAGCCTGCCGGGCTTAATCGATAAAGCGCTGCAGATGAATGCCGACATTCAGAAGCTGGCCGAACATTTTGCCGAGAAGCACCACGCCCTGTTCCTTGGCCGTGGCGACCAGTACCCGATTGCGATGGAAGGTGCGCTAAAGCTGAAAGAAATTTCTTATATCCACGCCGAAGCCTACGCCGCCGGGGAACTGAAACACGGCCCGCTGGCACTGATCGACGCCGAAATGCCGATTGTCGTGGTCGCGCCGCACAACGATCTGGTAGAAAAACTGAAGTCGAATATCGAAGAAGTGCGCGCCCGTGGCGGTGAGCTGTACGTGTTTGCCGACGAAGCCGCGGAAATCAGCCCCCAAGCCAATATGCAGGTAATGGCCGTACCGCACTGCGACGACATCGTTGCACCGGTGCTCTACACATTGCCGCTGCAGCTGCTGAGCTACCACGTTGCCGTGATCAAAGGCACCGACGTTGACCAGCCGCGTAATCTGGCGAAATCGGTTACCGTAGAATAAAGGAGACGATTATGGCCAATGAAAGGACGCTCTTCACATTTCAGGGAGAAAATGGCCGCGATGAATTCCGCCGTGAGCAGATTGCCGACAAGGTGATTTCACTGCTCACGTCGGATATTGATATATCCCCAATGGTCATCGACGGTCATTGGGGTACAGGTAAAACCGAGTTCTGCCACAAGCTGATGGGTAAATTTGAGGCTGAGCACGAGCATTACCGTTTGCTCTACATTGATGCCTTTCAGGCAGATCATGCAGACAATCCCCTGCTGACTATTCTTGCCGAGGTTTTAAGTCTGCTGCCGGATGGCGAACAGAAACAAAGCCTGCGCGAAAAAATTATTCCAGTGGTTCGTTATGGTATTAAAACCACTTTAAAAGCTGGCGTAAGTCACCTGCTCAGAGAAAATACCGACGATATTGCCGCTGGTCTGGAAGTATATCTGCAGAAGGCCGCCGATAAAGCGATTGATGCCTCCGTTATGGCGATGCTGAAAGACCATGAGGAAGCACAGGGAAATCTGAAAGCACTTCAGTCGGTATTGGCTGAGGTCGCTGAAGATAATCCTATTGTGATCTTTATTGATGAGCTGGACCGCTGTCGGCCAGACTATTCTGTGCAGATGCTGGAAGTGATCAAACATACCTTCCATGTAAATAACGTTAAATTCGTGTTGATAACGAATACAGCACAACTCCGGGCAGCCATTAACCATAGCTATGGCCCTTTGGTTGACGCACAGCGTTATCTGGATAAATTCCTGAAGTTCAGATTCTATCTACCTGATTTTATTCCAGGTATTGGAAGGACAAAAACTCTGGCATCAATTAAATACTTCAATGATCTAGTAGGAAAAAGTTCAGCATTAAAAAACACCGAACTTAATCATCAAAATCATACTACATATGCATTTTCAGCCACCATTATCAGCCAGAATCAGTTGTCATTACGAGAAGTTGAAACGTTTGTTCGCCACCTTGAGATTTTCCAAACGCTCAGTGAGGGAATTTCTAATGGCATAACACTGGGCTACCAGTTATTTAACGTATTTGGTGTATTCATATTTTGTTTCAGCCCAGAAATATTGGCTGAAATTAAAGGCAGAAGTGTAAATGCCACACTAATAGCAAATGCATTAGGGCTGAAGAACATGGATGCATTTCAATCCAAGTCCAGCCGCCCCAGCAGCAATGAAATTATAGCGGCTTTACTTGCGCAGAGCTGCACATCAAATAATGAAAACTATGCATTCAGCGAAGAAATTAAAGCACGCTGGCAAGAAAATATTGCGCAACATTTTTTTGATTTTGATGATGTCGGTGGTAAAGAATTTTCCTTCGTTGAAGAAGTTTTTGACGTATTGAATTTAACGAGAGGCCGCTTATGAGCGATAAGGGTTTCCCCCCAACCCCGGCCGGTGAGTTTCTGCTGTTCGCCTCCGATGACGGCCGGATACGAATCGAGTGTCGCTTTGAAGGTGACACTCTATGGCTGTCACAGGCAATGATGTCCGAGCTTTATCAGGTGACACCTCAAGCGATTACCCAGCACATTCGTTCTGTATATGAGGAAGGCGAGCTTGATCAAAACACAACCTGTAAGGATTACTTACAAGTTCAGCAGGAAGGAAAACGCCAGGTAAAACGCAGCATCACTCACTACAGCCTGCCAATGATCTTGGCCATCGGCTATCGCGTCCGCTCTACCCGTGGTACACAGTTCCGTAAGTGGGCAACCCGGACTCTTGAGGAATATATCGTCAAGGGATTCGTGATGGATGATGAGCGGCTGAAAAACCCTCCTGTTGGCAATTCCGTTGTTCCTGATTATTTTGATGAACTGCTGGACAGAATCCGCGACATCCGTGCCAGCGAGCGGCGAATGTATTTGCGGGTTCGTGAAATTTTTGCTCTGGCAGCTGATTACGAACCATCGCTGAAAGAAACCACCCAGTTCTTTCAGATCATCCAGAACAAACTGCATTACGCCTGCTCCGGCCACACCGCCGCCGAGTTGATCTATGAGCGTGCCGACGCCGACCAACCCAATATGGGGCTGACCAGCAGCAAAGGCGCTGAAGTGCGCAAAGGCGATGTCACGACAGCCAAGAATTACCTGAGCGAAGCAGAAATTAAAGAACTCAACCGGATCATCGTCATGTGGCTCGACTTTGCCGAAGATCAGGCTGAACGCCGTCAGCAGGTTTTTCTGCGAGACTGGCAAGCCAAACTGGATCAGTTTCTGCAGTTTAATGAGCGTGATGTTCTGGAAGGCCCGGGCCAGATAAGCAAGAAACAGGCGGATGAAAAAGCCTCTGCAGAATACGAACGCTTTGCTGAAAAACGCCGCCAACTGAAAGAAGCCAAAGGAGAGCAGGACATATCCTCGCTTTTAAACTGGCAGCCACCTGAAAAATAAATCACCGATAACACCAAATCTTATGCTCAGAAAATTACTCACCGCCACTCTGCTTTGCTGCATTCTGCCAGCGGTACAGGCTGCTCCTGATTTCGCTGAACTACGAGTGCAGGCGCAACTGTCCGGCGATACTTACCTGGCCGACAGCGAACGTGAAGCACAGCTTCTGCAGCAAGGCCAGACGCTGATTCATCAGGCTACGCTGGCGGATTCTCAGGTCAGTTATTTTCTCAGTCAGGGCAATGGCGTGCAGACCATTGCCATCCGTGGCACCGCCAATCTGGCGAATGTGATGGTCGATCTGGATATTGAATTTCAGCCGGACGAGCGTCTGGGCATCACCCTGCACAACGGTTTCCGCAGTGCCGCCGAGGCGGTGTTTAACGATGTCAGGCCACGACTGGTTGCCGGCATGCCGGTGCAGATTACCGGTCATAGTCTGGGCGGCGCCATTGCGGTCGTGCTGGCGATGTATTTAAAACACGATACGGCAATGCAGATAACGCAGGTGATTACTTTCGGCCAGCCCAAGGTCACCAACGTTACCGGCGCGGATATCTACGCCAGTATTCCGCTGATACGGGTCGTCACCCAGAAAGACTTGGTGCCATTGGTGCCTCCACTCAGCCCGCTGCAGATTAAGGATCTGGATGTTTACTGGCATATGGGCGAAGAGATTATTCTGCTCGGCGGCCAGCAATATTCGCAGACCCGAGGTTTAAAAAGCATGCTGCGTGCGACCAAGCTCAGCACGGCGCTGCCGGATGAAAGCAACCTGCAGGCGCATCAGATCACCACCTATCAGACACTGATCGATGAGCTACTGCAGGCGGCGCAGGAAGTGCCTTACCAGATGGAAATCAATCTGTTCGGGCTGTCGATTAATTAACCGAGAGCCTTAAAAGCTCCAGCGTATGGCGCTTTCCAGCCGGTTCTGATCATAACTCGCGGCGGCAAAATCAGACTGCCGGTCATCACGCTGCAGGCTGACCGACCACTGCCAGCGCTGACTGAGTTGCCAGCGGCTGCTGATCTCCAGACGCTGGCGCTGCTCCGTCACATCGTCGTACTGACGCTGTTCCAGCCGCGCCCTCAGATGATTCACCACACTGAGCCCAAACCAGCGGCTGCGATGTCTGAGCGACAGCCGTCCGATACCCGCCTGATAACTGTAAACCTGAGCATCCGCCTGTTCATCCACCCCCTGTATCAGGGCGCTGAGCGATAAGCCGCTGCTGCGGAAAAACCAGTAAAGCTGCAGACGGGCAGCGCTGCGTTCACTGTCGCGGGCGCTGTTTTGCTCGTAGGTTTTGCGCATAAAATCGAACTGGGTGCGCACATACAGGGATTCTGACGGGATAAAGCCCAGTGCCGGGCTGATACGTTCGAGCTGCATATAACTCTGGCCATCCACATCTGCGGTGGCCGCAATCAGCGCCACATCGGTCGCCAGCACATCACCCTGATAACCAAAGCGCAGCAGGCCGGTCTGCAGGCGGTTGTCGTATTCGCTGTAAACCTGCCAGCGCTGTTCTTTCAGCCAGTAGCTGGTCTCAAACTGCACACCACGACGCCCCGCCGTACGCCAGCCAAGCGAAGCTTCCAGTGCATGATAACTGTCACCCAGGCCAGCATTGATATCGGTAACGTCGGGGGCAACATTGGAGTCGTAGCCGGCACCGGCGGCCAGCTCGAGCTGCAGTCCGGCCTTTGCCTGAGCGGCAAACACCAGTAATAAGGTAAGCAGCAGCCCCCGCTGCCGGAATACTCCGCGCAGGGGGGCTGCTGTTGTGGCTGTTATAGGATTGAGCAAAATATCAGTCATCAATTTCCATCGACTGCACGATCAGAACCTGACCGTCGAATGAGCCTTCAATTTCTACCATACTGCCGCTCACCAGAGAGGACAGCATGGACGGATCCTGCGCGCTGACATCCAGCGTCAGCCCCAGCAACACAACAGTACCGGCACTCAGGTCGATGGCAGACACAGGGGCTTTCAGTTCCACCTTATTGCTGGCGTCAACACGTTCCAGCAACTGTGCACGGTACTGACCGGCCGTGGTTTCTTCGAGCAGCAGCTCAACATGGTCACCGGGCTGCAGCATGCTCAGATTAAAGTACACTTCATCGTCACGTTCATCACGCACGCGGGTACGCAGGTCAGCATTGATAGTAATGCCCATCACCGTCAGGGTGTTTTCAGTTGTCGCCTGAACCACACCTTCGAGTTCAATTTCCGGTGCTTCTTCAAACTCGATTTCTTCAGCCAGCAGCACGCCGTCGGTACCGACAACGCCTTCAACCTCAACCATCACACCCGCCTGTAAAGCCGACTGGTCGCCGTCATCAAATTCGGTCTCGCTGTCAAAACGTACCGTCATACCGTTCAAAACAAACTGGTTGTTGTCGGCATCAACTGCTGTAACCGCACCGGACATTTCCAGCTCGGTGTCTTCTTCGAAATCGCTGTCTTCGGCTTCAATTTCGCTGGCAACCAGCACGTCGCCATCCAGGGTACCTTCAACTTCAACCTGCATGCCATCGCTCAGCGTGGCGCCATCCAGATCCAGCGTCGCAACACTGGCATAGCTGATCAGCTGAGAACCGATCAGGAAGGTCTGTGCTGAACTGTCGAAGCCGGCCACAACACCGGTCAGTTCTTCCGGGCTCTGGTCTGCATCGTCCGCGGCGATAAAGCTGGCGATGATGCGTCCTTCACCGGCGCTGTAACCGCTCACTTCAACGCGCTGGCCTACGGTCAGGGTAGCCAGATCAAGGCCTTCGAAAATGGTCATGGCATCAGTAACAACGGTCTGACCCAGCACCGTCAGCGTACCCGAGGCGCTATCAATTGCCGTCACCGTACCCTCCACACTGACGTCATAAATAATTTCGGCAGCAACACCTTCTGCGCCATTATGGTTACCAACGATGGTGACCACCTGACCAACACGCAGATCCGCCTGAATACCGGCACGGTCATCCACCGTAAACTGAGTCCGGTCGCTGTTAAAGTGCACGCCGTTAACAATCACGCTGCCAAAGCCGTCGATAACACCGCGTGTTACCTGTTTGCCATTCTCTTTGGCAGATGAAGAGGAACCACCACAAGCGGTTACCAGCAGCGTACCAGCCAGACAAACGGCAACGGACAGAAGATGTTTTTTCATAGCAATACTCTCTCGTTTATTTCAGTGAACTCACTGGTAAAAACGCCGGGAGCTGAAAAATATTCCATCAAATATTGTTAATTTTCGTTAAAGAGCGACGACATAAGGCCAAAGCCGAAAACCGGATCGCGTCCGGCCTCGCCCAGATCCAGAGCCTGACGGGCTAAACGTTCGCGCTCTGTCTGGCAGTCCTCAGCCGGGCGCGAAGCCAGTACTGCCGTGGCCAGCGCCGTGGCAAAAGAAGTACCGGACATCACCCCGTTGCCGTCAGCTGTTACGACCCGGAGGTTTACCCCCGGCAATGCAAACTCAACATGTTCGCCCTGTACTGCCCGGTTAAAAATCCGCTGCTGCTCATCGACCGCGGTAATGGCAATCACCTCCGCATAGGCTGCCGGATAACGCGGAAAGGCGGCCGCACCGTCATTGCCCACCGATGACAACAACTGCACACCACGCGCTTGTACCTGAGTCAGCACCCGTTGCAGCAAGGGGTTAGGTGGGCCGGAGAGCGACATATTGATCAGCTCCACCTCATTCTGTAACAGCCAGTCCAGACCGGCGATAAGCTGACCGGCACTGGCCTGTACCGGCCCGTCCGCCGAGCGGGCAAACACCACCGCATTGACCAGCCGTACCGAGGTCAGCAAACCCGGAACCGCACAGCTGGAGTTGGCTGCCAGCAGACCGGCGATGGCTGTGCCGTGGCGGCTGTCGGGCAATGCATCCGCGGCATGAAACTCACGCTGCGCAATATTCACACCGGCAAAGCAGGGGTGCGCCATATCGATGCCGGAATCCATCATGCCGATGATGCGCTGTGCCGCTCTGGCCTGCGGCCAGCCCAGCGCATCCGCGGCGTGCAGACCGGAATCTGGTGCAGGTTTCTGCGCTGCGTTCGGAACGGCATCACCGTCGAGCCGGTAGTAATGATCCGGCGCAACCGTATCCTGCAACGCTTTCTGCTGCTCTGGCAGCTCCGGCATTTCGTCAAACGTGATCAGATGCAGCCCCAGCGCTGGCAGAGGCTCAGCAGCAACAGCCTTAACCCCCTGTGCCTGCAGGGCCTGCCATTCTTCCGCACTTAATAACGCAATAAAGCGCTCGGGTTCGGCTTCATCAAAGGCCCCTTCCAGCTGCCCTTCCAGCTCGTCCAACTGCCGGGCAGCTAAAATATGCTGCAGCTTATCTTCCAGTTCCTCTTCACGGTCATCCAGAGAATCGTCCAGCTTGTCTTCCAGCTCATCCTCAAGCTCGTCTTCCAGATCATCATCGAGCTCGTCTTCCATACGTTCCTCAAGAGCATCTTCAAGCCGGTCTTCGAGCTCTTCCTGAGCATCAAGCATCTCTTCCAGCTGTTCCTCCAGACGCTCTTCCAGAAGTTCTTCCTGCTCCTCCAGATCGTCGTCCGCATCACTGTCCGCCAGCAGCGGCAGAGGCATGACTAATAAAATGTACAGCAGCCAAAACACTTTCACTCTAAACTCCCGCTGTCTGTGCTTATTCCGGTATCGCCAGCCTGTGTAAAACGCTGAGTTACCCGGTTACTTCTCTCTTTAACGATTAACTGGCCGGAATATTTCCTGCGCATGGAATAAAACTTCATGTCCTGCGTTTACCTGATATGAATATTCAGCATCAACACTTTCAGCAGCAATTACTGGCAGCGCTTCCGGCAATCCGACGCTATTGCCTGGCACTTACCGGTCAGCAACACAGTGCCGATGATCTGCTTCAGGCAACGGTGGAGCGGGCACTGGCACGATGGCAACAATATCAGGCAGACACCCACTTTGATCGTTGGTTATACCGTCTCTGCCGCAACCTTTGGATTGATACCATGCGCCGGGAAAAACCAAGCGACAGTCTGGATGAAGAACACGACGCCGTTCTTGCCGGTAACAATATCGCCGAACAGTACGAAACCCATACCACGCTGGCCAAGGTTCAGGCACACATGCAGCAGTTAAGCGAAGTGCTGCGCACCACGTTGTACCTGGTCGCAGTTGAAGGCCACAGCTATCAGGAAGCGGCCGACATAATGGAAGTACCGGTCGGTACCATCATGAGCCGCCTTGCCCGCGCCCGCCAACAACTCAGCCTGGCATTGTAGGAGAACAGCATGCATACCATCAGCGACGAACAGTTATCGGCCTTTATTGATAAGGCTTTACCCGACAGCGAAATGCATCATATCAATAACCTGCTGGCGGAGTCTGCGGAACTGCGGGAGCGCCTGCACAAACTGCAACAGGCCGATGAGATGGCGCGGCAGTTTTTTGCCAGTCAGGATGAAATCCCCCTGCCCGCCGGCCTGCTGGAACAGATTCAGGCGCACCGGCCCGAGGCGGAAATCGTCACCCTGCAACCCCGCGCCCGCTGGCCATGGGCCATTGCCGCCAGTGTCGTGCTGAGCGTTGGTCTGGTCTGGCAGATCCTGTCACCAGCGGCCTACACCGCAACCGACCGCGCGTTACTCAGCATGAGTTCCGGCAGCGTAAAAATTATGAACGCAGAGGAACGCCTTGAAATTACCCGCTCAGAGCTGAACAGCGCAGGCCAGTTCTGCCGGTACTTTATTGTGCATACACCGGTCAGCTCAGAGGAAAGCAGCGCCTGCTGGCAGGGTGAGCAGTGGCTTTATCAGCCGCCGGGAAGCAGCAGTCAGTACCAGCCTGCCGGCGCCAGCGAACAGCCAGCGCAAAGCCTGAGCGCCGACGAGGAAGAACGCTGGCTGCGTAATCTGTCGCAGCAGACACAGGCCGACTGAGCAGAGAACTTAAGCCGGGGAGTTTTCCTGCTCCCCGACAGTGCCCAGCCGCTGATGCAGCCACGCCAGCGCCAGCAGAGCCAGTCCCAGCCCCATAAAGGACGCCACCCGCCACAGCCCGGTCAGGCCAGCCATATCGATCAGGAACAGCTTGGCCACGACCACCAGCAACAGCACCATACCGCCACGATAAATATCGCGGCTGGATAACCAGCGCCCCAGCGTCAGCGCACCCGCGGCCAGCAGCATCCACACCACGGAATAGGTGTAGAGTTCGCCATCCGGGGTGTAGTTACTCAGGCTCATACCGGCATCGCCCTGCCAGATCTGGCGGATTTCCAGCGAGATAAACCAGAGCGCATTCAGCCCGGCGGCCAGTGCGGCAAAACGGCCATACTGCGCCGGCAGCTGACGCCACAGCGCCAGCATAATCAGCGTCGGCAGACCGTAGCTGAGCAACAGCAGGTTAAACAGTGGCGTCGAACCGATCTTGCCACTGCTCCACAGCGGGTTTTCGGCCAGTAGCAACACAAACAGATAGGTGGCAGCAGCCGCTGCCAGATGCAGCAGACCCACCACCTGATAGAAGCGCGGCAGCTGTTCACTTAAGCGTGCGCGCCACAGGTAAACCACCGCCGCGCAGCCCCAGATCAGCACGTCGAGGCTGGCTTCGAGAAAGCTGAATTCGTGATGGAAAATATCGCCGTCGTACAGCCAGTAACGCACTTCAGCGGCTAACGTCAGCACCAGCAGCTGCGCGGCACCACCCTGCAGCCAGGGCTGCATTTTCACTTCATGGCGCAGAATCCAGGCCGCCGCCGCCGCACAAAGCGTGGCGCCGCCGTAGGTCCAGAGTGACCAGTGAGTGCCGGCATCGTAGCTCAGCAGCCAGGGGTTAAAGGTCAGACGCACAACCACCAGCAACAGCACGGCGCGGATAATCCACGCCATCAGCGGCAGTTGATAACGTTGCTGCAGCCAGGCCAGCGACACCAGCTGCAGGGCAAACGCCAGCGTCAGGGTCGCTTCGGCCAGCCAGATCACCGCCGCCAGCGACAGGCCCAGATGCGCCGCGCTGATCAGAATCACGCTGATCAGCGGCCGGGCATCGCCATACTGCAGCTGATTTCTGTTAGCCAGCCACAGATACAGCATACCCAGCACCAGCGCCACCAGCCCCCAGGCCCAGTCGAGGCGGAAATCGGTAAACAGGTAATAACCCAGCGCCAGCATCAGCAGCGGCACCGCACTACCCAACCCGGTCCAGAAGGCGGGGTAAGGTACGCGCATACGCAGCAGCCAGAGCGCACTGCCACTGTACAGCAGAGTAAGCCACAGGAAACGCACGCCCAGCTGCGCCTGTCCGGCGGCATCCGGGCCAAACAGCACCAGCTCATCACCCATGTACGTCAGCATGGGAATAACCGTTGCCAGCACAATCAACAGTAATGGCAGCGCCGCCAGCGGATTCAGTTCCGGGCGACGGCTGGCCGCCAGCAGCATCAGTACCGGCAATGCCAGTAAGGTGAAGTAACCCGATGCGATCACACCTTCGCCGGCGAGGGTAAAACCCTGCGCCAGCAGCACCAGCAACACACCCGGCAAAGCAGGCCAGTGCGGATCGGCACGCCAGCTCTGCACACGCTGCCACCAGCTGTCTGCGCTGGCCGACTCATCGTCGTTGTCCTGATGACGGTTCTGCAGCAGCCAGTCAAAGTCCGGAACCGCAAGGAACATATAGGCCAGCGCCAGCAGGTAGAGAGAACGCACGCCCATGGCAGGCTCGGTTGCCAGACTGATCATCCACCATAAAAGAGAGCCGGTAATCACACCGATCCACAGCCAGCGTTGCTGCACATAGGCCAACAACCAGAGCGAGAACAGCGTCAGAATGCTGATATACACCAGCGCCAGTTCAATCTGCCCCGAACCACTACTGAGCAGAATCGGCACCAGATAACCACCGAGCATGCCCAGCGCCGCCAGCACCGGGCCATGCCGCAGTGCCAGTGCCAGCGTGGCAAAAGACACCAGCGCCATGCCGGTAAACACCAGTCCGGGCGATGTGCCCGGCAATAATTTGAAGGCTGCAAATAACGCAGAATAGAGAATGATGCTGGCGCCACCGGCCAGAGCAGCAAAGACGTTGTTCTGCCCTTTGTTACGCCGCAGCCACTCGGCTGCAACATGCAGGCCGATACCCGCCAGCAACGACAGCACTACGCGGGTTTCCGGCCCCAGCAGCCCCTGCTCAATGGAGTAACGCACCATAAACACGCCGGCCAGACCTACGCAGATACCACCGAGCCAGACCATCCAGTTGTTGCGGATATTCTGCAGCAGGCGCTCAAGCAGATCCGGTTCGCGGCTTGCTGCCCCTGGAGAGTGAGCAGCAGAAGCTGCCGGCGCCTGATAAGAAGGCGCAGTCGGTGAATACACCGGCAGTTCAGCGGCAGGCTCAGATGCTGGTGCGGATACGGGTTCAGATACTGATTCAGAAGCATGGACAGGCGGCATCGCGCTGGCGGCAACCTCAGTCTGTCCGGTTGCCGTAGCAGCCGCTGTTTGTTGCGCAGAACCGACCGCTGTCGGTGGCGGCGAAGTAACCGGACGCTCAGCTTCTGCTGGTTTTTCCCGGCTGGCCGTCAGGCGGCGCAGGGCGGCTTCCAGCTGCCCGATACGCTGCTCCAGCGTACTGACTTTAAAGAACGCCACCACACCGAGAACCAGCGCTCCCAGCAAGGCGACGGCAAGCAGAAGCGTCAGAGTGACAAATTCATCCATAAACACCATTCACTTTCATTGACTGATAACTCAGCAGGAGACTATACGCAATCCGCCCTGCCGCTGTCCTGATCTTTGCTCAGGAGCCGAAGCGCCAGAGTATAACGCCAGCAGCACGGGAAAAGGTGACCTGAGCCTCAGGCTGATCAGGCAGAGAGTTGTTGTGGCAAATAGCGGGCATAAAAAAAGCGGGCCGGTGTATAACCCCCTGCCCGCTTTTCTTTATCGGCTTGTGCTGCTCACACTCAGAAGTAGTAACCAAACTGCACATTAAAGAAGGTCTGCCAGCCGTTTTCGCCATCGCCTTCTGCAAAGGCTTTGGTGTAATCACCGGCGCCGATGAAAGGTACGTTCTTGGCGCTGGTGACATCGAAGTTGGTGTACAGATTACCGGTTACTACCAGTACGCCCAGCGTGTTGATCTGTGAATCGCGGAAGGCTTCTTTGTTTTTATCCAGCAGGTTGTAGTCGTTGTACAGCTGCACCTGATTGACGATGCCACCTTTCCACGGCAGGTCGTAGCTCAGGTTCAGTACATAGACATTCGCCTGTGCGGCGGCCATGTAACGCGCACCAAAACCACCCATCTGGATGGTGTCATCGCTGACGCCATCAGCATTTTCGGCATTGTAGGAATAACGGACCGCTTCCGACTGCACACCAAAGGCACCGTAGGTCGCGGTGTAATGCAGCGCCAGAGCCTGGGCATTACCCATCTTGCCGGTGGTTTCGTTATACAGACCGCCATACTGCAGCGACACACCGGCTTCCGCCTGTTCGCTCAGGGCATAGGCCGCACGCAGGTTGAACTGGTGGGTCTCCTGATTCTGCTGCACACCGGCATCGCCATCGGAGACCACATCAAAAGAGAAACGCTGAGCATCGGTCGGAGCCGCATCGCCGCTGGCGAAGTACGCCAGCTGCAGATCCCACTTACCCTGCTTGCTCAGTACCTTGATGCCGCTGTCGTAATCATCGTTAAAACCCAGATACAGAGTGGCATCACCCCAGTAGCTATGAGATTCGTACGGCAGGATACCGAACGGCACCTTGGTGATACCGACCTGTACTTCGGTGTTGTCAGACGCATCGGTAGCAAAATACATATGGTGCACCATGGCGCCATTGCCGCTGTCGTACCAGCGGTACTGGCTCGACAGACGTACGCCCTGATGTTCGGCTTCGATACCCAGGTTGATCTGGTTATAGGTGAAATCGCCACCACGTTCGGTCTGCGCTTCGTTCCAGTCTTTGTAGGTGTAATTCAGACGGAAGCCACCGGTCAGGCGTACACTTTCCAGCGCGGTTACCCGCTGTTCCAGGCTGTTGGTTTCGTGGGTATCAGCAAAGGCCTGAGGGCCAATCAACAGTGTCGCCAGCAAGGCGCGGGAAAAGGTAGCGTTAGACATGGAATTCTCTGCGATGATTAAAACCTGACCAAGCGGTCACAAAAAGCGCAGCATCATTCCAGAATTGTCTTCTTTGTTGTATGGAATATATGTAACAGAATGTTTCTTCCTGAACCGATGATAGATTTATAACTGACCTCTGACGGAAAACTCTTAAATAACAAAGAGTTAACTTATCAGTCAGAAATCTGTTAAAGGGATGCCGGAGAAAAAGTCAGGCGCGTAAAAGCGGCGTATCCGTATATCACCTGCTAGAAATTACTCGGCCAGATAAAAATTAAGCAACTCCCGCAACTGCCCCTGCTTACGCAGCTCACTGAAGCCCTGATCCAGTACCGCTTTCAGTTCCGGACCACGGCGGTACAGGCGCGAAATCAGCATTACAAAATCATCGGCTACGATGCCGGGCACCGGTGCAAACAAAATATCATCACCAAGATCAACATCGCCCTGACGGTACAGCCCGTGCAGAACTTCCAGCCGCGTCAGAAACAGCTCGCAACGTCCGCGCCGTACCTGCGCCAGCGCCTGAGCATAATGGTTGGCTTCACGCATAACCCAGCGCGTATCGATTCCGAAACGATTGTAGTCATAGCCCCGCAGGCCACAGATATTGTAGTTTTTCAGATCCATGCTGTTCTGGACCAGCGGTGGAGAGGGAAAGCGGTCGAGCGAGTAGGCATAGCCAGGCTGCACCTGATAATAAGGTTCGGTCGTGAGAAAGCGTACTTTCCGCTCCTTGCTGGCCGAGGCACTGAGAGCAATCTGATAACGGCCTTTTTCTACCTCCAGCAGGCAGCGTTTCCACGGCAGCATGCGGATTTCATAATCAAAACCGGCCGCAGGTAAAATCAGCGCCAGTACATCGGCATCGTAACCACGAACTTCATTGTCCTGCTCAAAGGTATAGGGCGGCCAGCCTGCGGCGTCGCCACATATGCGCAGAATATCGTTAGCCCGTACCGGCAACACCAGCAGCCCGGAGAGAACCAGCCATAACATCCTGCTTTGCCAGATATGCTGCATATTGCGCCCCGCCCCTGCCACGTACGCCATCTGATGAGTGTAGATGGAATCCGTCAATGCATATCAGCACTGAACACATAAGAACATCACTAAAAATCACCGGATGGCTTCTGGCAAAGAGTACGGAGAAAAAACGCCCGGCATTACTGACGCAATGCCGGGCGTTTTTTTGGATCTGCTGCGGTCAGAAATCAGCCAGCATATTGCGCAGACTGGACAGGGTTTCCTGGCCGCGCTGTTTCTGCTCTTCGGCGGAGGTTTCGGTTTTACCTTCCCAGACGATATCGTCCGGTGGCAGCTCATCGAGGAAGCGCGAATGGGTGGTGTCCATAGCTTCGCCAAACTGACGCCGTTTACCGGCATAGGTAAGAGTGAGGGTGCGCTTGGCGCGGGTAATGCCCACGTACATCAGGCGCCGTTCTTCCTCGATGGTATCGGCCTCGATGCTGTTGCGGTGCGGCATCAGCTCTTCTTCCATGCCCATGATATAGACGTGCGGAAACTCCAGACCTTTGGAGGCATGCAGGGTCATCAGCTGCACCTGATCGGCTTCGTCTTCTTTTTCCTGCTGCTCCATCATGTCGCGCAGAATCAGCTTGGATACCGCATCTTCGATGGTGCATTCATCGCCCAGCTCTTCCGCTTTGGCGATCATCTTGCTGATTGAATCGACCAGGAACCAGACGTTCTTCATGCGCCGTTCGGCCTGATTCGGCGTGCCGGAGTTCTGCAGCAGGTAACCTTCGTAGTCGATATCGCTGATCATCTCTTTTACCGCCGCCACCGGATCATCGGTATAGGCGTTGCGGGTAATACCTTCGAGCCAGTGACCAAAGCGGCGCAAACGATCCAGCGCCTTTGGCATCAGCTGTTGTTCCAGCCCCATTTCGGTGGTCGCCGCCATCATTGAGATACCGCGCATGGCGGCGTATTCGCCCAGCTTTTCGATGGTGGTCGGGCCGATTTCGCGGCGCGGCGTGTTAATCACGCGCAGGAAAGCCGCATCATCGGTCGGGTTAATCAGCAGCCGCAGGTAACCCATGATGTCTTTGATCTCGTTGCGGCCAAAGAACGACTGGCCACCGCTGAGTTTGTACGGCACCTGATAGGCCTGCAGTTTCATCTCGATCACACGCGACTGGTGGTTACCACGATAGAGCACGGCAAAATCGCGGTAGCCACAGCCATAACGCAGGCGGCGCTCGACGATTTCGGTGGCAATGCGCTCGGCTTCCACTTCGTCGTTGCGGCATTTAAGAATCTTGATCGGGTCACCGTAGCCCATATCGGACCACAGCTTTTTCTCGAATTCGTGCGGGTTGTTGTCGATCACCCGGTTAGCGGCGTTCAGGATCAGGCCGGTGGAGCGGTAATTCTGCTCCAGTTTGACGATCTTCAGCGTCGGGAAGTCTTTTTTCAGCAGCGACAGGTTTTCCGGACGGGCACCACGCCAGGCATAGATCGACTGGTCATCGTCACCTACCACCGTCAGACCGGTGCGGTGACCCACCAGCAGCTTCACCAGCTCGTACTGGCTGGTGTTGGTGTCCTGATACTCATCCACCAGCAGATAGCGGATCTTCTTCTGCCAACGGGTCAGCACTTCCGGGTGATCACGGAACAGCACCGTCGGCACCATGATCAGGTCGTCAAAATCCACCGCGTTATAGGCTTTCAGCATGCGCTGATAAACGCTGTAGGTCTGGGCGATCAGCAATTCCTGCGGAGTCGATGCCACTTTGATGGCATGGTCGGGGGCGATCAGGTCATTTTTGAGATTGGAGATGGCGTTCTGCACCAGCTCGATCATATCGCCGTCGTCACCGTGTTCACGGTGCATCACGTCGCGGATAATGCCTTTGCAGTCATCCTGATCAAGAATTGAGAAACCATTTTTATAACCGGCGGTGGTCAGCTCATGGCGGATGATATTCAGGCCGAGGTTGTGGAAGGTCGATACCGTCAGGCCCTTGGCACCGCCTTTACCCACCAGCGACATCACCCGCTCTTTCATCTCGCGCGCGGCTTTATTGGTAAAGGTTACCGCGGCGATATGGTACGACTTGATACCGCACACACCGATCAGGTAAGCAATCTTACGGGTAATCACCGACGTCTTGCCGGAGCCAGCACCGGCCAGTACCAGCAGCGGGCCATCCACATATTTGGCGGCTTCTTTCTGACGGGGATTGAGCTGACTTAGATCGACCACGGGCTTACCTCTCTGACGGGCGGGCATTCTAACAGCTCAGCGCATGGTTGGAATCCGCCGCAACGTGACTCGGACAGCGAACAGGCACAACTGTCACTGCTTTTATCACCATCGCTGCGGACTCTGGTACGCAAGTCTTTGTCCCTGAAGGATATTTTTCTGCCACAAAAGGAGACACACAACCCGAAATGTCCTATATATAAACACTGATTATTAAAAGAAATGGTTATGGATCGCGTCGTATATTGCCATTCCGGCAACAATACGGAGGTCACACAACCGGGCGTCGCCTTACGGGCAGACACATACCAGACCTAATTCAGTTCGGGTTTTATGGAATTTTCACCACATCAGTCCAGGCTCAATCTGTTGATTCTGAGCACCTGCGAACAGCGCCTCGGAGACCTGCAACACTGGCTGGGTCAACATCAGAGGCAGGACGCTATGCGAACGGAATTCCTGTTCCTGAATCCGCTCTCAACGTCTGCCCTGCCCCCCTCAGGCGACGGTTGGCAAGCCGCAGTACTGTTGATAGACACCTTTACAACTGCCCAGCAACAATGGCTTACCCAACTTCCGCCACACCTGCCCTGCCTGATTATTTCCACCACCAAACACCGCGATCAACTGCCTCCGTCCGGACACTGGCTGGCGCTGGATGATTTTAATCGTCAGCGTTTTTTCCAGAGTCTGGGACCTCTGCAACAGCAGGTACTCAGCAACATTCCGGCACCCTTACAGCGCAATGAATTTTTTACCCGCCTGCGCCAGCAACTGACCCAGGCAGACCATGGCTATTATCTGCAGGTGCTGCAATGCCGCTGGTTACGGCATCAGCATGACCGTGACAGCTGGCAGCAACGGGAAAGTATTCAGCAGGAATTTGAACGCACCATCAGCCGGCGCGCCCCCGCCGGAGCCATTATCGGCCGCATACTGGATGATCAGCTGGTTGTGGTCAGTGACAATTACTACGAACTCCATGCCGACTGGCTGCCGCTGCAGCCGGACGATGACGACCGCCCCTGGGTGGTGTACCACAGCTCACCATTGTGTATCAGCGGTTTCTCTGCCCTGAGTGCAGTATTGCAGGAAGGTGTACAACAGATTGCGCGGGAACGACTGGTACAGGAAGCCCAGTTCGAATGGCGCCAGCAGGACACCGGCCTGAGCCTGCTGAGCGGTATTCATCTGGCCTTGCAGCGTGATGAGTTTTACCTTGAATACCAGCCCCAGTTTGACAGCCGTACCGGGGCGCTGGTCGGGGCCGAAGCGTTAATGCGCTGGCGCCATCCGGCGCTGGGGGTTATCCCGCCCACAGTGTTTATCCGCGAGGCCGAAAATGCCGGACTGATTCAGGCGCTGGGCCAATGGGCATTGCGCGAAACCATCAGTGCCTGGTGCCGGCTGCAGGAGCTGCTCGACCACCCGCTGCGCATGGCGGTGAACGTCTCTTTTCCGGAGGTTGCCGATCCCTTTTATACCCGGCAGGTACTCGACTTACTCGACCAGTTTGGCATGCCACCACAGTTTCTGGAGCTGGAACTGACCGAAACCGCCATGATGCGCGACGCCAGCGTATCCTTATTGAATCTGCGCCAGCTGAAAGCCGCGGGCGTGCACATTGTGCTGGATGATTTCGGCACCGGCTTCTCATCGCTGTCCCATTTAAGTGACCTGCCACTAACCGGTATCAAGCTTGACCGTGCCTTTGTCTCACCGTTGCCCGACCACGGACCACAAAGCCATATTGTTACCACCATGCTGGATCTGGCGAACCGCCTGAAGCTGGAAACAACGGCTGAAGGTGTTGAAGACAGTGCCTGTCTGGAAGAGATACGCCGGCTCGGCTGCGACCGCATTCAGGGCTATATTTACGCCCGCCCACTGGCGCTGGGCGAACTGATTTCACAAGCGAAAAGCGGCTTTCCGGAACATTCAGGATTTACTCAGGGACGCTTGTTCTGAGGCGCCGGTGACGGTTCTGCGGGGCGCTCTTTCGGGCCGAAAAAGGCTTCGCCGTCAAAAGGGCTTTCCGTATTGACGTGGTAATACACCATAACTGCCACAGTCAGGGCGATGATGATCAGGAAGACAATCAGTTGCTTTACCATGCTTTATATCCACAGGGTTTCTCCAAGTGTGGCAGATACTGACATCTGTGCAAATAATGCACAAATCTGCAGCCGCCAGCCTTACCCCTGCCGGTAACGATCCAGCGTGCGGTAGCCCAGTGCTTCGAGCAGATGCACACGACCGATAGCCGGCTGGGCATCCAGGTCAGCAATGGTGCGGGCAATATTCAGCAGACGGTGATAACCCCGGGCCGACAGCTGCAGCCGCTCAATCGCCGCCAGCAGCCAGTGCTGATCCTCTTCATTCAGCACGCAAACCTGCTCGCGCTGCGTGGGGCTCAGCTCGGCATTAGCGCACCCCTGACGCTGTTGCTGCAGCGCCTGCGCCGCCATCACCCGCTGCTGTACTGCCGCGCTGCTTTCACCGGCCGGAGCCTGCTGCAGCAACGCGGTGGCAATGGGAGGTACTTCAACGTGCAGATCAATACGGTCGAGCAGCGGCCCCGAGGTCTGTCCCTGATAGCGGCGGATCTGCTCCTGGGTGCAGTGGCAGCGTCCGGCCGGATCACCAAAATAACCACAGGGACAGGGATTCATCGCCGCAATCAGCTGAAAACGCGCCGGATAGGTAATTGAGCGGTTGGCACGGCTGATAACAATACGTCCGCTTTCCAGCGGTTCACGCAGCACATCCAGCACTTTGCGGCTGAATTCCGGTAACTCATCCAGAAACAGCACACCGCCATGGGCCAGTGAGATTTCACCGGGCTTGGGGGTTGTTCCACCACCGACCAGAGCCACTCCGGATGCGGTATGGTGCGGCGCGCGGAAAGGCCGCACGCGCCACTGATCCTGCCATTGCGACGGCTGGCTGCTGATGGAATAAACCGACGCCGACACCAGCGCTTCTTCTTCACTCATGGGCGGCAAAATGCCGGGCAGACGGCTGGCCAGCATGGTTTTGCCGGTTCCCGGCGGGCCGATAAACAGCAGGTTATGCTGACCTGCTGCGGCAATTTCCAGCGCCCGCCGCGCCTGTGGCTGGCCGCGCACATCGGTTAAGTCGGCCTGTTGCGGACGCCCCGCGGGGACAGCATTGCCCGCTGTTACAGCTGCCAGACTCTGTTGCCCATGCAGATACGCGGTCACCTCCAGCAGGCTGGCGGCGCTGCGGAATTCACCCTGAGAACACAGTGCCGCTTCGCTGGCATTGGCCTGGGGTAACACCAGCACATTACCCGCACGGGCCGCCTGCAGGGCACAGGGCAATACTCCGGGTACCGGCTGTAAATCTCCGCCCAGACTCAGCTCACCGATAAACTCATGGCCATCCAGAGCGGTGGCCGGAATCTGGCCGGAAGCCGCCAGAATGCCCAGCGCAATGGCCAGATCATAGCGACCACCTTCTTTGGGCAAATCAGCAGGAGACAGATTGATGGTGATGCGCTTGGCGGGGAATTCAAACTGCGCGTTCATCAGGGCAGAACGCACGCGGTCTTTGCTTTCTTTAACGGCGGTTTCCGGCAACCCCACCAGACTGAGCGACGGCAGGCCACTGGACAGGTGCACCTCAACAATGACCGGCGGAGCATCAATACCCAGCTGCGCGCGGGTAAATACGCGGGCTAACGACATAAGCAATCCTTTGCTGTACGGCTGAAACCTCAGGGTAATGCAAAGTGCTGCAATTGCCTATGTGCAGACAAAAGACAACCGGGTCACGCACAGAGCTGCGATTAGCCGCTAAAATACCTGCATCGTTATCTGCCGCCTTCCGGAAATCCCATGATCAGCTTCGCACGTCAATCCAGCTTGTTACCCCTGAGTCTGCTGCTGAGTCTTACTCTCAGTGCCTGCGGAGGCAGTAGTGGCAGCAGCAACCCGACAGCCACGTACTCGTTATCGGGCCAGCTGAGCATTGCCACCGGTATTGTTACCGATTCCGATATCAATGATATCTACGCGCCTTATGCCAGTAATGATGATCCCACCAATCCACAACTGTTAAGTAACCTGACGACTGTTCAGGGTTTTGCTTCCGCCAGACCAACAGATGCAGCCGTATCTGAAGACAGTGAATCAGAACGCTATGCCAACAGCGCAGACCGCGACGATTACTTTAAGGCCAGCCTGCAAGCGGGACAGATCATCCGCCTGCAGGTTGTCGACCTCACCTATTTTTACAGCGGCGAAGGCTATCACGGCGACCTTGATTTGTTTCTCGCCGAAGCAACCCCGAATGCTGAGGGCGATTATCTGCTGGCAGACGCATCTCAGCTGGGCCCGGTGGATGGTGCTGCCGGAGCTTTTGAAGAAGTCACCGTTCCGGCCGACGGTGACTACCTGATTAACGTTTATGCTTATTCCGGTATATCCAAATACGTACTGCAGATTCTGCCCGCCAGTGCATCGGCATCCGCAAACAGAATGGATGATTTTGTCGCCGACGAAATCATTGTTAAAGCCAAAGCCGGCAGCAGCATCAGCGCCCAGGCACGTAATGCTGGCTTAAACACCGTGCTCAGTCCTGTGGCTCTGAACCAGCTGAATGCAGCATCGGCAAACGATCCGGACAAACCACAGCTGATCAGCCTTAACCGCAGCAGCGCGCGGTTAAGCGCCGGCAGTGCCGAGCCCAATCTGCTGCGTGCGTTCAGCGAGGCTCTGTATAACAAACGCCAGACCCTGATCGACAGCAAACGTCTGCGCCAGCAGGAAGGAATCGAATACGCCGAACCCAATTACATCCGTAAGGTACAGGCTACGGCCAACGATCCTTACTACCGTTACCAGTGGCATTATCCGGCTATCAATCTGCCGCAGGCCTGGAATCTGAACAAAGGTGATGGCGTCATCGTGGCGGTCATCGATACCGGTGTGTATCTGGCCCATCCGGATCTGAGTAGTCAGCTGATTGCGGGCTATGACTTTATTGCCAATAGAGACAGCGCCCGCGATGGCAATGGCATCGATAACAATCCTGATGATCCCGGCGACAGCGATATTCCCGGCGCCAGTTCCTGGCATGGTACCCATGTTGCCGGCACCATTGCTGCCGCAAGCAATAACGGCATTGGCGGCGCGGGCGTCGCCTGGAACGCGAAAATCATGCCGCTGCGGGCACTGGGTAAAAATGACGGCACGTCCTACGACATCATTCAGGCCGTACGTTATGCCGCCCGGTTAAGCAATGACAGCAACACACTGCCTGCCCAAAAGGCCGATGTGATAAACCTCAGCCTGGGGGGAAGCAGTTCATCGGCGGCGGAGCAGGCGGTGTACGCCGCGGCGCGCAATGCCGGAGTGATTATTGTTGCCGCTGCCGGTAACGAGGCCACTTCTTCACCATCTTATCCGGCGGCCTATCCGGAAGTGATTTCCGTCAGCGCCACCCGTTACACCGGCACACTGGCCTCGTATTCCAATTATGGCAGCACCATCAGCGTTGCTGCCCCCGGTGGAGAGCTGAGCAATGACGATAACAGCGATGGTCAGAAGGATGGTGTGCTCAGTACCGTTGCTGATGACAGCAGCGGCTCACGCCAACCCAGCTATCGCCTGTTTGAAGGTACGTCCATGGCCAGTCCGCATGTCGCCGGGGTGATTGCGTTGATGAAATCGGCCTATCCGGCGCTGTCTGCCAGCGATGTCGATCAGTTATTGCAGAGCTGTGCCATCACCAATAAGGCCACCAGCTGTAACCGTGACAACCAGTTGGGTTATGGTCAGATTGATGCCTATCGCGCAGTCAGCGAAGCGCTGAAACTGGCTGGCGGCGGCACCCTGCCTCCACGTCCGGTGGCGCTGCAGTCTTCTCCGGCGGAGCTGGTATTTGGCAGCGACAACAGCCTCAGTTTTACCCTGAGCAATGCCGGTGATCTGCAACCGGGGCAACTTACGATCAGTGATGATGCTGACTGGCTGAGCATTACAGTGGTCAGCGTCGACGACAAAAACCTCGGCGCATACAGTGCCAACGTTAGCCGCAGCGGCCTGAGTGATGGCTACTACAACGCCACCATCAGCGTCAGCGACGGCAGCAACAGCCTGAGTATTCCGGTGTATATGCAAAATGGCGTTATCAGCAGCAACAACGCCATGACCCAGCAGTATGTATTACTCGAAGATGCCGATTGCATTGCCGCCGGGCGCGACGAGAAAGAATGTACAACCAGCATCTTTGCTCAGGCGAATGGCCGCTACAGCTTCCCGGCCGTTCCTGCTGGCCGCTACTCCCTGCTGGCCGGCTCTGATATTGATGTGGATAACGTGATCTGTCAGGCCGGAGAAACCTGTGGCGCTTATCCCAGCCTGGGGGCACAACAGATTATTGAGATAAGCGCGAGCCGCAGCGGAGTGAACTTTCTGATAAACCTGAACAGCAATCTGGGCAGCAACAGCCAAAGCACAGCCCATACGCTGCAGCGGCAACAACCCGTTGTCTCCGGCGAAGCGGGCAAAAGTTCTGCTCCATGATGCCGGTAAAGGCGATGCCGCATCATTCAGCTGCGGTTTAGCCGCCGTTCAGCATACTGACGGTTCTGTGCCCGATGGATGTCATGGATGAAACTACCGGATAACGGCCTGCAGCTTGCTGCACTGACGCTGGTACTGCTGCTCAGCGGCTGCACCGTTTACCCCAGCAAAGTGCCGCTGGATCAGGGCTATGCCCGCTGCGAACTGGTATCACGCCAGCTGGCGCTGAACTATGAGTGGCTGGAGGCTAACACACATGCCAACCTGCTGCGGGGGCTGGGGGATTGTCAGCAAAGCACCGAAGTCTGCCTCGCAGCCTATGTGGTGATTATCTGTGGCTGGACCGCCGGCAGCGCCATCGTCTCCGGCTCGGTATTTCTCGCCGGTAACACCATTCACTGGCTGGAATATCAGGGGCGCTGCGACGACAGCGGATTGCGGCAACTGATTAAACGGGCCATGCCGCCATTACAAGCGGCGCCCATGCAGATCAGCCGTTACTGACAGCGGGTTATTGAAGGCGGGTACTCAGCGCCTGCAGCAGCGGCACCAGACGTTGTGGATAATGCGGCGGGGCGATATAGCCACGGTAAGCGCCCTGTTTATCCAGAATAACCAGATTGGCACTGTGATCCATCAGATAAGCCACGCCTTCGCCACGCTCCACCTTGCCATACACCGCATTGAGTTCTGCCGCCAGCACGCCCAGACCATTGGCATTACCGGTTAAACCCAGAAAACTCTTATTGAAGTACGCCATATAAGGCTGCAGAGACTGTGGGCTGTCACGCTCAGGATCGACCGAAACCAGCACCACCTGCCATTGCTCGCGGATATCCGCCGGCAACTGTTTCCAGCTGCGGCTGAGGTCGGCCAGTGTGGTCGGGCAGATATCCGGGCAAAAGGTGTAACCAAAAAACAGCAGCACATTGCGCCCCTGCAGTTCTCGCAATGCCATCCGCTGCCCATGCTGATTAATAAAGGTCTGATCGCTCACGGCCAGCGCACGCGGAAACAGCATCAGACCATCCTGTTGCAGCAGCTGTGCCTGCTGCCATTGCGGTGCATAAGCAACACCTGCACCGGTCAGCCATGCCGCAAGTAACAGTAAAAACAGTACAATCGCTTTTTTCATCGTGACCAACACCTGCTCAAAGCCTTAACCCCAAATATGTAATCGCAAAACTGAGACGCGGAGTATATCAGCCATGACGGCCAGCCACGCAGTAACAGCCCCTTCTCTGGCTGCGACACAACGCCGCATCTGGATGCTGGCCTGGCCAATTATGCTCAGCAACATCACGGTGCCGTTGCTGGGGCTGGCCGACAGCGCGGTACTGGCACACCTGCCCGACCCGCAACACCTTGGTGCGGTAGCGATAGGCGCGCAGTTATTTACCCTGCTGCTGTGGAGCTTTGGTTTTCTGCGCATGGGTACCACCGCCGTTACCGCCCGCGCCGCCGGAGCACAGCAGCAGGCGCAGGTCATTGAAAGCCTGCAACATTCGTTATGGCTGGTGCTGCCAATCTGCCTGCTGGTGATGGCTGCAGCTTTTATCGCGCTGCCGTGGCTGCTGCCGTTAATGGGGGGCAGCGATAATGTGCAGAGCGGAGCGGCAGAATATCTCAGCATCCGCCTGTTATCGGCACCGGCGGTGTTGGCGCAGTATGTACTCACCGGCTGGTTTATCGGTTTGGGGAAAACCCGCATTCCGCTGCTGATTCTGACCCTGGTGAACAGCCTCAATGCCGTGCTGGATTATCTGCTGGTCTTTCACGCCGGGATGACCAGTGACGGCGTGGCGCTGGGCAGCGTGCTGGCGGACTACAGCGGCTTAATCGCAGCGCTGTATTTTGCCCGCCGCCATGGTTTGCAATCACTGGGAGTCCGCCCGCCGCTGATAACACTGCGGCCGCTGTTACGCATCAACCGGCACTTATTTGTGCGCACCCTGTGCCTGCTGCTGGTATTTGCCTTTTTTACCGCTCAGGGAGCCCGTATGGGTGAGCTGACACTGGCCACTAATGCATTACTGATTACTGCGCTGTTGCTGATATCCAATGCGCTGGATGGCTTTGCCCATGCCGCCGAAAGCCTGACCGGGCACAGTCTGGGCCAGGCCGACAGCGGGCAATTACGCCAGACGCTGCTGCTTACAGGACTGAATATGCTGGGGCTGGCAGCCACCCTGACGCTGGCCTTATGGCTGGCGGGGCCTTATCTGCTCAGCCTGATGACCAGTCAGCCCGAGCTGTTGCCACAGCTGCAGCGCTATCAGCACTACCTGTTCTGGCTGCCTTTAGTGGGGGTGGCCAGCTACTGGCTGGATGGGGTATTTATCGGAGCACAGGCCAGTGCCGCCATGCGCAACGCCATGCTGGCGGCTGCTTTGCTGGTATTTCTACCAGTCTGGTGGCTGAGCAGAGAGTGGGGGAACGACGGGCTGTGGTGGTCTTTTTACGCCTTCCTCACGACCCGGGCCCTGTTCGCAATTAACACTTTTTTGACACTGTGGAGGCGTCCACAAAATTTTATGTAAATCGACTGGTTGCGGCGTCAAACTTTACTATACTTTCCAAAGTCGACAGAAATTAGATTCGTAAACCATTGATTTTAAAAGATTTTTTAACAAATTAATTTTTAGATCAATTCCGTCTAAGTTGTGCCGTGATTTTCCATTGCGTGTGTAAACCTGAGCTTATAGCTTTACCACACCCTAATCACGGCAGATTGGAAACGAGGCAAACGCATGACCATGGAAGTTATCAACCAGCAAATCCGCAACGCCCTCAGTGATGAAGCCATTACCCTGCAACTGCAGAATGCCCTGAGCTCCCGCGCCGATCAGGTTGCCCGCATCGTCGATCTGCCTGAAGGTGAAGCGGCAGAAAAACTGCTGGAGTTTGTTGTCCGCTATATCGAAGACGTGCCACAAATGCTGCTCGATCTGCAGGCCGCCGCGCTGGAAGCGGGCTTAAGCCACTATGTACAGCCGGTTATCCAGATGGCGACCGAGTTTTTCGTGACGCCTCCGGCCGCGCTCAGCCATGAGGCTGGTCTGGCGGCTCTGATGGACAAAGCCTACCTGGCTCACCGTCTGCTGGAAGAGGTGAACGAAACCTATATCCACCGTGTTGGCCAGCCGCTGATTCCGATGGATATGACGTTGTCGAATGTGATTATCCACACCCTGATTGGCGAGCCATTCGCCAATGATCTGGACCAGCTGGTCGATATTGCCGTGAAGCGTCTGTTCGGCCCGCAGATGGCCTACCAGAGCCCGGAATTCAAAGCCTTTATGAACCGTCAGGAAGCCAGCAATCTGGTGCATATCTGGCGCCAGTGGCCATCTATGTCAAATGAGATGGGCTTAACCAGCACCCTGTTGTAACAGCCGCACATCAGGCCAGCCGGCGTTGCATCTCCGGCAGGCGTTGCAGGATAAACTCCTGCAACGCCTGTACGCGCGCACTGCGGCGCATATCTTTGTGATACACAAACCACATTAATGACGGCTCAGCGCTGAGTCCGAACTCTACCTGCTTCAGACCTGACATACTGTCAGCCAGACGCTGCAAAGCCCCCACCGGGCCAATGCCCATGCCTTCTTTTACCGCCGACAAAATGTCGTTAAAGCTGTTGCTCTGAAAGGCGATCTGGTCCGGATCAAGCTTTTCCAGCAATTGCCGGATGCCGGAAATCCGTTGCTTTTCTCCGGTCGGCAACGCCCACCAATGACGGTTAATGTCGGCCATTGAGTGTGGCAGGCCATGGCGTTCGATATAACTGTCCGCTGCACAGTAATGCATTTGTACCGGCAACAGCGCCCGGGCAATCAGATCAGGTTCCCGCGGTTCGGCGCCCATACGGATGGCCACATGCACATCACCACGCGCCAGGGATAACACATCGTCGGTAGCGACAATCTGCACCCGGATCTGTGGAAATTCCTGACGGAAAGCATGCAGCAACGGCGTAAAAAACGGTGAAAAATCGGACACCGTGGAAATACGCAAAGTGCCGGAAGGTGAAGCATCCAGCGTCGATAATGTCCCCTGCAAACGGCGCATATCGGCCACAATCGGATGCATTTTCTCCAGCAGCAGTTGCCCGGCATCGGTCAGCCGGTAGCCGCGCTGATGGCGGATAAAGAGCTTATGCCCCAGCTGTTGCTCCAGCCGGTTAATGTGGCGCAACACCGTGCTGTGATTCATTCCCAGACGCTCTCCGGCGCGACTGAGACTGCCGGATTCGGCGACCTGATAGGCTATGCGGATATCGTCCCAACTGGTTTCCATGATCAGTTCTCTGAAAATTGTGTGTCGCTACACTCAGGTTGTGCATATTTGCACAACAGTTGTCCGATTATGCGTGTTTTTTTGCTGAACTAAAGTCGCTATGGTGAGTTCTTATCGAGATCAATTCTCAAGGGCACTTCAGGGTCAGGTTTTATGATACGCAACACCACCTCTGCTTACGGCTGGGTCAGCATTGCCTTCCACTGGCTGATGGCGCTGGCCGTTTTCGGGTTGTTTGGCCTGGGGCTGTATATGGTAGAGCTGACCTATTACGACGCCTGGTACCGCGGCTCGCTGGATCTGCACAAAAGTGCCGGCGTCATGCTGGCACTGGCGTGGCTGTTACGTCTTATCTGGAAGTTGCGTAACCCGCAACCGCAGCCACTGGGCAATAAAGTCTGGGAACATAAAGTCGCGCATCTGACGCACATTCTGCTGTACCTGCTGATGCTGGCACTGTTCGCCAGCGGCTATCTGATTTCCACCGCCGATGGCCGTGCCATCGAGGTGTTTGGCTTGTTTGAGCTACCCGCCACCCTGACACACGCCAATCAGGAAGATGTCGCCGGTGTCATTCACTGGGCGCTGGCCTGGAGCATAATGATGCTGGCCGGATTGCATGCCGTAGCTGCTATCAAACACCACTGGCTGGATAAAGACAAAACACTGGTGCGGATGCTTAAACCCGGTGCTTAAGCTCCCCCGCAGAACAACTTATTAATGACAAACCGCTTTAAAAACCCAAGGAGCGAACGATGAAAAAACTGATGCTTGCTGCCGGCCTGAGCGCCGCATTGCTGATGCCGTCACTGTCCCAGGCAGCGACCTATAAAATTGATACTCAGGGCGCCCACGCCTTTATCCAGTTCAAGATCCAGCATCTGGGTTACAGCTGGCTGCTGGGTCGTTTCAATACCTTTGATGGCCAGTTTGAATACGATGCCAAGGCACCGGAGAAGTCAGCCATTGAAGTAACAATTGATACCACCAGCCTGGATTCCAATCATGCTGAACGTGACAAGCACCTGAAAGGTTCTGACTTCCTCGACGTCAGCAAATTTCCACAGTCCACATTCAAGAGCACCGGCTTTAAATCCACCGGCGCTGGCGAAGGCGTTCTGACCGGCGATTTCACTCTGCACGGCGTAACCAAGTCGATCAGTTTTCCGGTGAAAATGATTGGTGAAGGTAAAGACCCATGGGGCGGCTACCGCGCTGGTTTTGAAGGTAAAACCACGCTGAAGCTGTCTGACTACGGTATCGATTACAACCTGGGGCCAGCCTCCACAACGGTTGAAATCGGTCTGTTTATCGAAGGTATCCGCCAGTAATCACTGGCACCTGAAATAAAGCAGGCGGAAAAACAACAGGCAGAAAGCGTTATCCGCTTTCTGCCTGTTTTGTTTCAGGCGTCCCCTGTTTTTCAGGCATCTCTGTTTTTCAGGCGTCTGTTGGGCGACGACGCTTAAAGATTCCCGGCAAATTAATGACCTGTACAAAGCGGAATACCAACACGGCGTGGATCAGTGCAACAATGCTGCCTACCGCATACTGCCCCGTTCCCATCATTTCCCACACCATCATCGGCAGTACCAGAATCGGAAACCAGGCCAGATAGCGATAGAACACTTTTTCAAAACGCGAACCGGCATCATTGGCCACCGGAGCATCTGTTTTTACCTTCGCATTGCTGCTCTTGTTGTTATTTTTGGACATACCCTGCACCTGTTTCAGCTGAACCTTCAGGGGAGCATATTTCAGCACTCCGGACTATTAGCCCATGGTCGGAATGTCACCACACCAAAGCCACACATTCAGCAGCAGAAAAACCGTAAACTGCTAGGCTTAACAAAGTGTTAGCGAATAGCCGGAGTTACTGTGCGGGGTTGGATTTTAAGGTTGCTGCTCTGCCTGCCATTGGTAGCTACCAGTGGCTGTGACTCGCCGGGATCGCTGCTGCGTGTAGGCACCAACGTCTGGCCCGGCTATGAACCACTTTATCTGGCGCGGGAGCAGGGTCTCTACAGTCATCACATCAAACTGGTGGAGCTGCCTTCAGCATCGGATGTTATCGATGCCCTGCGCCTCGGTCATCTGGAAGGCGGCGCACTGACACTGGATGAAGTGCTGGCACTGGTACAGGAGGGGCAGGATCTGGTCGTGGTGCTGGTGTTTAATATTTCTGCCGGTGCCGACATGCTGATGGTTCGTCCTGATATTCACACCCTGAGCGATCTGCGTGGCAAAACCATCGCGCTGGAAACCACTGCCGTGGGGGCACTGATGCTGAAAAGTGCCATGGATTTTGCTGAACTGCCGGACAACTCACTGCGTATCCGCCATATGAACCTGAGTGATCAGCTGAAGGCTTATCAGAACGGCAGCATCGATGCCATGATCACCTACGAACCCTTCAGCAGCGAACTGGCCCGCGCCGGAGCCCGGGTATTATTCGACAGCAGCGCAATCAAGGGTCAGATCGTCGATGTGCTGGCAATTCGCCGGGAGGTGATGGAACAGCAAACACAGCATATACAGGAGCTGATTGATGGCTATCTGCAGGCCCGCCAGCTGATACAAACCTCTCCGCAGGCTTCATTTGCCATTATGAACCAGCGTCTGCGTTTACCGGACGAGCAGATCAGTGCCATGTTTGATGGGCTGGAATTACCGGATACAGAAGAAAACCGGCGCCTGCTCAGCGGCGCCCCCTCTCCTTTAAGCCGCAATGCGGACGGCCTTGCTCAGCTGATGGTGAAACAGAAACTGATGCCGGCCCCGCCGCAGCTTAAGCAGTTTACCGACCCCCGTTTTCTGCCGGTGTCACCATGACAGAGAGCCGCAAGCCACATCATAAGCGTCGCCGGAAATACGGCTCTCTGCGCAAAATTCTGCTCAGCTGGTCAGCCCTGGCACTGGGCGTTGCGGCCTTATTGCTCAGCTATTTCCTCTATCAGGCATTAACCCAACAGTTCAGCAGTACCTGGTCA
Organism: Thalassolituus sp. ST750PaO-4; assembly: GCF_020320405.1. Lineage (NCBI taxonomy): Bacteria > Pseudomonadati > Pseudomonadota > Gammaproteobacteria > Oceanospirillales > Oceanospirillaceae > Thalassolituus > Thalassolituus sp. ST750PaO-4. The sequence goes on from NZ_JABVCB010000005.1 coordinate 383,377, forward strand.
AACAAGCTGGAAGCCGAATTGGGCGGACTGCGTTTAACCCTGCAGCACCAACTGGCGGATGGAGAATGGACGCTCGGCGATCAGACCCTCAGCCGGATGGCAACCCGCCCACACGTCGGCCATCTGTTGCTGCTGGTCGATGGTCAGGTTCTGCTATCAACCCGCAGGGCAGACATTCGCCGGCCTCTGGAAGTTGATCTGGCCAGCAGGCATTTATCTCTGGACCGGCAACAGTTTCAGTTTTTTCAGGATGGCGGACATTTCTATGGCCTGCAGCCTATTCAGTTCCGCACCCTCGAGCTGCGGGGAGAGCAGCAGGGCTGGCTGTTTGCTCATTACGACGCCAGCGACCAGCGCCAGCAGATGCTGCAAAGCACCGGGCTGCGTATTGCTCTGCTGATCCTGCTGCTGGTGCTTTATACACTGGGTCTGCAGCGCATCGTGCAGCGTCAGGTACTGCGCCCACTGTACCGGCTGGTGCAGTTCACCCGTACCCTGCAGGCCGGACAGCTGGGCCAGACCATTCATTCCGGCTCATCATCCGAATTTGCTCATCTGGAAGGCGCGTTCAACAATCTCAGCCTGCACCTGCAACACTCCATGCAGCAGATCCGTGAGCAGCATATGCGTGATCAGGCCTTTACCCGGGCCTTCCCGGATGTGGCTTTTCTGCTCGATAACGACGGCATTATCCGTGGCCGCTATGGCAGCCTCGAAAGTCAGCTGCCAGCCCTGCATGCCGACCTTACCGGAAAGCCTTTCACCTGCTGGTTACAGCCACAGGTAGCAGAGCGCGTTACCGAGAGCCGCGATCAGGCACTGATATCGCAGGATATAGAAATAACCGAGTTCCGCCACGAAGACTTTTATATCGAGTCGCGCATGACGCCACTACTGAGTCAGGGGGAGGAAGGGCAACCACTGGTCAACGGCCTGCTGTGGTTAATCCGTGACATCTCGGAGGTTAAACGCAAGCAGCAGCAGATTGAGTATCAGGCCAATTTCGATTCCCTCACCCGCCTCGCCAACCGCCGCTTTGCCCTGCTGCATATTGAGAAAAAAATGGCCCATGCCCGCCGGGTGGGCAAATTCGGCACGGTGCTTTTTATCGACCTTGATCATTTCAAGAACATCAACGACTCGCTGGGCCACCCGGTTGGCGACAAATTATTGGTGAAAATGGGTGAGCGTCTGAATCAACTGGTACGCGATGAAGACCTGACCGCGCGTCTGGGCGGCGATGAATTCCTGGTGCTGCTTGATGAACTGGCTGACACGCCGGAAGCTGCCGCGCAGTATGGAAGCGACTGTGCCGAACGGCTGCTGGCGGCGATCCGCCAACCGTTCAATATCGATATTCATTGTTTCCATCTGTCGGCCAGTATCGGTATTGCTGTATTTCCTGCGGATCAGGATGAAGCAACCGATCTGGTCCGCCAGTCCGATACCGCGATGTACCATGCCAAGGCGCAGGGGCGCAGCGGCATCAGTATCTACACCCAGAATATGCAGCAGGAAACGCAGGATAAGCTGAATCTGTATAACGACCTGCATCAGGCCATCCAGCAGCAGGCGTTTACCCTGGTATTCCAGCCACAACTCAACGACCACGGTGAAATTACCGGAGCCGAAGTTCTGTGCCGCTGGAATAACCGCGGCACCCCGGTCAGCCCCGATGTGTTTATCCGTGCCGCCGAAGAAACCCGCCTGATTCTGCCGCTGGGGCAGTGGATTCTGACGGAAAGCTGCCGTGTTCTGAAACGCTGGCGACAGGAAAACCGGTTACCCGACAGCTTTCGCCGCCTCGCGGTGAATATCAGCCCGGCGCAGTTTATGGACGAGAACTTCGAGCATTACGTTACTGCTCAGGTCAACAGCCACTCTCTCTGCTCAGCACAACTGGAGCTGGAAATTACCGAGAGTATTTTCCTCGGCGATAAAGAGATTATCCGCAGTAAAATGGAGCGCCTGAGCAGCCTTGGCTTTACCTTTGCGCTGGACGATTTCGGCACCGGTTATTCATCCCTCAGCTACCTGCAGCACCTGCCGCTGCACAAACTGAAAATCGACCGCTCATTTGTGATGGATATCGAGGACAGTCAGCGCCCTGCCCGGATTGTCGACTCCATCATCCAGATGGGACAAAACCTCGGCATGGAGATCATTGCGGAAGGGGTCGAGCATGAAGCCCAGCGCGAATATCTGCAGAACCGGGGCTGCTGTGAATATCAGGGCTATCTGTTCAGCCGGCCACTGGCGGAAGATGAGTTCATTGAGTTTGTGCGGCACAATAGGGCATCTTCCGGTCATTAACTGAACGCTGTGCTGCCACTGGTATACCACCCCAACTACTCCTGCCCCTTTCCCGAACAGCACCGTTTTGTGATGTCGAAGTTTGTGCGCCTGCACGATTATTGCCGGCAACAGGGACTGATCGGCCGCAATAACCTGTTCCGCCCTGAAGCTGCAACACTCAGCGACCTCAGCATCGCCCATACCCCGGAGTATCTGGCCATGCTCTGTGATCAGTCACTGGACCCGAAGGCCTGGCGCCGTATCGGCCTGCCCTGGAGCCAGGGCTTAATCGACCGCACCCTGACCGCGCCCAACGGCACCCTGCTGACCGCCCGGCTGGCGCTGCAGCACGGCATGGCCTGTCATCTGGCTGGCGGGACACACCATGCTCACCGCGATTTTGGCTCCGGTTTCTGTCTGCTCAATGATCTGGCCTACAGTGCTATGACGCTGCTGGCACAGGGTGAAGTCAGCAAAATACTGATCTTCGATCTGGATGTGCATCAGGGCGATGGCAGCGCCGCCATACTGGCCAGTGAACCACGGGCTTTTACCTGCTCGATTCACTGCGAGAAGAACTTCCCGTTCCGCAAATCCGCCAGCGATCTGGACATCGGTCTGGATCAGCATCTGAGCGATCAGCCCTATCTGGAAGTGGTGGAAAACACCCTGCTGCGGTTACTGGACGAGCAGCAGCCTGACCTGGTGCTGTACGATGCCGGCGCCGATGTCTGGCAGGGAGACGAGCTGGGTCATCTGGATATCAGCTGGGCCGGCGTACAACAGCGCGATGAGCTGGTGCTCAGCCACTGCCTGCGCCGCCATATTCCGGTGGCGACCGTGATTGGCGGTGGCTATGACCGCGACCATGAACGCCTCGCCCGCCGCCACGCCATCGTGGCCGAAACGGCCGCTCACCTCTATCCGCAGTATCTGGGCTGAATGGCACCCGCCTTGCTAACTCCCTGCTGACCATCCTCTGCCGGTGTCTGAAGACAGAAAACGCACCCAGGCAGAGCATTTATGCGCTCAGGCGCCTTAATCAGAAGCAGGAGTTATTTATGGATAAAGTCACCATGACGGAAACCATCATCGCCGCCAAACTCAGCAAGGGTCTGAGCTGGGAGCAGATGGGCAAAGATCTGGGCATGTCGCCGGTCTGGCTGACCTCAGCCTGTTTGGGTATGAACAGTGCCCCTGCCGATAAAGCCGCCGCGATCAGCGACTACCTGGGGCTGGGCAGCGAAATCAGCAATGCCCTCGCAGCTTATCCCACCAAAATCTGGGATCAGGCCGTTCCCACCGATCCGCTGATTTACCGGCTGTACGAAATTGTCGGCGTCTACGGCGAAACACTGAAAGAGGTGATTCAGGAGAAATTCGGCGACGGCATCATGAGCGCCATCGATTTTTCTATGGAAGTCGACAAAATCGAAGATCCGAAAGGCGACCGCGTTCTGCTGACCCTGAATGGTAAATTCCTGCCGTATAAAAGCTGGTAAGCCGACCGCCATAGTGCGCGCAGGCTGCTCCGGCGCGTAAACAACAGGCAAAGCATCCTGATCTGCATTTACAGAACCAGCGTACAACATTAGGCTCTGTACAAAATAATGATAAGGACAATGCTTTGCGCCATTTACTCGCCTTCTCCCTGATGCTGTTGCTGGCCGCCTGCGGTGGCGACGGCAACTCCGGCCACAGCTCTGCTCCCGACAACAACAATCCCGGCGGCGACGGCGGTGATCCGGGCGACGGCGGTGATCCGGGCGACGGCGGTGATCCGGGCGACGGCGGTGATCCGGGCGACGGTGGTGATCCCGGTGACGGTGGTGATCCGACCGACCCCGATTGCGGTTATCAGCCGCCAACAGAGGTCAATGCGACTCAGACACTGGGCAACACTGCAGCAGCGGCTACCTATGACCTGTCCGCCTACAGCGAACGTACCGAGCTGAATACCGACCTGACCGGCACCTGGGTGATGGTCAGTGACTATGTACGCACGCAGATACCACGCATCCCTACCGAGCAGGAAACCAGGCATATCCGCCGCAAAAGTGTCTTTGTAATCCGCGACAATGCCGGCACACTGGAAGTTGCCAACTGCGCCGCAGGCAGCAGCACGTTCCAAACCTTGCCAGATACAACGGCCGCCTTCTCTTTACCTCTGTACAGCAACTCTAACAACAATGAGTCGCAATTTTTTACGCTGACCAGTAACAGCAAAATGGCAGGACAGGCTTTAGCGGGTTACACAACCGGTTTTGGCGAGACCCGTTTCAGTGGTCAGAGTACTGCGGCCATTAAAATATCAGACAGCACCGCTCCCCTTGGCCAGCACTCCCTCACCATCCAATACAATGGCGTCAACATTGATGAGCCGAATCAGCCGGTGTACTGCCTGGTACAGACGCTGGAGCTGAGCGGAACACAGGAATGCGGCGAGGCACCGGCAGCCAGCGAGCTGATTCAGCAACTTCAGACCCGAAGCAGCAGCGGCCTTGGCCTGCTTTTTCTGACAGAGCAGAACGGCAACCTGAAAAGTGCACTGGCACGGGATAACGGCAGCGTGAAGTTGATTTCCCAGTCCGAAGCTCTCGGCAACCTGACAACAACCGCCGATAATCTCCAGCTGATTCTGAGTGCAGATCTGGACTCAGCTTCCGCGTATGTCAGTGGCAGCAACAGCTCTCCTGCCGCCACCGGCAGCTACAGCACAACACTGACCCTGCCCTAACCCGATACTGCGCCGGGCATCAGCCCGGCCATCTGCTCCTTCAGCCACATAACCGCCGGATCACGGCTGGCCTTACGGTGCCAGTACAGATGCATCTCTAACGGTGCCAGAGGCAGTGGTAATGGCAACACGGTGAAATCGGGCTGCCGGGTGGCCATGCTTCTGGCAAAACTGCCGGGCAATGTCAGCAGCAGGTCGGTCTGCTGCATCACCTGAATCGCGGCGTAATAATTCTGGCAGCGCAAAGCGACCTGCCGCACCTTACCCAAACGCGTCAGAGCAAAATCTTCCACCCCCGGGCCTTCGGCACGACTGGAAACCAGCACATGACGGGCACTCAGGTAGCTATCCAGATTCCACGTATTTCCCTGTAGCGGATGCCCATTGCGCATTGCCACAACCAGCTGCTCTTCGCCAATCGCCTGATGCTCAATATCATCACCAACGGGCAGCAACACATCGGCGGCAAAATCGATCTGGCCGGATGATAACGCGCTTTCCATATCACGCCGTGCCAGCCGCACACTGCGCAGCTGAATACCCGGCGCCTGCTGTTGCAGCCGGGCCATTAACAGCGGCAGTGCCGTCGCCTCCATCACATCACGCGAGGCCAGGGTAAATACCCGGCTGGCCTGCGCCGGGTCAAAGGCCAGCCCCTCGGTTAACGTGGATTCCAGATCCTGCAGGGCCGCCCGCACGCGACCGATAATGGCTTTCGCCAAAGGCGTCGGGCTCATCCCCTTGCCCGCCCGCTCAAACAACGGATCGTCAAAGCGCTCCCGCAAACGTCCCAGAGCATGACTGACCGCCGGTTGCGACAGATTCAGCTGCTCGCTGGCGCGGGTCAGATTGCCCTCACGGTAAATCACATCCAAGACCACAAAGAGATTCAGGTCGACGCGGGATAAATTCATTTTCTGCATACACAGACCCAGCAGTATTCATAAGAACAATAAGATTACCATGCGAGTCCACACCCGGGTCAGCCGCTTATTTGACCTGCCACACAGCCTCCCCCTATATTGACGGCGTCAACATAATCAATAACAACTGCCATCAGACAACCATAAGGATCTGCCATGAGTGCCCTGCCTGAATTCCAGAGCTTTAACGTCAGTGTCGAAAATCATATTGCCCACGTACAGCTGTGCCGCCCCGACGCCCTGAACTCCATGAACCAGGCTTTCTGGCTGGAGCTGCCGCAATGCATGCGCGCTATTGAAGCCCAGACCGATGCGCGGGTGATTGTGATTTCTTCGACCGGCAAGCACTTCTCGGCCGGCATGGACCTGGGGGTATTCACCAATCCGAAAGCGGTGCCAATGAGTGGCGATGCGGGGCGTATGGCCGAAAATCTGCGCCGTGTCGTGCTGCAGCTGCAGGACACCTTAAGCTCACTGGAGCAGATCCGTTTGCCGGTACTGGCCGCCATTCAGGGTGGTTGTATTGGTGGTGCGCTGGATATGGTCTGCGCCGCCGATTCCCGCTATTGCAGCGCCGATGCCTACTTCACCATCAAAGAAACCGAACTGGGTATGACCGCCGACGTTGGTACCCTGCAGCGTCTGCCAAAACTGATGCCGCAGGGTGTGGTACGCGAACTGGCCTACACCGGGCGTAAATTCAGTGCGCAGGAAGCCAAGGCTCTGGGCTTCGTGAATGAGGTGTATGAATCCCAGCAGGCCATGCTGGATGGCGTAATGACCATTGCCGCCCAGATTGCCCAGAATTCTCCACTGGCCGTCACCGGTTGCAAAGAAATGCTGAATTACAGCCGCGACCACAGTGTCGAAGACAGCCTGCGCTATATGGCAACCTGGCAGGCCGGTATGTTCCGCCCGACCGATATGATGAAAACCTTCCAGGCGAAAGCACAGAAGCAACAGGCAGAATACGATGATCTGTTTGCCGTGAAGGGATTGTTTGAAGAGTAAGAGCGATAAGCGGCGGAGTACATACTCCGCCCCACTCACTAAAACCAATCAGAAAATAATGCGCAATCCGGTATTGAAGTAATTCATACGAGTCGACAAATTTAAGCGCGCATCGTTAGTAACCGAATCCATTTCCTGCCATTCAATGCGTTTTTCCTGATAGCCAATTTCCAGCTCAACATGCTCAGCCAGAGGAGCAAAGATACCAACGCCAATATTGACGGCGGTGCCGCTCAGGTCATCATCTCCTTTCACCAGAGATGCAGTATCGTCGTAATCATAGGAACCCAGACCAATCATCAGGTAAGGCCGCACAGTTTTACTACCGATGCTGAAAAACAGATTCAGATCCATACCGCTCAGATCATTCCGTGATCTGCCGACATCCATATCAACCCGGGTTTTGGCAAGCTCCAGCCGCACTGCCGGGGAGAACAGAACTCCCAACTTAAAATCTTTTATATCCTGATCGTAATGTGTGGTGCTGATTTTCTGGTTACTGTAATCCCAGTCGTGCGAGCCATCACCAGTCCCCCAACCGGCACCAACATAAAGATGTAATGGCCCCGGATTTTCAGAAGCCTGTAATGGCAGAGCGAATACAGCAAACAGCAGCAGGGATCTGCAAAGGTGGGTCAGCATTGCCTTTCCTTAGCGACGAATAAAAGGCGGTGATTATAACGCTGATAAATTTATTTTTTATGACAGATGGATCGGAAAAACGGAAATTCCGGCCACAGGGAAATTAAAAATTAAATGAATATAAAACACAGGGCATTTTTCAGAAAACAGGGAAAGCCTAACATTTGCCCGGTTTTTCGCGGATCTGCTGGACTTGTTATGGCCGCAGCTAAGCTGCGTTCCGGCAGAAATCCAGACATAAAAAAACCCGCACTGTTTGCACAGAGCGGGCTTCTTTTGCAGAAAACTGAGAGCTTAACGCTTGCCCAGTTTTGCGCGGATCTGCTGGCCATAGTTATGCACGCAGAACGCTGCGTATTCCAGCAGACATAAAAAAACCCGCGCTGCTTGCACAGAGCGGGCTTCTTTTGCAGAAAACTGAGAGCTTAACGCTTGCCCGGTTTTGCGCGGATCTGCTGGCCATAGTTATGCACGCAGCACGCTGCGTATTCCAGCAGACATAAAAAAACCCACGCTGCATATCCGCAGAGTGGGCTTCTTTTGCAGAAAACAGGGGAAGCTTAACGCTTGCCCAGTTTTTCGCGGATCTGCTGGATAGTACGCAGCTGAGCCGCAGCTTCTGCCAACTGAGTCAGTGCACGTGAGTAATCAAAGTCTGCACCCTGATTCTCAATCGCCTGCTCAGCGTGTTTCTTAGCTTCCAGAGCAGCTGCTTCGTCGATGTCGCTTGCGCGCACCGCCGTATCAGCCAGTACGGTTACTGTATTGGGCTGAACTTCCAGATAACCGCCAGAGACGTAAACAATCTCTTCTTCGCCGTTTTGCTTAACAATACGGACCGGACCTGGTTTCAGTGGGGTCAGCAGCGCTGCGTGGCCGGGTTCAATACCCAGATCACCCAGTACACCGGACGCCACAACACGCTCTACCAGGCCAGAGAACAGATTCTCTTCGGCGCTGACGATATCGCAGTGGACGGTAATCGCCATAATCTTTCCCTCAGACTGAGGAGGCCGGGGAGCGGACTACACTACTCGCTCCCTGACCCGCCCAAGTTACATTTTCTTGGCTTTCTCGATAGCTTCGTCGATGGTACCAACCATGTAGAACGCTTGTTCTGGCAGGTCATCGAATTCACCATTGAGGATGCCCTGGAAACCACGGATGGTTTCTTTCAGAGACACGTACTTACCAGGCGCACCAGTAAAGATCTCGGCCACGTGGAATGGCTGAGACAGGAAACGCTCGATCTTACGTGCACGGGCTACCAGCTGCTTATCTTCGTCGGACAGTTCGTCCATACCCAGAATCGCGATGATGTCTTTCAGCTCTTTGTAGCGCTGCAGAACACCCTGAACGCCACGAGCTACGTCGTAGTGTTCGTTACCGATTACCAGTGGATCCAGCTGACGGGAGGTGGAATCCAGTGGGTCGATCGCAGGGTAGATACCTTTAGAAGCGATATCACGAGACAGTACTACGGTTGAGTCCAGGTGGGCGAAGGTGGTCGCCGGGCTTGGGTCAGTCAAGTCATCCGCAGGTACGTATACGGCCTGTACCGAAGTAATGGAACCAGTCTTGGTAGAAGTAATACGTTCCTGCAGAACGCCCATCTCTTCTGCCAGAGTTGGCTGGTAACCTACCGCTGAAGGCATACGACCCAGCAGTGCAGATACCTCGGTTCCCGCGAGGGTGTAACGGTAGATGTTGTCTACGAACAACAGTACGTCTTTACCTTCGTCACGGAATTTTTCGGCCATGGTCAGACCAGTCAGAGCTACACGCAGACGGTTACCCGGTGGCTCGTTCATCTGACCGTAAACCATTGCTACTTTGGATTTGACTTTGTCGTCCAGGTTTACAACACCGGATTCAGCCATTTCGTAGTAGAAGTCGTTACCTTCACGGGTACGCTCACCAACACCAGCGAATACAGACAGACCGGAGTGTGCCTTGGCGATGTTGTTGATCAGTTCCATCATGTTAACGGTCTTACCAACACCGGCACCACCGAACAGACCAACTTTACCACCCTTAGCGAATGGACAAACCAGGTCGATTACTTTGATACCAGTTTCCAGCAAGTCGGTGCTTGCTGCTTGTTCGTCGAAGCTTGGTGCTGCACGGTGAATAGAAGCAACTTCTTTCTCACCGATAGGACCACATTCGTCGATTGGACGGCCGAGCACGTCCATGATGCGACCCAGAGTCTCGATACCAACAGGTACAGAGATTGGAGCGCCAGAGTTTGTTACAGGAAGGCCACGTTTCAGACCTTCTGTCGAGCCCATCGCAATAGTACGAACTACGCCGTCGCCCAGCTGTTGCTGAACTTCGAGGGTTGTCTCAGTACCATCTACGGTCAGGGCGTCGTAGACCTTAGGCACCACGTCGCGTGGGAATTCCACGTCGATAACGGCGCCGATGATCTGTACGATACGTCCGCTCATATTCGGTTCCTCTTAACCTTAAAACCTGTGTTCCCGGGCCTTAAACGGCCGCGGCACCGCTAACGATTTCTGAAATTTCCTGGGTGATTGCTGCCTGACGAGCTTTGTTATACAGCAAGTTCAGCTCTTTGATCATGCCGCCAGCGTTATCGGTGGCGTTTTTCATCGCCAGCATACGCGCGGCCTGCTCACAGGCGTTGTTTTCAATCACACCCTGATACACCTGAGATTCTACGTAGCGTACCAGCAGACCTTCGAGGATCTCTTTGGCATCAGGCTCGTAGATGTAGTCCCAATGGTGTTTCAGTGAATCGTCTTGTTGTGCCTTCAGGGGCAATAACTGCACCGCTTCTGGCGATTGGGTCATGGTGTTCACAAAACGGTTATGCATGATGTACAGACGATCGATCTGACCATTGTCAAATGCGTCCAGCATCACTTTTACCGCTCCGATCAGGCTCGCCAACTCAGGAGCATCTCCCAGATGAGACTGGGAGGCTACTACGTTGCCGCCAAAGCTGTTGAAGAACAGACCGGCTTTGGAGCCGATAGCGCAGAAGTCAACTTCCACACCTTTGTTCTTCCACTCTTTGGACTGCTGTGCAACACGCTTGAACAGGTTGTTGTTCAAGCCGCCACACAAGCCACGGTCGGAAGACACCACGATATAACCAACACGCTTGATTTCGCGGTCTTGCAGATAACGGTGACGATATTCAGATGTCGCATTTGCCAGATGACCAATCACATCACGGATTTTATCCGCGTATGGACGGCTCTCCTGCATGCGCAGCTGAGCGCGACGCATCTTACTTACAGCAACTTTTTCCATTGCTGAAGTAATTTTCTGCGTGCTTTTTACACTCGTAATCTGCTCTTTAATCTCTTTTCCGACTGCCATTTAGCTGCCCTACGTTGAGTGAATCCAGCTGGCGGCTACCGTTGCCGGGCCGCCAGCACCGGACTTACCAGGTCTGAGTGCTCTTGAATTTCTCAATACACTCTTTCAGACCGGCGGCGATTTCATCGTTGTAGTCGCCCTTCACATTGATCTTCGCCATCAGTTCAGCGTAAACGCTGTTGGCGTAGCTCAGCAGAGCAGCTTCAAACGCTTGAATCTTGTTCACGTCAACGTCTTTCAGGAAGCCTTCAGTCGCAGCGTAGATCACCAGACCCATCTCAGCGGTGGACATTGGCGCGTACTGCTTCTGCTTCATCAGTTCGGTAACGGCACGGCCGTGTTCCAACTGTTCGCGAGTCGCTTCGTCCAGGTCCGATGCAAACTGAGCGAAAGCCGCCAGTTCACGGTACTGAGCCAGAGCCAGACGGATACCACCGCCCAGTTTCTTGATGATCTTGGTCTGTGCAGCACCACCTACACGGGATACAGAGATACCCGCGTTCATCGCCGGACGGATACCGGAGTTGAACAGGTTGGTTTCCAGGAAGATCTGACCGTCAGTAATAGAGATCACGTTGGTCGGTACGAACGCCGAAACGTCACCGCCCTGAGTCTCAATGATTGGCAGAGCGGTCAAAGAACCGGTTTTGCCTGTCACTTCACCGTTAGTCATGCGCTCAACGTAAGTTGGGTTAACGCGACATGCGCGCTCCAGCAGACGGGAGTGCAGGTAGAATACGTCACCTGGGTAAGCTTCACGGCCTGGTGGGCGCTTCAGCAGCAGGGAGATCTGACGATATGCCCATGCTTGCTTGGTCAGATCGTCATAAACGATCAGAGCGTCTTCACCACGATCCAGGAAGTATTCACCCATCGCACAACCGGCGTAAGGAGCCAGGAACAGCATTGCTGCCGGGTCTGACGCGCCTGCCGCGACGATGATGGTGTGTTCCATCGCGCCGTGTTCTTCCAGTTTGCGTACTACGTTAGCGATAGAAGATTGCTTCTGACCGATAGCAACGTAGATACACTTAATACCAGAGCCTTTCTGGTTGATGATGGCGTCGATAGCCATCGCAGTTTTACCAGTCTGACGGTCACCAATGATCAGCTCACGCTGGCCACGGCCTACCGGCACCATGGAGTCAACCGCTTTGTAACCAGTTTCAACTGGCTGATCAACGGATTGACGTGCAATTACGCCAGGCGCAACACGTTCAATCGGAGCAGTCAGGTTGGTTTCGATCGGACCTTTACCGTCGATCGGGTTACCCAGAGTGTCGACTACGCGACCCAGCAGGGCTTCACCAACTGGTACTTCCAGAATACGGCCAGTACATTTGGCAGTCTGACCTTCAGCCAGACCTTTGTATTCGCCCAGAACAACGGCACCAACGGAGTCACGCTCCAGGTTCATTGCCAGGCCGTATACGCCGCCTTCAAATTCAATCATTTCACCGTACATGGCGTCAGCCAGACCGTGAATACGAACGATACCGTCAGATACAGATACGACGGTGCCCTCGTTCTGGGCTTGTGAAGTCACATCGAGATTTTCGATGCGTTTTTTGATGACTTCACTGATCTCAGATGGATTCAGTTGCTGCATGCATCGTCCCTCAAACTAGGATTTCATCGCTTCGGCTAATTTTGACAGCTTACCGGTTACGGAGCCGTCGATTACCAAGTCCCCGGCACGAATGATGGCGCCACCGATGAGAGACTCATCGACTTCGCTGGTCAAACGTACATCACACTGCAGTTTGGCTTTAAGGGCCTGTGCCAGTTTATCGGCCTGCTCATTGCTCAGCTCGAACGCGGAGGTGACGACTACGTCAACCGTGTTCTGCAACTGGGCTTTCAGCTCTTCATACAGAGCTGCGATTTCAGGCACCAGCATCAGGCGCTTGTTTTCCGCCAGAACGGCTACCAGGTTTTTGGCTGCTTCATTCAGCTTGTCGCCACATACGTCGGTTAAAGCCTGTGCCTGCTGTTGCGCAGTCAGAGACGGATGCACCAGTACTTTTGCCATATCGGCATCGGCAACACAGGCTGCCAGTAATGCCAGGTCCGCAGACCAGGCGTCCAATGCACCTTTCTCACTTGCTTCAGCAAACACCGCTTTGGCGTATGGCCGAGCGAGAGTTGTTAATTCAGCCATGGAAACCTCGCTTACAGCTCGTCAGCTAATTGGTTCAGCAGCTCAGAGTGAGCGGCTGCATCAACTGACTTACCAAGAATTTTGGCTGCACCGGCCACGGCCAGCTCAGACACCTGCTTGCGCAGAACTTCTTTAGCGCGGTTCACCTCTTGCTCAACTTCAGCTTGAGCAGCAGCTACCAGACGCTCACCTTCGGCGCGAGCAGCTTCTTTAGCTTCGTCGACGATTTGGTTAGCGCGTTTGTTAGCCTGTTCGATGATTTCAGCAGCTTTTTCTTTACTTTCACGCAGCTGGGAAGCGGCTTTTTCTTGAGCCAGTTCCAGGTCACGTTCGGCACGGTTAGCTGCGTCCAGACCATCGGCAATTTTCTTTTCGCGTTCTTGCATAGCACCCAGCAGGTGAGGCCATACAAACTTCATGCAGAACCACACGAAGATAGCGAAAGTGATGATCTGGCCGATCAGAGTCGCGTTAATGTTCACGCCAGAGCCCTCATGTTCATTGATTAAGGAAGTTCGTTGTTACATGAACCCTTAGGCAGCGAACATCAGGTACAGACCCAGACCAACACCGATCATTGGCACGGCGTCCAACAGACCAGCGATCAGGAACATTTTACCTTGCAGCATTGGACCCAGTTCAGGCTGACGAGCAGTACCTTCCAGCAGACGACCACCCAGCAGACCAAAACCGATTGCTGTGCCCAGAGCACCCAGACCGATCATCAGAGCCGCAGCCAGGAATACCAGACCTTGTTCCATAGTTATCTCCAAATATAGAAGTTAAGTTAGTGAGTTAAGGGTTAAAAAAATTAATGATCTTCGTGCGCCATGCTCAGATACACGATGGTCAACATCATGAAAATGAACGCTTGCAGTGTGATCACCAAAATGTGGAAAACAGCCCAGGCCCACTGCAGGACACCGCCCAGCAGACCGAGGAAAGCACCAGCAGAGAACATCAGCGCGATCAAGATGAAGATCATCTCACCGGCATACATGTTACCGAACAAACGCAGTGCCAGAGAGATCGGCTTAGCGATCAGTGCGATCGATTCCAGGAAGAAGTTAACCGGAATGAACAGCGCCTGGACAACAGGGTTTTTCGCATTGAATGGGTGCAGCGTCAGCTCGCCCACAAAACCGCCGATACCTTTAACCTTGATGGAGTAGAAAATCATCATGGCAAAAACAGTCAGAGCCATACCCAGGGTGATATTCACGTCAGTAGAAGGAACAACCTTCATGTAGTGAACGCCCAAAGCACCAAAAATGGTTGGCAGCACGTCAACCGGGATCAAATCCATGAAGTTCATCATGAAGACCCAGGTAAAAATAGTCAGGGAAAGAGGCGCAACCAGTGCATTTTTGCCATGGAATGCTTCTTTAACGGTGTTGTCGATAAACTCGACGATCATTTCCACGAAGTTCTGGAAGCCGGTAGGCACCGCAGTGGTGGCCTTTTTGGCAGCACGCCAGAACAAAAACATCAGCATGGCGCCGAGACCGAAAGACCAGCCAAGGGAATCCACGTGTACCGCAGAAAAGCCCATATCTGCTGCTTCCTGGCCGCTGTGAGCCATAGTCCAGGTCGCTTCAGTCAGTTCAGTTTCAGTACCATCCGCATTATGACGAACATAACCAGCAGGCAGTTTGCCGTAGGTCAGATTGGTTAAATGGTGCGAGATATACTCTTGGGAGTTACCAGCCATTGTTCACTCTCAATTCCAAAGGTTTATAAATTAGCTATCTTTGCTGCGGCCAGATGGCCCAGCTGCACTGTTATGAACGCAGCAAACAGTGCCAGAACATTCAGAGGCTCGACGCGCTGAAAAATCACAGCAAAACTCAGCGCCGTCAGCACAAATTTCCAGGATTCCCCCTGGTAAAACGACTGTACGATCTGTACAGAAGACCGGGCTCCGCTATAACGGAACGCACGCCAGACAAAGTACGCATTAGGCAGGGCGCAGGTTAAGCCCCCCAACAATGCCGACTTGGCGGCTACATCGCTATGCAACCAGGCAACCAATGCGGCCAGAACCGTCAGGATCAGTTGTAAAATCACGATCCGGTAGGCCGGAGGACGCGGTATGCCTGTCATCCTTAGCCCCACAATTGGTCAAAAATCTGCAACAGCCTATTTTAAGGCGCGGTGATTATATTGGCTCGACCCTTCAGCTTCAACCGAAACCGGGGGGCAAAACGAGAATAATTCGACCAATAGGTATGATGCAGGTCAGGCAAAGGCTGAATCCCGCGCCAGTTTGAGCTGCGCGAGTCCCAACGTCAGGATTTGTCAGGCTTACGTAAGAAAGTGATGACTTACTTAATGCTGCCTGAGCGCCACTCTCAGACGCCCCGTGGCATCCTGACGTTTATGCCTCCGAAGGGTACACAGAGTTCTATCAATAGCCATTTGCATTCGCCCTTCACACGCATAGGCTGCCCCTTTTGCTTTTGTCCGGAACAACCAATGAAGAAGGGAATCCTCTTACTGCTGCTATCGCTGCTCAGTGCCTGCGGCGGCGACAATAACTCATCCCAGAGCCCTACGCCACAGCCAGAAAACCCCGACACGCCTGTCGCCGGCCTGACCATCCCGGTGGTGGTTCATGTCATGGAGCATCCCGCGTCTGATGACAGCCGTATCAGCGTCGCTAAAGTTCACTCGCAGATAGCCGCACTGAACCGTGCATTCAACCGCCAGAATGATGACCTGAGCCAGGTGCCGGCAGAGTTTCAGCCATTTATCGCCGATATGCAGATCCGCTTTGAACTGGCCACGACCGACCCGCAGGGGCAACCAACCACCGGCATTACCCGCACCACGCAGAATATTGAGCTGGCACCGGAGGAATACCGCTGGGGTTATCGCTATCTGCATTACAGCGCTTTAGGTGGTAAAGACCCCTGGCCACGGGAGCGCTATCTCAATATCTGGGTCAGTGATATGCGCGACCACCATGGCAAAGTTGGGCTGGCCGGACGCGCCAGCCTGCCCGGCGACCCGGCGGAAGAAGATGGTGTGCTTATCGCCACCTTGGCTTTTGGCACAGAACCGCCACTGGAGCAGGGGCTGCATCTGGGCAAAACCACCGCCCACGAAGTCGGCCACTGGCTGGGGCTGAAACACATCGCCGGTGAGCAGGAGAGCTGTAACGTTGATGACGGCATCAGTGATACACCACTGAGCAGCAGTAATTACGGCGGCCTGAACCCCTCCCACCC
Source organism: Thalassolituus sp. ST750PaO-4 (assembly GCF_020320405.1). NCBI lineage: Bacteria > Pseudomonadati > Pseudomonadota > Gammaproteobacteria > Oceanospirillales > Oceanospirillaceae > Thalassolituus > Thalassolituus sp. ST750PaO-4. The sequence goes on from NZ_JABVCB010000005.1 coordinate 399,727, forward strand.
GAGTTCAACCTGCGGCAGCGCCGATATGTTTATGAACTATATGTCACTGGCCCGTGACGAGAGCCTGCTGATGTTCAGTCAGGGTCAGAAAGCTGCGATCTGGTCGGTATTAGAAGAAGGGGGAGTGAGGCATTCACTGCTGCTGAACAGCCGCAATGCCTCCGCGCAGTAACTTACTTGATATGCGCCAGAATGCCGTCCAGCTCATCCAGATTGGTGTAGTTAATCACCAGCTGGCCTTTGCCTTTGGCACTGTGCTTGATGGCGACTTTGGCGCCCAGACGATCGCCCAGTAAACGCTCCAGACGCTGAATATCCGGGTTGGGTTTGCTGGCGGTTTTATCTGCGCTTTTGCCTTCCTGCAGATGACGCACCAGCGCTTCGGTCTGGCGTACAGTCAGCGTACGGCTGACAACCTGCGCCGCGGCTTCGCTCTGTTGGCCACCACTTAAGCCGAGCAAGGCGCGGGCATGGCCCATTTCGATATCGCCGTGTTCGAGCAGGCGCTTTACGTCTTCGTTCAGGTTCATCAGACGCAGCAGGTTGGCAACGGTGGCGCGGTTTTTACCTACGGCTTCAGCGACTTCCATCTGCGTCAGTTCAAACTCGTGCTGCAGGCGGTGCAGAGCCGCCGCTTCTTCCATCGGATTCAGGTTTTCACGCTGAATATTCTCAATCAGCGCCATGGCAATGGCAGCATCGTCGGCTACGTCACGAATCAAAGCCGGAACGGTATCGAGCTGCGCCAGCTGGCAGGCGCGCCAGCGGCGCTCACCGGCAATGATTTCAAAACGATCGTCGGCACTGGTCAGCGGACGCACCACAATCGGCTGCATCAGACCCTGCGCCTTAATAGAGGCCGCCAGTTCTTCCAGTGCTTCCGGCTGAATGTCTTTGCGCGGCTGATACTGGCCCGGCTGAATCCACTCGACCGGCAGGTGACGCAATTCACCGGCTTCTGCCGGCAGGTTGCTTTCAATGTTCTCTGCGTTGTCCGGCTGAGTGGCGACGGCAGCCGCCCGCGAGCTGGTCAGCAGGGCGTCGAGGCCACGGCCAAGGCCGCGTTTTTTCTTTGTCATGCGTTCAGATAACCTTATTCAGCTTTCAGGCCGTCGCGGCCTGACGGGTGCGGCGGTTCATTTCTCCGGCCAGGGCCAGATAAGCAACCGCACCACGCGAGGATTTGTCATAACTCAGCACCGGCACGCCGTGGCTTGGCGCTTCGGCCAGACGCACATTGCGCGGAATCACAGTGCCATACACCCGGTCGCCGAAATGGCTGATCAACTGGGTCGAAACATCAACGGTGAGGCTGTTACGCGGATCGTACATGGTGCGCAGCAGACCTTCGATTTCCAGTTTCGGATTAGAAGTCGCCTTGATCGACTCAATGGTCTGCATCAGAGCACTCAGACCTTCCAGCGCGTAGTACTCGCACTGCATCGGGATAAGTACTCCCTGAGCCGCCACCAGCGCGTTGACCGTCAGCATATTCAATGACGGCGGGCAGTCGATCAGGATGTAGTCGTAATCCGGGCGTATTTCAGCCAGCGACTCACGCAGGCGGCTTTCGCGCCGTGGCAGATCCATCAGCTCCACTTCGGCAGCGGTTAAATCGCCATTGGCCGGCAGCAGATCAAAGCCGGCCGTCGCTTCGGTTTTCTGAATCGCGGCGGCGGTGCGGCATTTGCCGGTCAGCACATCGTATAAAGAGACATCCAGATCGTGCTTGTCGATACCACTGCCCATGGTGGCGTTACCCTGCGGATCGAGGTCCACCAGCAGCACGCGGCGTTTGGTCGCCACCAGCGAGGCGGCCAGATTCACCGCGGTCGTGGTTTTGCCGACACCACCTTTCTGATTCGCAATTGCCAGAACTTTGCTCACAACTCAGCTTCCTTCAGTGCCTGACGGCGATCCGCCTTCAATCGTTGGTATTAACCGGCAGCAGGCGCAGCAGATGCCGTTCGCCTTCCACACCGGGAACGCTGATGGCATCGGAAGCCACCACGCGGAATTTGTCGGCGATGGCGGCAATTTCATCCTGTGGATATTGCCCTTTCATCGCCAGAAAGCAGCCCTGCTCAGCGCGCAGATGCTGACACCAGTGGGTCATATCGGCGAGCGAGGCAAAAGCGCGGCTGACAATCATATCGAAAGGCCGGGGGGGATGATATGCCTCGACCCGATCGTTCACTATGGTCACGTTATCCAGCCCGAGTGCGGTGCGCGCCTGAAACAGAAAACGGGTTTTCTTGCCGTTACTGTCGAGCAGGGTGAAGGTTTTATGCGGGTTCATAATCGCCAGCACAATGCCCGGCAACCCCGGCCCGGTGCCGACGTCGGCAATATTGTCCGCTTCCTGCACAAAGGGATGCACCGCCAGACTGTCGAGCAGATGCAGTGCAACCATACGCTCCGGTTCGCGGATGGCGGTCAGGTTGTAGGCTTTGTTCCACTTCTGCAGCAGATCCAGATAGGCACGTAACGCACCCAGCTGCTCTGCCGTCAGGGCAATCTGCATCTGTTCAGCGCCGTACGCCAGCTGGCGGGTTAAGGAATCTGTTTCAGCATTCATGGTGCATCAAACCGGCTAGATAGAAGGCCGCGGATATTAGCATATGCCCGCAACAGACGGGAAACGCGCACCCGCAGGCTTAACCTACATTCACCAGACTTGTTCCGGACATAACCTAAGTCGGATTGGGCTTATCAGTGGTTAGCCCTATCATGCACATACTCATTAACGGAGCCAGCGTATGAATTCCACTGCCAGTCATCAGCCATCCTCCCACTGGTGGCCTATTATCGCCGCTGCGGTATCGCTGATTGTTGTGCATGGCTTCGGCCGCTTTGTGTACACGCCGCTGCTGCCACTGTTGGTTGATGACGGCCTGATCACACTGTCTCAGGCCGCATCCCTCGCCACCTGGAACTACGTCGGCTATTTAAGCGGCGCCATGCTGGCGCTGTTTCTCTATCAGCGTGGCCATGGCCGTATTACGCTGGCGCTGATGCTGACCAGCAATGCACTGATTACTTTGCTGCAGGTATTCGTCAGCCAGTACGAAATCCTCGCCACCCTGCGCCTGCTGAACGGCATAGGTAACGGTGTGGTCTTTGTGCTGGCACCAGCACTGGTGCTGGAGTGGCTAGTTACGCAACAGAAGGCGCAACTCAGTGGTCTGATGTATCTGGGGGTGGGCATTGGCCTGCTCAGCTCCAGCGCACTGGTTGAACTCAGTGCCACCTGGCTGGCCGGCCCGCAACGCTGGCTGCCAGCGGCCATCGCCGCCATTCCGCTGGCGTTGTGGAGCAGCTGGTATCTGCATCGTTTACCCGGCCATGCACCGGCCGGGCAGGGTGACGATCATTCCGCACTCTGGGATCGCGCCAGCACGCCATTATTTCTGGCCTATGCTGGTGCCGGGTTAGGCTACATTCTGCCGATGACCTTTTTGCCGGCGGTCGCCTCCGACTGGCAACTGACGCTGGTGCCCAGCGCCTGGCTGTTGGTTGCCATCACCTCGCTGCCATCGACCTGGCTGTGGAACCATCTGGGTGCCGCTATCGGTGATAAAACCGCACTGCTGTGGAACTACGCCATTCAGGCGGCGGGGGTCGGAGCGCTGTTGCTATTACCGCAGCAGTCGGCGGGATTGTGGCTCTGTGCGATTCTGGTCGGTGGTACGTTTTTAGGCGCGGTGCTGCTGACACAGCGTCTGGCGCGCAGCCTGCACCCGCATCAGGGACCAAGGTTAAGCGCTGCGCTTATTGCACTCTATGGCTTCACCCAGTTGCTCGGCCCCTGGCTGGCAAAACTCGGCATTGAAGGTGGGGCCAGTTTGTCATCCACCTTTATCTGGGGATTTGCAGCATTGGTATGGGCGTTTGTATTAATGTTGTGGGTACCCGCACGCCGCGATCACTGAGGGCACTGATATGTCAGCCAACCAACGCCAGCCGAGTCTCTATATTCCCCACGGCGGCGGCCCATGCTTTTTTATGGAATGGCCGGGCAACCCGCAGCTGTGGGATAACATGGCCGCCATGCTGCGTTCAATTCCTGCGCGTCTGCCGCAACCGCCCAGCGCCATTCTGCTGATTTCGGCCCACTGGGAAGCGCCGGTATTTACCTTTTGCGGTGGCTCACACCCGAAACTGGAATACGACTATTACGGTTTCCCGCCGCATACCTATGAGATCCGCTATCAGGCTTCGGGCGCTCCGGCACTGGCGGAGCGGGCAGCGCAATTACTGCAGGATGCCGGTATCGGAGCGGCGGTAGATAACAACGCACTCTGGGATCACGGTGTGTTTATTCCGCTGAAGGTCGCCTATCCGCAGGAAGAGATTCCGGTATTGGCGATGTCACTGAAAAAAGGGCTGAACCCGGCCGAGCATCAGGCTGCCGGAAAAGTACTGGCGCAACTGCGCGATGAAAACGTGCTGATCATCGGCAGTGGTCTGAGCTACCACAACCTGCGTGCATTCTTTGCCGACTCAGCCGCCGATGCTGCTGCCGCCAAAGCCTTTGATGACTGGCTGATTGATGCCGCAGCACAGGACGAAACCCAGCGCACCGCAGCGCTCAATCACTGGAGCGATGCCCCCGGCGCACGTCAGGTGCATCCGCGCGAGGAGCACCTGCTGCCGATGATGATGGTGGCCGGAGCCGCGGGCGCGGATCAGGGCAGCACTTTTTATCGCGAAGAAATCATGGGCAAAGCCGTCTCGGCGATTGGTTTCGGGCTCAAAGCTTAAACCCCGGTGCATGATGCAGCTGTCCCTGAATCTGCGCAGCATCATCCAGCGCCTGTTCTAAGGTCTGGCTGCGGGCGGCATTAAACAGGCGCTTGGTTTCCCGCAGGCAGCGGGCGTCGTTAATGGCCATCTGCCGCGCCAGACCAAGGGCACTGCCCAGCAACTGAGCCTGTGGCACCACACGGCTGACCAGTCCCATGCGCAGTGCTTCGTCGGCCGAAAATGTGCGCCCGGTGAGCGCCATTTCCAGCGCGTGCTGCATACCGATACGGCGCGGTAATAACCAGGCGCCGCCATCGCCGGGAATAATCCCCAGTTTGATAAAGCTTTCGGCAAAGGTCGCCTGCTCGCTGGCAATGGCAACATCGCACATGCACACCATATCGTTACCGGCACCCACCGCCGGGCCATTGACCGCGGCGATAATGGGAATTTCCAGCTGCGCAAACGCCAGCGGAATACGCTGAATAAAGGCTTTGTAATTGGCGGTCAGCTGTTGTGCATCGCCGGCAAACATACCACTGCGCTGCTGCATCGCTTTGATATTGCCACCGCCGCTGAATACTTTACCGGCACCGGTAAATACCGCGACTTTAATATCATGACGGTCATTAACCTGGGCCAGCGTCTGTTCGATGGCGTCGATCACTTCGCCATCGGAAATGGCGTTTTTAATATCCGGCCGGTTCAGCGTCAGCAGGGCGATGCTTTCGGCACCGCTGTCGTCTTTGCATAATTCCAGAGTCAGGTGTGCGCTGTGGTCAGTCATGTTGCAGTTCCTCCAGATCGCGGAAGTGTTGCAGCGCTTCCGGGTTTTTCAGGGCGTCGGTATTTTTAACAGGCAAACCCTGCACCACATTGCGCACCGCCAGCTCCACCAGCTTGCCACTAATGGTACGCGGCAGTTCTGCCACCTGAATAATCTTCGCCGGCACATGGCGCGGCGTGCAGTGACTGCGGATCTGGCTGCGGATTTTATCGCGCAGCGCATCATCCAGTGTCTGGCCATTATTCAGCACCACAAACAGCACCACGCGCACATCACCGGCCCAGGGCTGACCAATGGCCAGACTTTCCAGCACCTCGTCCAGCTGCTCTACCTGACGGTAAATTTCGGCGGTGCCTATGCGCACACCACCGGGGTTGAGTACCGCGTCGGAGCGGCCGTGAATAACCAGCCCGGCGGTTTCACCGCTGTCTTTGCCATGGTGCGCGACACGTTCGGCGTAATCGCCATGAGCCCAGACGCCATCAGGCTTTTGTGCGCTATAGCGGCTGAAATAAGCATCGTGATATTTCTGCCCGTCGGGGTCATTCCAGAAGCCAACCGGCATCGACGGAAAGGCCCTGGTACACACCAGTTCGCCTTTTTCTCCCGGAGCCAGCGCGCGGCCTTCGTCATCCCAGATTTCGACTGCCATACCTAAACCAGCGCACTGTAACTCACCGCGATAAATCGGCAGCAAGGGGTTACCCAGCGCAAAGCAGGAGATGATGTCGGTACCACCGGAGATTGAGCACAGCGCGATATCGGCGCCGATATCGCGGTACACATAATCAAAGCTTTCATGCGCCAGCGGCGAACCGGTGGAGAGCAGGGTGCGCACTTTATGCGGCTTTCCTTGCTGATGTTGCTGCAGATGTTGTTGCTGATGTAGGTGCGCCGGTTTTATGCCGGCTTTCTCCAGCGCCGACAGGTATTTGGCGCTGGTGCCGAAAATGGTGATGCCTTCTTCAGCGGCCATATTCCACAAGACATCGGGCACCGGGTGAAAAGGCGAGCCGTCGAACAGCACCAGCGTGGCACCGGTGGCCAGGCCGGAAACCAGCCAGTTCCACATCATCCAGCCGCAGGTCGTAAAGTAAAACAGCACGTCATCGGCGCGTACGTCGGTATGCAGACGCAGCTCTTTCTGATGCTGCAAAAGCGTACCGCCCGCACCATGCACGATGCACTTGGGTACGCCGGTGGTACCGGAGCTGTAGAGGATATACAGCGGCTGATCGAACGGCAGCTGGGCGAATTCAATATCATCCTCTGACCACTGCTGCTGCGACGAGGTAATAAAATCCTGCCAGCTGACCGAGCCCTGAGGTTTGCTCAGCGCCAGCCCCGGATAAGGTACCGAAATCAGCTGCTGCGGCGGTAATTGCAGCGCATCGCGGATCGCAGCCACGCGCTCACCACAGTCGATGGTTTTACCGGCGTATAAATAACCCTGAGTCGCGATCAGCAGCTTGGGCTGAATCTGGCCAAAACGATCAAGCACGCCCTGCAGGCCAAAGTCCGGCGAACAGGAGGAGAACAACACGCCAATCGACGCTGCCGCCAGCATGGTAATCACGGTTTCCGGCACATTGGGCATAAAGGCCGCCACCCGGTCACCGGCTTCAACACCCGCTGCGCGCATGGCTTGTGCCAGCTGCGCCACCTGAGCATAGAGTTCGGCGTAGGTAAGGCTGCGGCGCTGGGCCGGATCTTCGTTGCGGAATACCAGTGCGGCTTTATGGCGGAACGCGGGGTTCTGCGCCGGTGCCAGCAGGTTTTCAGCGAAGTTCAGCCGCGCGCCCTCAAACCAGCGCGCGCCAGGCATTTTGTCGCCATCGCTCAGCACAGCCGTGGCCTCATGGCTGGCAATCACATCGCAGTAATCCCAGATCGCCTGCCAGAAATCTTCGCGTTCGTGGGTACTCCATAAATGCAGGTCATCGTAGTCGCTGAACCCGTGACCACTGGTGCGCTCCAGCCAGTTAATAAAGCCCTGCATCTGCGAGGCAGTACGGCGTCCGGCGCAGGGCGTCCAGAGGGGTTGTTGGCTATCAGTCACTGACTACTCCTTGTTGTTCTGACGGGCATCATTATTATTTTTCCCGGCTTTTGCCACCAGCGCGCGGCCGCTTTTACTGCCATTCGGGCGCTGCAGCTGGTCGCTGATCCACTGCCCGGTTTCTGCCAGCAGCTGCGCGTCGATACCGGTATGCAGGCCGAGGCCTTCGACCAGACGCAGCACATCTTCGCTGGCAACATTGCCCGACGCCCCGGCGGCATAAGGGCAGCCACCCAGTCCGGCAAGCGAGCTGTCGACGGTGCGGATACCCAGCTCCAGCGCGGCGTAAATATTGGCCAGCGCCTGACCATAGGTATCGTGAAAATGCACCGCCAGCTGCGACACCGGCATATGCAGTGCCAGCGCGCGGATCAGATTCTGCGTCTGCGGCACACTGCCGGTGCCGATGGTGTCGCCCAGAGAGATTTCGTAGCAGCCCATATCCAGCAGCGCCTGCGCCACATCGACCACCGCCTGCACCGGCACCTCGCCCTGATAAGGACAACCCATCACGGTGGAGACATAACCGCGCACCGGCAGACCAACCGTGCGCGCATGCTCCAGCACCGGGCGGATACGTTCCAGGCTCTGCGCCACGCTGCAGTTAATGTTCTTCCGGGTGAAGGCATCGGAGGCGGCGGTAAACACCGCAACCTCCGAGGCGTTGGCCGCCAGCGCCGCTTCCAGCCCCTGCAGATTGGGGGTGAGGGCGGCATAGCGCACGCCGGGCTGACGTTTAAGCTGCAGCAGTACGCGGTCGCTGTGCTGCATCTGCGGCACCCATTTGGGCGAGACAAAACTACCAGCCTCGATATGACGCAGGCCGGCGGCGGCCAGCCGTTCAATCAGCTCGCAGCGCAGCTCAACACTGAGCGCCTGCGCTTCATTCTGTAAACCATCGCGCGCGCCGACTTCGACAATGCGCACGCTGTCCGGATGTGCCCGCTGCATCATGCGTCGGCCTCCGCTGCTGCCTCTTCAGTTATCTCCAGCTGCAACAGCTCAGTGCCTTCGGCTACCTGATCACCGGCCTGATACAGCACCGCCTGCACCAGCGCGGCCTGCGGCGCGCGGATGCTGTGCTCCATTTTCATTGCTTCCATAATCATCAGCACCTGACCGGCTTCAACCTGTTCGCCCGGCTGCACTTTAACCTCCAGCACCTGACCGGCCATGGGTGCGGTCAGACCGCCATGATCATCCTGTGCCTGCTCGCCCAGCCAGCGGTTACGCACAAAGCGCTGACTGCCCTGCGGCAGAAACAGCAGCAGTTCATGCTCGCTCAGTGCCAGCGGCAGCGATTGCTGCTGACCGTTTACCCGGGCCTCCAGCTGCAGCAGGCGGATATCACCGGCCTGACCCTTAAGCTCCAGGCGCCCCTGAATCTGCACACTGTGATCGGCCAGCTGCAGGTTCCAGCTCTGATTTCTGTCCAGACCGTGCGCCTGCTCATTCGCCCGCGCCCGTGCCCGCAACACATCACCGACGGCACTTTCCAGCCGCAGCACGCGCTGCGCAGGCAGTGCCGACAGAAAACCATCGGCGTGCCACGGGTCATGCGCTTGCGGCTGAGATTGAGAGGCAAGCGTCGGCAACAGCAGCTCGGTTAACGCCGCCAGTTCCCAGTGGGTCGGCAAGGGCTGCGTCAGTTCGTGCTGGTTACGCTCAATAAAATCGGTGCTCAGTTCGGCATTGGCAAAAGCCTCCAGACTGAGCAGGCGCAGCAGAAAATCGCGGTTGGTTTTTACCCCGTCGACCTGCAGTGCGGCCAGTGCAGTACGCAGGTTATGCAGCGCTTCGGTACGATCACGACCGTGGGCAATCAGCTTGGCCAGCATCGGGTCGTAGTAAGGGCTGACTTCATCACCCTGCTGCACACCACTGTCGAGGCGAACAGACGAGTTCAGCTCTGGCGCCTGCCACAGTTTCAGACGGCCAATAGCCGGCAAGAAATGGTTATCCGGATCTTCGGCGTACAGCCGCACCTCTATGGCGTGACCATTAATCGGCAGGTTCTGCTGGCTGACCTCCTGCGGCAGGCCTTTACCCGCCGCCACGCGTAACTGCCAGTACACCAGATCGACGCCGGTAATCATCTCGGTGACCGGGTGCTCGACCTGCAGGCGGGTGTTCATCTCCATAAAAAAGAATTCATGGTTGGCATCCAGCAGAAACTCCACCGTGCCCGCACCGCGATACTGAATACGCTGCGCCACCGCCAGCGCGGCTTCGCCCATACGCTGGCGCAACGCGGCCGTCATACCCGGCGCCGGCGCTTCCTCGATCACTTTCTGATGGCGGCGCTGCACCGAGCAATCGCGCTCGAACAGGTAAACGCCGTTGCCGAAACTGTCCATAAACACCTGCACTTCCACATGGCGCGGGCGGATCAGGTATTTCTCTATCAGCAGGCGGTCATCACCAAAGGCCGAGCGTGCTTCGCGCCGGGCAGCGGCGATATCGTCGTGCAGTGTGGCGGCGGAGAGCACGATACGCATGCCCTTACCGCCACCGCCGGCACTGGCTTTCAGCAGCAGCGGATAACCGATGCGTTCGGCCTCGGCGCTCAGGCGTTGGTCGCTCTGCTCATCGCCATGATAGCCGGGCACCAGCGGCACACCGCTGTCGGCCAGCAGGGCTTTGGCGCTGGCCTTATCGCCCATGGCTTCAATCGCTGCAGCCGACGGGCCGATAAAGGCGATGCCGGCCTCTTCGCAGGCGCGGGCAAAGGCGGCGTTTTCGCTTAAAAAGCCGTAGCCCGGGTGAATGGCTTCGGCGCCGGTGGCGCGCGCGGCGTCCAGCACTTTGTGCATATCCAGATAGCTTTCGGCAGCAGTCACACCACCGAGAGCGATGGCTTCGTCGGCCTGCTGTACATGCAGCGCGCTGGCGTCGGCGTCGGAATAAATGGCGACGGTGCGGATGCCCAGCGCTTGTGCGGTACGCATCACACGCACGGCAATTTCGCCACGGTTGGCGATCAGAATCTTGTTAAACAGGTGCTCAGTCATGGGCTGCTTCCTGTGCATAAGTGGGGGCGCGTTTCTGCAGAAACGCACTTAATCCTTCCTGGCCTTCGGCGCTGACGCGCAGGCGAGCAATCAGTGCCGATGTTTCTTCTTTCAGCTGATCATTGACCGGGCTGCTCTGGCCGGCGATCAGGGCTTTGGTCGCCGCCAGCGCCTGCGGGCCGTTGGCCAGCAACGCCTGACACCAGCGCTGCACCTGCTCATCCAGCTGTTCGACCGGCACCACTTCATGCACCAGCTGCAGTGCCTGCGCCGTTGGCGCGTCGATCAGTTCCGCGCTTAAAAAGTAACGCCGCGCCTGACGTGCGCCCATCGCCGCCAGCACATAAGGGCTGATGGTGGCCGGGCTTAAACCGAGTTTCACTTCGCTCAGGCAGAAGCGCGCGTTGTCCGCCGCCACCGCCATATCGCAACAGCAGATCAGCCCCAGCGCACCGCCAAAGGCTGCGCCCTGCACACGGGCGATGGTCGGTTTGGGAAAGTCGTTCAGATCCTGCAGCAGACCGGCCAGCTGCAGGGCATCGGCGTGATTCTCTGCCTCGGAGGCGTCTTTCTGGGCTTTCATCCAGTTGAGGTCAGCGCCGGTGCAGAAGTGTTTGCCCTGACCGGCGAGCACCAGCACCCGCACCGCAGGTTCGGTGGCCAGTACCGACAACTGCGCCCGCAGCTCGGCAATCAGTTCGGCATTAAAGGCATTACCCAGTTCAGGACGGTCGAGGCTCAGCGTGGCTACGCCCTGATGAATTGCGAGTTCTAACATGGTCGATTCCTTACCTGATTCGAACAGGCTCTACATGCGGAACACGCCAAAGCGTGTGTCTTCGATGGGTTTATTCAGGCAGGCCGACAACGCCAGCCCCAGCACGCGCCGGCTATCGGCCGGGTCGATAATGCCGTCGTCCCACAGCCGCGCCGAGCTGTAGTACGGATGGCCCTGCTGCTCGTATAACTCGCGGATTGGCTGTTTAAAGGCGTTCTCGTCGGCGTCGCTCCAGGGCTCGCCTTTCTTCGCCAGCTGCTTGCGCTTCACCTGCGCCAGCACGCCGGCCGCCTGTTCGCCGCCCATCACCGAGATGCGCGCGTTGGGCCACATAAAGAGGAAGTTCGGATCGTAGGCGCGGCCACACATGCCGTAGTTACCGGCGCCAAAGCTGCCGCCGATTACCAGTGTCAGCTTCGGCACTTTGGCACAGGCCACTGCCATCACCATCTTGGCGCCGTGGCGGGCGATGCCTTCGGCTTCGTATTTGGGGCCGACCATAAAGCCGGTGATATTCTGCAGAAACAGCAGCGGAATTTTGCGTTGCGCGCACAGCTCAATGAAGTGCGTGCCTTTCTGTGCCGACTCAGAAAACAGGATGCCGTTATTGGCAACGATGCCGACCGGCATGCCGTACAGCCGGGCAAAACCGCACACCAGCGTGGTGCCGAAGCGCGCTTTGAATTCATCAAACTCCGAGCCGTCCACCAGCCGCGCAATCACCTCGCGCACATCGTAGGGCTGGCGGGTATCGGTCGGAATCAGGCCGTACAGTTCATGGCCCGGATAGGCCGGTTCTTTCACCTCTGCCGCCGTGTTTTGCGGCTTGTGGCGGTTCAGATTGGCGACGGCGTTACGCGCCAGTTGCAGCGCATGCTCATCGTTCTCGGCCAGATGATCGGCCACCCCGGACTGACCGGTATGCAGCTCGCCACCGCCCAGTTCTTCGGCACCGATTTCTTCGCCGGTGGCCATCTTCACCAGCGGCGGGCCGGCAAGAAAAATGGTGGCCTGATTACGCACGATGATGGATTCATCGGCCATCGCCGGCACATAGGCGCCACCGGCGGTGCAGGAACCCATCACCACCGCAATCTGGGCGATACCGGCAGCCGACATATTGGCCTGATTAAAGAAAATACGGCCGAAGTGTTCGCGGTCGGGGAAGACTTCATCCTGGCGCGGCAGGTTAGCGCCGCCGGAATCCACCAGATAAACACAGGGCAGGTTGCACTGCTGGGCGATGGTCTGCGCGCGCAGGTGTTTTTTCACCGTCAGCGGGTAGTAACTGCCGCCTTTTACCGTGGCATCGTTGCCCACCACCATGCATTCCTGGCCGTTGATACGGCCGATACCGGCAACCACACCGGCGGCGGGTACGTCTTCGCCGTACACCTCATGGGCCGCCAACTGACCGATTTCGAGAAAGGGGCTGCCGGCATCAAGCAGCAGCTGAATGCGCTCGCGCACCGGTAATTTGCCACGTGCGGTATGGCGCTGCATCGCCACCTCGCCACCGCCTTCGGCAATGCGGGCGACTTTGGCTTTCAGGTCGGCCACCAGCGCCTGCATCTGTGCGCGGTTGGCAGCAAACTGCGGGCTGCGGCTGTCGAGCCGGGACTGGATAAGCGGCATCAGCTCAGCTCCTGAAACAGTTCGCGACCAATCAGCATGCGGCGGATTTCCGAGGTGCCGGCGCCAATTTCATACAGCTTGGCGTCGCGCAGCAGACGGCCGGTGGGGAAGTCGTTGATATAGCCGTTGCCGCCCAGCAGCTGGATCGCATCCAGCGCCATCTGTGTGGCTTTTTCGGCACAGTAGAGAATCACACCAGCGGCATCTTTACGCGTGGTTTCGCCACGGTCACAAGCGGCCGCCACGGCGTACAGATAGGCGCGGCTGGCGTTCATGCTGGTGTACATATCGGCCAGCTTGCCCTGCACCAGCTGGAACTCACCGATACTCTGGCCAAACTGTTTACGGTCGACGATATAGGGCTGCACCACATCCATACAGGCCAGCATGATGCCGGTCGGGCCGCCGGACAGCACCACGCGCTCGTAGTCGAGGCCGCTCATCAGCACTTTCACGCCCATGTTCTCGCCGCCGAGAATGTTTTCTGCCGGTACTTCGACGTTATCGAACACCAGCTCACAGGTGTTGGAGCCACGCATGCCGAGCTTGTCGAGTTTCGGGCTGCGTGAGAAACCGGCCCAGTCGCGTTCGACGATAAAGGCGGTCATGCCGTGCGGGCCTTTGCTCAGATCGGTTTTGGCGTAGATCACATAAACGTTGGCATCCGGGCCGTTGGTGATCCACATCTTGGTGCCGTTGAGCACATAGTGATCGCCTTTTTTATCGGCGCGCAGCTTCATCGACACCACATCGGAACCGGCATTGGGCTCGCTCATCGCCAGCGCGCCGATATGCTCGCCGGAGATCAGCTTCGGCAGGTATTTCGCCTTCTGCTCCGCCGTGCCGTTGCGGTAAATCTGGTTTACACAGAGGTTGGAGTGGGCGCCGTAAGACAACCCGACCGAGGCCGAGGCGCGGCTGATTTCTTCCATGGCGATCACATGCGCCAGATAGCCCATATCGGCACCGCCGTATTCTTCGCTGACGGTAATGCCGAGCAATCCCTGCTCACCGAACTTGCGCCACATGGGCATGGGGAACTGGTTGTCGCGGTCAACGTCCGCGGCCAGCGGCGCCAGCTCGCGCTGGGCAAAACCGCGCACCTGATCGCGCAGCATATCGAGCGTTTCGCCCAGGCCAAAATTGAATCCGGTCATCGTATGGCTCCTTCCTGTTGTATTTTTATTCTTGGTAGCAGGGCCGGAAATAACGGGCGGTGGCTAAGCGCCTGTCAGTGCCGCCAGTGCCTCGCTGGCTTTCAGCTCGGCGTTGTCCAGGTCCTGCATCATGCGTTCAATATCGTGCAGTTGCTGGCGCAGGTGACTGCGCCGCTGTTCTATCACCGCCAGCAGTTTTTCCAGCTGCGGACGATTAGCCTCCGGCTCCAGTCCGGGGCGGTACATATCAATCAGCTCGCGGCTTTCGGCCAGCGATAAGCCCAGGCGCTTACCGCGCAGAATCAGCTTCAGTGTGACCCTATCCTGTGGCGTATAGATACGGGTCTGACCTTCACGCTGCGGGTTGAGCATGCCCTCCGCCTCATAAAAGCGGATGGTGCGGGTGGTGATATCAAACTCGTCGGCGAGGTCACGGATGCTGTAAGTACGGCTCATGCGGGTTGGGCTGTCGGGCTGCTAAGTTACCTTTACGTTAACGTAAACCAATATCGCAAAACAAAGGGCAATTCGGGCCAGAAGAAGATGGATAATAAAAAGCCCGCATCGAGCGGGCGGCGTGCATTTGAACAACCGGCGTGTCAGTGCAGGTACTTATCCACAATAGTCTGATATTCCCCACTGGCCTTCAGTTCTGCCAGCGCCTGATCAAAGGCTGCAACAAACTCCGGAGAGGTGGAGGCTTTGCTGATAAGGAAATAGATGTCGTCCGAATAGACGGTCATATGGCTGATAAAGCGGCCGCCGAGACCTTCCTTTTTAAGCCCTGCCGCGGCGGAGAACGGGTCGGCCAAAAAGCCATCCAGCCGTTTTGCCGCCAGTTTTTTGTAGTTGGTAGCGTCATCACCGGCATCGGCCAGGCGGGCTTTGAAACCCGCATCATTTTCCAGTGCCGCATAGTCTTCGCCGTAGTAATAACCGCGGGTAACGCCAAGCGTAAAGTTTTTACCGATCAGATCCTTCAGCGAACTGATGCCGCCATAGCCTGACGCATCTTCTTTGCGCACCATCATCACCGCCGATTCCGTACGGTATGGCGTGCTGAAATAGCCAAATTCTTCACGCTCAGCGGTACGTGAGGCACCCCCGGTAAGGTGCAGATTACCGGAAGAAATTTCCGCCAGCAGGCGCTTCCAGGGCCGGTTTACAAAGGTAAAAGGGCAGCCCATGCGGGTCAGGATGGCGGTAGCCATATCCAGATCCAGGCCGGTAAATTTTCCCTGCTCTTCGTAGGCGTAGGGCAGCCAGGGCTCCCAGCCTACCTTTACACCACCAGCCGGACAGGCCGGTGCGGAATGGGCCGGAAACGTCAGCAAAACGCTGATCAGTAAGGCCAGTATCATCGGAAATTTCAGTGTCATGGTGCCGTCCCTCTGCCTGTGCGGATATTGACCAGTGTAGGTAGTTTTCAACGCAGGGCCGTGCCAATTCAGGCCGCAGGCAGGTATGTCAGCTTTGCCGCATTCCGGCCCGCCGCTGAATAACTTTAAGGTTGGTTTAAGCATGGCCGCTCTACGCTGGGTGCAAATCCTGAGGAGAGGTCGTTATGACACACACAATCAAAGTCTGGGACCCGCTGGTGCGTATCTTCCACTGGTCGCTGGTGCTGTTTTTCTTTATCGCTTATCTGAGTGAAGACGAGTTTGAAACCCTGCATGTCTGGGCTGGTTACAGCGTGGCTGCGCTGGTTGCCTTTCGCCTGCTGTGGGGGCTGATCGGCACACGCCATGCGCGCTTCAGCGACTTTGTGCAATCGCCACGGGGAGTCTGGAATTATCTGGTCGCTATTCCGGCCGGTAAGGCGCGCCGCTATATCGGCCACAATCCGGCCGGTGGTGCCATGGTTATCGCCCTGCTGCTGGCGCTGACCGGCACTGTGGTATTCGGTATGGCAACGCTGGGGGCGGATGAAAACGCCGGACCATTAGCAGGCACCTGGCTGGCCTCTTTTAACGAACACACGCTGAAAGAAATCCACGAATTCTTCGCCAACAGCACACTGGCGCTGGTCTTCCTGCACGTTGCCGGGGTGCTGTTCAGCAGCCTGCATCATCGCGAAAACCTGGTGCGCTCGATGATTCACGGTCGCAAAGAAGCACGTGCTGACGACACCGACGGCCGGGGAGATCAGCATGAATAACCTGACCCGCCGCGCACTGAGTGCGGCTCTTTTTACCTTAAGCCTGCTCGCCACCAGCCTCAGCTATGCCGGTGCCAGCGCCCAGCTGCAGGTCCTGCAGGCTGGCGGAGCCGGGCCATTCTCAGCCGCCGCCGGCGAGGCCCTGTGGCTGCAGGACAACAACGGACGCAGTTGCGCCAGCTGCCACGGACGCGATCCGTCTCAGCCCGGCAAACATCAGAAAACCGGCAAGCCCATTGAGCCTATGACAGTGCACGCCAACCCGGAGCGCTTTACCGATGCCGCCAAAACAGAGAAGTGGTTCCTGCGCAACTGCCGCTGGACGCTGGGACGCGAATGCAGCACTCAGGAAAAAGGCGATGTCATTACCTGGCTCAGCCAGCCATAAAGAAGGAGAAAGATGATGAGTAACCTTAACGCCCTGCGTACTTCTCTCAACGCCCTGCGTTTTGCCACCGGCACACTGCTGCTGGGCAGCGCCCTGACCCTTGGTATTTACGGCCTGAGCACTCTGAATAATCAATCCCTCGCGGATGACGACGATGATGAGCACAGTGAATACCGGCCGCGCCCTGAACAACCCGGCACAGATACCGCCGCAACACAGCAATACAAACAAGAATGTGGCAGCTGCCATCTGCCTTATCCGGCCAAGCTGCTGCCGGCACGCAGCTGGCAGGCGATGATGGCCAGCCTTGATAATCACTTCGGTGACGATGCCTCGCTGAGTGCCGCCACTCAGGCAGAGATTCTGGCTTACCTGAGTGCTCATAGCGCCGGCAATCACACACGCTACCTGAAAGGCATCAGCGACAGCGATACTCCTCAGCGTATCACCGAACTGCCATACTTCAGACGTAAGCACCGGGAAGTACCGGAACGCATGGTCAGCGGCAATCCGCAGGTCGGTTCATTCAGTCAATGCGACAGCTGCCATAAAGATGCCGCACAGGGGAAATTCAATGAACATTCGGTGGTTATTCCTGGCTTTGGCCGTTGGGATGATTAATCCGGTCTTTGCCGGAAAACACCCCGACCAGACCCAGATCAGGGCCTGGGTAGAGCAGGGTGAGATACTGTCCCTTGAAGCCATTCTGCAACGGCATCCGCTTGGCGGTGAACTGCTGGATGCCGAAGTGGAATGGGAAGACAGTGTGCTGGTGTACGAACTCAAATGGCTCGATAGCCACGGACAGCGACATGAAACCTATATCGACGCCCGCAGCGGTGTCTGGCTGGAGGATGAACGCGATGACGACTGAGGCCCGGCCGCTGTGAAGCTGCTGTTGATCGAAGATGACCAGCAACTGACCGATGCCCTGCAGCCGTTGCTGCGCGAAGCCGGTTACGCGGTAGAGGTCAGCCACGATGGCATTGATGGTGAGTTTCTCGGCAATGAGTTGCAGCCGGATCTGATCGTGCTCGATCTCGGTCTGCCGGGTAAAAACGGTCTGGACGTGCTGCGCAGCTGGCGCAGTGCCGGTAACCGCACGCCGGTACTGGTACTGACCGCACGTGACGCCTGGCATGAACGGGTCGACGGTCTCAAAGCCGGCGCCGACGATTACCTCGGCAAACCGTTCCACAGCCAGGAATTACTCGCCCGGCTGGAAGCCATCGCCCGCCGGCATGGCGGCCAGGCCAGTAACGCCCTGAGCTGGCGCGGTGTGACACTGGATACCGAACGCCAGCAGGCCAGCGCGGCTGATGGCCGCACCATCGAGCTGACCGCGATTGAATTCCGCCTGCTGCGCTACCTGATGCAGCACCCAAAGGATGTGCACTCCAAAACCCGCCTCAGCGAACACGTTTACGAAGAAGAGCAGCAGAAAGACAGTAATGTGATTGAGGTCTACATCAACCGCCTGCGTCAGTACTTCGGTAAAGACTTTATCGAAACCCGCCGCGGGCAGGGCTACCAGCTGGCGGCGGACAGACAAGCATGATTTCACTGCAGCACCAGCTGCGCCGCCAGTGGCTGCTGACCCTGTTACTGCTGATGCTGCCGCTGCTGTGGCTGGCCGACTATGGCGTGCGCCAGCTAACCACCCATACCGTGCTCAGCCGTCTGCAACACGATGCCGACGGCCTGATTGCCGCCCTGACACAGGACGCTCAGGGTAACTGGCAGGTGGATGACAGCCGTCTGGGCACACTCTATCAGCGTGTCTACTCCGGCCATTATTTTGCCATCCGCGACCAGCGGGGCACCGACCTGCGCAGCCGCTCGCTGTGGGATAAAGAGCCGCCTGCCATTCAGCTGGCCAGCGGCGTTGTCCGGCACTGGCAGCAACCCGGCATTCAGGGTGACAGGCTGGATGAGCAATGGCTCAGTCAGGCGCAGGGCATCCGCGTACAGAATCACGACTTTACCCTGTGGGTGGCGGAAGACATTGCCCCCTTGCAGAGCGAACTGAACCGCTACCGTCTGGCGGCACTGGCCTTGCTGGTCTTCGCCCTGCTGACCCTGATGCTGATCCAGCGCCGCCAGCTGAGCCGCGCCTTTGCCCGTCTGGAGCCATTACAGCAGCAGCTGCGCGAACTGCGTTTTGGTGAGCGCGACGGCCTGAATGCCGCCGCCGGTCATTACCCGCAGGAAGTGCAGCCGCTGGCTGAAGAAATCGACCGCCTGCTCAGTCTGTTGCAGCAGCGGGTCAGCCGTTCGCGCAATGCGCTGGGTAATCTTGCCCACGAAATGAAACGCCCGCTGCAACAGCTGCAGCTGCTGGCAGAACAGCTCGATCCACAACATCAGCAACAACAGCGCGAAGCTCTGCAGCGCCTGCGGCAGCTGGTCGAGCGCGAACTGAAACGCGCCAGAATCGTTGGCATGTCATCCCCCGGCCGGCAAACCCGGCTGAGCGAAGACCTGCCGCCATTGCTGCAGGTGCTGCAGCAGCTGTACCCGCAGGCCAGCATCCGCGCACAGTTCGACCACAGCGCGGTGTTGCCGCAGGATCGTGACGATATGCTGGAGCTGCTCGGCAATCTGCTCGATAACGCCTGCAAATACGCTGCCGGTGAGATTCTGCTGAGCGTTCGCCATGAAGATAAAGAGTGGCTGATCAGCGTCTGTGATCAGGGACCGGGCATTGCCGCAGAAGCGCGCCAGCAACTGCTGCTGCGCGGTACGCGGCTGGATGAAGCCGGGGCCGGAGGCAGCGGCCTCGGGCTGGCGATGGTCAGCGATATTGTCAGCAGCTATGGCGGCAGCCTGCAGCTGCAGGCCAATCAGCCACAGGGGCTGTGCGTTATTGTGACGCTGCCCGCGACAGCCGGTCGTTAACCGCCAGCCAGTCTTCGGTACCCGGCGGTTGCTCCAGCCAGAGCTGGCGATAACCCAGATGGTCGGCTTCGTGCAATGTCTGATACAGCGTCTGCGCAAAGGCGGGCGCATTATCAGGCAGAATCAGCGCCCGCTCACGGCCACAGGCCAGGCCAATCAGACGCGGAGACCACAGCAGCAGGCCGGTGTCATCGCCAACTCCGTCTTTTATCCGCTCGGCCAGTTCGTCACTGCTGTACAGCTTCAGCGGAGTACGCGGCTGATAATGCGCCTGCACGTTACCCGGCACGGCTTCGTTGTGTTGCTGCGGTACCTCAACCGGCTGCCCCAGCACCTGTTCTATGGCAATGCGGCTGATCGGCCCGGCGCGCAGGATACGGATGCCCTGCTCTGGCTGAGTCAGATCGACAATGGTCGATTCCAGTCCGAATTCACAGGCACCACCATCCAATACCGCGGCAATGCGGCCATCCAGTCCGGCCATCACCTGCGCCGCCGAGGTCGGGCTT
The DNA here is from genome assembly GCF_020320405.1 of Thalassolituus sp. ST750PaO-4. Taxonomy (NCBI): domain Bacteria; kingdom Pseudomonadati; phylum Pseudomonadota; class Gammaproteobacteria; order Oceanospirillales; family Oceanospirillaceae; genus Thalassolituus; species Thalassolituus sp. ST750PaO-4. The sequence continues at coordinate 419,853 of NZ_JABVCB010000005.1, forward strand.
AATGCCTTGTAAGGGTTCGCCGAAGGGGCAGCCACACCGCTGCCGAGCTGGCGCAGTAACGCCTGCAACAGCGGATGCGCCGGGACACGCAGGCCAATGCTGGGCAGACCACCGGTTACTTCTTCAGGTACATCCGCCGCTTTGGGCAGCAGTAAGGTCAGCGGGCCGGGCCAGAATGCCTGCGCCAGCTGCCAGGCTTGCGGCGGCACACTGGCCGCCCACTGCGGCAGTTGTTCTGCACTGGCCAGATGGACAATCAGCGGATGATTGGCCGGGCGGCCCTTGGCGGCAAAAATAGCGCGCACCGCCGCCGCATTGCGGGCATCGGCGGCCAGGCCGTAAACGGTTTCGGTCGGTACGGCCACGCATTCGCCATCCTGTAATAACTGCACGGCGCGTTGCAGGCCGCTGTCGCTGAGGCCATCAAGCCATTCTGTTTTCATAATCGGTCATCGTCTTCAGGGGTTACAGCACGGGCAATCGAACGGATCGGCCAGTGCGCTAACCGGATATGTCTGGGTAAAGCCGCAGGCACAATGTGCCGTGCGGCGCTGAATTTTATGTGCCGTGCGGCGCTGAATTTTATGAGTCGGTGCACCGCAGCAATGAGACTTCGCAGAGCCCGAGGGTATCAGCCACAAGCAGGCTCCTGCCATGCACCCTGATACAGACGTGCGGCCACGCCGTTATCATCCAGCCGGAACAGGTACAGCCAGTCGTTATCCACCAGCTGGCGAACACTTTCATGGCGGGCAACGATGGCGGCGATGGCCTCTTCCGGCGCCTGTATGTAGACACTCAGCCGCAGTGGCTCATGCATCCACTGCTTACCATCGTGCACTGACTGCAGCGGCAGGCCGATGCGCAGATCACCGCCGTTGCCTTCAAATACGCCGAGATTCCCCCCCACCACGTTGTGCAGCACTTTGTTGCCACTGCCGTACTTCAGCGGATCGGTGACCGAGGCGTTGTACTGCATATTGATCCAGTGGGTCACCACCATCGGCGCGGTCATAATCAGTTCCAGCACGCTGAAGGCGCTGTCGTCCTGCCAGACATAATCGTGCAGGAAGGTACGGCCGCTGAAGTTCAGGCCACGGCTGCGGCGGCGCGGCGCGACAATAAAGGCGCTGTTGCCCGCCAGACCCCATTCGGGCCGTACTTCTGACCAGTCGAGGGCGCGCTGACGCAGGGCCGCATCCAGCTGCTGCGGCTGGTTAAGCAGTGCGCTGTCGGCCAGACCCAGCACCACAGCACGCTCCCGCTGAGCCAGAATGCCGGCATCAGCGAGCCACTGCGCAGCCATATCCGTCACCTTGCCGAAGCAATGGATATGGTCGGTGGTGGTGTTATGCAGCGCCGCCACAAAACGGGTGCTGTGCGGAATGATGCGGCCACGGTCAGCCAGCACCTTGCGCACCGCTTCGTCGTTCAGCAGTTGTGCCAGCACCTGCACGTTCACCGCACCGGTCTGACCGCCACAGGCCCCGCAATCCAGCCCGGCGGCATGGGGGTTGTTGGTGGTATGACTGCCATGACCGACCAGCAGCACTTCGCCCGCCAGCCGTTTAAGGCTCATGGCCTGCATAATATTGCCGGCCAGATCGGCTTTTTCGCTCAGGGTCAGCGGCCGCTCGCCATTCCACAAGGTCCACTGGCCGCTGACAGCCAGATCATTGACCGGGTGTTCCTCAGCCTGCAGGCCGAAGGTTTTACGCAGCAGCTTGGCGGCGTAGCTCAGGCCCGCCGCTTCAACCATGCTGAACGCGGAGGCCGCACCACGGCTGAAGTCATGCCAGGCGGCGTCTTTCTGCTGCTGCGCCCTTCTGGCAAAACCCAGCGCCTGGGCTTCATGTCCGCCTTCGCTGACGCGCAGACCAGCGGCCAGTAATCCCGGCAACTGTGGCCGCTTAAGATCGGTGCCCACCGGGGTATAAGCCAGCGGCAGACCAAAGAAACCGGCAAATCCCAATGTCTGGATATCTGCGCTCTGGGCCTCCAGCGCGCGCCGCATCACTTCAGAACGCACATCAATACAGAATACGGCTTGCAGTTTTGGCTGCGGCGAGGTGGCCAGCGGCTTCTGCGCCAGTATCTGCATCTCCTGCTGCTGGCGGGCAATTTCGGCAGCGCGCTGCCATACCCACAGCGGTTTCTGGGCCAGCCGTTGCTGCTCAATCAGCATGCTCAGTTGCGGTAACTGGCTGTACCACTGCTGCTGCAGTTGCTGTGCAGCCTGCTTGTGGCGCAGCTGCCAGTGACGCCACAGCGCCAGCTCCCAACCGAGACGGATGGCGATCAGCTGCGGCAGGGCATCGTCGCTTGCGCCCTCCAGCCGCGACTGCCAGCGCTCATAGGCAAACCAGGAAGCCCAGCCATTAATATCAAGCAGCAGGGCATGGCAGTAAGCTTCAATCTGCGCGACATGAGTGAGCCCAAGCTCATCCAGCGCGATCAGGGTCAGCGCCTGCGGGTCATCCGGCAGCTCACGGAAGGTTTTGGTCAGCCCGGGTTCGCCCATCAGAATGGCAATACCGCGGTCGGCGCGGATCTGCTTTACCCAGCTCAGGTACAGGTTGTGTGCCGACTGATGGTCCGGCTGCTGACAAAAAGCAGCGCAGAACTGGCTGATCTGATGGCTGATTTCATCGCGCCAGGCCATCTGGTGCTGACGGTCACGGGTACTGTCGAGCAGGTCTGACACATTGTGCCAGTGGGCTTCTGCTCCCGGCTGTTTCAGCGCCTGCAGCAGGCTGGCGCTGTCTTGTTCCACACCAAGCTCAGCAGCGGCCAGTTGCAGATGAGCATCGGTGATACGGCTGCGCTGCCACTGCCGGACGTAATACTCTTCCGGCATCAGACAGTGCATCCGGCCCAGCGCTTCCAGACGGGCGGCGGCAGCGGTAAATGGCTGATCGCGCAGCTCCCACAAAGGGTTTACCGCGATTAACTGATCCAGCGGCCAGGTCGGCGCCACGCGGTTTCCGGCGGCCTCAACCGCTGCCAGACGTGCAGAACATTGTGCTGATACAGTCAATGTGCTCATAACAGTTGCTCCTTCCGGCCGCTGGCCAGTACGTGTTTTGCCCCCTGATGTGGCGCTAACTGCTTGGGGTTGGCCCGTACCGGCAGGCGTGCAGGCCACAGACGCAGGGTGATACGGGTAAACCATTCATCCAGATACAGGCCGGCAAACAGGGCCAGCGATAAGCGCTGCACCAGCGGCCAGTGGGCGCGGTAACGCAGCAGCCACCAGACAGAGAACAGCAGCAGAAACAGGGCGCTTACCCACAGATCTGCGGCACTGAACCACTGCACTCGCAGCACCTCCGGCAGATTGCCGGTCAGCGGCTGCAGCAGGATTTTCAGCAGGCTATAAGCCAGTACCAGTCCTGTCGCCAGCAACAGTGACCAGCCTCCCGGAACACGCTGGGCCAGCAGCACAGTCAGCGCCAGAGTCAGCAACAACCAGCCACTGACGGGTTGAATGCCGGTATGCAACTGAGCACTCAACTGAACACTGAACCACCAGGCGGCTGCCACCAGACCAGCCGCCGTCAGCATGGCCAGCAACCAGCGACGCGCCGCCGCTGGCGGAGCAATCAGCAGTGACTGCTGCACATGCTGCTGTACCGCCGAGCCGGAGCTTAAGAACGCCCAGGCTTTATAAGCCGAGTGTGCCAGCAGATGCAGTAATGCCAGCTCCACCATGCCCAGTGCACACTCGATCAGCATCAGACCCATCTGCGCACTGGTCGACCAGGCCAGCCGTACCTTGATGCTGATGCGGGTGGTCATAATCAGCGCCGCCAGTACCGTCGTCAGACCGGCCACCACCAGCACCAGCCACTGCGCTGCGGCCACCTGTAAAAACAGCGGGGCAAACAGAATCAGCAGAAAGCCGCCAAGATTAATCACCCCGGCATGCAGCAGTGCGGATACCGGCGTCGGCGCTTCCACCACCTGAATCAGCCAGCCATGTACCGGCAGCTGCGCACATTTGATCAGCGCGGTCAGGGCAATGAGTACGGCGGCAACCTGCTCATTCAGGCTGAGGGCTGCTGGCGCCTGATAAGCACTGATAATGGCGTCGATATTGGCCGTGCCGTGCTGTTGCCAGAGCAGGTAAAAGGCAACCAGCAGAGAAATTTCCGCCAGCCGTGCCAGCAGGAATTTTTTATGCGCCGCCAGCGCCGCGCGCGGACGTTCAGGGTAGAACATCAGCAACTGATGCAGCGCCAGACTGATGGCAATCCAGCCCAGGGCAAACAACAGCAAATGATTGCTGATAAACACCAGCGCCACCGCCGCCAGGGTCAGCAACAGCCAGCGCAGATAACGGCCAAAACCCGGATCGGCGGCCAGATAACGGCGTGAGAATTTCACCACCACCAGTGCCATCACGCTGAGCAGCAGTAACAGCGTCAGGCGCAACGGCTGATCACTCAGCCAGTGCAGACCGGCATCCGGCAACAGCAGTGCCAGTGCGATTGCGCTCAGGGTTAACAGGGTAATGGCCTGCGCCGCACGCCAGGCAAAACGCCAGCGCTGGTCGTCACTGAAGCTAAAGCGCCGGGTCTGCAGACCGGCAGGAACAGCGGCCAGAATCAGTGTCAGCGGGATCGCCGCCAGCACGATGGCCATCAGCAGAGAGGAAATACTCATGGTACGCAACCTCTGTTATGGGTTCAGGTGCGCGCAGTATCTGCGCACTGGTTGCTATAGGTAAAATAGATATAAACTCACATTTCATTCACTTTTAGAGAACAATCAGATGAGCCGCCTCAATTATCATCATCTGCATTATTTCTGGCGCGTCGCCACACTGGGCAACCTGACCGAAGCGGCGCGTCAGCTGCATGTGTCGCAATCGGCGCTGTCGGCGCAGATCCGTGCACTGGAAGAAAGCATGGATACCCAGCTGTTTGAGCGCAGCGGCCGCCGCCTGCGGCTGACCGCCACCGGCCAGCGGGTGCTGGGTTATGCCAATGATATTTTCAGTCGCGGTGAAGAGCTGGAGTCACTGTTGCGCCATGGGATTGAGCCGGAATATCAGCAGCTGCGGATCGGCGTGTTATCGACCATGTCGCGTAACTTTATCGAGGGCTTTATCGCGCCGCTGATCAGCCAGCCGAAAGTGCGTTTCAGCCTGCATGCGCGCGGTATGGACAACCTGCTGAACGGTCTCGCCACCCATCAGTTCGACCTGATTCTGACCAACAGCAACGTCGCCGCAGAGGGGCCGGAAACCCTGTGGCAAAGCCAGTTACTGGCGCGCCAGCCACTGGCTGTGGTCGGGCCGCCAGAGCAAAAACCAGCGGCTGAATTCCCGCAGGGGTATGAAGGCCGGCGCTGGGTTTTACCGGCCAGCGGTACCGAGCTGCGCAGCGCCTTTGATGGCTTCTGCAGCCGCTGGAATTACGAACCGGACGTCCAGGCCGAGGCCGACGATATGGCGATGCTGCGTCTGCTGGCACGTGACACCGGCGCGCTGACCGTACTGCCAACCGTGGTAGTAAAAGATGAGATTGCGCAGGGCACACTGCAGGAGTTTATGACCCTGCCCAACGTGTTCGAGAGCTTTTATGCGGTAACGGTGAAACGCCAGTTTGTCTCACCGGTGCTCACCGGGTTGCTGGGGCAGCAAAATCTGCGCAGCTGATCTGTCCAGTTTGATCTGTGCAGGCTGGCTGCCGCAGAACATCAGCAGCCGCGGGTAACGACAAACTCATCCTTACTGAGATTGCGCTGCTCAAAATTCAGGTGGTACTGCACCTGATGCAGAATGTCTTTTTCGGTGCGCCGTGCCGCCAGGCGGGTCAGCAGCTGAGTGAACAGAATATCTTCCAGATACGGGCCATTGATTTCATGATTCTGTACCGCTGCGTCATCCAGCAACTGCAGTAAAAAATCGATCACCTGTTGTTCGCCACTCATAACACGACTCCATTTATGTGTTTTAAGAAACCTCGGAATGGCCCAGTGTGGCAGCAGAAACAAAAACGGGCTTGATTCGTATCAAGCCCGTGCGGGTTAAAAGTGACGTTATGGGTACAAACGCGCTAACCCCAGTTTTAAACCAAATAATTTCAGTACCTGATTTACAGTCTGCAGAGTTGGATTACCTTCATCGGATTCCAGCGCTGCCAGAGTGCGGCGGGAAACACCGCAAAGCTCGGCAAAATCGGCCTGATTCAGACCCGCTACATACTTGCGCAGTATTTTAAGGGCGGCCCCCAAAGAGAGTTCACCTGCAAAAACGCCGCGTTCAACAAACGACAGCAGTTCTGTTCTGCTCATCGCTTTAAGCTGCTGTGCCGCTGGTATCATCATGGCAGCAGCCCCCAGTATTTCAGACGTTGTTCTGTTCCCTTAAGGTTAAGTTTTCCTGTTCGTTGCTGCAGAACCGGTAATGGCACCCGGTACTCTTCAGCCAGACGAGGCAAAGCCACTAACTGTTTCGCTAAGGCTGTTAATGTGCGCCAGAGGTCGTCGGCCGTAACGCCATAACCAACCTGGGACGCCTCTTCACAGATATCACGCCAGTTAAATTCGCCCCCCAGTTCGTTGGCCTGCGACCAGCGGCTGGTACGGGTAATGCCAGACTCATCCAGTACCATAGGTGCAAGGTCATAGACCGGGGCAAGCTGAAGACGATTATTCAGCCGGAGCACAGAAGTGTTGCGGCCATGATTGTCGCTATTACCCAGAACCACGTTTAACAGATCACGGCGCACATATTCCGCCACCAGTTCAGGAACTTCAGCCTGCTGACCATGACCAGCCCAGGCAGATACCAGACAGCGCAGATACTCCGTATGCGCAATGCTGGCTCCCGGTTCAACCGAGCCGACCAGTGAATACAATGACTCAACCCCGATGCGGTCAACCGCAGATGGTGTGATCCTCCGGTCAAAACGCGGCAGCCACAGGCTTGGCCGGGAGACGGCATTTTCAGTAGAAACAGGGAAAAAAAAATGTTCTCCTTTACTACCTGTTAAAGGCCAGGGGGAGCGGCAAATAGTGTCAAACCCCAGGCGGCTGGCGATCTGGTAATACGCAGCCTCGGTTTCCAGAATCAGTAAATCACTGTCCAGCGGACGATGATTGTGGGAGCTTTGCCGGGGAAACTTAACCAGAAAGAACTCATCGGCCAGATCATCCGGCAGCGTGGCATCCGGATAGTACAAACCGTCTTTGCCCCTCGTCAGCAGAAACTTAGGCGCTTCTCCGCCGGCACCACTGGCCCCCCCCACTGTCGCACCGCACTCCCGGGCGTAATCAAGAAACCCGGTATCACGGCTGAGCACGTCAGCGATGGGGAAACCACGCGCAGGAGGTATATCAACCGGGCAGGATTCTTTTATACGCATATTGCCGACCGGCGCTCTGGCACCCTGTTGCAGCAGCATAAAATCATGGCTGGGGTGTTCCGGATTGACCAGATTCAGCCGTTGCCCCCAATAACGGCGCGCGGCCCCCATGGGCAGAATATCCAGCAAGAATGCTGGCCAGTGTTCGCACTCATGGGGAAAGAAATCCAGCGGATAGCGCAGGCTGACCAGCGCAGCCGGATTATTCTGGTAGCGGGCGACATAGGCCGCGTCATACTCCAGAGTAACCGGCCCGGAGCGACCGGCGGCCGGTTCGTGGAACCAGAGCGAGCAGGCTTTCTGCCACTGACCGGCGATACAGGTTTCCAGCGTTAATGTGTCTGCCATAAGAGCCGACCTGATATGTGCAATTTAGTGCACCATTTTTACGCCGAAAGGCAATAAAATGCAATATTCTGCACAAAAACTGAGGTCCGACTATTTTTTGTGCAATTTATTGCACAAAAGTATCGCAAACGATCAATCAACTCCGGGTCAGGAGGGCTAAGCGCCCTATGCGGGTAAGGATGGTTACTTATCCTGCGGCTGTGAATTATCAGTGTTCTTGGCATCCGGCAAGACCCGCAGCAGTTCCTGCCAGGCGTTTAGTTTGGTGCCAGTAAGAACTTTAACCTCTAACCAATGCGCGATGATGTACGTAATCCTCTCTAGATTTATAGAGTCTCGCTGCGTAAACTCAGTGAGAATTAGAGGTTCGTTCTCAAGCCTTTCACCTATTACCATAAGAAAGGAGCGGCATACCTCGAGTAGGGTTTCTTTACCGATGATATGTTCGGCTTTTTCTAAAGCTGGCAGCAGCAAAATGTACTCATACTGCAACTCATAGGTTCCAGCATCATTCTCTTTAAATGCCTTTGCCATGCTGTTAGAAAACTCGCGGGTAAACACACTTTTTGCCACCGTATTGATAACCCGCAAAGCAAAATCACGTTCTTTTCCCCAGGAAATAAAGGTAAGAATCCGCAACAGATAGCTATATTGCTCCTGTTTAGCTAGATTTTTTAACGCATTGGTTAGTGTGCTCTGAAGCTTATCGGCATGACTTTCACCGCCACTGGCGTCAAAATTCATCACCCTAAAGCAAAGCCGGATCAGTAGATTAAGAACACCATTCATAGTACTGGCATAACGCTGATCGGCCAGAACGATGGCGCGATGGGAAAACCGATATAATTCAGTAACTGAAGAAAAATACTTCTCCGTCATCGATATCAGCAGATTTTCAAAGATCACCAGATGATGGGATGACGATAAGGCGAAGTTCAGACAAGCTGCCAGTGCTTGTGGATCACCACTCTTAGATGAGGCTTTTATATAATTTCCCAGGAACTCCTGATCGCTACTGGCGTAGCCTTTAACAACGCCTATATCCACTACCTTACGGTATTTTTCAAATACGTCTTCCGACACTCCTTCCTTGTCGATAACAGGCTGACAAATAGACGATCTGCATGGATGGCCTGGAGCTAAATCCCCATTAAGGAGATAAAACGCTATCAAATCCGAATCGCCGTAGGAGGCATCCGCAGTGGTTTCAGCGTCTGAATCCACAGGCGTTTTCGGTTTCTTGCTGGTTCCTGCCAGAAAAGGATTATCACCTGAACCGTTTAAGTCCTTCTCGGTGAATTTATCCATCCCATCTCTTATCGATCCCTCGTCATTCGCTGTACAGTACAACAACAGATCAAACAGATTGACTTCACCTTTCAGTTCATCCAGCCAGCGTTGATACATATCACGCAATACATGCTTAAGCCGGCGTGGATTGGAAAGAATGTTTGTGAGTGCCATCAGCACTTTATTTTCGTTAGATTCCTTACTAAAGATTGCCGACTTACCATTACCTGACTGTATTCCGAATGCACTTTTAACCGCTTCAATTTTTCCTTGCGCATCACCTGGCAATAAAAAATCTTTACTCAGATAGGGAATAATCAATGACTCACCATTCCTTCGTCCGCTTAACGCACTGTCCAGACACAGGGCCATAAACCGGATGAGAAGCTCGGGAGAAATAAAAGTCGCCACTCGTTCTCTGTAATCAGCAATTCGGTACAGCAATTCTTTATCCAGACGTGCTTCATCGGCGCTGAAGATAAAATCAATATGGTTAAGGTTTTTGCTTTGCTGAAGTTTGTCCAATATCGCTGCAATAATATTAATGAAATGTTCACGCTCTTCATTGCGGTCCACATTCTCTATCACCAACAACAGTCTGCGGTTATGCACCTTAAGCAGACTATCCAGCTTACCTATGACCTGTTCCGGCGTATCCGGGCGCAGCCAGATATCCAGCAATTGCCACCAGTGACTGCTGCCATACAAGGCACTGGCGAAAGACTCTGGCAGGCTCGCCAGACTGGTCACTTCAATCTGCTGACCGACATCATGAAGAATCTGCTCAATAAGTTGAGCGGCAAGTTCTTGCGGCTTGCCCGACCGTTGCCAGCAGTCAAAGCGCGATACAATCCACTCCGGGCCTAATTTCTTTTCCAGTAAATTAACAATGGTTGTTTTACCTGAACCAAACTCCCCCAGCAGAATCTGGCCTTTGCTCCGCTGTGACTTCTTGCCTGTGGTCTGTTCGGTGCGTACCAGCATACGTTCGACATAAGGTTCTCGGTCAAAGAAATCCAGCGTCTTTTCGCCCTCTTCCTTTCGTAGCCATTGCTCAAACTGGCTATCACTGCATGTCAGTAAATTGAGTGCTTCTGTTGATCTGGATTTTTCTGTTTCAGCAGCCAAAGTTCTGACGTGGTATGCCGTCCGCACAGCAAGGATAAAAGCATAAATCAGGAAGAAAATGCTCAGCCCATCACCGCCCAAAACAGGCAAATGACGCGTCTCTTTTTCTTCGATCAATACCGGAAGTTGCAGTGCATCACTGGAAATAACCAGCAGACTGCTACCGCCTGGAGCGGATGTCCCATCAAAGGTCGACAGCAATAGCAGAATGCCTGTAACCACGCTGACATGCAGCGTTGGGTAGCGCACAAAGGTTTGGATATCGATGCAATAAACGGATTGGCGTTTGCGCGGAAAACGGATAAAAAATTTGTCCTGCAATGCCAGCACCAGCAATACCGCCACCAGGCTCCAGGTACCCTGCAACAGCACATAGAGGGTTGGCTTATCAGTCAATAAACGCTCCGGGCGCAGGTACGACAGCCACGGCCACAGCAGATACACCACCACAGCGCCCAGCCAGCCGTAGAAAACGAGCGTTGTCCAACGCAGTACGCTGATATGCCATTCAGGCTCACTATTAAACGTAAATACCCGGGATTCTGTAAGGCGTGATACAGCGCGCTGCAGGCAGCTGAGGAGATGGCGTAGCATCGGCTATTCCTTTAGTCACGATATTGGCCAAGGCACTGATGCTTAGCCGGATAAAATTGAGTCTTTGCACAATATACAGCAGCGACAGCCTGAGCAATGGCATCAGGTGCGGCATTGGGCGGATGAAGCCCTTAACAGGGCAAACCATATGCGGTCCGTATTTTCCTGTTCGGGCAGCATATGGTTCAGGGGTCAGCAGTAACTAAGCATCACGCACTCAGCTTGTTTACCGCATTTTTCTTTTTCAGATGAATCAGAATCTGGCTGATAGCCGCCGGGGTAATACCGGAAATACGTGAAGCCACGCCAAGGGTTTCCGGGCGCAGGGTATTCAGCTTCTGCTTCACTTCGTTCGACAGGCCGCCCATGGCGTCGTAGTCGAGGTCGGCCGGCAGTTTGGTGTTTTCATAGCGGCGCAGCTGTTCAATTTCATCAAGCTGGCGGGCGATGTAGCCGTCGTACTTGGCCTGAATCTCAACCTGCTCGGCGACCTGCGGATCAGCCACCGGCTCACCTTTCAGACCAGCCACATCGTTGTATTCCAGACCCGGACGTTTGAGCAGATCGTGCAGGCTGTATTCGCGCACAAACTTGCTTTCGCCTTTGGCTTCCAGCGCGGCGGCTTCGGCGCTGCCCGGCTGCACCCAGGTGGTTTTCAGGCGCTGCGCTTCCTGCTCGATGCTTTCGCGCTTGGTGCTGAACGCGGCCCAGCGCTCGTCATCGACCAGACCCAGCTCACGGCCCACTTCGGTCAGGCGCAGATCGGCGTTGTCTTCACGCAGCACTAAACGGTATTCGGCGCGGCTGGTGAACATACGGTACGGCTCTTTGGTACCCATGGTGATCAGGTCATCGACCAGTACGCCGATATACGAATGATCACGGCGCGGTACCCAGGCGTCTTTTTCCAGCGCGCGCAGGGCGGCGTTGGTACCGGCCAGCAGGCCCTGGGCACCGGCTTCTTCGTAACCTGTGGTGCCGTTGATCTGGCCGGCGAAGAACAGGTTGTTAACGAATTTGGTTTCGAGGCTGTGCTTCAGATCCTGTGGATTGAAGTAGTCGTACTCGATGGCGTAACCCGGGCGGGTGACGTGGGCATTTTCAAAACCACGGATGCTGTGGATAAGATCCAGCTGTACGTCGAACGGCAGACTGGTGGAGATACCGTTCGGGTAGAGTTCGTTGCTGTTCAGACCTTCCGGCTCAACAAACACCTGATGGCTGGTTTTATCAGCGAAGCGGGTGATCTTGTCTTCGATCGACGGGCAGTAACGTGGGCCGATCCCTTCGATCACACCGGCATACATCGGCGAGCGGTCAAGGTTATTACGGATAATCTCGTGGGTGCGCTCATTGGTGTGGGTGATGTAGCAGTTTACCTGCTCAGGGTGTTCGTCCACCGAACCCATAAAGGACATCACCGGCAGCGGCGCATCGCCGGGCTGCACCTGCATCACGGAGAAGTCGACACTGCGCGCATCGATACGCGCCGGCGTACCGGTTTTCAGGCGGCCAACGTTAAACGGCATTTCGCGCAGACGCTTGGACAGCGCAATCGACGGCGGGTCACCGGCACGGCCACCGCTGTGGTTTTCCATACCGATGTGGATAAGTCCGCCAAGGAAAGTACCGGCGGTCAGCACCACACTGGTGGCGTGAATGCGCATATTGGTGTTGGTGACTACGCCACAGACGGTGGAGCCAACGCCGTCGCCCTGTACGATCAGGTCGTCACAGGCGGCCTGGAAGATATCCAGATTGGGCTGGTTTTCCACAATATGACGAATCGCCGAGCGGTACAGCGCGCGGTCGGCCTGAGCGCGGGTTGCACGCACCGCCGGGCCTTTACGGCTGTTAAGAATGCGGAACTGGATACCGGCTTTGTCGGTGGCGCGCGCCATGGCGCCGCCCAGTGCGTCGATTTCTTTAACCAGGTGGCTTTTGCCAATCCCGCCGATGGCCGGGTTACATGACATCACACCGACGGTGTCGGTGTTGTGGGTCAGCAGCAGGGTTTTGCAGCCGGTACGCGCCGCGGCCAGCGCCGCCTCGGTACCGGCATGGCCACCGCCAACCACAATGACGTCATAACGCACGGGATAATCCACAAGCCACCTCAGAATTGTTCGTTTAACAGGAATCGGGAAAAAAGGGCGCGCAGTATACCAGCCTTGTGCGGCCAGCGGCAGTAGGCTGAGTAAAATTTAACCAATGGTTTTATACACTTTATCCACATCGGAAAAAAGACTGTTAGCCATTTTTAGTCACTGCTGTGATTTTTTAATTTAATTCCTTAAAAAACAAAGTATTAGTGAGTGTATAAAGCTGTTGATAATTGTGGGTAACTTTATCCTCAGAATAAATAAGGAAAACTGTTCATGCTGAGATCCCAGCTTATGCGGATCTTTATTACGCGTTATCCAGAAGGTTATACACAGGAAGGGGGAAGGAATAACGGCCACTGCAGGCAGCAGCAGCCGTTAACCGCTCAGAGCGTGGTTGTATCCGTCGTTGTGTCTGTTGTATCGGTAGGGGTTTCCACAGGTGTGCTGCTGACCGGCGCGGTAAAGGTCATAAACAACAGGTCGGTATCTTTGCGCAGGTACAACTCCAGCGAGCCATCGCTGTTGATCACGGCATAGCCACTGGCGTTGGTTTCGTTAAATGCCGGGCAGTTTTTGCGCTCGCGCAGGGTAACGGCGTAGAGGGCATCGTTTTTATCCAGCAAGGTGATATCGCCTTCGAAGGTGCAGCCACTGCTGTCGGTGCTGATGCCTTTAAACGAAGCCTTGCTGCTTAATGGCTCAACATAGAATTCATAACCGGTGGCCGTCCACTTGCCCGCCAGCAAACTCAGGGCAGAGTTATTCGGCCAGGTGCCATCATCGGTCAGCACAAAACTGCCGGTGCCGATGGCGTTTTCAAAGTCACCGACCAGCTGTGGTGAAGCTTCCACGGTGTACAGCAGGCCATTGAGGCTGTAATCCTGATTCAGGCCATCGGCCACATACTGTTTGGCGGCGGTATCATTCTGCGACAGGGTATAACCCGTCAGCGCCAGTGTGGCGGTGCGGTTATCGTTATTCAGCAATGCTGTGCCGTAGTAACCACGGCTTTCATCCAGACCGTAAACGTTGCCGTTATAAATAAGCACCCGCAGGCTGCCTGCCTGATCAAACTGGCCGTCCCATAAACCATTCAGGGCCAGAGTCGGATCACTGACGGTCACTCCCTGTTCGTTGGTGATCTTGTCTTTGTCTTCTTCTGCAATACATCCCACCAGTAAGGTGGCGGCTATCGCCAGAGTTGCTGCGCGCACGGAGTTCTCCTGCCTGAAAGTGATACCTGTAAAGATAGCAATCGGCGGGAAATCCGCTCTCTTTAACCCGCGATCCGATAAAAATACGCATTGTCTGCCGCTTTACCGGATAGTCAGCCGGATTTGCGGCTTGGGCCACCACGGCGGAGAGGAATACAATCGTCGGCTATCAACCTGCAGCCCTGCTTTTTCATCAACGAAATACTGTCCGGAGATCCCATGAGCGCCCAACCAACTTTTGAGCCCATCAATATGGATCGCAGCAAAGTGGTGGTTATCCGCCAGGGCGATCAGCCCTGGCTCAGCGCACCGCAGGCACCGATAGAACGTTTCCCGCTGGAACGTGAAGCTCCGGAGCATGGTCAGGTAACCAGTCTGGTACGCTACCTGCCCGGCGCACGTTTTCCGCAGCATACTCACCCGCTGGGCGAAGAAATTTATGTGCTCGAAGGCGTGTTCAGCGATGAATCCGGCGATTACCCGGCCGGCAGTTATCTGCGCAATCCACCGGGTTCTGCCCATGCACCGTTTTCCGAGCAGGGTTGTCTGATTTTTGTAAAACTTAATCAGTTTGCTGAAACCGACACTGAAACCGTGCGCATCCGCCCCGAAGATCAGCAATGGCGGCCGGGTATTGGCGGCCTGACCGTATGCCCGCTGCATGAACATCTGGGAGCCAGTACGGCATTGGTGCGCTGGCCTGCTGGAGAGGTATTCCAACCGCACCGCCACTGGGGTGGGGAGGAAATTCTGGTAATTTCCGGCTGCTTTAAAGACGAGCACGGTGAATATCCGCAGCATACCTGGCTGCGCAGTCCGCACTTAAGCCAGCACCATCCTTTTGTTGATGAAGAGACGCTGATATTGGTGAAAGTCGGTCATCTCTGAGTAATTACAACAATCCGCCTGCTCTGCCTGCAGGCGGTGATCGAAAGCCACCTGCAGTCACCACCGCACCCGATAATTGTCGTCCGATCACCTGTCAGCGCTGGCCTGATGCGCCTATCCTGTTACGCATAATGAGAATAACGTACCGGTTAATAGTTTGCGGTCTGCTTACCGCACTTAACATTGGGCTAGGGCCTGTTAACACTAATTGAATCAGGCCTGCTGAGAGCCAGTTTTTCTCAGAACAAGGAGTGAGGAGTGATATTAGCGGGCTAAATGAATGACGAACGACGACGTTAATGGGGAAAAATGGCCTCAGCCCGAAGGGTTATGGCTAAAAATTCCTCATCCAGCGTTGCTGTTCGTTCGCTTAACCCGTTAGGCCACACTCTCAGCGCCTTGTCTGAGAAATTTTTAGCCGATAACAGGCTCGTTTAATTAGTGTTAACAGGCCCTAGGTACATCATCTGCGAGGCGTTTATGAACAGCAAACTGCAAAAAGCTCAGGCCATCAGTTCTTCTATGGAAATTCCCGGCCGTAAAATGGAATTTGAATTCGACCTCGATGACATTCCCAAATACTGGTATGGCGACGATGTTTTTAAATCGACGTTCATGAACGCGCTTTCCTGCCTGTTCCCGGAAGGTGAGCGCATGTTTATGGATGCCGTGCGTGATAATCAGCACAAAATCAGCGACCCGCAATTACTGCAGCAGATTAAAGGCTTTATTAAACAGGAAGCCATTCACGGCCATGAACATGCGCAGTACAACGACTACCTGAAAAAATGGCATTACCCAATCGACAAAATCATGGCCTTTGAAAAGAAAGAAAAGGTCTGGATGAAAAAATGGCTGCCGCGTAAACACCGCCTGGCAGTTACCTGTGCGCTGGAACATTTTACCGCCATTATGGCGCACCAGGTTCTGACCAACCCGGAATCAACCGAAGGCATGCACCCGCAATTTAAAGAAATGTGGCGCTGGCATGCGATTGAGGAAACCGAACATAAAGCCGTGGCTTACGATGTGTACCAACAGGCAGTTGGCAGTTACTGGCTGCGGGTTCTGACCATGATTAATGTCACCATTCTTTTCTGTCTGCGCACGTCGATTATTCAGGCGATTTTCCTGTGGAAAGACGGCCAGTTATTTAACCCGAAAGTCTGGTGGAAAGGGTTCCGGTTCTACTTCCTGAAGCCAGGGTTAGTACCAACCATCTGGCGTGATTATCTGGATTATTTCCGCCGCGATTTTCACCCATGGATGCACGATAACCGTGAGCTGCTGGGCGAATGGGAAGCGGAACAGCAGAAATATAAAACCGTTTGATCCGCTCATTTCAGGCTGTTTAACGGGCATAAAAAAACCGCGAATATCGCGGTTTTTTTATGCCTGAAAACGATTACCAGAGTGCTCAGAAACCTTGCTCACCCGGCTTGTCACTCATGGCTGATTATTTCCCAATACAGAAGCTGCCGAAAATCTCGCCCAGCAGATCATCGGCGGTGAAAGCACCGGTAATTTCGTTCAGCGCATGCTGCGCCATACGCAGATCTTCGGCCAGCAGCTCACCGGCGGCCATGCCTTCCAGTTGCTGGCGACCAAAATCGAGAGCCTGCTGCGCGCGGTTAAGAGCATCGATATGACGGCGGCGGGCAAGGAAACCTCCTTCGGCAGCGGCATCAAACCCCATAATCTGTTTCAGGTGTTCGCGCAGCACATCGACACCGGCATTCTGTTTCGCTGATAAGGTAATTACCGGGAAACGGCCGTCGTTATTCAGACCAATGGTCTCTGTGGATAAATCTGCTTTGTTGCGGATAACGGTTAAGCGGCCGTTATTTAACAGATCGGTCGCGGCGTCCTGCAACCCGCGCTCGTCGTACAGGGCGTGCAGTAATTTCTCTGCATCGGTTTCGTTGGTGGTGCTGTCGACCATTAGTAATACGCGGTCGGCTTTGCTGATTTCGTCCCAGGCGCGCTGAATACCAATGCGCTCAACTTCGTCCGGCGCATCACGCAGACCGGCGGTGTCAATGATGTGCAGCGGCATACCGTCGATGTGGATATGTTCTTTTAATACGTCGCGCGTGGTGCCGGCAATATCGGTAACGATGGCACGCTCCTGACCGGCGAGTGCATTCAGCAGCGACGATTTACCGGCATTCGGCCGTCCGGCAATCACCACGTTCATACCTTCACGCAGCAGCGCGCCTTGTCCGGCTTCGCGCAGAACCGCTTTCAGCTCCGCATCCACGGCGTCGAGCATGGCGGCTACTTTGCCGTCGGAGAGAAAATCGATTTCTTCTTCGGGAAAATCGATGGCGGCTTCGACATAAATACGCAGCTGAATTAACTGGTCGAGCAGGCTGTGTACTTTGTTGGAAAACTCGCCCTGTAATGAACGCAGTGCACAGCGTGCGGCCTGCTCAGAGGCGGAGTCGATTAAATCGGCAATGGCTTCGGCCTGGGCCAGATCCATTTTGTCGTTTAAGAAAGCGCGCTCGGAAAATTCACCCGGGCGCGCCAGACGACAACCCAGCGCCACCACTTCTTTCAGCAACAGATCAAGCACCACCGGGCCACCATGACCCTGCAGTTCGAGTACGTCTTCACCGGTAAAAGAATTCGGGTTGGGGAAGAACAGGGCGATGCCTTCATCCAGCACCGTACCGTCAGCCGCTTTAAACGGCCCGTAGTGGGCATAACGGGGTTTGGGCTCTATGCTGAGTACGGCCTGGGCCACGGTTAACGCCAGCGCGCCGGATACGCGGATAATGCCAACCCCGCCACGCCCCGGTGCAGTGGCTACGGCAGCAATGGTGTCGTTGTGGATAAGGTTGCTCATCGCGGATTCCTGAAATCTGGGCGCCGTTTTAAATACAGCGGTTTGGCTTGCGCGAATTGTACCTGAGTTAACCCGGAGGATGCAGACAATCAAAAGCCGCCGCAGCTGTTTTGAATTTTGTACGTTTGGACGGCAGGCAATAAAAAAGGCGCCGAAGCGCCTTTTTAAGATTCCTGCAGATCAGCTGTTTTCGATCTGTTTGGTAATCACATACTGCTGACTGATCGACAGGATGTTGTTCACTACCCAGTACAGTACCAGACCGGCCGGGAACCACAGGAAGAACACGGTAAAGATCACCGGCATAAACTGCATAACACGCGCTTGCATCGGGTCCGGCGGTGTTGGGTTCAGCTTCATCTGAATAAACATAGAAGCACCCATGATTAATGGCAGGATGAAGTAAGGGTCCATCACCGACATATCTTTAATCCACAGGAAGAACGGTGCCTGACGCAGTTCCACAGATTCCATCAGTACCCAGTACAACGCGATAAATACCGGCATCTGCACCAGAATCGGCAGACAGCCGCCCAGCGGATTGATCTTCTCTTCTTTGTAGAGCTTCATCATTTCCTGGCCGAGCTTTTCACGGTTATCACCGTATTTTTCTTTAATTTCCTGCATCTTCGGCGCTACTTTGCGCATGTTCGCCATCGAGCGGTAAGAAGTGGCAGACAGCTTAAAGAATGCGGCTTTAATCAGTACAGTCAGCAGAATAATGGCCACACCCCAGTTGCCCACCAGACCGTGGAAGAAACTCAGCAACCAGAACAGCGGCTGGGCAATCCACCATAACCAGCCGTAATCGACAGTCAGATCCAGATGGTCTGCAATTTCGGCCAGACGATCCTGCACTTTAGGACCGACATACAGGCTGGCACCCACTTCAGCGGTTTCACCGGCGGCAACAACCGTAGGCGCATCGTAGAAACCAAAAATGTAGTTTCCTTTAACCGCACGGCCGTTGTAGGTGTGCTGCACATCTTTTGCTGGTACCCAGGCAGCGAGGAAGTAGTGCTGCAGGATTGCGGCCCAGCCACCTTGCTCGACTTTTTTGTACTGGCCGTCTTCCAGATCGGAGAAGGTTACTTTTTCGTAGCGGTTTTCTTTAGTGGTCAGAGCTGCGCCTAAGTAAGCCGCCATGCCCATCTGCGAACCGGCCGACGGGTCAACCGAGTTATCACGCTTCAGCTGCGCGTAGAAAACACCCTGCCAGGCTTCGGCCGAGGTATTTTTGATGCGGAAGTTAACATCCATCAGGTAATCACCACGACGGAAGGTGAATACTTTTTCTACCGTTGCTTTCTCAGTCTGAGTGGTCAGCACCACGCTCAGCTCATCCTGGCCATCCGCCAGCTTATACTGAGTGGCATCCGCGCTGTACAGCGCAGGACCCTGAGCATCCACACCGTCTTTACCCAGCAGACCACTCTGAGCCACATAGGTACGGCGCTGGTTGCGCTCCATTAATACAAAAGGAACGTCTTTCTGATCAACCGCTGCCGGATATTCAGGCAACAGTACTTCAACGATTTCACCACCACGTGGGTCAATCACCAGACGCAGTACGTCGGTATCTACGCGAATCAGTTCAGCCGATGGCTGCGCCTTGGCTTCTGTGCTGACAACCGGAGCATCAACCGCTGGTTGCTCAGCCAGCTCGTCGGCACTGGCGGTGGTTACCGGAGCGTCCTGGTTTTCAGCAACCGGGGTTGCTTCAATCGGCGCTGTTACCTGATTTTTCTGACCGTAGTCATCATTCCAGGCGAGGATAAGAAAATAGCTACTGACAATCAGGCCAAGAAATATGACCGTACGGCGGATATCCATGATTAGGGTTTCCGTTGACAACAATTGGAGGAATGGTTGGGTAAATCGGGTACCGGATCCACACCGTGGGAACCCCATGGGTGACACCGGAGCAACCGTTTGAGCGCAAGATAACCGCCGCGCACAGCACCATATCGACGAACAGCTTCATCGGCATAGGCAGAGCAGGTGGGGTAATAGCGACAACGACTGGGAATAAGGGGACTGAGAGCGTAACGATAGAAAGCAATCAGGGACAGCAACACCTTAGCGCCGGGATGCGCGGCGGTTTTTTCGGCTGCCGTTTGCTTGTCTGTCATTGGAAGGACGCTTTAATCTGAACCAAAGGCCGTCAATCATCTCACGAATTTGCTGGTTGTCCAGTTCGGCAAGACCAGAGCGGGCAAGTAAAACAAAATCCAGCGACGCCATCTCATGCTGATGATGCCGGAACGATTCGCGAACCAGACGTTTAATCCGGTTGCGGTCTACAGCCCGTTTGATCTGCTTTTTGGCCAGAACGAATCCGATCCTGGCCTGGTCCTGCTCATTCGGAGTTGCCAGCACCAACAGGTGAGGCGAACTACCGCGTAATTCTGTCTTGTCGAAAACCCGTTTGAACTCCACCGGCTTGAGTAAGCGGGCACGGCGGGGAAATCCGAATTCCGGCATCGACGGCAAACTACGCAGCGTCAGACGGTCGATTAAGCAGTCAGTACGTGACGGCCTTTAGCACGACGACGAGCCAGAACAGCACGGCCGTTTTTAGTAGCCATACGGGCACGGAAACCGTGAGTACGCTTACGTTTCAATACGCTTGGTTGGAAAGTACGTTTCATAACACTGTCACCCAGTTAAGTGAAAAGGGTCTAATTTTTAAGGGCGGCAATTGTATGAGAAAGAATCAGCAATAGCAATGGTGATTTTATGTGCAGTTTCAGAACTTACTCAAACCGGTTTTTCCTGTTCACACGAAAAGATTTTTATACCTGTTATGTTATGTGAAAGAAGAGAAGGAGTAGTTCGTTATTTTTATTCTTAGTCACGCCAATATCTGTGGATAATCATAAAAAATCCTTTAAAAACAAGTATTTACGTAAAGCATAAGTGGTGTGTTTAACTGCGCTTAAGTTATGCACTAGCTGCCGGTAAGTGAGGTATGGAATGTGTGTGGAATCGACAGAAAAATTCCGGACAAGGTTATCCAGAAAACTATCCGCATGCTTTAGTCCTGTTTATCCACAGGGTTTAAGGAAGCGTGGAAAATTATCATAACTTCTGTGGATAACCACCGCCCCCTCAGTTAGAATGTGCGGCTCGCTAGAATTCAGATAACGGATATAAAGAAGTGGCACTGACAGCTCTGTGGCAAGATTGCCTGGGACACTTGCAGCACGAACTCCCCGCGCAGCAATACAACACATGGATCCGGCCTTTGGTGGCAAACGCCGACAGTGGACAGCTGGTTCTGAGTGCGCCTAACCGTTTTGTAAAAGACTGGGTGAAGGATAAGTACCTGCAACGCATTCAGGAAATCCTCTCCGATCTGAATGGCGGTCTGATAACCCGCGTGGAACTGGCCGTGGGCGAAGCCCAGCCGATGTTCCGTCCGCTGGCTGTCAGTCGTCCTGAACCTGCTCCGGCTCCTGCCCAGAATGAAAACTTTGGTTTTGCCGCCCCACGGGCGCAGGCTGAGTTTGATTACGGCAGCCAGCAGGAAGTCCCTTCTTTTAATAATACGCCTTCTTATGGTGAGGCTCCGGTTGCTGCACAGGCACCTGTTGTCAGCCGCCCTAAGCGTGAAGTTCAGGTTGAAGGGGGCATCCAGCACCAGAGTTTCCTTAACCCGACCTTTACCTTTAAAACCTTTGTTGAAGGTAAATCGAACCAGCTGGCCCATGCCGCAGCCCGCCAGGTTGCCGAAAATGCCGGCGGTTCCTACAACCCCCTCTTTATATATGGTGGCGTTGGTCTGGGTAAAACTCACCTGATGCATGCTGTGGGTAACTATCTGCAGAGCAAAAATCCGAATGCCAAAGTGTTGTATGTGCATTCTGAACGTTTTGTGCAGGATATGGTGAAAGCGCTGCAGCTGAATGCCATTAACGAATTCAAACGCTTTTACCGCGGCCTGGATGCGTTGCTGATTGACGATATTCAGTTCTTTGCCGGTAAAGAGCGCTCACAGGAAGAGTTCTTCCACACCTTTAACGCCCTGCTTGAGGGCGGCCAGCAGATGATTCTGACCTGTGACCGTTATCCGAAAGAGATCAATGGTCTGGAAGAGCGCCTGAAAAGCCGCTTTGGCTGGGGCTTAACTGTAGCGGTTGAGCCGCCGGAGCTTGAGACCCGTGTGGCTATCTTAATGAAGAAGGCCGAGCAGACCGGTGTACACCTGCCCGATGATGCCGCTTTCTTTATTGCCCAGAAGATCCGCTCCAACGTGCGCGAGCTTGAAGGTGCACTGAAGCGCGTGGTGGCCAACGCTCACTTTACCGGCAGCGAAATCACCCTGCCGTTTATCAAAGAATCCCTGAAAGACCTGCTTGCGCTGCAGGATAAACAGGTCAGTGTCGATAATATTCAGCGAATCGTGTCTGAGTATTACAAAATCAAGATGTCTGATTTATTATCTAAGCGCCGCACCCGCTCCATCGCCCGCCCGCGCCAGGTGGCCATGGCGCTGAGCAAAGAACTGACCAACCACAGCCTGCCGGAAATCGGCGATGCCTTTGGTGGCCGTGATCACACAACAGTTCTGCATGCGTGCCGCAAAATTAAAGAATTACAGGAAACCAGCGCAGATATTCGCGAAGACTATAAGAATCTGCTGCGCTCGCTGACAACGTAAATCAGCCGTCATTATGTGCTGATTTACTGTAAGACAGACTGTTTTCAAGCAATCACAGGCGCTGTTCAATCCGATGAACATGCCCAGGACCTGAGTGGAGAACCATGAAATTCGTTATCTCTAGGGAAGCCTTGCTTCGTCCTCTGCAATTGGTGGCCGGCGTAGTAGAAAAACGCCAGACTCTGCCAGTACTGTCAAACGTACTGCTGGAGGTTCAGGGTCAGCAGTTGTCACTGACAGGCACCGATCTGGAAGTCGAACTGGTTGGCCGCGTCACCCTTGATGAGGTTGGTCAGGAAGGTGAGATCACGGTTCCGGCGAAAAAGCTGATGGATATCTGCCGTTCGTTACCGGACGGTGCACAGATTGAAATCGAACAGGACGAGCAGCGCGTTAATGTCCGCTCCGGCCGTTCCCGCTTTACTCTGTCGACGCTGCCTGCCACCGAATTCCCCAATGTGGATAACATTGCCGGCGAAAAGACGTTCACCCTGGAGCAGGGCAGCCTGCGTCGTGTGATCGACCGTACCAGCTTCGCCATGGCCCAGCAGGACGTCCGCTACTACCTCAACGGTATGCTGTTTGAAGTGAGCGCCACCGGTCTGCGTACCGTTTCTACCGATGGTCACCGCCTGGCGACCTGCCATGTGGCGATGAACGGCCCGGATACTGCCCAGCAGATCATTCTGCCGCGCAAAGGTGTGCTGGAGATGGCCAAGCTGCTGACCGACCCTGAGTCGTCCGTTACGCTGTCGCTGAGCACCAACCACCTGCGTGCGCGTACTGAAAACTTCACCTTCACTTCCAAACTGGTGGACGGTAAATTCCCGGATTACAGCCGTGTAATCCCGAAAAATGGCAGCAATGTAATGCTGGCCGACCGTACTGAACTGCGTCAGGTATTTAACCGTACCGCGATTCTGTCCAACGAGAAGTACCGTGGTGTACGTCTGGTGCTGGACACTGATCTGCTCAAAGTGTTTGCCAATAACCCTGAGCAGGAAGAAGCAGAAGAATCTGTGGCTGTGGAATACAAAGGTGATGCTCTGGAAATGGGCTTCAACGTTTCTTATCTGCAGGATGTTATGAGCGTGCTCGACACCCAGCAGGTAAAAATGACCTTGTCTGATGCCAACAGCAGTGCCTTGCTGGAAGAACCGGAAGGCGGCGACGCGATGTATGTTGTTATGCCGATGCGCCTCTAGAAAAGGGAAAGCTATCTGCGTTGCCATCACCGTGTTAAAAACAGGTTCAGAGGCTCACTGGCCGTGCCAGAACAAACGTTAGTTTGGCCCAAAGGGTGAGCGAAGCGAATATTTATGACTTATAAACTGCGCTTCTTCGCCTGTTTTTGCCTTGTGTTGGCTGCCTCGACAACGCTTCCCTGCAGCTATCTCTTAATGAGAAGTTCTTATGCCAATCCGGCAGCTTAAAATCAGCGGCGTGCGAAATCTGCAGCCGCTGGATCTTACACTCCAGTCCGGAGTGAATTTCATCTACGGCGATAACGGCTCGGGCAAAACGAGCATTCTCGAAGCCATCGTGCTGATGGCGGCGGGTAAGTCTTTCCGTACCTCACAGCTTAAACACGTACTGGCACACAATGCGGATCGTATTGAAATCCAGATGGATATCGACGACGAGAGCCTTGGTCAGTGTCAGCTCGACAGCCTGCGTCTGAAAGGCGGTGATCATCTACTGAAGCTGAATGACTCGGTGCTGACGTCTCAGGCAGAAGCCGCCCATTGGTTGCCGGTTCAGGTGATTGATCCAACCACATTCAAACTTCTATCTGGTTCGCCGGAAGAACGACGCCAGTTTATCGACTGGGGTGTGTTCCACGTGGAACACAGTTTTATGGAGCAGTGGAAAACCTTCCGCAAGCAACTTAAGCAACGCAACTCGGTGCTTAAGCAAAAAGAAGCGGAATGGTTGCCGGTGTGGAACAAAGGCTTTGTCGAAAGTGCGCTGGTGATTGATCAGCACCGTCGCGCCTATCTGAAACGGTTTAAACCCGAGTTTATGCGCATCCTCAAAGCGCTGGACGACAGCGTGGATGTCAGCCTGGCCTACTATCCGGGCTGGGATAAAGATTCCGAGCTGCAGGACGTGCTGGATAAGCAGCAGGAGCGTGATATGGTGCTGGGCTATACCCAGTCAGGCCCTCACCGTGCAGAGCTGCGCATAAAGGTCGACAAGCAGCCAGCCGCCGAAATATTAAGCCGTGGCCAGCAGAAAACCGTAGTCGCCGCATTGAAGATTGCCCAGGGCGCACTGTTCCAGCAAGAGAGTGGAAGACGCACCATTTATCTGGTCGATGATCTCGCATCAGAGCTGGATGAAAAGCACCGTTTCGCTTTATGTAAGCTGCTGGAAGACTTAAAATGTCAGGTCTTTATTACCAGTATCGATAAGGACAAGCTGACCGATATCTGGCAGCCCGTAGCCAGCAAGTTGTTCCACGTGGAACAGGGTGCTGTTCAGGATGTTGCAGCAGAAGTTGAAAATGCAGCATCACAGCAAGACAGGCCTGCGGACTGATACAAAACAGCTTATTTCGCATTGCCCGACAACGCATAACAGCGGCAGTGCACCGAATTCATCAAGAGGAACCACCGAATGAGTGAGCAGACTTACGACTCGTCGAGTATTAAAGTCCTGAAAGGGCTGGATGCCGTGCGCAAACGGCCGGGCATGTACATTGGCGATACCGATGACGGTACCGGTTTGCATCACATGGTGTTCGAGGTGGTGGATAACTCCATTGACGAAGCCCTGGCCGGCCATTGCGACCAGGTCGATGTGATTATCCATACCGACAACTCCGTATCCGTATCGGATAACGGTCGTGGTATTCCAACCGAACTGCACCCGGAAGAAGGCGTATCAGCGGCGGAGGTTATCCTCACCGTACTGCACGCTGGCGGTAAGTTCGATGACAACTCCTATAAGGTTTCCGGTGGTCTGCACGGTGTGGGTGTTTCCGTTGTAAACGCGCTGTCAGAAAAACTGAAGCTGATCATCCGTCGTGGCGGCAAAGTCTACGAACAGGAATACAGCCACGGTGTGCCGGATTACCCACTGAAAGAAGTCGGCACCACCGAAGGCAAGGGCACCACCGTACGCTTCCTGCCATCGCTGAAGACCTTTACCAACAAGACTGAATTCAGCTACGACTACCTGGCCAAGCGTCTGCGTGAACTGTCGTTCCTGAACTCCGGTGTGCGTATTCATCTGAAAGACGAGCGCAGCGACCGTGAAGATACCTTCGCTTTTGAAGGCGGTCTGGGCTCATTCGTAACCTTCCTGAA
This sequence comes from Thalassolituus sp. ST750PaO-4, assembly GCF_020320405.1. NCBI lineage: Bacteria > Pseudomonadati > Pseudomonadota > Gammaproteobacteria > Oceanospirillales > Oceanospirillaceae > Thalassolituus > Thalassolituus sp. ST750PaO-4. The sequence goes on from NZ_JABVCB010000005.1 coordinate 445,618, forward strand.
TGAAGGCAAAACCGCACTGAATGACGTTTTTCACTTCAATATCCAGCGCGATGACGGCATTGCCGTTGAAGTAGCGATGCAGTGGAACGACAGCTTCCAGGAAAACATCTACTGCTACACCAACAATATTCCACAGCGCGATGGTGGTACTCACCTTGCCGGTTTCCGTGCTGCGCTGACCCGGACCCTGAATAACTACATCGAAAAAGAAGGCCTGGCGAAAAAAGCCAAGGTTTCCACCACCGGTGATGACGCCCGTGAAGGCTTAACCGCCATTATTTCGGTTAAAGTGCCGGACCCTAAGTTCAGCTCCCAGACCAAAGATAAGCTGGTATCGAGCGAAGTGAAGCCTGCGGTAGAACAGGAAATGGGCCGTCTGTTTGCCGATTACCTGCTTGAATACCCACAGCAGGCCAAAGACCTGGTCGGCAAGATGATCGATGCAGCCCGTGCCCGTGAAGCGGCGCGTAAAGCGCGTGAAATGACCCGTCGCAAAGGCGCTCTGGATATCGCCGGTTTGCCTGGCAAACTGGCTGACTGTCAGGAAAAAGACCCGGCACTGTCCGAAGTGTACCTGGTGGAAGGGGACTCGGCGGGTGGTTCTGCGAAGCAGGGCCGTGACCGCCGCACCCAGGCTATTCTGCCGCTGAAAGGTAAGATTCTGAACGTCGAGAAAGCCCGCTTTGACAAGATGCTGTCTTCTGCCGAAGTCGGCACCCTGATCACCGCACTGGGCTGTGGTATCGGCCGTGAAGAGTTCAACCCGGACAAACTGCGTTATCACAGCATCATCATCATGACCGATGCCGACGTCGACGGTGCGCACATCCGTACGCTGCTGTTGACCTTCTTCTTCCGTCAGATGCCGGAAATCATCGAGCGCGGCCACGTCTTTATTGCCCAGCCACCACTGTACAAAATCAAGCGTGGTAAGCAGGAGCAGTACATCAAAGACGAAGAAGCGATGGAAAGCTACCTGACCCATATCGCGCTGGAAAAAGCCGCTCTGCACCCGTCTGCTGAGGCTCCGGCTATTTCCGATGAAGCCTTTGCCCAGCTGGTTGCCGATTACCGTGCGGCGCAGGAAACCATCACCCGTATGTCCAACCTGGTACCGCACGAAGTGCTGCACCAGATGGTAACCCTGCCGCGTATGAACAGCGCCGATCTGGCCGATAAAGCCAGTGCCGAAGCCTGGGCTCAGCAGCTCAGCGACCGTCTGCCGGACGCCGGCCGCAGTGGCAGCCACTTTATTGTTGAAGTGGCCGCCGACAGCGAGCGCAACAGCCATAAGATCGTGATCAAAGTAATCACCCACGGTATTCCGAAAGAATTCCGTCTCGATCACGACTTCTTCGCCGGTTCCGGTTACAACAAACTGGCCACTATGAGCCAGAAGCTGAGCGACACCCTGGAAGAAGGCGCTTACATCCAGCGTGGCGAACGCGTGCATCTGATCGAAGACTTCTGGGATTCTGTGCAATGGCTGCTGGCCGAAGCGAAAAAAGGCTTCAATATCCAGCGCTATAAAGGTCTGGGCGAGATGAACCCGGAACAGCTGTGGGAAACCACCATGGACCCGAACACCCGCCGCATGCTGCGCGTGACCATCGAAGACGCCATTGGCGCCGACAAGATGTTCACCACCCTGATGGGCGACGACGTAGAACCGCGCCGCGCCTTTATCGAAGCCAACGCGCTGAACGTAGCGAACCTGGATTTCTGATCCGGGTTTGCCATAAAGCGCGTTAGCATCAGCGTTAAATAAAAAGCCCCGGCTGTGCAGACAGCCGGGGCTTTTTCATTCTGGCATCTTGATCAGTATTATCCCGCGATCCTATACCTCGTACTCCGCCCGCCGCCCGGCAGCTTTTCAATACAGCCTTTTTCCAGTAAATCGGCCAGATGGCGGGTAGCGGTGGCCTTACTGACTTTGGCTACCTTCTGATACTGGCTTGCGCTTATTCCGTCTTCAAAGCCTTTCTCTCCGCCATCGAGCAGGCGGTTCAGTACCCTGATTTGTTCTTTACTCAGTGGGGTATCGCGGTGCTGCTGCCAGAAGCGGGTTTTCTCTATGGTACGGTCGATCGTCCGGGTGGCGCTGTCGATGGCGGCCTCGAGTGTCTGCAGGAACCAGCGCAGCCAGGGGGTGATATCCAGCGTCTGCGCCGTGTCGTTTTCCTTTTCTCCGTTATCTGCTGCGCTTTCTGAAGAAGCAAGCTGCTGCGTTTGGTTAAGCGCGGCGTAGTAGCCTTTGCGGTCGGCCAGAATGGCAACCGACATGGCATACAGGCGCACACTCTGGCTGTCGGCCTGAGCCAGCGCCATATCGGTGAGGGCGCGGGTCAGGCGGCCGTTGCCATCATCAAAGGGGTGCAGGGTCACAAACCACAGATGGGTAACCGCTGCGCGCAGCAGAGGGTCGCTGCCAGGGTTGGCTGCGGTGCGGTTAAACCAATCGATAAACTGCTGTACAGCCTGTTCCAGTCCGGTTCTTGGCGGTGCTTCGTAATGTACGGTCGGGCGGTCCAGGCGGCCGGATACCACCTGCATAGGCTCCGGCCCTCGCAGCTGGCCAACCCGGATTTTATTCAGAAAGCCCGTCTCACTCTGTGGAAACAACCAACGATGCCATTGATACAAACGCTCCACCGTCAGCACTTGCTGATGGTTTTGCAGGGCATCCATCATGATCTCGGCCAGTCCTTCCGAGCGTTCAGAGACCGGGTAGGGTTGTTCTTCGCTGATGCCCAGATGGCGGGCGAGGGAGGATCGGACTGACTGGGCGTTCAGCTTCTCGTCTTCAATTGCGGAGGAGGCAACGATATTGGCGAGCAAAGCCTGCAGGGATTGCTCGGCCGGTGAGCTCAGACTGGCCTTGCCCTGCAGTATGCCGCTTTTCTGTTGTACGGCCCGCAGCAGAGGTTGCAGCGGCTCGTCTTTCCAGCTGAACTCTGGCCAGGCAGAGGATTGCCAGATCCATTGCATGCTTGTCTCCGGGAAGAAGCTTGTTGATGGCAGGAACTCAGTTACAGCATCTGAGCCGATTAATAATCATATTCGGCTCATAATAGTCAGAAATATGAGCCGAATACCAGACCTTATTCGGCTCACTTCAGATTCCACTGTTGAAAGAAACCTGAAAAAGACGCAGCGCCAGCCTGCCATTCCTGCGCTCGGTCATCCTCAACCGGCCACTTTGTGGTACTTTGCGCGGCTTCTTTGTGTATCTGACTGCCCGGTCAGTTTTATACCGGGCCTGAATGAGGAAAAACCATGAATGCGGTGGTGATTGCGGTGGTACTGATGCTGGTGCTCAGTCTGGCGCGTATGCACGTAATGCTGGCGATGATTGTTGCGGCCTTTGTTGGTGGCTGGGTTGGCGGCCTGGATCTGAAGACTACGCTGGAGGCCTTTAATGCCGGTATCGGCGGTGGCGCGGGTATTGCGCTCAGCTACGCCTTGCTGGGCGGTTTTGCGGTGGCGATTTCGCTGTCGGGTCTGCCGCATTTACTGGCCGATGCCATACTGCGTAAGCTGGGTGCCGAAACCGGTGGTCGCGAGTCACGCTGGCTGAAGAACGGCTTGCTCGGTCTGCTGCTGCTGGTCGCGGTGTCGTCGCAGAACCTGATTCCGATCCATATCGCCTTTATCCCGATTCTGATCCCGCCGCTGCTGTTAGTAATTGCCCGCTTACGTCTCGACCGCCGTCTGGTGGCCTGTGTGCTGACCTTTGGTCTGGTAACGCCTTATATGTTCCTGCCGGTGGGCTTCGGCAATATCTATCTGAATGAGATTCTGCTCGGACGTGTGGCTGAGGCCGGCCTGAATGTGGAAGGGGTGTCGGTGGTACAGGCGATGGTGATTCCGGCGCTGGGCATGCTGACCGGCCTGATCATTGCGGCGCTGTTTACCTACCGCAAGCCGCGTGAATATAACCTCACCCGCATTGCGATTGCCGAGCATACCGAACGCCGTTACGAGCCGAAGGCGCTGATGGTTGCAGCAGTGGCCATTGTGCTGGCCTTTGTGGTGCAGCTGTATACCGATTCGATGGTACTGGGGGCGATGGCGGGTTTTATGCTGTTTTCCGTTACCGGGGTGGTGCGCTGGAATGAGTCCGAAGGCGTGCTGGTTGATGGCATCAAGATGATGGCCTCTATCGGCTTTATTATGATCGCCGCTTCGGGCTTCTCGGAGGTGCTGGAGCGTACCGGCCATATTGCTGAACTGGTGAATGGTTCGGCGGCCTGGTTGGATCATAATAAGGCGCTGGCGGCACTGTTGCTGCTGGTTGTCGGGCTGTTGCTGACGATGGGTATCGGCTCGTCGTTCTCGACTATTCCGATTATTGCCGCGATCTATGTGCCGTTATGTCTGCAGATGGGCTTCAGCCCGCTGGCGATTGTGGCGCTGGTCGGTACCGCCGGTGCGTTGGGCGATGCGGGTTCACCGGCGTCGGATTCTACTTTAGGGCCGACCGCGGGTCTGAATGCCGATGGCCAGCACCATCATATGCGTGACACCGTGGTGCCGACCTTTCTGCATTTTAATCTGCCATTACTGGCCGCTGGATGGATTGCCGCGATGGTGCTGTAAGCTGCTGATGAGAAGGTAAATGGCAGGCTGATTGTGAGTGTTTACTACGGCGGGCACTTACAGCCAGTCTGCCTTTTATTGCTCAGAAACGTTTACCACTGCTGTCGGCATCGACCATTTCACCGTCAAACGGCCGGGCTGAAATTTCATCCACCCGGTTGTTAATCCAGCTTTCACTCAGTTCGCTCAGTTGCGCAGTGCTGAGATCGGTCGTTTCCATCACCGGGCTGATCACTACGTTAATGGTGCCCGGGCGTTTTACCCAGTTGTCATTTGGCCAGTGTTCGCCGGAGTTGTGGGCAATGGCAATAACGGGTGCCTGGCTCTTGGTGGCGAGCATGGCACCGCCTTTGGAAAAGGCTTTGCGCTTACCTGGCGACACCCTTGTGCCTTCGGGGAAAACCAATACATGAATGCCGCTGTTCAGACGGTCGGCCCCCTGGTTCAGTACCTGCTTCAGCGCATTGGTTTTATGAGTACGGTCGATAAATATCGGATGAATCATCTTCAGCGCCCAGCCAAAAAACGGCAGATAGAGCAGCTCGCGTTTGACCACCTGTACATGAGGAGCGATCAGGGTTGGGATAAAAAACGTTTCCCAGGTGCTTTGGTGTTTGCTCAGCAGCACATAGCCGCGACCATCGGTGGGAATATTTTCCCGTCCTTCCACCTGCCATTTAACCCCGCAGATCAGCCGTGCCGACCAGACCACAATGTGGCAGTAAAACACCATGATGAAATAGTTACGCGCCTTCAGCGGCAGGAAGATGCCAATGACAAAACTGGGAATAAACCAGGCCAGGGTCAGCAGTGCCAGCCAGCCGTAAAAAATGATGCTGCGCAGCTGTGCCAACCACAGGCGATAGGGCGTTACGCTGGCATCCGTGCCAGTTACGTCGGGATGTGCTGCCATAGAGATACCGTGCTCTGCGCTTATTATAGTGGGCGTTATTTATACCACTTTAGCCGGGGATCTCTTGTTACCTGAATTCCTCGGACTTTTTCCCGGCTGTAATTTAGCTCTGCTCTGTTGCGCGGACTCAGACTTTCTCATTAACGGGGTCAGATTACTGTTTGGTACGACCGTGTTGTATTGTTAATCTGCCGGAACCTGTTTACTAACAGTGCTCGTAATAACAATAAAAACACGGCAACAAAGGACGTCGTATGCATTCTTCCCCGTTTAAGTCTCTGGTGCTTGCCTGCGCCATTGCCACACTGACCGCCTGTGGTGGTGCAGAAAATACTTCTCAGCAAACCTCTGACTCCACCAACCCCGCACCGGAAAATCCGCAGCTGGCCACGAAAGATGTGTCTTTCCGTCTGGATGTGAGCAAAGCCCTGAATGCCGGGGTCAGTGCTACCCGTGCAGAGGTACGGGTGTTTAATGATTTGCTGGAGCGCTCATCATCGGCTGATATCGCAGATCAGGCCGCGAGTATCAGTTTTACGGCTTTGCCATTGGGCAGCTACAGCATTGAGGTTAAGGTTTTTGATGGTACGACCCTGATAGCCACTGGCACAGGCTCAGCTCAGGTGAACGCCAATGACACCACAGCCGTTAACCTGCTCGTAAATCCGGTAACGGGTAATCTGGATGTTGCCATCTGCATGCCCGATATTGCCACGCAGTATTTTACCGGTGCCGGTGATACTGCGATAACAGAGCTGAGCAGCGCAAACCGGCATGATACAGAACAGCCTGCATATTTGGCCTACCAGGCCGCGATGGCAGGGGTTACAGATTTCAGTTTTGAGTATCGTGTAGGGGATACGAATCTGGTTATTCCTGAGGAAGGCAGTCTGAGTCCGGTATTTGTAACGGATCATGGCGCTTCTCTGACAATCAATGTTGATGGCCAGCAACGTCTGAATATTTCTGGCTGTAATACTCAAATTGCTGCTTATCGTTCAGGTAATACGCTTGCTCTTTGGTACAGCATGGCAGAGGCCTATAGCGGAATTCATGAAATCGCCACTGGTGCTGTGGCTCTGGGCACTGTTGAATCACAGGCTTTAGCTCTGGTTATGGTCTTTTCGGATAGTGACGGTGATGCATTCCCTGTTGGCACTACGTCTTTATCTGATATCAATTTCGGTAATTTTGAGCAGAGGACATTTATATTGGGTGTACCCGTGGTCACCAATGTAACAGGACTTGTTGAATTACTGCTCTCCGACCCGGACAGTGTACTGGCGAATTATTGGCTGGCACGTTGAGACAGGTGTAAGTAAAAAGCCGGCATTTGCCGGCTTTTTATTACGGGTTTGCCAATACAAAATCGGCAAAAGCGGCGAGGTTATCAAATACCTGCGCCTGGCTTAGTCCGGAGTCGGCGAGTCTGGCGATGCTTTTCTCACCTTTACCGGTACGTACCAATGCCGGACGACAACCGGCGGCAACACCGGCTTCTAAATCGCGGATAGAGTCGCCAACCATCCAGCAACCTTCGGCCGATGTGTCTAACGCTTTTTCAATCTGATGAATCAGGCCGGGCAAGGGTTTGCGGCAATCACAATGGTCATCCGGGCCATGCGGACAGAAGGCAATATGGGCAAACCGGCCATTATGTTCTGCGGCCAGCGCGTTCATTTTGGCGTGCATCGCTTCCAGGTCGGCAAGGCTGAAATGCCCCCGTGCCAGGCCACTTTGATTGGTCGCAACGGCGATGGTGTAACCGGCGTTGCACAAACGGCCAACCGCTTCAGCACTGCCAGTAATTGGTAGCCATTCGTCGACGGACTTTACAAAGTCGTCGGAGTCTTCGTTCAGTACGCCGTCGCGATCAAGAATGATGAGTTTCATTGGGCAGTCTCTTCTGTAAAGCCGGTTTGTGCCGGAGGGGTGCGGGCGGGATAACCGTCCACGGGCTTAACCAGGTGCAGCGATGAATTAAAAAATATGTCAGTCAGTGCCAAGTCATGCATCTGGGCTGATACCTCTGCCTGAGTCTGGCGGGCAATGATGCCTGCCGTTAATCACAAATGATACGCTCGGTTGGCCTGATCCCTCAGCAAAAACTGACTTCTCAGCAAAAGGAATATCACTATGGAAAGTTCTCTTTGCCGGCGCATCGCCGGAACCTCACTGCTTAGTTTCGGATTGTTGCTCAGCGCCTGCGGTGAAAAAGCACAAAATGATATGGTTGCGGCACAAGCTCCTGAGACCACATCCAGCAGCGTCACCAGCGGCACCTGCAGCGGCACTTATCCCAGCTACTGGCAGGACCCGGCAGCTAAATTCAGCAATATGTGGAAAGGTCAGGAAATCAGCAACGTGCCGCCTGCTGACTGGCAGGGCCCGGTGTTCCGCATATCCGACAAGTATCCGCGTCAGCCGGTTGATGACCGTGCGGCACAGCCGTGGCGTGATGCACGTTTTGATGCCCTGTTCAGAACAGACACTCCGGCAGCGCAGAAAAAACAGCTGGCATATGACTACAGCTGGCTGGTGATGAAGTACATTCAGGACGGCAACGTTAACCGTCCCGGAGTCGAAGACTGGGATGTGTGTAACAACAACGTGCGTCCGTGGTACAGCATTCCTTTCCAGACTTACGATGCCATGAGCGGGCGTGAGTTTACCCACGGTCTGACCCGCGAAGCACCGGTCACATTCTCTACACCTCAGGGTGCGATCAACACTACCATGTGGGCGGTAGGCTTCTTTAATGCAACGGCCGCTTACACTCTGGGAACGGTTTGGCAGGCAGACGGCACGGCGAAAATTCCGGCTAAAGATGTGAGCTTTGATGAGGGCGCCGTTGTTGGTAAGCCGCTGTTTAATACCTCCACTCCGGAACAGCTGCCGGTGCTGGCGAATCAGCCCGCCTGGAATGCCAATATCTCCGATCCGTCATTCTGTAAATGCACACCTGCGAAGGGCAATGAGTGCACGCTGATTGAAGAAAGCCAGCAGTGTCCGCGCAGCACGACAGAGTGGAACGACGTGCGCCTGCTGCAGTTTGATTTTGCGGTAAAAGACAGCCGTGCGCCGGGTACGCAGTGGGTATTCGGTACCTTTGTTGCCGATGGTCAGCGCAAAGCCAAAGAAGCCGATCCGTGGCTGCGTATCAGTCTGCTGGGTGTGATGTGGGGCAACGACACACCACCGGATGGCAAGCTTGCGCACAACTATCCGCTGGATGTGAAAAAGAACGGTTTTATGGAAGAAGTTATTTTCTGGGATACCGTGAACGAACTGAATAAATACGGCGGCGCCAACCCGATGCAGCATATGGGACATTTAGGTTGTAATTATCGCCTGAATGGCCCGGCCGATAATGCCAACAGCTCGTGCATGTCCTGCCATGGCACGGCTTCGGTACCGGACAGCAATTTTGATACGCCGCCGCTGCTGTCACAGTTTTCAGGTATCACCAAAGAATGCGTAACCCCTGACTCTGAAAATCCGTTAGTCGGTGTCGATCGCAGTGGCAGCAAAGCAACGGTGAATAATGGTGTCAGCTTTGCCAATATCGACAGTATTTATTTTGCCAATGTCCCGGCAGCGGCGCCCTTTAATATGACCGTTGAAACCGATAATGGGCCGGTTAACGTGATGGGCAATGGTGTACCGGATTATGCCAGCGGCCGTAAGAGCTGGATTTCGCTCGATTATTCTTTGCAGCTGTCTATTTCATTAACCCAATGGATGCAGTGGCAGGAAAACAGTGATGATCCAGCGCTGGAGCGTATTAACTTTAAAGAACTGCGCCGTGGAGTGAAGGAAAATTAAGCTGAATTAATTTCAGTGAATGAAAATAAAAAGCCCGGCTGATTGAGCCGGGCTTTTGTTATTGGGCTACTTCGGTTACAGCGCTGTTCAGCACCAGAAGCCGCTCGCTCTCGCTGTTATAAAAAAATCCCGACCAGCCGGAGAGGTCCTCTTTTTTTACCGGTGGAATATCCAGCGTCATTCCCGGCAGTGCATTCAGATCAAGTAATTCAAAACGGATAGTCCGGGTGTTCGTTAGGGCCGGGTCTAATGTGTAATAGACATTGGTCTGCTTCGTTGTATCACTCTTGCTGATGCTAAATGTTACGCCCAGAGTACTAAGTGGCAGCGGGATATCGGACCAGTCCGGATAAGTTAGTGTTGCCGAAATTCCGTCTTGGGCAAAACTCACGGCATTTAACGCAGGTTCTTCTGGCACGGAAGATAATTCATTAATGCCATTGGCTTCATCATTACGCTGAACATAGAGTGAGCTACTGCCAAACTGCCATGTCTCCTGATAATAGTCTCCAGGGGTGCGTAGGGCTGCAGGAATTTCGGTGACATGATCGTCATCAATTGCCATCTCTAACGGCCAACCCATATCGGATAATAAATACATGCGATAATAATGAAATCCGGCCTTTTCAGGCTTCGCAGAATAGCTGCTTTCAACGCTATGACTTGGGTCGGTAAAGTCGATAATCAGTTCATCACCATTCGTCAGGTTCAGTTGATCCTGCTTGAACATAAAAACTTTCTGGTCGTCACCGCGATAGCCCACCGCCAGCAATGTACGTGGATCAGTACTGTTATTCAGGGTGGCTCCTTGAAGTGGCTCTGGCAGATCTGGCCGGTAAGTAAGGGAGGCGATATCTGTTAAAAGCACGCTTTTTATGTTTATCGCAGGAGATACATTCGCGATAGAAACATAACCGTTTTCACCATCTGCCGAGCAGGCGAGGAATTCTATCCGATCCGTGAGCTTTGAAGCCGCTACTTCAGTAACATAAATGGTGTTGCTATCGCTTGTCTGGCAAATAGTAACCAGAGTAACTGCCTGGCTGATATCGCCGACGTTAATCTCTTGTTTGCCCGTCAGCTGCTGCCAGTTACCATTATTTAAGCGTAAAGCAGCATAACTCTGCTGGCTTACATCCAGTGTCAGCGTTGCTGATTTATTTTCATTATCTGAGCTATCACTGCTACAGGCCGTGAGTACAACAGCTGCCAGAAACACTCCTGTGTGCTTTAACATATTTCATCCTTTGAAATAGAAGGGTAGTAAATGAGGAAAGGCAGCCTAACTCAGGCTGCCTTTTTATGTGCTTACGCAGGTCAATTAATAATTAATTATCCCTGCAGCAATGAAATATCGGCGATACCGATAAACAATCCCTGCAGTTGCTTCAGCAGTGCGAGGCGGTTGTTTTTCACAGCTTCGTCGTCGGCCATTACCATCACGTTGTCGAAGAAGGCATCAACCGCTACGCGCAGACCGGCAAGTTCGGTCAGTGCGGCACTGTAATCGCCCTGTGCCATTAATGGTTCAACGGCCTGCTGTTTGGCAGCAACCTGTTCGGTCAGTGTTTTTTCTTCGGCCTGGGCGAGCAGGGCAGAGTCCACTCTGGCTTCCACTTTGTCGCCACCATTTTTCGCCAGAATATTCGACACACGCTTGTTGGCAGCAGCCAGTGCTTCGGCAGCGTCCAGTTTATTGAACGCGTGAACGGCCTGTACGCGGCGGTTAATATCCAGCGCGTTGGTGATACCCAGCGCACGGACTGACTGGAATACGCCGGCCGGAATACCTTCGTCGGCATACCAGGCGCTGAAGCGATCAAGCAGGTATTCGGTCAGAGTGGCTTTGGTTTCGGCTTTAGGTGCGGTTGCCCAATCCGAGCCAATGGCCCAGTCGATCAGGTCGCTCAGATCGATATTGATTTCTTTTTCAACCAGCAGACGCAACACACCCAGCGAGGCACGACGCAGGGCGAACGGATCTTTGGAACCGGTCGGAATCTGGCCGATACCAAACAGACCCACCAGGCTGTCGAGACGATCAGCCAGCGCAATCAGCGTACCGGTTTGGCTGGCCGGCAGTGCGTCACCGGCGAAGGCCGGCATATATTGCTCAACCATGGCGGCGGCAACATCGGCGTGTTCGCCATCGTGCTCGGCGTAGTATTTACCGGCCAGACCCTGCAGGTCGGTGAATTCGTACACCATGCTGGAAACCAGATCGTTTTTGCACAGCTGCGCGGCACGCTCCACCAGAGCACTGTCGGCACCGGTTACTGCGGCGATACGGCTGGCCAGCTTACCGATACGGCGGGCTTTATCGGCGATGGAACCCAGGCCATTCACCCACACCACGTTCTCCAGTTTGGCGAAACGGCTTTCCAGTTTCTGCTTACGGTCGGTGTCCCAGAAGAAGGCCGCATCCGACAGACGCGGACGGATCACTTTTTCGTTACCGGAAATCACCTGCGCCGGATCTTTCGATTCGATGTTGGCGATGGTGATGAAGTTTGGCATCAGCTTGCCGTCTTTCATCACGTGGAAATATTTCTGGTGTTCTTTCATCGAGGACACCAGCGCTTCCGGCGGTACGCGCAGGAAGTCTTCGTCAAACGAACCGGCCAGTGCCACCGGCCATTCGTTCAGCGCGGTCACTTCGTCGAGCAGGTCGGCGTCGATAACTGCTTCGCCACCCAGCTCTTTGCCTTTGGCGGCAACCTGTTCGTTGATCAGCGCAGCGCGCTCAGCAAAGTCGGCCATCACATAAGCGGCACGCAGTTTGTCCTGATATTCCGCCGGATTAGCGATGGTGATTTCACCCGGCGCGTGGAAGCGGTGACCACGGGACGTGTTGCCAGCCTTCAGGCCCAGCACTTCGCCGTCAACCACGTCAGAGCCGAACAGCATCACCAGCCACTGCACCGGACGTACGAATTCAACGCGCGAAGCGCCCCAGCGCATACGCTTGGGAATCGGCAGCTTGTCGAGGCTGTTCTGCACGATGGCCGGCAGCAGCTCAACGGTGTTTTTGCCCTTAATCGTGCGCTGAATCATCAGCTTGCCATTCTCACCGGTCTGCAGATCGGCTGCGGTTGCACCGGCACGGGCAGCAAAGCCTTCGGCGGCTTTGGTTGGCTTACCCTCGGCGTCAAAGGCGATATTGGCTGGCGGGCCGTAGAGGATTTCTTCCTGGTCTGCCTGCTGGGCTTCGAGTGCTTCGATGCGCACCGCCAGACGGCGTGGTGCGGCGAAAGAGACAACGGCACCAAAATTCAGAGCGGCGTCTTTCAGGCCTTGTTCGATGCCGGAGGTGAATGCGGCAGACAGGTTTTTCAGCGCCTTCGGTGGCAGCTCTTCGGTACCCAGTTCAACCAGAAAATCTTGCTTACTCATTACTTCTTCTCCTGGGCAGCGGCTTTTTCTTTATCGGCCAGATAGCGTGCGAGCACGTCGGCGCGGTTGGCTTCGTCCGCCAGCGGGAAGCCTTTTTCGGCGCGGCTGTTGAAGTACGCCTGAGCCACGGAACGGGCCAGGGTACGTACGCGCAGGATGTAACCCTGACGCTCGGTGACCGAGATAGCGCCACGGGCATCCAGCAGGTTAAAGGTGTGGGAGGCTTTCAGTACCTGCTCGTAAGCAGGCAGTGGCAGACCGGCTTCGATCAGGCGCGCACAGGTTTTTTCGTACTGGTCAAAGGCGATGAACAGGAAATCGACATCGGCGTGTTCAAAGTTGTAAGCCGACTGTTCCACTTCATTCTGGTGGAATACGTCGCCATAGGTCACGGCTTTGCCATCCGGACCGTAGGTCCACACCAGGTCGTAAACGGAGTCTACTTCCTGCAGGTACATGGCAATACGCTCCAGACCGTAGGTGATTTCACCGGTCACCGGGAAACACTCAAGGCCGCCGACCTGCTGGAAGTAGGTGAACTGAGTCACTTCCATACCGTTCAGCCACACTTCCCAGCCCAGACCCCAGGCGCCCAGGGTTGGCGATTCCCAGTTGTCTTCGACGAAGCGGATATCGTGCACCAGGGTGTCTATGCCCATGGCTTTCAGGGATTCGAGGTATTTTTCCTGAATATCCACCGGGTTTGGCTTCATCACTACCTGAAACTGGTAGTAGTGCTGCAGGCGGTTAGGGTTTTCGCCGTAACGGCCGTCGGTCGGACGGCGGCTTGGCTGCACGTAAGCAGAGCTCCAGTTTTCCGGGCCGATGGCGCGCAGGAAGGTCGCGGTGTGAAAGGTACCGGCGCCCACTTCCATATCCAGAGGTTGGTTAATCACACAGCCCTGTTCGGACCAGTATTCCTGCAGGGCGGCAATCAGGCCCTGAAAGGTTTTGACGTTGTGGCGACTCTGACTCACGGTGGAATTCCTGTGTTGGCAAGGCCAGAGCTTGTTCAGACTAAGTGAATCAGGCCCTGAATGCTGTTCGCAAAATAAAAAGACGCCGGATTATAGCAGCGATGCGCCCTGAGAACAGGGGCAGCGTGCCGGCCGAACCCTGCAGGGGTTGTAATCAGTTGAGGGGTTTGTCAGGGTTAAAAAGCATTGTCCTGCCACCGGCAGGGTGGATTTCCGGAGTTGCCCGGCGCGAATTACGTGCGCTGGCGGGCAAAGAGCCTGAGCGCTCTGGCATAACACGGAGGCTTTATGACCACTTCAACGGACTCTGTCCGCAAGCAATCAACATCGCCGCTGGCCGAACATAAGGCCGTTCAGTCGACTGTGCTGCTGCCGGTATTTATTCCTACGGTACTTATCGCAGCGCTGCTGATCATCGGGACTATCGCCAATCCGGCGCTTGCCGGTGAGGTATTCAGCAGTGCACTGAGCTGGATCACCAGCACCTTTGGCTGGTTTTATATGCTGGCGGTGGCCATTTTTCTGCTGTTTATCGTCGGGGTGGCGATGTCGGGCTGGGGCAATATCCGCCTCGGGCCTGACCATGCCGAACCCGAATACAGCTTTCCGGCCTGGTTTGCGATGCTGTTTTCGGCAGGCTACGGCATTGCCCTGTTGTTTTTCGGTGTGGCTGAACCTGTACTGCATTATTCACAACCGCCGGCGGGTGCGGCGGAAACCATTCCGGCGGCGCGCCAGGCGATGCAGATTGCGTATTTCCACTGGGGCGTTCATATCTGGGGGATCTACGGTCTGGTCGGGCTGGTGCTGGCCTATTTTGCTTACCGTCATGGGCTGCCGTTGTCGATCCGCTCGGCGCTGTATCCGTTAATTGGCGAGCGCATTTACGGGCCGCTGGGGCATGCGGTGGATGTGTTTGCCATTCTCGGTACTTTGTTTGGTCTGGCAACCACGCTTGGCTTGTCGGTGGCGCAGATTAATGCCGGTATACATTACCTCTGGCCGGCGATACCGGTCAGTACCACGGTGCAGGTGATTGCGATCTTCACTATCACGCTGGCGGCGACAGCCTCGGTGGTGGCGGGGATGGATAAAGGCATTAAAAACCTGTCGATGCTGAATATGGCGCTGGCCATCTTCCTGCTGGTGGTGGTGTTTTTTATTGGCCCGAGTATCCACATTCTGGAAACCTTCCTGCAGAACACCGGCGATTATCTCAGCGGTCTGGTGGCGCGTACCTTTAATCTGCAGGCTTATTCGCGCAGTGACTGGATCGGTAACTGGACGCTGTTTATTTTCGGCTGGACCATCGCCTGGGCGCCGTTCGTTGGTTTGTTTATTGCCAAAATCAGCCGTGGCCGCACCATCCGTCAGTTTGTTTTTGGCGTACTGGCGGTGCCGACCCTGTTTACCTTCCTGTGGTTTTCGGTGTTCGGCGATACCGCGCTCTATCTGATTATGAATGAAGGCCTCAATACCCTGATTGCCGATGTGCAGGCCGATCATGCGGTGGCGCTGTTTCAGCTCTACGATCAGCTGCCCTGGTCGTCGTTTTTATCGCTGCTTACGGTGTGCCTGATCATTACCTTCTTTGTTACCTCATCGGACTCCGGCTCACTGGTGGTTGATTCTCTTGCCTCCGGTGGGGCGCTGGAAACTCCTCTGTGGCAGCGCATCTTCTGGGCTTTTCTGGAAGGCACCATCGCGGCTGTTCTGTTGCTGGCCGGTGGCCTGAGTGCGTTGCAAACCATGACCATCGCCAGTGCTCTGCCGTTTGCGGCCATTATGTTGGTGGCGGTTGCCGGATTGTGGCGGGCGCTGGTGATTGAAGGGCACCGGGCTTCGAGTCTGAACTCAGCCGCGTCGACCCGCCCGCATCAGCAGCAGGGACAGTGGCGCCGGCGTCTGGCAGGTCTGGTGGATTTTCCGGATGCCACACGCGTTGATGGCTTTATTGCCACCACCGCAGTACCTGCGCTGGAGCAGGTTTGCAAAGAGCTGGTTCAGCACGGCTGGCGGGCGCAGGTTGGGCACGATGCCGCGCAGGCCAGAGTCTGGTTGCAGGTGCAAGGTGGTGACGAAGTGGACTTTATCTACGATATCCGCCGCACATTACAGCCTTTACCGGCGTACAAAGCGCCGGCAGATGGTGAGCAGTTTGCCCGTGCTGAGGTGTATCTGCGCCGCGGCAGTCAGGGCTATGACCTGTATGGCTGTGATCAGCAGGAGGTTATCCGTGATCTGCTTGATCAGTTTGAGAATTATCTCAATTTCCTGCACATCACCCCTGGCCATCTGCCCTGGGAAACCGCCGGCTACGATGAACTCAGTACCCCGGCAGAAGGCCGCTCAGGGTAAGTGAACGCTGACTGATGCACCGCCTTCCTTACGGTTGGCGATGTGCACACTGCCGCGCTCCTCGCCCTGTTTGTGATGGCCGGCAATCAGCTCAACAAAGAACAGGCCCAGACCAGAACCTTCGTTTTTGGTGGTGTCTTTTTCACCGGCGAGCACGGCTTCGTCGAAACCGTGGCCGTTATCTTCAACGCAGACAGAGAGGCCATTGCTGTCATCGGCGGTCAGGCGGATTTGCGTAGCACCGGCCTGAGCGCTGTTGGTGATTAAGGTGATAAGCGCCAGATGAATCAGGGTTTCGTTGTAGAAGCCCTGACAGTCTTCACTGATGTCGTTGGAGAAACGGATACCCGGATATTGCAGGCTGGTGGCTTCAATCGCATCGGCGGCGGTGTCGCGTGGCCAGGCATCGTCCATCGGAAAGTGTGATTTCTGTTCGAGGCGGAACAGAGTCACCATTTGCATAGTGTCGTTTTTCAGCCGGTTGGTGCGCTGCAAAATGGGTTCAAGGTGTGTGTGATAACGTTTGGGAATGCGTGCCAGTGCTTCCTGTTCGTAGTCGAGCAGTGCCTGCAGCTGATTTTTCAGGTCGTGCACTACGGCGCCGACCAGATGTTCAAATTTCATGGAAACTTCCCGTGTCCTAAAGACCTGCGGCCCGCTTCAGGCGCATAAATGTGCCCTTCAGACGCTCGTATCGTTCATAACGTTCATCGTTATTGCCAATTTTGCCAATACGTTGAAAGTAGCGGTAGCAATCTTTTAACTGGCCGATGTCGATCTGGGTATTTTCGATCAGGCTGATTTTCGCCTGAATAGCATTCAGCAGTACGCTGACACCGGCCTCATCATAAGAGGCGGCCTCGTCAAAGGCGGTGATGGCGTCGGCAAATTCACCTTTTTCGTAGTGGCCCACACCACGGGCATTCAGGGCGGCGGTATGGTCACGGATGACCATCTGATTCAGGTTTTCTTCCAGCGATTGCAGCTGGGCCAGTTCGGCGGCGGCCAGTCCCTGTTTTTCCAGTGTGCGCATTAATTTTTTGGCTTTTACATGTTGTCCTGTGTCGATATAGGCTTCCGTCATCTGCAGCTGCTGCTCGTGGCTGGGGTCTTTCATGCGCTGCAGAATTTCTTCAGCACGCTGGGCCGATGCACGGGCTTTATCTTCATCATTAAGGGACGTATGAGTCTTGCCTTCAACGATGCTGGTTTCAAACATTATGCTGTCCTGACCGGCGTAGTCCTGACGCAGCTCATCAATGGCTTTAAAAGCTTTTTCGACGCGGGTGCGTTGCTCGCGGCTCTGCTCGCCGGCTTTTAATTCGTGGTGCACGGTGCGGGCAAATTTCAGATAGTTGCCGGAATTTTTGTAGCAGGAATGGCGGCCAAGTTTGATGGCCTGTTCGAAGGCGGCTTCGGCGACCGGGAAATCGCCATTATTGTATGCCAGTTGTCCCAGCTCCATCTGCCGCAGTACGGCTTTGGGGGATATTTCCACCGCTTTTTCCAGCTGCTTCTGCGCGCCTTTGGCATCGCCCAGACTGCGCAGAATGGTGGCAGTCCAGTCGTAACACTGCACATACATCGGATGAACAATTAATGTCTGCTTGAGCAGGGCCAGTGCACTGCGTGAGTCGCCGAGAAAGTGCATACAGATAGCCTGACCAAGACGGGCCCAGGATACCGAGCGCTTGTTCAGCAGTTCTGAATAAATTTTGATGGCGTCGTTGTAACGCTTCTGGCGGATATAAAGTTTGCCGAGGATACGGGTAACCGGAATCATCAGTTTCGGATTGTTTTCCAGTACGGCTGCCGCCAGTTCTATCGCTCGGTCGGTATCGCCCTGATCAATGGCGCTATCAACTTCCGCTAATTCCAGTTTGGTGGTCAGGATGCGGGTCAGGCGTTCTCGCAGCATGTTCAGGGTAAAGGGCTTGGTGATGTAGTTATCGGGTTCGTATTCGAGTGCCCCCATCACCATTTCGACGGCGTTCTCACCGGTAACCAGAATAAACAGGGCGGTGGCGCGCAGGCGGTTGCAGTAACGCGCCTCTTCCAGAATCTGCTGACCGTCTTTGCCTTTGCCGAGGTTGTAATCGGACAGCACGATGTCGTATTCACGCTCCATGATAAAGTCCATGGCTTCGCGGCCATCGGTAGCCGTATCTATCTGCGTGGCACCAAGGATGGTGATCATCTTTTTCAGTGCGCTGCGGGCTTCTACCAGATCATCAACGACAAGGATGCGTTTTTCTTTGAGGGCGAGTTCAAGATTAATCATATTCGCGGTCATCTACGTGGTGTTCTGAGTCTAGCAGAGCAACTGATGGATGCTGTTGCCGGGCTTATGTTTGTTGTCTCTGCGTCGTCTCAGTTGTGCCTGTTGCATGAGACAGGCTGCAGGTACACTTCAGGCTCTGCAGAGGAGTTGCATGTTGAAATCTCTTTTAGGCTACATACTGATCGGACTGATTAAGTTAGTAGGACTGACACCGTTAAAGACGGCGCAAAAATTGGGGCGGGGCATAGGCTGGCTTCTCTGGTCTTTCCGCAGTCGTGCCAGAGAGGTGGCGCGGGTAAACCTCGGACTTTGTTATCCGGATATGGCACCTGAGCAGTGTGATCGGCTGTTGCGTGACGCTTTGCTGCACAGCGGTATGACAGCGGCAGAGATGGGGCCTTTCTGGGGTTACAGTCAGCAGGAGGGCCTGAAGCTGCTGAACAAGGTTCACGGTGGTGAGCTGCTGGACAGGGCGCTTGCGGATGAACGGGGTGTGTTGCTGCTGATTCCGCACCAGGGAAATTGGGAGCTGACGAACAACTTCATCTCGGGCCAGAGCCCGGTAACCTTTATGTACCGGCCGCTGAAGAATCAGGTATTTAATGACTGGATGGTGAAGCGGCGGGAGATGCTGGGTTGCAATCTGGTTCCGACTACCGGTGCCGGAGTTAGAAGACTTTTTGAGGTATTGCAGTCTGGTGGGGTCGTGGGCTTTTTACCCGATCAGGAACCCAAACGCCGCAGCGGCGTGTTTGTGCCTTTTATGTCAGTGCCGGCACTGACGCCCAAATTACCCGGGGAGTTACTGAGAAAAACCGGCGCAATTGCCCTGATGGTATGCGTCGTCCGGCTGCCCGATGCCCAGGGTTTTGATATTCATATTTCTGAGCCCCCTTCAGGTATTTACGCGGATGATCCCGAAGTCTCGGCAGCGGCCATGAACCTTGCAATTGAGCGCTGTATCGCGCTGTGCCCTGAGCAGTATCAGTGGGAATACAAGCGCTTTAAACATCGGCCCGAACATGCGCTGAGCCCTTACGCCAAAGCCGGGGTGCCCTGATTCCACGGTGGCGGCCGGGCCTCAGCAAGCCATATTATTAATCTTTAAGAACAGTTCTGATCCTGTGCCGGTCTGTTGCATGATATGTGGTAACCGGTACACTGCGACTCCCGCACAGGAGTCGTATTGTGAAATCGATCATTGGTTATCTGGCGATAGGGCTGATTAAGCTGCTGTCCCTTACTTCTCTCTCTCTGGCACAAAAAGTTGGTCGTGGTCTGGGCTGGCTGTTATTGCAACGCCGCACCCGCGCCCGTGAAGTGGCCCGTCTCAATCTGTCCCTCTGTTATCCACACCTGAGCGAAGCAGAGCGCGAAGATCTGCTGGCTGAAACACTGGCAGAAAACGGCATGATTCTCGCTGAAATGGGGCCGATGTGGGGCTACGCTCCCGAGCGGGCGGCGGGTCTGATCCGCAATGTTATCGGCGAAGATGTGCTTGATGAAGCGATCGCTGATCCCCGTGGCCTGATTCTGCTGGCGCCGCATCTGGGCAACTGGGAAATCATCAACAACTACATCTCCACTAAATGCCCGATCACCATCATGTATCGTCCGGCCAAAATACCGGTATTCAATAACTGGATGGTTGCCCGCCGTGAAGCGGTGGGTTGTAAGCTGGTGCCGACCACCCGGGCCGGTGTAAAAGGGTTATTTGATGTGCTCAATGACGGTGGAATGATCGGCTTTCTGCCGGATCAGGAGCCACAAAAGAAAAGCGGCGTGTTTGCGCCTTTTATGGGCATAGAAACCCTGACGCCGAAATTACCGCATGACATGCTGAAAAAAACCGGTGCCATAGCCATTTACGGTTTTGCCAAGCGCCTGCCCAATGCCGAAGGTTTTGATATTTATTTTATCCGTGCCGATGACGATCTGTACGCTGACGATGTGCGTGTGTCGGCTACGTCAATGAACCGCAGTATCGAAGAGTGTGTTTCGCACTGTCCGGCACAATACCAGTGGACCTATAAGCGTTTTAACCGCTTCCCTGAAGGCGGGCCGACGCGCTACCGGATTGCGAATATCCCATAAGGTGTCTGAATTAGGTGGCGGGCTCTGGTCTGAAGCGTACAGGCGCTATTGATTGCTGTCGTCTTTATCCTGTGGATGGGATGCTTTGGTGAATCGTCGCAGCAGATGCATCTGTTCACCAAAACGGCGGCAGCCAGAGCAGATAAGGGTGTGAACTTTCAGTTCGGCCTGCTCTTTAAGACTGAGCGGGCGCTCCTGAGCTTCAGACATCAGGCGTGTGGCCTGCTGACAATTCATCATGTGTTTTCTCCCGCCCCGAACCAGTGATCTTCCAGACATTCGCGCAGCCGCAGCCGCGCGCGGTACAGCAGTACATGCAGGTTACTGGTCGTCAGTTCCAGAGCCGCACAGATTTCCTGGCTGTCCAGTTCGATAAATTCCCGCATCATAAATACCCGTGCCTGTTCTGCCGGTAAGGCATCCAGGCAACGGTCAAACACGCGCCAGAAATGTTCGTCGTGTACCAGTTGCTCCGGGGCGTCCCAGCGTTGCGGGCGATCGTCTTTGTGCCAGTGACCACGCTCATTAAACAATTGGTCGTCGGCCAGACTGCAATCCTTACAGTCATCGATATCTGTCATCTGCGGTTGGCGGTAACGGCCGCGCAGGGCGTCTGCAATTTTGTTCTTCAGAATGGCAAACATCCAGGTCTTAAGGCTGGCAGCGCGGTTAAAGGCCGCGGCATTTTTCAGTGCTCCGGCCAGTGCTTCCTGTACCACATCTTCGGCTTGTTGTTCGTCACTGAGTTGCAGCCGGGCGAAGCTGAGCATCTGCTGACGCAGTTCGTTCAGTTGTCCGTTATCAGTAAAAGGCCGGGAATCATTCATGTTCAGCTGCGCCAGAAGTTAGGGCTTAACAGCACCAGCAGAGTGAAAATTTCCAGACGGCCAAGCAGCATGGTCAGTGCCAGCAGCCATTTGGCGGTGTCGGAAATATTACCGTAATGGGCGGCAACATCACCCAGACCCGGACCGAGGTTATTGAGGCAGGAACCAACAGCAGAAAACGCGGTAACCTGATCCAGCCCGGTGGCCATCAGCGCCAGCATCATCACCATAAAGGTAACGATGTAGACGGCGAAAAATCCCCATACGGCATCCAGAATGCGATCAGGTACGGCGCGGCGGCCGAGCTTGACCGGCATGACGGCATTGGGATGAATCAGGCGGCGGATCTCACGCACACCCTGCTTGTAGATCAGCAACACACGGATGACCTTCATACCACCACCGGTAGAGCCGGTGCAGCCACCGATAAAGGCCATCATAAACAGCAGCACCGGCAGGAAGACCGGCCAGCCGGCAAAGTCGGCGGTGCCGAAGCCTGCGGTGGTGGCGATGGACACCAGTTCAAAGACACCGAAACGGATGGCTTCCGGCAGAGGGTAAGTATCGGTCAGCCACAGTGCGGAAATGGTCAGCAGAATACCGCCGGCCATGACCAGCAGAAAGAAGCGTATTTCTGAATCCTGCAGATAGTGGCTCAGTGTACGGTTACGCCAGGCGAAGAAATGCAGCGAATAATTCATCGCCGCAATCAGCATAAAAAAGACGCAGATGCCTTCGATCAGAGCACTGTTAAAGTGGCCGATGGAGGCGTCATAGGTTGAGAAACCACCAATACCCACGGTCGCGAAGCTGTGGGTGACCGCATCAAAGCCGCTCATGCCGGCAAACCAGTAAGCCAGGGCGCAGCTGATGGTTAAGAAGGCGTACACATACCACAGGGCTTTGGCGGTTTCCGCGATGCGTGGCGTGAGTTTGGAGTCTTTCAGCGGGCCCGGCATTTCCGCGCGGTAGAGCTGCATACCACCAATCCCCAGCATCGGCAGAATGGCGACCGCCAGAACGATAATCCCCATGCCGCCCAGCCATTGCAGCTGCTGGCGATACCAGAGGATTGATTTCGGCAGGTACTCCAGGCCGGTCATTACCGTTGCGCCGGTGGTGGTCCAGCCGGACAACGACTCAAAGAAAGCATCGGCAAAACTCAGGCCGGGATGCTCGGCAATCATAAAGGGCAGTGTGCCGGCGAGACCGAGGGTCAGCCAGAACAGTGCGGCAATCAGGAAGCCGTCGCGGGTACGCAGCTCGTTATGGGCATTTTTTACCGGTAACCAGGACACAAAACCCAGGCCAAAGGTCAGTACCAGAGCAATAACAAAGGCTTCGGTGGCGCCATCGTTAAACCACATCGACACCAGAATCGGTGGCAGCATGGTCATGCTGAACAGCATGAGAAAGATACCAAGAATGCGCGCAATAACCGCAAAGTGCATGGACAGCTCCGCTCAGAAGAAACCGAGACCGACCTGGAACAGGCGCTCGACGTCCGGAATATGGCGTTTTTTCATCACGAACAGAATGACGTGATCGTTGGATTCCACCACCACATCAGAACTGGCCATAATCACATCTTCGCCACGCACAATGGCACCGATGGTGGTGCCTGGTGGCAGTTTGATTTCGCGGATTTTGCGCCCCACCACTTTTGATGAGTTGCTGTCGCCATGGGCAATGGCTTCGATGGCCTCTGCTGCGCCACGGCGCAGAGAGTGAACATTCACTACGTCGCCACGACGCACGTGGGTCAGCAGGCTGCCGATGGTGGCCTGTTGCGGAGACAGCGCCACGTCGATCATACCGCCCTGCACCAGATCGACATACGCCGCTTTGTTAATCAGCGTCATCACCTTACGTGCACCAAGACGCTTGGCCAGCAGCGACGACATGATGTTCACCTCGTCATCGTTGGTCAGGGCGCAGAATACATCGGTGTTTTCGATGTTTTCTTCTTCCAGCAGTGCTTTGTCGGTGGCACTGCCCAGCAGCACCACGGTTTTGCTCAGATTTTCACTGAGGAACTGAGCACGTTGTTCGCCGTGTTCAATCAGTTTGATGCGGTAATCACGCTCCAGCGCTTTCGCCAGACGGTAACCGATGTTACCGCCGCCGACGATCATCACCCGCTTGTAAGAATCTTCTTCGCGGCGCAGTTCGCTCATTACCTTGCGGATATGCTCTTTGGCAGCAACGAAGAACACTTCGTCGTCGGCTTCAATAATGGTATCACCGGTGGGTTCGATGGCTTTGTTACGGCGGAATACCGCCGCCACGCGGGCATCAATATTGGGCAGGTGATCTTTCAGATGGTGAATCGCCTGACCGACCAGAGGGCCGCCGTAATAGGCGCGTACCGCAACCAGCTGTACGCGCTGATCGGCAAAATCCAGCACCTGTAACGCGCC
This sequence comes from Thalassolituus sp. ST750PaO-4, assembly GCF_020320405.1. Classification (NCBI taxonomy): domain Bacteria; kingdom Pseudomonadati; phylum Pseudomonadota; class Gammaproteobacteria; order Oceanospirillales; family Oceanospirillaceae; genus Thalassolituus; species Thalassolituus sp. ST750PaO-4. Next base: position 469,305 of record NZ_JABVCB010000005.1, read on the forward strand.
GGGATACTGCAGCAGGCGGCTGATGTAGTTGGTCACCACCTGCTCAGGGGAAATCAGAACGTCGATCGGGAAAGCATCGTTGCGGAACAGCTCAGCCTGCTTCAGATACTGACCGGAGCGGATACGGCTGATCTTGGTTGGCGTACGGAACAGGGTGTAAGCCACCTGACAGGCCACCATATTGGTTTCGTCAGAGTTGGTTACCGCAACCAGCATATCGGCATCATCGGCCCCGGCATCACGCAGGATGCTGGGGTATGAACCGCGGCCAAGAACCGTTTTGATATCGATACGGTCCTGCAGCTCGCGCAGGCGGTCGGCATCGGTGTCGACCACGGTAATGTCATTCTGCTCATTGGCCAGGTTTTCAGCCAGTGTGCCGCCGACCTGACCGGCGCCCAGGATAATAATCTTCATAGGCTCTCAATATTGGTTCTCAGTAGCCTGCGGACACACGGTTGGCGTGTCCCCCGTCGCGCTTACTGCGTTTTGTGCAGCAGGGCGTAGTAAAAACCGTCGTGGCCGTCGCGTTGTGGCAGCAGCTGACGCCCGGCATTACAGGCGCTTCCCCAGCAAAAGTCCAGTGTCTGCAGTTGTGCATCACTGTTGGCATCAACAAAGCGGCGGATTTGTTCGCTGTTTTCCTGCGGTAAGACCGAACAGGTGGCGTACAGCAAACGGCCGCCCGGCTTCAGCAGAGACCAGGCGGTATCCAGCAATTGCGCCTGAACCTGTACCAGTTGCTCGATGTCTTCGCGGCGGCGCAGCAGCTTGATATCCGGGTGGCGACGAATCACACCGGTGGCCGAGCAGGGTGCGTCGAGCAGAATCGCATCGAACAGCTCGCCATCCCACCAGGCGTCCGGGGTGGCCATATCGGCGCACACAACCTCGGCGCTGAGCTGCAGGCGGGCGAGGTTTTCATGCACCCGTGGCAGGCGGTTTTCTTCAATATCCAGCGCTACGACACGGGCGTCTGCGCTTTCCAGCAGATGGCAGGTTTTACCACCGGGAGCGGCACAGGCATCGAGAATGCGTTCGCCGTCCTGCGGCGCCAGCAGCATTGCCGCCAGTTGCGCGGCTTCGTCCTGCACGCTGAAATCACCATCGGCAAAACCGGGCAGTGCGGTGATATCGCAGGATTCGGCCAGATAAATACCAACGGCACTGTGTTCGGCAGGGCGGGCTTCGATACCGGCCTGCTGCAGGCGTTCGAGGTATTGCTCGCGGCTGCCATGGCGCTGGTTCACGCGCAGGCACAGCGGTGGGCGCTGGTTATTCTGTTCGAGAATGTCCTGAAACTGTTCCGGCCAGGCTTTGCTCAGCATTTTGACCAGCCATTTCGGGTGGCTGCTGGCGGTTACCGGGTTTTCGTCCAGTGGTGGGGTCAGGCTTTCGTATTCGCGCGCGTAACGGCGCAGGCAGGCATTAATAACGGATTTGGCGTAACCCTTGCCCAGCTCTTCGCAGACTTCGACGGTGGCGTGCACGGCGGCATGCGGCGCTTTCTTCTGAATCTCAAGCTGGTACAGACCGATGATCAGCAGGGCAAATAAGTCCTGATCTTCTTCGCCAAAAGGCCGGCTGAGCAGCATCTTGGCCAGTGCGTTCAGGCGCTGAAAATGACGGCAGCTGCCCAGTGCCAGATCGCGCAGAAAGCCGCGGTCAGCCAGATCGACGCGCAGTTCCAGCGGTGCCAGGCATTGGTTAAGGGATTGTCCGGCGAGGACGGCGCTGAGTGCCATGGCCGCCGCACGGCGGGCACTCAGGGTGGTGTCTTTGGCTTTACCCCAGGGCGAGGTCGCGGCGCTCAAGGTTGCGACGCCAGCATGTGGTGCGGCTGAAATAACTGTGGCTGACCATTAATCACATCGGCCACGTTCATGGCTTTTTTGCCGGCTAACTGTACCTGAGTGATACGTAATACTCCTTCGCCACAGGCGATTTCCAGACCGTCGGCGCTGACTCTGGCGATAGTGCCTGGCAGCAGCTGGCTCGGTTGTTCAAGGGCTTCGGCCATAAGTACGCGGATGCGCTCATCGCCAAGCAGGGTGTAAGCCATCGGGAACGGGTTAAAGGCGCGCACGCGCAGCGCAATCTCTTCTGCCGGTTGTTGCCAGTTGATGAGAGCTTCTTCTTTCAGCAGCTTATGGGCGTAGTTGGCCTGTGCATCGTTTTGCTTTTCCGGCTGCAGGGTTCCGGCTTCAAGCTGTGCCAGAGTATTCAGCAGAGCGCCCGGGCCCATCTCTGCCAGACGGTCATGCAGGGTGCCGCCGGTATCGTCAGCCAGAATACCGGTGGTGACTTTGCTCAGCATGTTGCCGGTATCCAGACCCTTATCCATCTGCATGATGGTGATGCCGGTCATTTTGTCACCGGCTTCAATGCAGCGCTGAATCGGCGCTGCGCCACGCCAGCGTGGCAGCAGCGAGGCGTGTACGTTCAGACAGCCGTGTTTTGGCGCGTCTAGTACGCTTTGCGGCAGAATCAGGCCATAGGCGACCACGATCATGACGTCGGCATTCAGGCTTTTCAGCTGTTCAACATCGGCCGGATCTTTGAAATTCAGTGGCTGAAAAACCGCCAGATTATGTTCGAGTGCAACCTGCTTTACCGGGCTTGGCTGCAGCTTCTTACCGCGTCCGGCGGGACGGTCGGGTTGGGTATAAACACCGATCACCTCATGCCCGCTGTTGATCAGCGCCTGCAGATGAATGGCTGCAAACTCCGGCGTACCGGCAAAAACGACGCGTAAGGCCATTACTTCTTACCCTGATTGCGGGCTTCGAGTTTGTGCTTCTTCTCGAGTTTGTCTTTGATGCGGTTACGCTTCAGCGGCGAGATATAGTCGACCATCAGTTTGCCTTCGAGGTGGTCAGCTTCGTGCTGAATACAGACCGCCAGCAGGCCGCGGCATTCCATTTCAAAGGGTTTGCCATCGCGGTCGAGGGCTTTGACCAGACAGTGCTCAATGCGGGTAACGTCTTCGTAGAAGCCGGGAACCGACAAGCAACCTTCCTGCATGGTTTCCATTTCGCCGTCGAGCACGGTGATTTCCGGATTGATAAATACCAGGGGCTCGTTTTTATCTTCCGACACGTCGATGGTCACGATGCGCTCGTGTACATTGACCTGAGTGGCCGCCAGACCAATGCCCGGTGCCTGATACATGGTTTCGAACATGTCATCGACGATGGCACGCACCCGGTCGTCCACCTCAGCCACAGGTGCGGCTTTGGTACGTAAACGGGGATCCGGGTATTCTAAAATTTCGAGTATGGACATAGAGTTGCTGTGCTTTTATAGAACTAAGTGGTCGTGACTTGCTAAGATGGCTGCCGAACAGTGATTTTCAATGCGCGATCGCAGATCCGCTAATAATAAAGGGAATACAGGATGAGCAAAACCATCAAGCGCATTCTCGTTGCTGGTTTGATGTGTCTTTCAACCGGTGCCATGGCGCTGGATCTGAAATCCGATGCGCCACAACGCTATGTGGTTAAAAAGGGCGATACCCTCTGGGATATCTCCGAACGCTTTACCAATGACCCCTGGCAGTGGCCGGAAATCTGGTATCAGAACGGTCAGATTAAAGATCCTCACCTGATTTTTCCGGGTGACGAGATCGGCCTGATCAGCATTGATGGTGAAACTCGCGTGACCGTCACCAAGCGTGGCGAAGGCAGCCGTACCGTGAAGTTATCTCCGGGTACGGTAAAAATGCAGCCAACCGCCCGTGTTGAACCGATTGAGTCTGCAATTCCTGCGATTCCACAGGATGCCATTCGTGGTTTCCTGCGTGAACACCGTGTAGTGGCTCCGGAAGTGCTGGAAAAAGCACCACGTGTTTTATCAGGTGCCGATGCCCGCATTCTGATGGGCGCTGGCGGTAAAGTGTATGCCCGTGGTGATTTTGGCCCTCAGGTTTCCAGTGCCTACGGCGTGTTCCGCAAAGGTCAGGTTTACCGTGATCCGGAAAGCGGCGAAGTGCTGGGGCTGGAAGCGCTGGATATCGGTATGGGCCGTGTACTGGCTCATGATGATGATATTGTGACGCTGGAACTGGAGCGTACCAATCAGCAGGTATCCGTTGGTGACATGCTGCTGCCGACCGAAGACCGCGATCTTATTGCCAACTTCTACCCGAAATCTCCGGAGCGTGCGGTTCAAGGCCAGATTCTGGCGGTATCCGGTGGCGTGACTCAGGTGGGTCAGTATGACGTGGTGGTACTTAACCGTGGCGAGCGTGATGGCCTGGTGCCCGGCTCTGTACTGCTGATCAAAAAAGCCGGTGCTGTGGTGTATGACCGCGTTGCCGCTGAACGGGTACGCTTACCGGAAGAACGTGCCGGCAGCCTGATGGTGTTCCGTACGTTCGAAAAACTGTCCTATGCACTGATTATGCGGGCGACTAAGCCGCTGCGTGTCGGCGACAAGGTGGAATCCCCGAACCAATAAGGACTGTTTATGCTCAGGGACGAGCTGTTACTCGCCTGGTGGCGTCTGGCAAAACTGCCGGGCGTCGGCAGCGTTACTCTAGGTGATATCCGCCAGAACCTTTCCCGTCCGCACGACCTATTATCCTGCACCGTCGCGCAGCTGGAGTCTTTTGGCCTGAAGGCCGATGCCGCTGCGCGCTGGCTGGATGATCCTTCCTTGAGTGATGGTTTTGATGTGTTGCAACGCTGGCGCAATCAAAGCCGTTGCGGTGTGTTGCTGGCGGGTGTGGCTCCGTATCCTGAAACGCTTGCCAGCCTGCGCGATGCCCCCACTTTTCTTTATTACCATGGTGATCTGGCCTGTTTCAGTCAGCCAATGATCGCCATGGTCGGCAGTCGTAACCCAACCCCTTATGGTGCAGAATGGGCGCAGCAAACAGCCAGTCAGCTGGCGGCGGCTGGTCTGACGGTCGTCAGTGGCATGGCGATTGGCATTGATGGCGCCGTGCATCAGGGAGCGCTTAGTTGTGGACGCACCATTGCGGTACTCGGCAGCGGCCCGGATGTGATTTATCCGCAGCGCCATCTGGGACTGGCGCAGATGGTGATGCAAAAAGGACTGTTGTTGTCGGAATTTGCCCCGGGAACAGAGCCCCAGGCCAAACACTTTCCTTCTCGTAACCGCATTATCAGCGGCCTTAGTCTTGGTACTGTGGTGGTGGAAGCAGCGATTAAAAGTGGCTCGCTGATTACCGCGCGGCAGGCAGCAGAACAGGGCCGCGAAGTCTTTGCCTTACCCGGTGCAGTGACCAATCCGCTCAGCCATGGTTGCCATCAGCTGATCCGCGAAGGTGCCTGCCTGGTACAGAATGCGCAGGATATTCTGCAGGAGCTGAACCTGTTGCCGGAAAAGGCTCAGACTCAACTGGAATTAACCGAACCGGTATCTGCCGCGGTGCCGGTATTGGTTACTCAGGTGGATTACAGTGCTACCAGCACCGATGTAATTGCCCTGCGCAGCGCCTTACCCATCTCGCAATTATTACCGCAACTCCTCGACCTTGAATTGCAGGGCTGGCTGGCACAGGTGCCAGGCGGTTATATGCGGCTGAAGTAACAGCCGCAATAACGCTACTAACTCTGTTACAACAGCCGCAACAAAAGCTGTAACAACAGAAAAAGAAACAGCGCGATCAGCAGCAGATAGCCGATTACGACCTGTACATACTGCGACTTGTTTTCCCCGGCTTTATACCAACGGCCAAAAGCAAAAATACGCTTATTCTTCAGGCCACTGATCAGCACGCCGATCACAGTAACTAATGCGATGCTGATGAAATAAGGCAGCCATGCAATATCGGCAGATGTTGGCATTGGTGTCTCCGTTTATAAAAGATAAAGCTGTTGGTTATTGGCCTCTGTTCAATGGTCAGGAATTTTGACTGGCAATAACAATCAACAGACCAATAAACAGCCAGAGCAGAATTTCAAATACCAGAATTTTCTTCTTTTGCATAACCCCTCGCTGGACTGTTTCTCATCGCATTCTGCTCAGCGTTGCCACATCAGTGAGACGACAAAATACAAAGGTAACGGCATAAATATCCAGCCCAGTACCAGATTGCGGATCCGGCTGAGCTGACTCCGGCTTACCTGGCCTGAATCCGGAAAGCTTTTCAGATCGCCGAAGCGCTGCTTCCAGAACCAGCGCAGCTGGCCGGATGGCAGAAAAACAGCGCTTGTTGCCAATGACAGCAGCACAATCTCTGGACGGATATATTCAGCGCCACCGATAAAAATAAGCGGCGTGATAATGGCAATAACCGGTGCCAGCAGATGATTAATCAATGGCCACCTGCGGCCATTGGTTTGCTCTTCCAAATAGCACCACCACTTAACCGACATCAGCGGCAGGATAGCAAGCAGAGCACTGCCTGCCACCATCCCTGTTTTCTGAATGACCGAGTTACTGGTGATGCTGCTGATATTCAGCCAGTAAATCAGAGTGGTCAGTATAAGCCAGAGGAGAAATCTGATTCTGATCAAAACGACGTTTCTTTTTTATAGAGAGTAACAAATAAGTGAATAAAACCATACTGATCACTGAAAGTGAAATGCTACAAACGATGTTATCAAAAATGATAGGTAGGCAAATACCAAGAAAGATCCAGAGGAAAAAATAATCTCCAAATTTATCGTTATCTGCCATGTCTGAACCGCACTGTTTATATGGAAGCCCATTCTGCGAATCAAGGTCCATAGAAAATCTGAATCTGTAAAGAATTCCATGATGACAACCACAATTAAAGCAGATTATTCAGGTGCTTTTAACATTATCGACTGGCCAAGGACGTCTGCTACACAACTCCATCAGTGTGAAAAACACGAAGGACTGAACAGCCAGCCAAGCACTAATATCAGGGCAAACACCATACTTCCCTGGATTAGATTGTATATAGCGCCCCCCTCATCACCTTTCGAAGGCTTAAATGAAAGGAACGCTATGTATATAAACCCGGGGACAATGGCCATTAAAATAACCTCTTCCGAGGTTAACGTTGGCCAATACTGGGTTTTATATGGGAATACGAATAATTGGTAAAAAAAGCTTAAAACTACCCCATACCCATAAAACCATAACAAGTGGAGATTCTTCTTTCGTTGAATGAACCACCAATATATAAGAATAAACAGCACACCCAGGGCCGCCAAAGACCATGTATTTTCGAATGAAACACTCTGACACAATGAATTTAGCCACATATCCAATGATCCTGTTCTGACTGTGTCAGGTTACTTAATAAAAAATACAGGTTGGCCTGTGTAATAAGCCAGGTTTTCTGACCTTCTGCAACTGAAAGCAATAAATCTTTAACCATATTGATGCCGTTCGATAGACTGCCTTTGGTGCTTAACATTTCATTCGATATATCCATATATACCACCCTTCGGGCGACATTGCTGTGCAAAGCTGCTCCTGCTGTTTTGTGTTCAGAAACAAGATGCACCATCGTACTCATGGCTGTACCAGAAGTACAGTTGTAAGCCATTGCTGGGTATTTTCTAAATTTTCAGGGCTCGCGCCACAGGTTAAGCGCTCATGCTATTCGCCGTTAATCGATTTATTCTGCAACCTTATAGTCGATAGTGAACTGGTGATTCAGTTTACTATACAAAGGATTAATCCAATTTGTTTGTCGTGGATAATTCGGTAATTTTTCAGATTTTATAAAGTCTGGGTTAAAGTGATGAGAATCAGATGTGCCTTAAATTTTCTTTTTAATGAAAATATAAATCAAAATGCTGAGTAGTATTACGAGTATGCTGGCAATAACCCAAAGAAACGTCTCACATCTTTGATGTAATTACATACCCTGAAGCTGAGCGTGTATAAACTGAACCGTCGCACAGTTGGTAAATAAAATAACCAAGTAGTGTGACGGCCGCAAGAGCAATGCCAAAGCTATCATTAAGATCTTCAGGTTTTTTAGTCAATGCTCTTGTCATCCATGGTGGGTGCAAGCTTCCAGTAAAAGTAGCCTGCAAAAAATTAATACTATTTTAAACAAAAATCCACACAGCTAATGTCTTGTCTGCTTGAGTTTCTGCAGACAAGACAGATACCACTTGAGTGTACAGTGAACGTGATTGCCAGGTTGGAATTACACCTACTATGTTGGATGCTTTCCCAGCACCTATAGAATCAGATCAATTATTCAAAGAGAGCCTAGAATATTTTTCCACTGCTTCGTATCCATACTAAGGATGAGATCCATAGCATCAGTAAAATAAAAAAACTCTTCCAGCCCAGAGTGTGAATTATCCAATTTTGTGTCGCTAAAGTTATTAATAAAATACCATAAAAAAAAATGGTCATAATAATTTTAATTCTCATAGAAACCCAGAAAGCCCGATTAAGTATGACAGTATTGCTCTTACTGCTGTTCCAATGCTATTTGGAATACCACCGACTACTGCTGATAAAATATACGTTACCTGGCCTTTAACATCATCCCACCGAAGGTTGTCATTAAAAATTAATTCTAATACGATAATATGAACGGCTATAGATAGTGCAATAGCTATCAGTACGGGGCTTATAGCAGCACCAAGCAGTAGGCCCTGAAAAGCAATTGCTGCTATTCCAAATATTGCGACACCCGCAACAAATAATTCTCCACCATTCTCCCCGCCACCAATCAGATAAGCACCGGCCCCGGTTTCCGGATCCAGCACAATATAACCAACCTGACTGCTGCCAAAGAAGCTGATTGGCTTTTCATGGGCAGTCACTTCTTTGCCGGCGTATACCGAATTGCGGATATCCGTTTCAACAGATGCTGGCAACTGCAGACCATTTAATGCGATGTCGAGGTTAGTTCGTGTGATGGTCCAGATTTTCTGGCCTTCGGCCGCTGCCAGCTGTAAGGCTTTGACTGCACTGATACCGTTTGCCGGACTGTCTTCAGTGCTGAACATCTGCTCGGGAACCAGATGCTCCATCGCACTCAGACGTGCACCGGAAGCGCGGTTGTAATTAATCCATTGCTGAGTGTCGTTATTTTTATGCGCCAGCAGATGTGTGATGTGATCAACGTCCATTACCAGACCGTCCATCTTCACGTTACGCGGAATACCAAACCAGTACAGCGGCGTCACATTGGTTTTGAATAAACCGTAGCTGGGTGCCTTATAGCTCACCATATTGGCCTGACGGGCCGCGATATCATCCTGCACATTATTCAGGGCAAAGTAGCTGAGGATGGTGGCGTAGAGTAAATCACCAACCAGCTGTTGTTTGCCAAGGTCGGTGTAATCTTCGGCAGTGATTTTCTGTTGGGTGTTTTCCAGATCATTTTTCAGTGCATCGGCCTGTGCCGGGCTGACGCCATGCAGGTCGAGCGCCAGTGCCCGGTATTCGCCGGCAATCGGTTTGTTCTGCGATGTACGCCAGCCACGGCCGGGCTGCCAATAACCCATTTCTGATAACAGCTCAGTACCCATGGTCACGCTGCTGCTTGTCGCCGCTGCAATCTCACTGCCAATGGTAAATTCGCCGTTCAGATGAATCAGGTAACCGGGCAGGGTGTCGGGCACAGCCGCCGGGTCGATGTCGCCATTGGCATCCGGCTCAGGCAGATAGCTGGTGAGGGTTTGCTCATCGGCTTCTGAAGCCGGGGCAAATGACAGAGCCAGCTTTTTACCGGCCAGCAAGGCGGTTGGCTGATTAATGCTGAGCAGAATATTGCCCATCTGCCCGTACTGACTGCTGCCCAGCGTGTATTTGAATTTCCAGCGCTGGTTGTCGGTCAGGGCCGAAGCCACCAGTTTGCGGGTACGCAGTTCGTACGGCAGTGAAGCCGCCAGTGATTCACGCACAACGGTCTTGATGGCAGCCGTACCCAGTACATCGCCGACGGTGGCGTCGGGAGCCTGGCTGTTGATGTAGTCTTCCAGCTGAGCCTGATAGTTGGTCAGTGCCTGCTCGACATCCTGCTGTGGAATACCCTGTACCCAGCCTTCGTCTTCATTAACGGTGCTGTTTTGTTCAAGGCTGTCGGCCAGCGCCTGGGCATCAAAAGGTACGGCCTGATCAAGGCCCATACCGTCCTGATATTCATATTGCTTGTAGCTGGCATCCATCGGAATCCAGCTGTCACCGACGCTGTGCTTTGCCCCACGGCTGGGTAAATAATCGATCCAGGCTTCAACCCAGACATGCTCCAGTTCGAAGTGCGTCACCTGACCACCGCTGACCAGCATCTTGCTGGGCACGCCGCCCTGGCCGAGCAGATTGCCGGCGGCTTCCGGTACCTGCACATTACCAACCCAGTTCATCACGCTGGCGGCGGGCATACGCACGGTACCAAAGGCGTAACGGGCTGGAACATTGGCGGCACGCAGCAGGGCAACCAGCAGGCTGGCGGTATCGAAGGCGTTACCTTTCTGATAAGTCAGGGTGTATTCAGCGCCCTGCACCGAACCGTAGCTGGGAATATATTCAACGTTATTACGAACCCACTGATAGATCGCGACCGGATCGTTATTCAGCTCACCGGCTTTGGCAATAATGGCCGGACTGAGCGGTGCGTCGAGGGTGGCATCCAGATCGGCCTGAACCGGGCCGCCGGGATTGCCCAGCATGTCCGGGGTGATGACGTTACTGGCCAGTTGTACGCCCTGCTCAAATAACGGCAGGTCGTAACGCTGACTCAGCAGTTTGGCATCCTGTGCCGGTTCCGGTGTCAGTTTCGGATCTGGTGTGCCCCACGGCAGTTGTTCCGGATCAAACGGATCACGCGGGTTACCGATACTGAAACTGTTCAGCAGGTTGTTCAGGGCGTTGAGCTGTTGCTCCTGATCATCCAGCGATTGCTCTTGTGTGGCTGCCGTCAGTTGTTCCTGCAGTTGTTGGTAGCGGGCCAGAATCTGCGTCTGCAGTTGCTGCTGTCGCTCCAGCACAACGGCCGGCAGGCGATGCTCCTGCAGACGGGCGGCTTCCTGTGCGAGGGAATTTTCGGTGTCCTGGCGCAGCTCATTCAGACGCTGCTGAAACCGCTGGCTGGGATTATCCGGCAAGGCATCCTCGCCAAAGCCAACAAAGCTCAGCGCACGGCTGACAAAGCCCTGCTCAGCATTCTGTTTGTTCAGCACCTGTTGCCGCTGCTGGCTGATATGGTCGCGCAGATTGGCCAGCACCTGATCAAGCTGCTGATTGTCCTGCAGCCAGCGTTGCTGTTCTTCCAGCTGCTGTTGCTGGTCAATTTCCACTGCAACCGCCCAGGACGGCCAGATCACCGCATTCAGAAAAACAACCAGCACCGCGCGTGCAATAAGACGCAGCGGGCGGGATGAGCGTGGAGCGCTGTCCAGCAGCAGCTCCTGTTGCAGCAGAGGCATAGAAGGGGTTCCTGAAGTCATAACTGAATTCCGTTTCATGATTATTGCGCCAGCTTCTCGCCGACAAACTGAATATGACGCTGTAGCTGCTGACGGGCACTGGCGACATCGTCTTCATGGCCAACCAGCAACAGGTCGGCGGCCAGCAGCAACAGCGTCTGCGCCTGATACCAGTGCTCTTTGTTGATGGCTTCGTGGGCCAGCTTGAACTTCAGCCAGGCATGGCGGTAGTTCAGGCGATACCAGTAGTCCCAGGCCAGGCTGTCGAGCAGTGCCTGGGTTGCCGCGAGTTCCGGGGTGGCGCTGGCGCCGAATGCAAAGCTGGCCTGCGCCTGTTGCAGCTGCTGATTGCCGTCGACGGTGGTGGTCAGCAGGCCGATGCTCTGCTCACCGTCGCGGTCGGCCAGTTTGATGTACAGACGTGATGCCAGAGTCTGCTGCTCTGCCAGCGTCAGGGTTGCCAGCCAGTGTTCATCCTGCTGAGCAAATATGCCGGGAACCAGCAGCTCAGCACCTTCCGGCAGCAGCAGTTCGCTGACTAAGCTGACGGCACCGCGGTTGTTCTGCCACTGTACGTTCAGTGGCAGTACGGCAGAGCCCAGGGCCGGCAGTTCCTCCGGCTGGATCTGTTGCAGTGCCTGCAGAATCAGTTCGGCATAGCTGCTGTCAGCCCCGGCCTGAGTGGCCTGCAGTAACAGGTCGAAACCAAAGAACAGGCTGCGTCCTTTGCCATAGTCGTAGCCGGTGATGGCGCGGCGCTTAACATCGAAAATGTCGTGCGCTTTATGCTCGCCTTTATCCAGCCAGTGCCAGTTATGCTGCTGGTCGTCTCCGGCCAGCGCGTATTCGGCAAGGGTTTCGGCGCCGGTCAGCCAGATACCCTGAACCTTATCGGCCAGCGGCAGCTGGGCATTCCAGGCGCTGCTCAGGTCAGAGTTGTGCACCTGTAATTCCCGCGCCCATGGATGACGGCCAATCACCGCCACACCCAGTGCCGATTCCAGCCACAGGTTACGTTTATCGAAACCACCGGCGACGATCAGGCCTTTACCGGCGAAGACCGCTTCGCGCAGCTCTTTCTGTACCTGCCAGTGCAGCTGCGGACGTTCGGCCAGCAACAGGTAGCTGCTGTAACCACCGAGACGGTGCTCGCGGGCAAAGTCATCGGCGCTGTGTACCAGCGTGTATTCCCAGCCAGCGTCCTGCAGCAGTTGTTCGATAAAGTCGTTCTGCTCATTCACATCCGGGCCGTTGAGCGGGCCGAACGGGTCGGCATTACGCAGATCGTCATCGCTGTGCCACGGATGCCAGGCCAGCAGGCTGACGTCTTCGTACAGTTCATTAAGTGTTAATGGGCGGTCGCAGCTGCAGTCGAAGGTCCAGGACTTCTCAACCTTACTCAGCCAGTTACGTTTAACCGACACTTCAACCCGGTACTCTTTGCCCAGTCCGGATGATGACTGCACCAGCACTTCGAACTGACCGCTGGCCTGAGCTTTCACACTGAGATCGGTGTTGGCCTTGCCGTGGCGATGGTTGATTTCGGTATCCAGCGCGCTGACGATCTCGGTATCCAACAGCTTGCCATCCGGGCCGTAGAGGCGGATTTCAATCTGCTGAGAGGTGTTCAGTTCGGCGCCGAAGTCGAAGCCAACGCGGATGTCCTCAAGAGCAGAACACTGACGCGGAGCATCGGTCAGCACCAGCACGCGGCCAGGGCCTTCACTGCTGATGGCCGTGGATACTTCAGGCGCCTGCACTTCAAAGCTGTCACTGGCCAGAACCTGCCAGGTGCCGTTGATGTTGGCTTCCAGTACACAGGCATAACCACCGTAAGCCTGTCCTGCGGCGCTGAAGTCGGTGTGCCAGGTAAATTCATCATTGCGGCCGATATCGGCGCTGATTTCGGTGCGCTGCAGCAGGGTTTCGCTGTCCGCCTGAATCAGGCTGTAAGCCAGCTGAGTCCCCAAAGCCGCTTCCGGCGCCCGGTTGCGTACCGTGAAATCACAGCGGGTGCTGCCGGTATGATAGATACGGCTGTCTGCGGCCTGAACGCTGCCCAGCAATTCCTGCAGTGCCAGAGACTGCACGCGGAATCCGGCCTGCGAACGGCTGAGTTCCTGACCGCTGGCAGCATCCAGTATTTTCCACACAGCCTGATACTGTCCCTGACTGGCGTCGTTCAGGGCCAGCAGGAAGCTGAAGTCTTCCATTGACGACGGTGCGAGGCTGCCCAGATCACGGCTCTGGCGGAAAACTTCTGTGCCATCCGGCGCATACACCAGCAGTTCGTTGCGGGTGGTCGTCAGCGGCGCATTGCTGGAAGTATTCTGCAGACGGGCGCTGAGGTTAACGCTGTCCCAGCGGCCGTAAACCGGTTTGTCGGTATACAGGCTGGTGGCCAGACTCAGCGCGCCGCCACTGTTAGTCACAACGCTGAAGGGGGCTTCGGCCACTGCGGTTACGCGGCCATCGGCGCGCAGCAGTTCGGCCCGCACGCGGTAGTTACCGGCAATCAGATTGCCGATGCTGAAGTCATAACCATTGATGGTTTTATCTTCCAGGCTGGTGAAACTCAGGGTCTGTTCGTTCAGCTGGCTGACCAGTACGCCCTGTTCATCGACGATCTGCAGGCGGAAACCGCTGCTGGTATCGCCTTCGTCCTGATTGCGGACCTGACTGCTGATAATGACCTGTTCTTGCGGCCGGTACTGAATACGGTCGGTACTGGTCGACAGCGCCAGAACGGTTTCAGAAACCTGCACCGCGCGTGAGCCAAGGCCATCACGGATCAGGTTGCCGTTCACATCGCGGTAGGTCATTTCCAGTTCATGGATAACCAGACGTGTTTCGCCGGGTTGCAGGTTGTGCAGCTTCAGGTCGAAACGGATATCGGCAATCTGACCGACATCAAAGGTCGGGTAGCGCCACTCCACTTCCGACACCGGAGTACCGAGGCGAACGTCGGCTGGGGTTTCACTGAAGGTGCTCTGTTCGATATCAATATCGGTGGCGGCAATGCGGTCGATAACCCGCACATCACTGATCATTGGCTGAATAACCCGGATCACCAGCGACAGCGGAAGCGCACTGGCAGCCTTCTGGTCGGTGGCGGTAAAGGTCAGCAGTTTGTCACCGAGGTCGGCCATGGACGGCGTCCAGCTGAAACGCACCGCGCTCGGGTTGCCCTGAGTCAGGCTGCTGACGGTGGCACCGGCAGGCAGGCCGAGGTTGTTGACGAACACTTCGTCGTTGAGGTCGCTGTCGCTCGCCTGAATATCCAGGGTCAGCGTCTGGCCAACTATGGCATTGATAATATCGCCGGTTGCCGGTGATGGTGGCTGATCAAATACCGGTGGCTGGTTATCGACGAAGTCGCGCAGGTTGATAATAAAATCGACCACCACGGCGCTGCGCGGCTGATCAAACTCATCCAGATCTTCGATGGTGACCGACAGGGCATAGAGTCCGAGAGGTTCGTTCTGGCTGCCGGCACTCCAGTCGACATAACCGGTGCTGGTATCCAGCGTTAAGCCGGTGGGATTGCGTGAGATACCTGACTGGCCAAGTGGCGTCAGGCTCCAGCGCAGATGGTCATTGTCTTTATCAACGGCAGGGACAGAGAAACTGCAGTCACCACGGGCGCAGCTGACAATCGGTGGCAGGCTGCTGACCGGAGAGCGGTTGCCGCTGCTCAGATCAACATTGGTATGCACCCGGTAATTACTGTTGGCAGAGTTACGCAGCGAGCCGATGCGGCAACAGACCGATAATGATGCCACCCAGGGCTCACCATTACTGCGCACCTGTGACGGATATTCGTGGCGCACGGTGCCGGACTCCAGCCCGGCCTGACGGGCCTGACCGATAACCCAGTCTTCCTTAGTGTTAAGGGCGATGACCTCAAACTCATAGTTAGCGGATTTACCATCGCCGAAGCTGATACCTGCCGGACGGAAGACACTGCCCAGCTGCAGGTTGCCGAAATTGCTGCGGCGGAAGGCCACCACAATACGGAAGTCGACGGTCGTTTCACTGATCTCGGGACGAGGCTCCCAGCTGATATGACCATAGCGGGCATGGGAAGCCTGACTGGCAGGACTCAGCAGCACGGCGCACAGGCTCAGCAGAGCCAGGCACCAGATTTTAAAATGGGCCGGAAAAATCATTCGCCATCAACTCCTTTGATCAGAATGCGTACCTGTGAGCGGCGCTCGGCGCCCGGAATCAGTTGTTGCGGGGTGAGGTCCTGCTCCACCTGCAGGCGTACCGTTGGCGGCACGAACAGCTGTGCGGCCTCAGGGGTTCCCTGAGTGGCAGCCGTGTCGAGGGTCAGGGTCAGCGGGTAATTACCACTGCGGCTGATCTGTTGCTGCAGGTTTTCCAGCGTCAGCTGCAGATTGGTCTGCTCCGGCGTGATTTGCAGATCCTGACGACCACTGCTCAGGATCTGGTTGTCCGGGTCGGCCAGAGTCCAGCTGAGACTGGCGTCGACCGGCACGTTGGAAGCATTACGCAGTAATGCCCCCAGCGTCAGATCGGCGTTGCTGTCGAGCAGGGCAAAGGCCGGAGTAATTTCTGCGGTCAGAGATGGCAGCGCCTGTGTCGGCTCGATCAGCAGAGGTGCTGCCGCTTCAGCCAGTACCTGGCTGGTGTCGGCGTCCAGGGCCTGAATGGTCACCCGGTATTGCCCGGGAACCTGACGGCCGCTGTTCCAGCCCATGGCCAGCTCAACATGGCGGCTTTCATTCGGTGCCAGCACTTCAGTAGCGTCACTCTGATGCTGTTTGTAGTGTCCCCAGGCTTCGGCGTTATCGGTATCCGGTAACGTCGGCAGATCGGCCCCCGGGAAACGGTCAAGAATCTGGTTGTTGTTGTCGGTGATCAGCACATACAGCAGCAGGCGGCGCTCACGTACCGTGAGGTTGGTCAGCGTGGTGCTCAGTGCAACCCGCTGATAGGCGCCGTAGGCTGGCTGGCTGGTGGTGACCTGGCTGACCTGAATGCCACCGGCGTTGGCTGGCATCAGGGCGATATCCATGGTCAGGGCGCGTGGCTGGCTGAGGCTGACCGGTGCGGAACCAAAGACGTAACCGGTGGCGTTGGCTCCGATCACAAACTCCAGGCTGGTAATGCCATCGAGCTGATAGAAGCCGTTACTGTCGGAGGTCGTGCTGCTGCCAAATACGCTGACCTGAGCACCCTCAATCGCGGCTCCGCTGTCGGCATCGGTAATACGGCCGGTAATACGGGTTGTGCTCACCGGCTCGCTGGCGGTCAGCAGAATATCTCCCAGTGCAGCGCGGCCGGTGGCCGGTACGACGACACTGAGCAGCACGCTGTCATAACCCGGGCGCGACAGCATAATCTGCTGCTCGCCTGCCAGCGGTGACGGGATGGTAAAGCGGCCATCGCTGCCGGACAGCACCGCTGAGGCATTACTCAGCTGCTCGGCCTGCACATCGGCCAGCGGTTGTCCGGTCGTGGCATCCAGCACCCGGCCAGACAGTTGCAGCGGCACGGTGGGTTCTGAATCCGGCTGCAGCTGCACAGAAAACTCTGCTGCGCTGCCGGCCACCAGATTGGCACTGGCGCTGACGCCATGGTAACCGCTGGCGCTGATCATCAGGCTGGCACTGCCAGCACCTGAGCTGAGCTGATAGGAACCATCGACCGCGGTCAGGGTATCGGTTGTGGTACCAGCCAGAGTGACCTGCACCAGAGCCTGAGCGACCGGCAGGCCGGTATTGGCATCGCTGACCACACCACGCACCAGACTGGTGGTCGGCGCCAGATTCAGGCGGATATCGCCCAGATCAATCAGCTGCCCGGCTTTAACGTTCAGCGTCTGTGAGGCGGTCAGATAACCATCGGCTTCGTAGGTCAGGCGGTAGCTGCCTTCTTCCAGACCGTTAAGTACAAAGCTGCCTTGCGCATCGGATAACAGATCGGTAGCACTGAGCGGCGAGGTGGTAATACGTACATTAGCCAGCGGCTGTGCGCTGCCGGCATCGACCGTACGACCGCGAACCGTGGCCTTATCCGGTGCGGTTGGCAGGCTGATATTGGCACTCAGATACAGCGCCTGTACAGCCAATGCGGTGGTAAAGGCATCATCCTGCCAGGAGCCATTGCCCTGCTGCTGCAGTTTCAGCCAGCTAAGGGTGTTGGCGTAGCGGGTAACATCGGTGGTCAAAGGGACAACCACGAGCAGGAACAGCGCCGCCTGCCAGTCACTCTGCCAGCTGCCGTTGGCGGCGCTCAGGCTGTACAGATATTCCTGACCTTTATTCAGAGATTCACCGACGTTGTACACATAGAGATAAGGGGTAACAGCGCGCAGAGTCAGGGCGGTGATATAAGCGGAGGAGGCGGTGTCGCTATCGAGGGCAAAGCTGCCGTCACTGCGCTGCTGGGAGAGCAGGAAACCGATGGCTGCCGAGGTTGCCGGTGAGGCCCGGTTACCGGCATTGGCCAGTACCTGCAGAGCAAACAGGGTGTCGTAGACTGAGCTGTCGAAGCCGTTTTCGTCACCAAAGCCGCCATCACTGTTCTGCCGCAGTGCCAGTGTGGCCAGGTCGTCGGCGAATGGCTGGCCGAGGCGCAGGTTGGCGCTGATGCGTCGGCTCAGCAGCTCGGTCTCATGTGCATTGAGACCAGCCAGATAGGTTGCGAGCGTCTGGGTATTGAGATGATCCAGCTGCCCGGCACTGGCAAATGCCTGCAGAGCCTCGGTACTGGCCTGCCAGTCGGTGGCTGCCATGGCATTGCTGCGGAAGGATCCGTCCGCCTGCTGCTGGCTGCTGAGCCAGGCCAGTCCGCGGGTTATATCGTCAGACGTTGCGGAAGTGTGTGCGTGAAGCATGGCTGGCAGCAGTGCCAGCACAATATAGAAAACTCTGAACCAGACGTTCATCGGTTGCCCCTGAGTTGTTGAAGCAGGCCTGAAAACAGGCATGCATCGTCCCTGAAAAGTCGGCGAGGCTACTGACCTGAAATGACAGGTTCAATCTTGTCTTACGATAATCATTCTTAAGTCTTAGGCCTGAATTGTCCTAATACAGCAATGATGACGAAACAGCGTCAGCCGGGCCTCTACTTGCCGCTCCCGGCACCTTGTTGTAGGGTGCCGCCTTTCCCTTCATCTGCGGGTTTTCGTCCGTGAATAAATGGCATCTTGAACTGGCTGCTCACAGCATCCGCTCCGGCGGTGTGCTGGCCTATCCGACCGAGGCGGTTTGGGGCCTGGGTTGCGATCCGCGCAACGAGGCGGCCATCAGCCGTATTCTTGAACTTAAGAGTCGTCCGGCGCACAAAGGATTAGTGTTGGTGGCATCCTCATTGCAACAGCTGGATGAGTTGTTGTTGCCGCTGAGTGACAGCGATCTGGCAACCGTTAATGCCACCTGGCCGGGCCCGGTGACCTGGGTGTTACCCTGCCGCCGTGAGGTATCACCATTATTACGTGGTCGCCATGAATCGCTGGCGGTACGTGTTACCGATCATCCGCTGGTGCGTGCACTCTGTGATGAAGTTGGCCCGCTGGTCTCGACCTCGGCCAATCCGGCGGGGCGCGAACCGGCGCGTTCAGCATTGCGGGTGCGGCAATATTTTACCGACCGTTTGGATTATGTTTTGCCGGGAGCACTGGGTGGCCGTGCTCAGCCGTCGGAAATCCGCACGCTGACAGGTCAGCGTTTGCGTTAACAGGCCGTGAAGGCCTCAGAGGAGAATATTTATGAGCCAGGCTCATTCGGGCTGCGATGTGGCAGCGGTTAAAGCGTTTCTGCTGGATCTGCAGGACCGCATTTGCAGTGCACTGGAAGCACAGGACGGTAAGGCGCAATTTCAGGAAGACTCCTGGGAGCGCCCGGCGGCTGAAGGTGATCTGGCATTAACCGGTGGTGGCCGTACCCGCGTGATCGCCGATGGTGGCGTGATTGAAAAAGGCGGCGTGAATTTTTCCCATGTGCGTGGCGCTCGCTTACCGGCGTCGGCAACGGCTAATCGTCCGGAACTGGCCGGACGCAGCTTTCAGGCGCTGGGTGTGTCGCTGGTGATTCATCCGCACAATCCTTATGTGCCGACTTCCCATGCCAACGTACGTTTATTTGTCGCCGAAAAAGAAGGCGAAGAGCCGGTGTGGTGGTTTGGTGGCGGTTTCGATTTAACGCCGTTTTATCCCTATGAAGAAGACGTGGTGCACTGGCATCAGACCGGCAAAGATCTGTGCGCACCTTTTGGTGAGGGTGTTTTTGCCAAATACAAAAAATGGTGCGACGACTATTTCTACCTTAAACACCGTGACGAAAGCCGTGGTGTCGGCGGCCTGTTTTTCGACGATATGAACGAGTGGGACGGCGAACTGAATTTTGAAAAATCCTTCGCCTTTATGCAGGCGGTGGGCAACGGTTATATCGATGCTTATGTTCCCATCGTGGCGAAGCGCAAAGACACGCCTTATGGCGAGCGCGAGCGTAAATTCCAGTGTTACCGCCGTGGCCGCTATGTGGAATTTAATCTGGTGTTTGACCGTGGCACGATCTTTGGTCTGCAGACCGGTGGCCGTACCGAGTCGATTCTGATGTCGCTGCCGCCGGTGGTGCACTGGGATTACGACTGGCAGCCGGAACCCGGCTCGGCCGAAGCAAAACTTTATACCGATTTCCTGCCCCATAAAGAATGGGTGTGAGGCTGTAGTTATGACCGATCTTTATGCTGTTGTGGGCAATCCCATTGGCCACAGCAAATCGCCGCAGATTCATTCTGCATTTGCCGCGCAGACCCGTCAGGATCTGCTGTATACCGCGCAACTGGTACCGCTCGACAGCTTTGAGCTGGCACTGGATAAATTCTTTAAACACGGCGGCTGTGGTGTGAATGTGACCGTGCCCTTTAAAGAAAACGCCTGGCGTTACGCCGATGAATTTACTCCGCGTGCACAGCGTGCACAGGCGGTAAATACGCTGAAGAAAATGTCTGATGGCCGCATTCTTGCCGACAACACCGATGGTGTGGGTCTGGTGCGTGATCTGACGGTGAATCATGGCGTGACAATAACCGGCAAACGTATTTTGTTGCTGGGTGCTGGCGGTGCGGTGCGTGGTGTGCTGCAGCCCATTCTGGAGCAGCAACCGGCAGAGCTGATTATTGCCAACCGCACGCTGAGTAAAGCCGAAATACTGGCCGCGGATTTTGCCGACTTAGGCAATATTAAAGCCGCCGCATTCGATGCACTGGACGGCAGCTTCGATGTCATCATTAACGGTACATCGGCCAGCCTCAGCGGCGATTTACCGCCACTGTCTCCTGCCGTATTAACGGCAGGCACCGTTTGCTATGACATGATGTACAGCACGCAAACCACAGTGTTTAACCAGTGGGCGCTGGATAATGGCGTGGGCAAAGTGATTGATGGTTTAGGCATGCTGGTTGAACAGGCGGCCGAAGCTTTTGCTCTGTGGCGTGATGTTCGTCCGGAAACCGCAACGGTGATTACAGTACTGCGTGGTGAGCGCCGTCAGCGCCGTTAATGCGCGCTGACGGCATTTCTGATCCGCCTGATTTTTTATGGAAACCTTTAATGACCACCACCTCAAGCAGCAAGAAGAATCATAATTTTTTCAGTAATCTGCTGTTCAATATCGTTATCCCAACACTGATTCTCACCAAAGCCAGTGGTGACGATATGCTTGGCCCGACACTGGGAGTTATCGTGGCGCTGGCCTTCCCGCTGGCCTTTGGTCTGTGGGATCTGAAAACCGCCGGCAAAGTGAACGCCTTTTCGATACTGGGTATCGTCAGTGTATTACTGACCGGTGGTATCAGTTTGCTGCAGTTGCCGCCGGAATACCTTGCGGTAAAAGAAGCATTAATTCCGGGTCTGATTGGCATTGCGGTATTGCTGACCCTGAATACCCGTTACTCGTTATTGCGCATGATTATTCTGAATGACGAAGTGATCGACACAGAAAAACTGCAGCAGGCAATTGCCGAACACGGTGAGGAAGAGAACTTTCAGCGTCACCTGACGATGGCCAATAAAATTATCGCCGCCTCATTTTTTCTGTCATCAGCGCTGAACTATGGTCTGGCGCGCTATATGGTAACCGCCATGCCAGGTACCGAAGAATATAACGAACAGCTGGGTGCAATGACGGCGATGAGTTATCCGGTGATTGTGCTGCCGAGCATGATTATTCTGGCCCTGGCGATCTGGTATCTGTTCCGCAATATCCACAAGGCCACCGGTCGCGGACTGGAAGATTTTATGCGCCAGTAAGTTTGGCGCAGAGAAATACGGGACATAAAAAAACGAGCCGGAGAGCCACTTCTGTCCCACAGTTTTAATCAACACCATAAGTAGCAAAAACATTGTTTCAACATCAAGGCCTGTTGCCTTCCAGGGGAACTTTGTAGTGGTCTAATCAATCCGGACACCCGCTTAGGTGATAAAATCACAACCCAAGAGGTGTCCAATGAAAAAACAACGTCGTATTTTTACTGCAGAGTTCAAGCAAGAAGCCGCCAGCATGGTGCTCGATCAGCAGCGTGCTGTTTCCGAGGTTTGTCA
Source organism: Thalassolituus sp. ST750PaO-4 (assembly GCF_020320405.1). Taxonomy (NCBI): domain Bacteria; kingdom Pseudomonadati; phylum Pseudomonadota; class Gammaproteobacteria; order Oceanospirillales; family Oceanospirillaceae; genus Thalassolituus; species Thalassolituus sp. ST750PaO-4. Next base: position 491,217 of record NZ_JABVCB010000005.1, read on the forward strand.
GGCGCTGGATATTGGCGATACCACTCTGCGGCGCTGGATTGATCAGTTACAGGAAGAACGC
>NZ_JABVCB010000005.1:491368-492013 GCF_020320405.1 Thalassolituus sp. ST750PaO-4
GATCGGTTTAGAGAGCGGTATCCGGTTAAGAAGCTGTGCTTACTATTTGATATTCACCGCTCTTGTTATTACGCCTATCGCAACAGAGTAAGCCGTATCAATAGCCAGCGTGTACACCTTAAAGCTCACGTGGCTGAGGTCTTTAAAATCAGCCGTGGCTCACTTGGAAGCCGGGGAATTCGCGACAAGCTGAACGAAAATGGCAGCCAGGTGAGTCGCTATATGGTCGCCCGCTTAATGAAAGAGCAGCGCTTAGTCAGCAAACAACCCGGAGCACATAAATATAAACCAGCAACGGCAGAGCATCTGTCGATTCCTAATCGTCTGAACCGTAGGTTTACCGTGACGGCACCCAATCGGGTCTGGTGTGGCGATATCACCTTTATACGAGCCGGTGGACGCTGGATTTATCTGGCCGTTGTACTCGATCTGTACGCCCGTAAAGTGGTGGGCTGGGCGATCTCTGATAAAGCGCAGACAGAGCTGGTCATTAAGGCTTTGGATGATGCGTATCGTCGACGAGGGAAACCATCCGGTGTGACGTTTCATTCCGATCAGGGCGCTCAATATACAAGCCTGAAGTATCGGCAACAGCTGTGGCGTTACAGGATGCAGCAGAGTATGAGTCGCCGCGGAAACTGCTGG